>NZ_JBYTDF010000003.1:0-720702 GCF_058790995.1 Mesorhizobium sp. EU05-FHT14A09
CAATGGTACTTCGTCTCAAGACGCGGGAGAGTAGGTCGCTGCCAGGTCTGCTAAATGCACGTAATAATCTTCTCTTTATGACAACAGCTGAGCCAAGCGCCGGCTGTTGGCTGCAGGACACCCTTCTCCCAGCTCGGATCAGCCATCTTGCGGACTGTCGCGTTGCGACAGCCGCTGAAACTGTTTCCAACGGACAGCCGTTGCAGGGCGAGCTGACGCCCTTGATATCCTGCTGCCCTCTCCTGTTTCCGTCCGCTGTACGGCCTCAGCCTCGAAACCCGCCAGGCCGGCGTGATTTCGAGGTCTCTTCGTTGCGAGTCGCGATCGGGGCCCTGGAGCAATCCGCAAAAAAATCTTCGGCAGTTTCGCGCCTCCTGCTTGCCCGCAGGAGGCTGGTTTTGCGCCTCCAGGGCTGCTGCGCGGCTGTGCCAAAACGGCGCTGTTGCTTGCGTCCAGCCGGTTTTCGGAAGGGACTGTTAACCATCGGTTCCTATGTCTCAGGGGACATTCAATTGGCGAGTCTCCGGTATGGCATCCATGCGTTTTTCTCGGGCAAATCTGACGGCAACAGCGCTTGGGGAGGATGAGCAGCAACGCCACGAGCCGGCACAGCCGCATGCCATCGATTTTGCCGGTCGAATCATCGGCCGGGACACCAATGCGCATAGCTATGTGAAACCCCAGAACGACGGTGCGGTGTTCCCCAATTTCGGCGGAGACGGCGCGTTTGCACGCCCCGAATGGCAGGACTATTTCTTCTTGGCACCCAATGTCCGCTTCACGCGCACACCCGATCGCGAGATCAAGAAAATCTCGACTGAGGACGGGGAGCATGAGCCGCAGGTCGAGCAGCCGGCCGTAGCCGTTCAACAAGCTGCCGCGCCCGCTCCGGCGCCAACCACGACCACCAGACCAGCTTCTCCGCAGCCCCAGACGGCAATACCGTCCGCGCGGCAACCGTCACCTGCGCGTGTTGCAAACCAGGCTCCGGTCGCGCCCGTGATCGCTGCACCCGCTGCTGCCCCTGCGGTTGTTGCCCCCCGGCAGCCGGCGGCCCAGGCGCCGCGGCGCAACACACGCTGGTCCTACATTTCGGATCACGCCTTCTTCGAGTTTGCTTGCGAATTCCAGCCGCAGCACGCGGCAGCCCCTGCCCCGGTGGCGGCGGCCAAAGCACCGGCTATCACGCCGCGCCAGGCTGAGCCGCGGCGGCTCGTGTCTCCGGATGCGACGTCTCTCTACAAGGTCATCGAGGTGTCGACCTCCATGCAGCTGACGCCGGTCGAAGCGACCAGGGCAGCGGTCGTGGCGGATGTTGCCGAAGCAGTTGCGCCCGCCGTTGAAACGCCGGCTGCCGTTGCCGCCGCCTCGGCCAGCAGGCCGGTTGCCGCCAATGACGCCACGCCGGCCGCTCCGTCGCGCACCGTCGAGATCACTATGCCGGCGCCGCGCCAGTCGCTGCCAATGGTCGGCAAGGTGGTTCAGGTCGAGCCTGGCGAATACGAACTGCCGTCGGAAGAACTGCTGCAGCTGCCGCCGGAAGGCCAGGGTTTCTACATGTCGCAGGAGCGGCTGGAGCAGAACGCCGACCTTCTCGAAAGCGTGCTGGAGGATTTCGGCGTCAAGGGCGAGATCATCCACGTCCGTCCCGGCCCTGTCGTTACCCTTTATGAGTTCGAGCCGGCGCCGGGTGTGAAATCCTCGCGCGTCATCGGCCTTGCCGATGATATCGCCCGCTCGATGTCGGCCATCTCGGCGCGTGTCGCCGTTATCCCGGGTCGCAACGTCATCGGCATCGAACTGCCGAATGAGACCCGCGAAACCGTCTATTTCCGCGAGCTGATCGAATCCGACGGCTTCCAGAACACCGCCTGCAAACTGGCGCTCTGCCTCGGCAAGACCATCGGCGGCGAGCCCGTCATCGCCGAGCTTGCCAAGATGCCGCACCTGCTCGTCGCCGGCACCACCGGCTCGGGCAAGTCGGTGGCCATCAACACCATGATCCTGTCGCTGCTCTATCGGCTGAAGCCGGAAGAATGCCGCCTCATCATGGTCGATCCCAAGATGCTGGAACTGTCGATCTATGACGGCATTCCGCACCTTTTGACGCCTGTCGTGACCGATCCCAAGAAGGCGGTCACCGCGCTGAAGTGGGCGGTGCGCGAAATGGAGGATCGCTATCGCAAGATGGCGCGGCTCGGCGTGCGCAACATCGACGGCTACAACCAGCGCGCCGCGGTTGCCCGCGACAAGGGCGAAGTCGTGGTGATGCAGGTGCAGACCGGCTTCGAAAAGGGCACTGGCGCGCCGCTGTTCGAGGACCAGGAGATCGACCTCGCGCCGATGCCCTATATCGTCGTCATCGTCGACGAGATGGCCGACCTGATGATGGTCGCCGGCAAGGAAATCGAAGGCGCCATCCAGCGTCTCGCCCAGATGGCCCGTGCCGCCGGCATCCACCTGATCATGGCGACGCAGCGTCCGTCGGTCGACGTCATCACCGGCACGATCAAGGCCAACTTCCCGACCCGCATCTCGTTCCAGGTGACGTCGAAGATCGACTCGCGCACCATTCTTGGCGAACAGGGTGCCGAACAGCTGCTCGGCCAGGGTGACATGCTGCACATGGCCGGCGGCGGCCGCATCGCCCGCGTGCACGGACCGTTCGTCTCCGACGCTGAAGTCGAACATGTCGTCAACCACCTCAAGTCGCAGGGACGCCCCGAATATCTCGAGACGGTGACCGCAGACGAAGAGGAAGAGTTGCCCGAGGTCGACGAGAGCCCGGTGTTCGACAAGAGCGGCATGGGTGCCGAGGACGGTGACAACCTCTATGACGAGGCGGTCAAGGTGGTTCTGCGCGACAAGAAGTGCTCGACCTCCTACATCCAGCGCCGCCTTGGCATCGGTTACAACCGTGCCGCTTCGATCGTCGAGCGCATGGAAAAGGAAGGCATCGTCGGCGAACCCAACCACGTCGGCAAGCGCGAGATCATCCGATAATCGGGAATCGCCTGGCTCTGTCGCGCGGCAGGTGTCGCCCGAAGCCGGCTGCGCTTTGACGAAAATGCCGTCTGGCCCGCGCGCGAGCGCGGGTTGGCGCTATCGGAAACGCCGGTTCGACGGAACATCGCCGGCAGCGCTTCTGAAACAGCGCACGGAGAAACGAAAATGCGCATCGTTGTTGCCCGGCTGAACCATGAAACCAACACGTTCTCGCCGGTCGTGACGACGCTTGCTTCCTTCGATCCGCAATGGGGCGAAGCGGCGCGCATCTTCGGCAAGGGCTCCAACACCGCACTTGGCGCGTTCCATGCTTATGCAGAGCGTATCGGCGCCGAACTGGTGACGCCGCTGGCTGCCACCGCCAATCCCAGCGGTCCGGTCGACAACGAGGCTTTCGAGACGATGGCGAACGCCATTCTCCGCGCTGTGGAAGCCGGCTGCGATGCGATCCTTCTCGATTTGCATGGCGCCATGGTCACAGACCGTTTCGACGACGCCGAAGGGGAGCTGCTCGCCCGCATAAGAGCGCGCGCACCGCAGGTTCCGCTTGGCGTCGCACTCGACCTGCACGGCAATGTCACGCAGCGCATGGTCGACAACTGCGATTGCATCGTCGGCTTCAAGACCTATCCGCACGTCGACATGTATGCGACCGGCGAGCATGTCACCCGCATCATCGACGCGATGCTCAAAGGTGCCGGCCGCCCAAGCCAGCACTGGGTTCATCCACCCATGCTTGCGGCGACATTGCGCATGAACACCAACCTCTCCTGCGCGATGACCGACATCGTCGACCTGGCGCGGGAAGCGGAAAAGCGCGACGGCGTCCATGCCGTCACCCTCTTCGGCGGCTTTCCGATTGCCGACATGGCGCAGACCGGCGTCTGCGTGGTGGTGGTTGCTGATGATGCCGGTACGGCCAAAGCCGTGGCCGACGAGATCGCCGAACAGACCTGGCGCCGCCGCGCGGAATTCCTTTACGACGAGCAGCCATTGGCGGCTTCCCTGGCAAGCGCCGTCGAAGCTTCACAACGGCCGGGCAACGGGCCTGTGCTCCTGCTCGACCATGGCGACAACTGCATGTCAGGCGGTACCTGCGATACGATGGATGTTCTGGAGGCCATGCTTCAGGTCGGCCTCGACGGGATTGTCGCTGGTCCGATCTGCGATCCGGAAGCGGTCGAGGTCCTGACGTCCGCCGGCGTCGGCGCGTCGATCGCCATCGAGCTCGGCAACAAGCTGAGCGCGAAAGGTTTTGTCGCGCCGCGGCCTCCCCTGAAACTTGAAGGACGGGTCGCCGCGACCAGCGACGGCAACTACATCGTTTCGGGGCCGATATATACGGGACAGCTCTGCAGGATGGGGCGCGCGGTCAAGTTCGAGGCCGCAGGCGCGTCGATCCTGATCACCGAATTGCCGCACGAGCCGTGGGATCTCGGGGTCTTTCACTGCACCGCGCTTGATCCTCTGGCGGCGCGCTTCCTGCTGCTGAAGTCGCGTATGTATTGCCGGCCGGTGTTCGAGCCTCGCTGCAGGGCTGTCGTCGAATGCGCGAGTTCGGGTGTGACGAGTTCCAACTACGGTCTGTTTTCGTTCAGCAAGCTTGCCAGGCCGATCTATCCGCTGGATGGCGACTTCCATTGGACGCCGGCTGGCTAGCGCGTAACCGTCCGAAAGGATGCGCGGCGCTCTAAGCGGCCCGAAGCTTATCGCCGGCTGGCTTCGACTGCGCGGCGGCCAGGTTGACCCAGGCCTTGATCGGGAGGTGGTCGGAAGCCAGGCGTGCCAGAGGCGTGTCGTGAGCGATAACGGGCGACAGGATATCCTTCCGATTCGAGATCAGTCGGTCGAGCGCCAACAAGGGCAGCCGCGACGGAAAACTGGGAACGGCAGGCGGCAATTCGCCGAATGCGGTCTCGAACATGGCAAGCGCGGAACGGTCGTTGAGCCGCCACTCATTGAGGTCGCCCATCAGCAGCGTCGGGGTCTCGCGCTTGTCATTCATGATGTCCAGGATCGCGCGAACCTGCCGCGTTCGCGAGCGGCGCAGCAGACCGAAATGCGCTGCGACAATGCGGATGATGCCTCCCGCTTCGAGCTCGATTTCTGCAACCACGGCGCCGCGCGGTTCCAGACCGGGCAGCTTGATCTGGTGGACATCGCGCACACTGCCGCGCCTGAACAGCACGACATTGCCGTGCCAGCCATGCGCCTTGAGCTGGCCTGGGATCGGTACGGCGGTGAGCCCGGCCTCACGCTCGAGGCGCGCCAGATCCAGCAAGCCATTGCGGTCACCGAAGCGCTTGTCGGCTTCCTGCAAGGCGATGACATCGGAATTGATCTCGTGAATGACGCGCCCGGTGCGTTCCGGGTCGAACTTTCCGTCCGTGCCCACGCATTTGTGGACGTTGTAGGAGGCGACGAGCACACCTGCCTGCTCGTTGCTCCCGGTCGACGGCTCCGGGTGATCCCGGCGTGTCCGAATGCGCTCCAGGATGTTCGCGGGAAGGCCTCCGCCCAGCCTGTGCATGGTGTTTTTCGTCTCTTTGCCGATCATCAGTTCCGAGCCTGCGTCGCCCTTTTCTAATTAGGTAAAGCTTCGTCTCCCTGCAACCGGCAGAAATCCAGGGCGCCGGTTCAAAGATAGGGCGATCCAAGCCAGAGAATCCGGTCGATCAAACGTACAAGAAATGGACGCTGACGCAATTCATGCAGCGTCACCTGCTTTGCCGAACCGACCGCGCCTTCGATGCGCGCCGCGATCTTTTCGGCGAAGACAGGATCCAGCACTTCGAGGTCGATCTCGAAATTCAACCTCAGCGAGCGCGGATCCAGATTGGAGGAGCCGATGAACGCCCAGGTGGAATCGACGACAAGCAGTTTGGAATGGTCGAATGGCCCCTGCGCGCGCCACACCTTGCAATAACTTCTCAGCACCTGGTCGAACTGGGCGGTCATGGCGCGGTCGACGAGGACGAGATTGTTGGCGGACGGCACGACGATATCGATGTCGACGCCGCGCCGTGCCGCCGTGGTCAGGGCGCTGATCAATTCCCGGTCCGGAAGGAAATAGGGTGACATGATGCGGATGGAGCGGCGGGCGACCGAAAAGGCGGCCATCAGCATCTTGTGATTGGCTTCCAGGCTGGCATCGGGACCGGAGGGCAGCGCACGCATGAGTGTCGGTGAGCCTGGATCTCCATTGGTGTCGAACGCGATATGCCAGGCTTCGCCTTCCAGCCGCTCACCACTGGCGAAAAACCAGTCTTCGGCGGCAACCGAGAAAATATCGGCGACCACCGGGCCATCGATGCGGAAATGCGTGTCGCGCGCCATGTCGGCGCCGGCGAATTCGGCGGTGAAACCCTGCCTGATGTTCATCCCACCCATGAAGGCCACGGCGCCGTCCGCCACCAGGATCTTCCGGTGGGTTCGCAGATTCGCATAGGGCAGGCGCAAGCCGACGATGATGCTGCCGTTGAACACGTCGGTCGGGACGCCACTCTTTTGCAGATAACCGACAATGCTGGGGACCGAGTAGCGGGCTCCGACCGCGTCGATCAGAACCCGCACGGCAACGCCGCGCCGCACGGCTTTTATCAAGGCATCGGCGATGCGCAGCCCAATCGGATCGCGGTCGAAGATATAGGTTTCCAGGATAACGCTGCGTTGAGCACTGTCGATCGCCTCGATCATGGCGGCATAGGCTTCATCTCCGCTTTCGATCATGGTGAGCGCATTCGCCGTCGTCAGGATGTGGTGGGTTATCCGGTCGCCGGCGGTCTTGAGGGCAACGAAACGCGGGCCGAACCGGGCTTCGATGGAGCTGTCGGTTGCGTCGAAACGCGTATGCTCCAGCACCGCGCGGCCGGCGGCGGCTCGTTCCGCTGCGAGTGAAACACCCCGGATGCGGTTTATCCCGGCAATGGCATACAGCGCCGCACCGATGAAGGGCGACAGGATGATGATGCCGACCCAGCCTATGGCCGCACGCACCTCATCCTTGGTCATCGCCGCGTGAGCGGCAGCGACCGCCGTTATCACCATCGATACGGCTGCAAGGATTTGGCCCCAATGGGTCGCGATCAACGTCCACATGGCGACATCTACGCAATTATCCTCGATGTCGTCGATCGATATCCTTGAAGGCGCGCCGATTGGGCGGCTCCGAGCAGCCTGCTGTCGTTGATCTTCAAAACAGTGGCCGGAAAACCGAAAGCGCCCTGAAGGGCGCCTTTTCACATGACTGGTTTTCGGTTGAAAACTGCAGGGATGAGGTGATCCGAACGCCTGACCTCATCCCTGCAAAGGGAAAGATTGGCTATCGCGCGGCATTCGCAGTGCAGCCAAACCTTTCCGTCCGCCGATCTTATCGTCGGGGTAGAGTCCCATTTTGGGGTGGAGCGTCTTCGTTCTCCGGAGGCGTGTCATCCTGCGAAGGTGAGGCCTCGTCCGTTGGGGGTAAAACCTCATCATGCGGTCGGGTCTGATCAACGTCGGCCGGCATTTCTTCGTCTACAGATGGCTCGGCTCGGGGCGCTTGTCTCCCTGTGTCGATCGCTTCGCCATCATCCTGTCTGGAAGGCTCGGCTTGTTCACGGTCGATATTGGCATCGTTGATGTCGTTGTCGCTGCTATCCGGCCGTGCGGCGGTTTCATTCGTCGCGGCCCTTTCGACGGTGAAATCGACATCCGCTGGCAATGGCTCGACAGCGACCCGCGACAGGTCCTCTTCCGGCAGCGCCACATAGATGTTGGTCGTCTCGTTGGTCACATTGTAGATCGTCTCATAGGTGACGTCCTGATAGATCGCCGGCTGACGGACCTCCAGGATGGGATCGGCGATGATGATCGGGTCGTCGTACCAGCTTGAGGCCAGCCCGTCATAATATCCGTCATAGTAACCATCCCAATAATCATCGAAGCGCGGCGATATGTAGTAGGCATTGTCGAAATATACGTAATATGCGGGATAGTAGGTTCGTGTCGTCACAACGAAGGCATCGAAATATCCCGCGAACACCACCAGCATGAATGCGGCACGCTGGTAGACCACCGGGTCGTCGAAACGATCGTCGAGATAAGCAATCTCGCGATGCATGCGCCGAACTTCGGCCCGCAATGCGGCGTTGTCCGCCACCTGGTTCTCCAGTGTCCGAACCCTGACGGTAAGGTCGGAAACTTTCCTTTTGAGCGCCTGCACTTCTGCCTTGGAAGCCTTTGGAGCCGGTTTTGCCGGCTTGGAAAGCACATAGCGCGAGGAGTAGGCAGACCAGGCGACATTGAACCGCTGCAACGCTTTCGTGGCGGTGGTACTCTTCGTTGCTGACAGCGCGTATCGGGTCTGGAGATCTCCGACGGCCCTCGACACGGCCTTTGTGTCTTTGGCAATGGACGCCGCGTTTTTCGATGCCAACGCCCCTTCGAGTTTCTGCATGGCTCTGGACGTGTCGGTCACGGCCGCAACAACGTTCGCGCCGCTCCGACGTCTGCTGTCGGCGGAAGCTTCCTTGAAGCTGAAGGCCAGCGCTGCCAGAGAGCCACGCATGTCCTTGAGAAGAGCGGCAGCATTCATCTCAACCGGGGCGGATGCGTGTGCCTCGGTTCCCATTGAGAGACGGGGGCCGAAGACGGGCGCGATGAGCGGGCTTGCGGTGTTCATTGCAGCAGCAGCCAACGCGATGCCGAGCGTGAAAGGTCGCCTTTTTGTCGAGATCGAGGACATGTGTCTCCAGGGAAAACGTTGCGGTTTGGCTTTGCTGGTCAAAGGCTGGTGTTCAGGACATGTTCCAACCAATCCCAAACCGGAGTGGGTGGTCTTGTTCAACGGCTGAGGAAGCAGCCCATGTGTTTCCACTCATGGCATTGCAGCACCCGGTACAGGTTCGATGAAGGTCGGTGCTGCACCACGGGAATTGCGAGCGCGATCGCGCACAAGATGGTGACGAATGCGAAACCAGGGATGAGGCGAAACACCATTCTTACCCCTTGCCTGCCGTGGCGCGCTTGCGGGTCGCTCTGTCTCATAGGCGCGGTTTTAAACCGGCCAAGCTGACAGGCCCCTGAAGCGATTGTCAGCGAATTTTCAGCTACGCTCCTGTAAACTGACGAGCAGGTCCGGAGATTGCTGTGAGACGACTGGCTGAGTTGAGGTGTCTCGTGACATGCGGGGCGCTGCTGTTGCTGCTCTCGGCAGGCGCGCACGCTCAGGATTCGGGCGAAGGCTCGGACGATGGTGGAAACGGCGGCGTCAGCAGTTCGGATACGGAGTCCGAGGACGCGGGTAGCGGGCACGGCGGCGGTATCTGGGGGGACTATTCGGTTTCGCGGCCGTCCCCGGACCTTGAGGATGATGATCAAGGCAGGGACGCAGCCCTCGATGCCGTGCAGAATCAGCACGCCCTCCCCTTGGACGCCATCACTGAAGCGACCCGGAAGTTGACTAACGGCCAGATCCTGGATGCGCAGCTGAAGTCGGTCGGCGGGTCACTTCGCTACGAAATGAAGGTGCTGGAATCCGGGGATCAGCTCCGGCGCTATTCGTTCGACGCCCGCAGCGGTCGCCTGGTCGGAGTGAAATGACGGATGCGCGTTCTGGTTGCTGAAGATGATCGCCGCATCGCCCAGGCGCTTGGCCAGGCACTCGGCGCGGCCGGATTTGCGATCGAGTTCGCCTCCCAGGGGGAGGATGTCTGGTTTCGCGGCGATACCGAGACATTCGATGCCGTCATCCTCGACCTGGGGCTTCCGGACCTGGACGGCCTGACGATCCTCAAGCGCTGGCGTCGCGCAGGACGGAACATGCCTGTGCTGATCCTGACCGCCCGTGGCCAATGGAATGAGAGAGTGGAGGGCATTGAGGCCGGTGCTGACGACTATGTGGTCAAGCCCTTTCGTATCGAAGAGGTCGTAGCCCGGATACGTGCGCTCGTGCGTCGCGCGGGTGGGTTTTCATCGTCCCAGATCGAGGTCGGGCAATACATGCTCGACACGCGCATGAAGCAGGTGACCCGCGACGGGCTTCCGATAGCGCTGACACCGCAGGAATACCGCCTCTTTGCTTTTATGGTGCATCAGCGGGCGAGAGTTGTCTCGCAGCTGGAAATAACGGAGCATCTCTATTCGCAGGATTTCGCAAGGGACTCCAACTCCGTCGAGGTCCTGGTCGCCCGTCTGCGCAAACGCCTGGGCGCCGGCGTGATCGTGACGCGTCGGGGACTCGGATACACGCTTGGCAATTTCTGATGAAACTTGGCTCGCTCAAGGTTCGGATGATTGTCGGGACTGCAGTCTCGATCGCTTTTGCGCTCGTGCTGGCCGGAATCGCACTCGGCTACATGTTCGTGGAAAGCGTCGAGCGGGGTGCGCGGTCCGATCTGTCGGCAACCATGGCGCGTCTTGTGGCGCTGGTCGATCTGGACGTGAGCGGCGCTGTACCGCGTCTTTCGGGTCGATTGCCCGACCCCCGCTATGACACGCCGCAAAGCGGCCTTTACTGGCAGGTCCGTGATATGGACTCGCAGCGGACAACACGCTCGCGTTCACTCTGGGACCGGATGCTGGATACGGATCCCAAGCTGGAAGGACAGCGGTTCTCGACGATGACGGGACCTGCGGGGCAGTCCCTGATCGCGTTGTCGCTGAACGCGAACTTCAAGACCAATCAGCAGGACAAGCGTTATCAGATCATCGTTGCCCAAGACCGCTCCATACTCGACGATTCCATCAAGGATTTCGCCTGGTCAATGGTCATAGCCCTGCTTGTTCTGGGCGGCGCCCTCGTCGTCATTGCTGTCCTGCAGGTGCATTTCGGCCTCCTGCCGTTCAAGAAACTGCGCCAGGATGTCGAGAGCATTCGCAAGGGGACGGCCAGCTCTGTCGAAAGCAGCTATCCTGACGAGGTTGTTCCCTTGGTCGTCGAGGTCAACGAACTGCTCGCGTTGCAGCAAAAATCCATCGAGTTCGCGCGTTCGCGTGCCGCAGACCTGGCCCACGGGCTTAAGACCCCGCTGTCCGTAATAGGCACCATCGCCCACGAACTGGAGATGCGTGGCGATCATCACCATGCGGCCGCCATCTCCGACCTGGCGAACGAAATGCACGAGCGCATCGATTATCAGCTGCGCCTGTCGAGGCTGCGCCATCGCGCACGGCTGCACACGCTGAGAGCTCCGCTTAACCCTGTGATCACGCGGGCGATGCTCGTCCTGCAGAAGACAAAAGAAGGCGAACGCCTCGAGTGGCTGACCGACAACGACGAGCTCGATGTCGATATCGACGCAAACGACCTCATCGAACTTGTCGGGATCATTTTGGAGAACGCCGCCAAATGGGCGAAGTCCACGGTGAGCGTCGAGGTTCGCAAAGACGGCGACACGGCTGAAGTGAGAATCAGTGACGACGGGCCAGGGATAGGTCAGTCGAACTTGAATCTGGTTGGCGTACGAGGGCAGCGCTTTGACGAGAGCGCACCTGGAAGCGGTTTGGGGCTTGCAATCGCGAGAGAGATCGTAGCGCTGAACAACGGATCGATGTCGTTTCAGAACCCTTCGAGCGGTGGCACGCTCGTCATCCTGAGGCTGCCTCTCGCGCTGGCGCAGAATGCCGCCGAGGGAGAAGGGTCGAGCCGGCTGGCTGGTTCCACATCGTGAGATGGGCCTGCTGACAGCTCCATCGAACCGGTCCCGCTGAGGCTGGATTGCGACCAGACGTAAAAAACAGAAAAGGCCGCCTCGCGGCGACCTTTTTCTAACAGCTTGGTTTTCCGAAGGAAAACTGGAGCGGGTGAAGCGATTCGAACGCTCGACCCCAACCTTGGCAAGGTTGTGCTCTACCCCTGAGCTACACCCGCTCACACGGCCTTGGGCCGCAAGCCGGGCCTATATGGCCGAAGACCGCGCCGAATGCAACAGGGAAAAATGCGCTTTTTTCATCGTCGGCAAAACTGGCCAAAACGCCTTGGCTTGCAGGCTCCCTCTGCTCTATGGGTCAGAGGGTATGACATCGTATGGCTCAACGGTTGCGATGTCGGATATTTTTACGCGGCAACAGGGTGAAGCTTCATGGCCAAGACAGAAGACGAGCTTTTCGCTTTCCTCGCTGGGCTGGGCATCGAGGTTTCGACCCGCCGGCATGCGCCGCTGTACACCGTCGCCGATTCGCAGGCGCTGCGTGGTGAAATCGCCGGCGGACACACCAAGAACCTGTTCCTCAAGGACAAGAAGGACAATTTCTTTCTGGTGACGGTGGACGAGAATGCGGAGGTCGATCTCAAGCAGATTCATCGTCTGATCGGCGCGGCCAGCAAGGTTTCGTTCGGCAAGCCGGAGAAGCTGCTGGAACTGCTCGGCGTCGTTCCGGGCGCGGTCACCGTGTTCGGGCTGATCAACGACAGCGAAAAGCAGGTCAGGATCGTGCTGGATGCATCGTTGATAGAAAATGCGGTGATCAACGCGCATCCATTGACCAATGAAGCGACCACGTCGATCACTTCGCGCGATCTGGTCAGATTCATCGAGGCAACCGGCCATGAGCCTGTTATCTTGAAAGTCTCGGCGTGATCGCCACATTGGTGGCAAACCAGCCCCTGCAGAACAGGGCCGCCGTTTTGTGTGGCGACCCGAAAGGACAAGATGATGAGTGACCAAAATCCGTTCGGCGGCGGCAGTGCGTATACGACGACTGTGCAATATGGCGGGCAGAACGGCGCAGCAGCCCCCGCAAATGGTGCGGCCGGCAACCTGATCAAGGATACGACCACGGCGGCTTTCACCGCCGACGTCATCCAGGAATCGCGCAGCCAGCCGGTGCTAGTGGATTTCTGGGCGCCATGGTGCGGTCCGTGCAAGCAGCTGACGCCGCTGCTGGAAAAGGCGATCAACGCCGCCGGCGGCACGGTGAAGCTCGTCAAGATGAACATTGACGACCATCCCTCGATTGCCGGACAGCTTGGCATCCAGTCCATTCCGGCGGTCATCGCCTTCAAGAACGGCCAGCCGGTCGACGGTTTCATGGGTGCCATTCCCGAAAGCCAGATTCGCGAATTCATCGAGCGGGTCGGTGGCAAGGGCGGCGGCCAGCCGCAGCTCGCCGAGGCCTTGGCTGCCGCGACCGAGGCTCGCGACGCTGGCGATGTCCAGACGGCCGCGGATATCTATCAATCGATCCTGGAGCAGGCGCCCGACACGGTCGAGGCCATTGCCGGTCTTGCCGAGATCCTGTTCGAGGCAGGCGATACCGCCGGTGCGGAGGCCGTGCTGGCGCAACTGCCCGAAGGCAAGGCGGATGCTCCGGCCATCAGCGCCGTGCGCGCGCGCATTGCGCTTGCCGCGCAGGCGTCCGACCTCGGCAACCCCGCTGAACTGGAAAAGCGTCTTGCCGAGAACCCGAAGGATCACCAGGCCCGCTTCGACCTCGCCATGATCCAGAATGCGACGGGCGAACGTGAAAAGGCGGCTGACAATCTGCTGGCGATCGTGAAGGCCGACCGTACCTGGAACGACGACGGCGCGCGCGCGCAGTTGTTGCAGCTGTTCGAAGCCTGGGGCCTGACCGACGAGGTGACCTTGTCGACGCGCCGCAAATTGTCCTCGCTGCTGTTTTCGTAGAACGCAGCGCAGACGGAGCCCTGCCGGCAACCTGTCGGCAGGTTCTGCGCAGCAATGTGACTGGAACGGGAAGAAGAATGCGCGCGGGAAACACGCGATATCGGCTCGAAACCGATTTGCCTGCCTCGATCGCGGTTTTCCCGCTGGCGGGGGCGCTGCTCTTGCCGGGCGGGCGCCTGCCGTTGAACATCTTCGAGCCGCGCTACCTGCAGATGGTGGATGACGTTCTCGGCGGTTCTCGGCTGATCGGCATGATCCAGCCGAGCCTTGACGGCGCATTGCGCGACGATGGCGAGCCCGAACTCAGTGGCATCGGCTGCATCGGCCGGTTGACGTCCTACATGGAAACCGGCGACGGCCGTTATGTCGTGTCGCTGCAAGGCATTTGCCGCTTCCGGGTCGCGCAGGAACTTGCCGTGCGCACGCCTTTCCGCCAATGCCGGATGGCGCCGTTCCTGGCGGATCTCGAGGAGGACCCATCGGCCTCGGCGGTTGACCGAACGGCCCTGCTAAAGGCTTTCCGCGCCTATCTGCAGGCCAATGACCTGGAGGCGGATTGGGAAAGCGTAAGCCGGGCCGACAATGCCATGCTGGTCAACGCGCTTTCGATGATGGCACCTTACGGCGCGGCCGAAAAGCAGGCGCTTCTGGAGGCGCAGGACCTGAAGAGCCGAGCCGAGACGTTGATTGCGATCACCGAAATGACGCTCGCGCGCGAGGGCGAAGATTTCGGGCCGGGTCTGCAATAAGGGTGGAGGCAGGCATGGGCGAACGGGAAGGCAAGAAGGTCGATGTCGACCCGAAGCTCTTGGAGCTGCTGGTGTGCCCGCTGACCAAGGGACCATTGACCTGGGACGCCGAGCGCGGCGAGCTGGTCTCGCGCGTTGCCAGGTTGGCTTATCCCGTGCGTGACGGGATTCCAATCATGCTGCCCTCCGAGGCGCGGTCGATTGCGCCGGGTGAGGATTGAGCCCAGGCATTGCAGGCGACTTTGCAGGCTCTACCGACCTGATTCCCGGCGGATCAATGAAAATTGCGGCCTTTCGGCATGACGCGCTGCGCAGCATCGGCAAGGTTGCGGAAATCCTGTTCTGACGGCTTACGCTGAATTTCGGGCATACTGCTGTGACTTCGCCCGGCGGGACCGGTTAGGAGATTCTTGGCATCCGCTGATCTGGCAAGGTCCGGATGGGCGTCCTCCAGCAATGACGATAGCCAGGGTGTCAGGTCTTCGATCTTGTCGGCAACAATGTGAATGACGTTCGATTCACATTGCAACTTGCCGGCGACGCGGACCAAACGTGCGCCCATGATCACTGGCCGAAAGCGTTGGAAGACCCGTTCCCAGAAAATAACATTGGCCACGGTCTTCTCATCTTCCAACGTGAGAAAGATAGCTTTGCCACTGCCGGGCCGCTGGCGCACCAGCACAAGGCCGGCAACGGTGACGCGCCTGCCGTCCGGTACCGAAGACAACAGCGCGTTCGGCGTGACGCCGCTGCGGGTAAGCCGGTCGCGCAGGAACGAGACCGGATGCGCCTTGAGCGATAGGCCGAGCGAACGATAATCGTGAATGACGTGTTCACCCGACTGCATCATCGGCAGTTTTGTCGCCGGTTCGAGATCGGGAAGCCTGATGTCGGGCTGATCGAACAAGGGGAGTCGCTCCGCAGCCTTGCTAGCATCCAGGGCGCGCACCGCCCACAGGGCGTCACGCCGGCTGATGCCGAGCGAGCGAAAGGCATCGGCCTCGGCCAGTTTTTCGATCTCGTCGGTGTCGAGACCGGAGCGCAGCCAGACATCGCGCACGGATTCGTAGCCGTCGCCGCGCCGGGCGACGAAGACGGCCATTCTCTCTTCCGACAGACCCTTGATCTGGCGGAACCCAAGCCTGACAGCGTGGTCGGTCAGGATCACGTTCCGCATCTCGGCATGGCGGGTGACGATACGTTGTGGATCGAAGAAGGCTTTTTCGAGCGTGCAGTCCCAGACCGAGGTGTTGATATCGACATCACGAATCTCGACGCCGTGGTCGCGCGCATCCCGCACCAGTTGGGCTGGCTGATAGAAACCCATTGGCTGTGAATTGAGGATCGCGGCGCAGAAAACGTCGGGATAGAAAGTCTTGAGCCAGCAGGACGCGTAGACGAGCAAGGCGAAAGACGCGGCATGGCTTTCCGGGAAGCCGTATTCGCCGAAGCCCTCGATCTGCTTGAAGCAGCGCTCGGCAAATTCCCTGGGGTAGCCGCGCTCGACCATGCCGTTGATCATGCGGTCACGATAATTGCCGATGGTTCCGGTGCGCTTGAAGGTCGCCATGGCGCGACGTAACTGATCGGCTTCGCCGGGCGTAAAGCCCCCAGCATCGATCGCGATTTTCATGGCTTGTTCCTGGAACAGGGGTACGCCGAGCGTTCGTTCCAAAATGTGCTCAAGTTCGACACTCGGATATTCGACCTTTTCCTTTCCCTGTCGGCGGCGGAGATAGGGATGAACCATGTCCCCTTGGATCGGACCGGGGCGAACAATGGCCACCTCAATAACGAGGTCATAGAATTTTCTGGGTCGCAGACGCGGTAGCATCGACATCTGCGCACGGGACTCGATTTGAAAAACACCGAGCGTGTCGGCCCGGCAGATCATATCGTAAACATGGTTGTCTTCCTTAGGGATCGTGGCCAAATCGAGCTTGCGACCATATCGATCCCGAACGCCGTAGTGATTTTCCAACAAATCGAAAGCACGCTTCAGGCAAGACAGCATGCCAAGCGCCAGCACATCGACTTTAAGCAGCCCGACCGCATCGAGGTCGTCTTTGTCCCACTCCACCATCTTGCGTTCGTCCATCGCCGTCTTGATGATGGGCACGATCTCGTCGAGCCGATCCTTGGTGATGACGAAGCCGCCGACATGCTGGGTGAGATGGCGTGGAAAACCCATGATATCGTTGGCCAGATCGAGGACATGTCTGGTCAGGGGCTCTGTCTGATCGAGACCACCAGCCTGGGTTTCCCGTTCGCCAAGTTCCGATGAATACCAGCCCCAGATCGAGCTGGACAAAGCACTTCGAACATCTTCGGAAAGACCCATGGCCTTGGCGACCTCACGCAGGGCCGAGCGGCCGCGATAGCTGGTTACGGCTGCAGCCAGCGCAGTGTGTTTTTCGCTGTATTTTTCATAGATGTAAGCAATGATCTTTTCCCGCTTTTCATGTTCAAAATCGACATCGATATCAGGCGGCTCGTCACGTTCGGTCGAGATGAAACGTTCGAAAAGCACGTCCATCAGGCTGGGGTTCACCTCGGTGATTTTGAGGCAATAGCAAATCACCGAATTGGCAGCCGAGCCACGTCCCTGACAGAGGACATTCACGTCCTCGCGGCGGGCATAGCGAATGATGTCATGGACCGTGAGAAAATAGCGCGCGTAATTCTTCTGTCCGACAATCGCCAGTTCGTGGCGAATCAGCCGATCGACCTTCTCTGGAACACCTTCAGGGTATCGTTCATGTGCCCCTCGCCATGTCAGGCGCTCCAACTCCGTCTGCGGGTCCACGCCTTCTTCTGTGGTTTCGTCAGGGTAGTTGTGTTTCAATTCGTTCAGCGAAAACCGCAGCGTTTCGGCGAAGCATCGCGTTTGCGCCAAGGCGTCCGGATATCTGCGGAAAAGCCGGGCCATTTCGACAGCCGGTTTCATGTGGCGTTCGGCATTTGCCGCCAGTTCGAAACCGGCGTCGGCAACGGGGACGTTGAGGCGAATGGCGGTGACCACGTCCTGGAGCGGCCGGCGTGCAGGCGTGTGATAGAGCACATCATTGGTTGCCATCAGAGGCAGTCTGGCCGCCGCCGCCAGGGCGGCTGCCTGCTCCAGCCGGAAACGGTCGTTGCCCTGATAATTGGGTGCCGCCGCCAGCCATAGGTTGCCGTCGAAGCGATCCTTCAACTGCCGCAGCAAGGCCAGCTGCGTTTCACCGTTGCCCAGCAGATCGGGCAGGACGGCAAGCGACAGGCGGTCGCCCCATTCGAGCAGGTCGGTCCGCTCAAGCAGCGTCGCGCCTTTTTCCGTCTCGGGACGCAGATTGGCCTGGGTGAGCATGCGGCACAGATGGCCCCAGCCTTCGCGATCCTGCGGATAGGCAAGGATGTCGGGAGTGCCGTCACCGAAAACCAGCCGGCAGCCGGGATGGTAGGAGAGGCCTTCGACCTTCGACTGCTGCCAGGCGCGCACGACACCGGCGACCGTGTTGCGGTCGGCAAGGCCGACCGCCGATAAACCATAGAGCTTGGCGGTGACGACCAGTTCCTCGGGGCGCGAGGCACCACGCAGGAAGGAAAAATTCGATTGCACGCCGAATTCGGCATAAGCCGGTGCGTGCTGGACGATCATGTTCACGCAAACACCCCGTGCATGAACCAGCGCGGCGGCGGTTTCGAAGCGTCATAGAAGCCCTGGCGATAGAGCCAGTAGCGGCGGCCGTCAGTATCCTCGATGCGGAAATAGTCACGCGTTGGTTCGTCCTTGCGCCACCATTCCGCTGCGAGACGTTCCGGCCCTTCGACCTTGGCGACACGGTAGAGTGCCCGCCGCCAGCGGAATTGCCGCGGCGGACCGTCCGGAATTTCCGAGGCGGGGACTTCGACGGGTTCTGGCGCTTGAAACAGCCGGATCGGACGCTCCGGCTGAAAAGGCACGGCGGAGGGCTGTTCCTTGGGACCGGCCGGCTTTTTCGGAGGCGAAACCCGTTGCGGTGCATCCTGCCAATAAGGAATGACCGCAACGGCGCGTTCCGGCAGATGGCTCTCGATGGCGACTGGTTTCAGGATGGCGCCGTCGCCCAGGCGCGCACGGATGCGGTCGGCGAACAGGGCCAGATCCTCCTCACTGTCTTCGGTCGTATCGACAAGATCGGCCTGATGCATGTCGAAGGGAGCGGTTGCCAGGATGGCGAGGCGGACCAGATCGAAGCCGTAGCCGGCGTCGAAATCCTCACCGATTGCGGTCAGCTTTTCCTTGAACAGCTTCAGGATCAGCCGCGGCTCACGCATCGGGCGCGATGTGCCGACGACAAGGCGGGCGACCACGCCATCGACCCTGAAGAGCAGGAGCGCAATGGCGCGGGCGCCTTCACCCCGCCGCTCGAGATCGGTTTTCAAGGCTGTTGCAAGCAGAAGCACCAAACGTTCGATGTCATCGATCAGGGTGACCGGTTCGGCGAGATGGCGCTCGACCGAAAGCGGCGCAATGGGCAGGCGTGGCGAGACCGCTTCGTCCTGTCGCCCGAGCGCCTGGTCGATGCGCAGGAGCAAGGCCGCGCCAAAGCGGCGCACCAGCGGCGCGCGCGGTGCCGCCAGGACCGCGCCAACCGTGCGCAGGCCGACGCTTTCCAGGCTGCCGCGGATGGTCGGTTCGAGGCGCAGGGCCGCAAGCGGCAACGGGACGAGAAGAGCCTCCTCCTGCCCTACTTCGATAATGCAGCGGCCGCGAAACCTGGCGGCAGCCCAGGCTGCCCCCGCCGTCGAAGCGATGCCGGCACGAACGTCGAAGCCCTGGTGGAAGAAGCGGGCCAGGATTTCGTCGAGCATGGCGTGCTCGCCGCCGAACAGGTGCGTGCAGCCGGTGATGTCGAGGAACAGGCCGTCTGCACCGTCCAGCGCGACCAGCGGCGTGTAGCGGTCGCACCAGTCGGCGAGGCTTTCGAGCAGGCGCAGGTCAGCCTGGGCATCGGCCTCGACGACATCGATCTTGGGGTGCATGGCGCGGGCGTCGGCAATGCCCATGCCGGGTTTCAGCCGCAGGGCCTCGGCCCGTTCGTCAAGCGCGGCGATGCGCTGAGCGTTGCGGTCGCGATGGCTGATCACCAACGGGCAATGGCTGGCGGGACGGGAACGCCAGGACCGGCCGTGCCGCTGCCGCAGGATTCGTTCCGCCGGAAGGTAAGGGAACCAGAGCGACAGGATCCTCTGCTTGGTTCTGGATGTCCCATGGCCGTTGATGGATTGCGCCCGCGTGCGTTCGATCCAGGAATGTGCGTTCATCGGGGTTCCACTCCAGTGTGAATTGTCCAGGCTGTGCAGCACGGCTCTTGCCGATGGTGACGGCGATGCCCGGACGGCCGATCGTGCCGTCCAGGGGCCCAGCCAGGGTGTTGCGCAATGTGGCGGGTGCCGGCGCGACGACGAGGCGGACAGGTGCTGCGGTCGGTTCGGCAAAGGCGGCCTGGCGCAACAGGAAGACCGGCCGGCCAGCGGCTTGTGCACGACGATGCAGCCGGCGCGTTGCCGTAAGGTCGAGCCGGTCGGGGTTGCCGCGCAGTTCCAGCACGACTGCGGAGAGTGTGCTCAGGCCCGCCCCTTCCTCGGCGATCCACAGGGCATCGGTGATCTTCGGCCCCTCTGCGTAAAGCAGGTTTTCCGGGGCGATGCCGAAACTGGCTTGGAGACCACGCGCATAGGGAAAGCCCGCCTCGCGGAAGATCTCTGTGGTGCCGACCCACAGGATGGGCGCCGGAGTTGCCGCCGCTTTCAGCAGCAGGCCGGCGAGAGCCAGCGCAAAGCCGGCAACGATGCCGGCATCGCGGGTCTCGGCGCCATGGAACTCGGTCAAGGCAGCCTTGGGCAGTCCGCCATTCAGGGCGGCGTCAAAGTGATCCGCGCCGGTGGCGAGCAAGCCGTGGCTTTCCACCACGCCACCACGGCGCACCAGCATGCGGTCGGCGTCGAAACCAGCCGGCGCCTCAAGGCGATCCGGCAGCGTTCCTTCAATCTTCGCGATCTGGCGACGCAAGGCAAAAACAGTGTCTCGCGCCACGGCGTTTGTCGCCATGTCGGTCGGTGTCCGGTCAACATGTTCCTGTTATGTTCTTATAGATTCCAGAGGGTGGAACGAGAGTCAAGCGGACTCATGGAGAATTTATTCCTCTCCTGTCATGCCGGGCTGTCGGCGGAACGCGACCTGGTAAATCGCCGCCCCAAGGGTCTTTTATCCCTGCCACATGACCTTGACCGAAAAATCGGCACCGTTTTCCCAGGCCGACCTTCGCTTCGGGATCATGCTTTATTTGCCGATTTTACCGCAACAGCCTATATGCCGGGGTCAAAGGACAAAGAATGGCCCGCATCTACAAGACCCGCACCTGGCACAATGAGCTTTCCCCCTCCATCGAGGAGCTTGAGCTGCTGGCGCTGGAAGCCTACGCGCATCTGCCGGAGGAATTCCGCAAGCTGACCGGCGAGATCGTCATCCAGGTGGCCGAGTTCCCGACCGACGAGATCATGGACGACCTGTCGCTGGAAACGCCCTTCGACCTGCTCGGCCTGTTCGAGGGGCGCGGCATCGCCGAGCGCTGGAATCCCGCGACCGGCGAAGGACCGAACCGCATCACGCTCTACCGCCGGGCTATCCTCGACTACTGGGCCGAGAATGAAGAAACGATGGGCGACATCGTCACCCATGTGCTGATCCACGAGATCGGCCATCACTTCGGCCTCTCCGACGACGACATGGAACGCATCGAGGCTTCGGCGGAATGACAAAGGGCGGCGAGATCACTGCGATCCATCTGTATGAAAAGCTCAAGCAGGCCTGGAGCCTGGAAACGTCGAGCGGATGGCGACCCGATAATCCGGCAAGAGGCCAGTGCAGCGTCACCGCTATTGCCGTTCAGGATATCCTCGGCGGCGATATCCTGAAGACCCGGACGCCGGGTGGCACGCACTTCTACAATCGGATCAATGGCGTGAAATGGGATCTCACCATCAGCCAATTCGATCGGCCGATTCCATTTGAAGACCTGCCGTCGGATCGTGCTGAGGCGATGGCCGACACTTCGCCCGCCCAATACGCGCTATTGAGAAAAAACCTCGGCCTTTAGAGCAATTCCAGGAAAAGTGCGTAGCGGTTTTCCGTCCGGAATTGCGTCAAGCAAAGAGTTAGCGACCGCCTACCAGTCGCTCAGCTTGGTTTCGCCGGCCACATAGTCCTGGCCTTCGACATCCTTCACCACGGCCTGGCCGCAGCGCATCACCTTTTCCTTCTTGTCGTAGGCATAGGTCGGTGAGCCGTAGAGGTGCCAGCCCTTGTTCAGCGCGGCTGTCACCTTGTGGCAGAAGGTGGCGTCGTCGATGGCGGTGAGGAAACGGTAGAGGCGCATGGTCCTGTCCTTAAAACGGCTGCCCGATCATGCGCCGATGCTAGAGCGTTTCCGTTTTTACGGAAACGCTCTAGCATTTTGTTTTACGCAATTCCGGACGGAAAACCGTTACACTTTTCCTGGAATTGCTCTAGCAGCTTTCGCCAGCAATTTCTGAGCCTGGACCAAGTGGAGACGTTCCACCATCCGGCCATGCAGGGCGATCACGCCCTTGCCGGCGTTGCCGGGCTCGGCAAAAGCCGCGACGATGGCCCTGGCTTCCGCAAGAGCCTGTTCAGAGGGTGAGAAAGCGGCATTCGCCGCCTCGATCTGTGCCGGATGGATCAGCGTCTTGCCGTCGAACCCCATACCGGCGGAATCCGCGCATTCACGCACGAAACCGTCCGAATTGCGGAAATCGTTGAAGACCCCGTCGAGCAAGGCAATGCCGCCGGCGCGTGCGGCGAGCACCATCTGCATCAGCCAGGGCATCAGATAGCGCCGGTCCGCGGTCGCCAGAACGCCGGTTTCCTTGATCAGGTCGTTGGTGCCGGCAACCAGGCAGCTGAGCCGCGATGCGGGGTCGCGGCCGAGCTCGGCGATGGCCGCGATGTTGATCAGCGCTTTGGGCGTCTCGATCATCGCCCAAAGTTTCACCTCGTCGGGCGTATCGGCTTCGTCGAGGGCATCGCCGGCCTCCAGGATGTCGCGCGGCGTGTCGATCTTTGGCAGCAGGATGGCGTCGGGCTGGCAGGCAAGCGCGGCGGCAAGGTCTTCCGGGCCGCCTTCACCACCGAAGCGGTTGATGCGCACCACCATTTCACAGCGCCGTTGCGGGCGATTGGCGAAGATCGTCGCGAGCCTGTCGCGCGCCGAGGCCTTTTCACCGGACGCCACGGCGTCCTCCAGGTCGATGATGACGGCGTCGCAGGCAAGGCTCGGGAGCTTGGCAAGCGCGCGCTCGTTCGCAGCGGGAATGTAGAGAACGGAGCGGCGCGGACGGTAGGGATTTTCAGCCATCTGGTCTTCTTGCCCGCCAAAGCTGGCCCTTGCAAGAGAGTGAATAGCGAATAGCGAACAGGGAAGTAGAGTAGTATGAGGCTCATCGTCGGACCCAAAGCCGGCCCTATTTGCTACTCACCATTCGCTGCTCGCTCATCCAATCCGGAACGGACCTCATGGCGCAATACGACATCGTGATCATCGGCGGAGCCATCGTTGGCGCCTCGGTTGCCTATTATATGCGCGAGGAAGGCTTCTCCGGCTCGATCGCGCTGGTCGAACGCGACCCGCAATTCGCCCATGCCGCGACGACGCTGTCCTGCGCCTCCATTCGCCAGCAGTTCTCGATCCCGGAAAACATCCGCCTTTCGCAGTTCACCTTGAAATTGTTCCGGAGGATCAAGGAAGAATTCGGCGAGGATGCCGATATCGGCTTCCGCGAGGGCGGCTACCTGATCCTGGCCGGCGAGAACGGCCTGCCGATCCTGAAGGCCAACCACGACGTACAGGTGGCAGAGGGCGCCGATATCGTGCTTGAGGACGCGGAGGCGCTGACCCGCCGTTTTGCCTGGCTGTCGGCTGAAGGCATCACGGCCGGCGCCTACGGCCGCTCCGGCGAGGGCTGGTTCGACGCCCATGCCTATCTGCAGCTGTTCCGTAAGGCGCTGCGCAGCAAGTCGGTCGACCTGATCACCGCTTCCGTCACAGCCATTGCCCGTGACGGCGACACGATCCAGTCGGTGGCGCTGGACAATGGCGAGACGCTGCAGGCCGGCATCGTCGTCAACGCCGCCGGCCCCAATGCCGGCAAGGTTTCGGCGATGGCCGGGCTCGACCTGCCGGTCGAACCGCGCAAGCGCTCGGTGTTCGTGTTCGAGGCGCGCGAGCGCTACGAAGACCTGCCGCTGCTGGTCGATCCGAGCGGCATCTATGTGCGCCCGGAAGGTTCGGTCTACATCACCGGCGGCGCCGAGCCGGAAGACGGCGAACTTGCCGCCGATCCGACCGATTTCGAGCCCGACTGGTCCCTGTTCGAGGAAACGATCTGGCCGGTGCTGGCCACCCGCATCCCTGCCTTCGAAGCGATCAAGATGACGCGCGCCTGGGCTGGCCACTACGACTACAACACGCTCGACCAGAACGCGGTGATCGGCCCGCATCCCGAGGTGAAGAACTTCATCTTCGCCAACGGCTTCTCCGGTCATGGCCTGCAGCAGGCGCCGGCGGTCGGCAAGGCGCTGGCCGAGCTGATCATGCATGGCGGCTACCGCAGCATCGACTGTTCGGCTTTCGGTTATGCCCGCGTGGCGGAAGGCCGGCCGTTCCGCGAGCTCAACGTGATCTGACCGCCACAGCCCAGCCGAACTTCGTCGTTGGCGTTTCGCCGTGCCCATACCACGATTGACTCTTTGCGCAATCGGCGTAAAAGCCGGCACCGAACAGGAACGTCTTCATGCGCGGCCTTATTATGGCTCTTTTCGCATTCGACTTCCCCGGCCATGGCAACATGGTTGCGGGCGGCCGGCAGCGTGCGCTCCTGTCCTCGACCAAAACTATGGCCAAAAAAACTACCGTCACCACGGTTTGATCTCCCTTGGCCTTCTCGCCCTCTCCCCGGGTCTGGCCCGAGGGAGGCGAGACCCGCGGTGGCCGGCGGGTTTCTCCAAGCAGAACGAGCGGAGAGCGACAGGAGAATTTTTCTATGGGTTTCAAGGTTGCGGTAGTCGGCGCCACGGGCAATGTGGGCCGCGAAATGCTCAACATTCTGGAAGAACGCGGCTTCCCGGTCAGTGAAGTCGTCGCGCTCGCCTCGCGGCGCAGCCAGGGCACCGAAGTGTCCTTCGGCGACAAGACGCTGAAGGTGAAGGCGCTGGAAGGTTACGACTTCTCCGACACCGACATCGCCGTCATGTCGGCCGGCGGCAACGTTTCCAAGGAATGGTCGCCCAGGATCGGCAAGCAGGGCTGTGTCGTCATCGATAATTCGTCGGCGTTCCGCTACGACCCGGAAGTGCCGCTGATCGTCCCCGAAGTGAACCCGGACGCGATCGAGGGCTTCTCCAAGAAGAACATCATCGCCAATCCGAACTGCTCGACCGCGCAGTTGGTGGTGGCGCTGAAGCCGCTGCATGACGCGGCGACCATCAAGCGCATCGTCGTTGCGACCTACCAGTCGGTGTCGGGTGCCGGCAAGGAAGGCATGGACGAGCTGTTCACGCAGACGCGCGCCGTCTTCGTGGCCGACCCGGTCGAGGCCAAGAAGTTCACCAAGCGCATCGCCTTCAACGTCATCCCGCACATCGACGTGTTCATGGAAGACGGCTCCACGAAGGAAGAGTGGAAGATGGTGGCCGAGACCAAGAAGATGCTCGACCCCAAGATCAAGCTGACGGCCACCTGCGTGCGCGTGCCGGTGTTCATCGGTCACTCGGAAGCGGTTAATGTCGAGTTCGAGAAGCCGATCACGGCCGACGAGGCGCGCGACATCCTGCGCGAGGCGCCGGGCTGCCTGGTCATCGACAAGCGCGAGGACGGCGGCTACATCACGCCGATCGAGTCCGCTGGTGAAGACGCAACCTACATCTCGCGCATCCGCGAGGATTCGACGCTCGACAACGCCCTCAACATGTGGATCGTCTCCGACAACCTGCGCAAGGGCGCTGCCCTCAACGCCGTGCAGATCGCCGAGCTGCTGGTTGAGCGCGGCCTGATCCAGCCGAAGAAGAAGGCGGCTTAATTCGTCCTCACGCTGTCGCCGCTTCGCGGCTCGCTCCGGACGGGGCGCGCCACGAGGCGCGACGCACGGTCGTGCTTGCGGTCATCTGCCATTGTTCCGCTCACGGGCCGTACCGCCGCCTGTCGGCGGCTGGCCCTCCGCGGGGGGCGCCGGATGACCGGCGGCCCGCAGTCGCGGGCTTAGTCTGTGGTTGAAAAATCTCAAAGAAAAAGGCCCCGGCAGGTTTCCCGCCGAGGCCTTTTTTAGTTGTGAGGAAGATCGCTCTACAATCAGTTCCAGTCGCGGATGTCGACGAAGTGGCCGGCGATCGCGGCGGCGGCGGCCATGGCTGGCGACACCAGATGCGTACGGCCCTTGAAGCCCTGGCGACCCTCGAAATTGCGGTTCGAGGTCGAAGCGCAGCGCTCATGCGGCTTGAGGCGGTCGTCGTTCATGGCCAGGCACATCGAGCAGCCCGGTTCGCGCCAGTCGAAGCCGGCTTCGATGAAGATCTTGTCGAGGCCTTCGGCCTCGGCCTGCTCCTTCACCAGACCGGAGCCCGGTACGATCATGGCGTTGACGGTCGCGGCGACCTTCTTGCCCTTGGCGACGGCGGCGACGGCGCGCAGATCCTCGATGCGGCCGTTGGTGCAGGAGCCAATGAAGACGCGGTCGAGCTTGATGTCGGTGATCTTGGTGCCGGGTTCGAGGCCCATATACTCAAGCGCGCGCTTCTTGGAGTTGCGCTTGTTCTCGTCGGCGATCTCGTCGGGGTTTGGCACGACGCCGAGCACCGAGGTCACGTCCTCGGGCGAAGAGCCCCAGGTGACGATGGGCGGCAGCTTGCCGGCATCGAGCACCACGACCTTGTCGTAATGGGCGCCTTCGTCCGACTGCAGCGTCTTCCAGTAGTCGAGGGCCATGTCCCAGGCTTCGCCCTGCGGCGCACGCGGCTTGTCCTTCACGTAAGCGAAGGTAGTCTCGTCCGGGGCGATCAGGCCGGCGCGGGCGCCACCTTCGATCGACATGTTGCAGATGGTCATGCGGCCTTCCATCGACAGCGCGCGGATCGCCTCGCCGGCATATTCGATGACATAGCCGGTGCCGCCGGCGGTGCCGATCTCGCCGATGATGGCGAGAATGATGTCCTTGGCGGTGACACCCTCCGGCAGCTGGCCGTCGACACGCACCAGCATGTTCTTGGCCTTCTTCTGGATCAGCGTCTGGGTGGCGAGCACGTGCTCGACTTCCGAGGTGCCGATACCATGCGCCAGGGCGCCGAAAGCACCATGGGTGGAGGTGTGGCTATCGCCGCAGACGATGGTCATGCCCGGCAGGGTGAACCCCTGCTCGGGGCCGATGATGTGAACGATGCCCTGGCGGCGATCCTTCTCGGAATAATACTCGACCCCGAAGTCGGCGGCGTTCTTGGCCAAGGCCTCGACCTGGATGCGGCTTTCCTCGTTCTTGATGCCGTTCACGCGGTCCGGCGAGGTCGGCACGTTGTGGTCGACGACGGCGAGGGTCTTTTCCGGGTGACGAACCTTGCGGCCGGCCATGCGTAGGCCCTCGAAAGCCTGCGGGCTGGTCACCTCATGCACGAGGTGGCGGTCGATCCAGAGCAGGCAGGTGCCGTCGTCCTGGCGGTCGACCACGTGTTCGTCGAAAATCTTGTCGTAGAGGGTGCGCGGTGCGCTCATGTGCGTAAATCCGTCGATGTGATGCAAGGAAGATGCGGAGATGCGCCGGCCGGAATGGGGCGCAGTCGGCCGTCAGCTAAGTCGGCTGGTCAGCGCGCCGGAAATGCGGGCGAAGAAGCGCGCGGGCAGGCGTTTCTTGTCCTGCAGCACGAAGCCCTTGTAGGCCGGATCGCCGAAAAGCTCTTCCATCACTGTTGCCATAGCAATCTTTTGGCTTTTCGGCAATTGCGCCGCTTGGAGGCGCGCGTCCGTTCGGACACGCAAAGGACTTCTGCACTTTCCGAAAATCGGTTCCGATCTTCGGACCGCTGCGCTGGTCGCAAATATGCCTGAAAGCTCGATTGCCTTGGGGGCGAAACGAGGGGCCCTGCATGGTCGACCGCCGAACCGTCCTGAAATCCCTGGCGCTGGCTGCCGGTCCAATGCTTTTGCCACGTCCGGTCTTGGCCGCTCAGCAATCGCAGCCATGGACCATGCGGCTGGTCGATGCGGCGCTCGGTCAGGTCGGCGTGACGGTCATCTATGACCCGGCCTATGTGCAGCTCGATTATCCTGGCGGTGATGTTCCTGCGGAGCGTGGCGTATGCACGGATGTAGTGGTGCGCGCCTACCGCAAGGCGTTCAAAGTCGACCTGCAGCGCCTGGTCAACAAGGACATGCAAGCGGCGTTTAGCGCCTATCCGAAGATCTGGGGCCGCAAGCGGCCGGATCGCAACATCGATCATCGCCGCGTCCCCAACCTCGAAACCTTCTTCAAGCGGAAGGGCGCGGCGCTGGAGGTTGCCGATGATGCGGCCGCCTATCAGCCGGGCGATCTTGTCACCCAGCGGCTGCCCGGCAATTTGCCCCACATCGCCATCGTCACCGGCAAGATGGCATCGGATGGCCAGCGGCCGCTGGTGGTGCATAACATCGGCGCCGGCGCCAAGGTTGAGGATACGCTGTTCGCCTTCCGCATCGTCGGCCACTTCCGTTTTGCGCCAGAGGCGTGAGGCGCTTCAACTCGCCACTGGCGTCAGAGGACCTCGAACACGAGAGCCTTCACCTGAGCGTCGGGGTCGGCAACGGCGTAGCAGCGGAACCACGGGCTCTCTTCGAGCGGCCGCCATTTGCCGGCCTGTTCCAGTTCGATGAAAACCTGGCGGAACCCGCCGGTTTCGAACACCTGGTCGCGCACGGTGAAGATGGCATGGCCACCGGCTTTCGTGATGCGCACCAGTTCATGCAAGCCGGAGGCCGGCGCGTGACCGATGGTGAAGACACCGGTTGAGAAGAAAGCGCGGAAATGCCGGTCCGGCCAAGGCAGCGGGCCGCCGAGCATCGCCTTTTTCAGTTCGCCATAGGTCTGCCGCCCGGCTGCGACCTGGAGCATTTCATCAGAGAGGTCGAGCCCGGCAAGATCGGAATAGCCGAGCGCCCTGAGCTGCGGGCCGGTGAGACCGGTGCCGCAGCCGGCGTCGAGCAACGGGCCTTCGCCCGCCGCCACATAACGCGTCACCCAGGCGGTGATCAGGAAAGGCAGCAGATAGCCGAGCGAAGCGGTTTCCCGGTCATAGCTCGCCGCCCAGGCGGCATAGGCAGCATCGAGGGCATCAGGTGAACCAGCGCCATAGACGGAGTCCAGCGCCGCATGCGCCTTGTCGCTACCCATCGCGTCTCTCCCTGCAGTCAAGCTTCGGGCCAGCGTGGAAGCGAACCGTGCTGGCGTCAACCGTGGAGCGTTGCCGTTTTCACGGAAACGCGGAAAGGCTCCACGAGGGTGTCAGCCCTGGCGCTGGCTTCGCCGCATGCGTTGTTCCAGGGCTCTGAGCGCCAGCGACAGGCTGACGGTGAGGGTCAGGTAGATGTAGGCGACGATGGAATAGGTCTCGAAGAAGCGGAAGGAACCGGACGCGTAGATCTTGCCCATCTGGGTTATGTCGGCGACGCCAAGCACCGAGACCAGTGAGGAATCCTTGGTGATGGCGATGAAGTCGTTGCCAAGCGGGGGCAGGATGACCCTGATCGCCTGCGGCATGACGATGAACCTGAAACGCTGCCCGCGGCTCAAGCCGAGCGCCTTGGCAGCCTCGACCTGGCCAATGTCGACCGACTGGATACCGGCTCGAAAGATTTCTGCGATGAAGGGCGAATAACCGAAGGCAAGCGCGATGATGGCACGCCACAGCAGTGAAACTTCGCGCACCAGCAGTGCGTCCATGTAGCCGGCCTGCTGCAACGGCAAGGTGATGAAGTTCCAGCCTGCGACAAAAGCGGGCACGCCGGCGAAGGCGATCCAGAACAGAAGCACCAAAACCGGGATGCCGCGCATGATCTCGACATAGAAGCGTGCGGCCTGCCGCAGCCAGATCGATCCCGACAGTCCCATCAGCGCGATGCCAAGGCCGATCGTTGCCGCCAGCAGGAATGCAACCAGCGCGACGAAGATGGTGATGCCGATGCCTTGCGCGACGGTGGCGAAAACCTGGGCGTAGACGTCGCTGGTGGCGATCGCAAAGGCCGCGATCACCGCGATGGTGGCAGCTACCGCGAGCCACCAGGGAAATTCCTTGGCCTGCTTGCCGGATGCGGACGGGATCAATGTCGCGGCTCGCCAAAGGAGCAAGGCAGTGCCTCGAAGCGGTCGAGAATGGCAACGACCTGACGGCCACCGTCGGAAAGTGAATAGACGACACCGCGCGGGAAGGTCGAGACCGCATCACGTTCGATCAGTCCCCGCTGCATCAGGCCGTCCAGCCGTTCCGACAGCACTTTTGCGGTGATGCCGGGCAGGCAGGCCATCAACTCGCCGTGCCGCTTGGCGCCAGCGGACAGGTGCCACAGGACCAGCGCGTTCCAGCGATGACCGAGGAAGGCCAGCCAATCCTCGACCGGGCACAGATGCGGTCGTCGTGGTGCAGGCGTTTCCAGGCTGGCTTCGGCCATCGCCGGTTCGGTCATGTTGGGTTCCCATTTGGATAGTTCTGAGACGACATGGTTCTGTTCTCGAAACAGGAGAAAGCCAATGTCAAGAAAAGTCTATCAGCCGGCTGAGATGAATGGAGCTTTTGCGGCGGCCCGCAACATCGGAAATCTTGCCGAACTGCTCTCGCTCTACGAAGACGACGCGCAGTTGCTGGTCGATGCGAGTGGGAGACGTCTCTCTGGTAGCGCAGCGATCGCGACAGAATTGCAGAAGCTCATCGAATTGCCCGGCACGATGGTGTCGAACAACACCTTCTGCGTGGAACATGGCGATCTGGCGCTGCTGCGCGCCGATTTCACGCTGACCGATGACAAAGGCATCGTCTTCTATTCCGGCTTCACTGCCGAAATCATTCGCAGGCAGGCTGATGGCTCGTGGCTTTATGTGGTCGATCATGCCGGCGCCAGTCAGTACGCCGCCGGCTGATCCCATCAAGCGATTGCCTACTGGCCAACCTTGTAGTCGAGGAACCATTTCTTGTTCAGGGCGTCGATGGTGCCGTCGGCCTTGATGGCGGCGATCGCCTCATTGACCGGTTTCACCAGATCGGAGCCCTTGGCGAAGATGAACCCAAAATCCTCGGTGCCGAGCGCGCCGCCGACAAGCTTCAGCTTGCCTTCCGAGGCGTCGACATAACCCTTGCCGGCTGTGGAATCGGTGAGCACGACATCGACGTCGCCTGATTTCAGCGCCTGAACGGTAGCGCCGAAGGTTTCGAACAGCTTGATGCGCGGGTTCTGCTCATTGCCGTCCAGCACCGAATAGACCGCGGTGTAGAAGGGCGAGGTGCCCGGCTGTGCGCCGATCAGACCGTCCTTGAAGGCACCGAAGCTCTTGGCGTCATTGAAGCGGCTCTCATCGCCACGCACCAGCATGAACTGTTCGTTGCGCATGTAAGGGTCGGAGAAATCAACCTTGGCCTTGCGCTCGTCATTGATGGTGATGCCGGTCATGCCGATGTCATACTGCTTGTCGGCAACGGACTGGATCATCGCATCCCAGGAGGTGTTCTGGTATTCGACCTTAAAGTTCAGCCGCTTGGCGATTTCGTTCATGAAGTCATATTCCCAGCCGATCTGCTTGCCCGACTTGGGATCGACGAACTGCAGCGGCGGGTAGGCGTTTTCCGTCACTACCACGACCTTCTTGCCGGCGAGGTCCGGCAAGGTCTGGGCGGCGGCCGCAATCGGCGCGAGAAGGCAGGCAGCAATCGCGGCCAGCACGAGTTTCGATCGGATCATGAGACTTCCCCCGAGGAACACGGACCGCGCGGGAATTCCGTCGACGGTCGAAAAAGATCGCCGACATTAGCGTTCCGGCATAACCTTGCAAGCTGCGGTGCTGCAGCTGGGACGAAGAAACTGGAATTCGATACCGGAAAGAAGCGGAATCCGGGACGAATTATCCTTCACCGCCCTGTTCGACCGCTGCGGCCCGGGCTTCTACAGCCCGCAACTGGCTGACCAGTCCATTCAACGTGTCGCGCAGCTTGCCCAGTTCCGTCGGTTCGAGGGGCAGCTGGCAGCCAAGAGCCTCCTGGATACCGCTGGCCGCGGCGCGCAGCGCTTCGCCCTCTGCTGTTGGCTGCACCAGAACGCGCCGCTCGTCGGCAGGGTCACGGCGGCGGCTGATCAACCCGCCCACTTCCATGCGCTTGAGCAGTGGCGTCAGCGTGGCCGGGTCGAGACCGAGCGTGTCGCCCAGTTCGCCGACCGTGCGCGGTGCTTTTTCCCACAAAGCCAGCATGGTGAGATATTGCGGATAGGTCAGCCCAAGCGGCGCCAGCAGCGGGCGGTAGAGCTTGGTCATCAGCCCGCTGGCCGAATAGAGCGCGAAGCACAACTGCCGGTCGAGCCGGGGCGTCTGCACCCGGCTCGCAGCAATTTCTTCCGTGGTCGTGTTCGAAAGGGTCATCCAGCCTTCACCGAAAGAGCGACGTCTACATTGCCCTTGAGCGCATTGGAATAAGGGCAGACCTTATGCGCCGCGGCAACCAGCGCCTCGGCCGCAGCCTGATCCAGGCCCTTGGTTTCGGCGATGAGTTCAGCGCCGAGCCGGAAGCCGCCCTCGCCGTTCGGCAAAAGGTCGATCTTCGCTGTCACCGCGGCATCCGCCAGCGGCAGCTTCTGCTTGCCGGCAATGAAACGCATGGCGCTTTCGAAGCAGGCGGAATAGCCGGCAGCGAAGAGCTGCTCCGGATTGGTGGCGCCGCCCTTGCCGCCCAACTCCTTCGGCATGGCGAGGTCGAGGTTGAGCAGGCCGTCAGCGGACTTCACATGACCGGCGCGGCCGCCAACGGCACGGGCTTCGGTGGAATACAAAGCAGACATCGTCATCTCCATTTGATTTGTGTGCAAATTATTAGTGTACAAAATAAATAGAGTCAACTCGCTTGTTTGTTTTCCTCTCCGGTTGTCATCGCGTCGATGGCGCTGGCGAAACTGGAAATGAAAAAGGCGGCCCAAGCCGCCTTTTTCAAAATCGATATCAGCCGAAGATATTATTCGGCAGCCGCGGTTTCCGCAGCAGCAGCGGCCTCGGCGGCGGCCTTCTTCTCGGCGGCTTCCTGAGCTGCCTTCTCGGCGGCCAGCGCCTCGGCAGCAGCAACCTTCTCAGCTTCGATGCGGGCCTTCTCGGCGGCGAGCGCTTCGCGCTCCTCGTCGTTCAGCTTGCGGGCGCGCACGCCGGTGTTCTCGGAGATACGAGCCGACTTGCCGCGACGATCGCGCAGGTAATAGAGCTTAGCGCGGCGGACCTTACCGCGACGGACGATCTCGACCGCTTCGACCATCGGCGAGTAGACCGGGAACACGCGTTCCACGCCTTCGCCGTAGGAAATCTTGCGGACGGTGAAATTTTCCTGGAAGCCGGAGCCGGAGCGGGCAATCACGACGCCCTCATAGGCCTGAACGCGGGTGCGGGAGCCTTCGGTGACGCGCACCTGGACGCGCACGGTGTCGCCGGGCTGGAATTCGGGCAGCTTGCGCTTGGCTTCGATCTTGGCGGCCTGTTCGGCCTCGAGCTGACGGAGAATATCCATCTCAAAAATCCACTTCTTGTTCTTCCGACAGCCAGAGCGCCCTGCACTTGCCTTGCAGTCTGCATGACCGCTCGGTTATGCCTTCCATCCGAGGATGTCCAGCAGGGGCGACTACACCGCCATTGTTGACGGGTCCGGACGATGCTTGTCCGGTTCGGCGCGGCACATAGCGCTATTTCGCGCGTTTGTCACCTGTCCAACGGTATTTTTTACCGTGGCTGGTTGGTTGAGCTCTCTCACAATGCCAAAAAGACGGCCCAAAGGGAAGCTCTACCCATGACCGAACCCAGTCCCATCCGTTTCGCGCGTACCGCACTGCTCGACATCGCCTATGAAGAGCACGGCGGGCCAAACGGCGCCCCGATCATCCTGCTGCATGGCTTTCCCTACGATCCGCACGCCTATGATGCCGTCTGGCCCCTGCTGGCGGCGCATGGGCATCGCATCATCGTGCCCTATCTGCGCGGTTACGGGTCGACACGCTTCCGCTCTGAAGGTTCGATGCGTTCGGGCCAGCAAGCCGGGCTCGGACAGGATCTCATCGACCTGATGGATGCGCTGTCGATCGAAAAAGCCGCACTGGCCGGCTATGACTGGGGCGGTCGCGCCGCCTGCATCGTTGCCGCGCTGTGGCCGGAGCGGGCACGCTGCCTGGTAACCGGTGATGGCTACAACATCCAGAACATCCCGGCATCGGTGAAGCCGGCGTCGCCCAAGGACGAGTATCGCTACTGGTATCAGTACTATTTCCATTCGGCGCGCGGCGTGCGCGGACTGACTGAAAACCGCGAAGCGCTGACCCGGCTGTTGTGGAAGCTGTGGTCGCCGACCTGGAACTTCAGCGACGATGATTTCGCAAGCACCGCAGCGTCTTTTCACAATCCCGATTTCGTCGACATCGTCATCCACTCCTATCGGCATCGCTTTGGCTATGCGCCCGGCGATCCCGAGTTGCAGGCGATCGAGGACCGGCTGGAGAGGCAGCCGCTGATTTCGGTGCCGACAATCTCGCTGTGTGGTGCCGACGACGGCGTCGGTCCACCTGATGAGGAGGATGGCCATCAATTCTCCGGTCCGTTCGAACGCCGGATCCTGCCGGGTGTCGGGCACAACATTCCGCAGGAGGCACCGAAAGCGACGGCAGAAGCGTTGCTGGAGCTGATGAGCAAGGCCTGAGTTTGCTTGCGCAGCGGTCGAGACGTCCCTAAACCTGCATGACATGCTCGCGACAGGGACAGCCTTGACGTTCATCGACGCCGCCATTCTCTTTGCTGCCGGCCTGCTGTCCGGCATCGTCAACGCCGTTGCCGGTGGCGGCACTTTCCTCACTTTCGGGGCGATGAGCGTTCTGGGCATTCCGCCGATCTCGGCCAATGCAACATCGTCGATCACGCAGTTTCCGGGCTACATCACGTCGACGCTGGCTTACTGGAGCGACATCCGCGCCATCTGGCGCAGCGCCCTGCTGCTCTGCATCGTATCGGCCATCGGCGCGCTCGGCGGCGCACTGCTCCTGCTCGCGCTCGATAACCCGTCCTTCCGCATCATGGTGCCCTGGCTGCTGATCGCGGCAACCGCGCTGTTTGCCGCCGGCCCGTGGCTGAAGCCGAAGCCGAAACCGGGCCAGCCGGCCGCGGTCGGCACCGTGCCGGGCGCCCTCATGCAGTTCGCCACTGCCATCTATGGCGGCTTTTTCGGCGCCGGCATGGGCGTGATGATGCTGGCCACGCTGGGCCTGACCCAGAGCGGCGACTACCACCGCCTCAATGCGCTGAAGAACATGTTCTCCATCGTCATTGCCGCGGTCGCGATCCTGATCTTCGTGTCGGGCGGCGTGGTGTCCTGGCCGCAGGCGATCGTCATGATCCCGGCGGTCGCGGTCGGCGGTTATGTTGGCGTCTGGATTGCCAAGCGCGTGCCGCAGAACGCGGTGCGCGGCTTCGTCATCGCGGTGGGATTGTTCCTGGCGGCATATTACTTCCTGAAAGCCTAGCCACGCTCGCGGCTAAAGTTTCCGGCCAACAGATCCGGCCGTCGTTCTGCCGTCAGCTTTTCGGCCTGTTCGTGCCGCCATGCCGCGATCCTGGCGTGGTTTCCCGAAACCAGCACGTCAGGGATGGGCCGACCCTCGAACTCCTGCGGCCGCGTATAGTGCGGATGTTCGAGCAGGCCGTTCTCGAAGCTCTCTTCCTCGCCGGAACGTTCATTGCCCATGACGCCGGGCAGGAGCCGAACGACCGCGTCGAGCACAACCAGCGCTGCCGGTTCGCCGCCAGACAGAATGAAATCACCGATCGAAACCTCTTCCAACTCGCGCGCTTCGATCACACGCTGGTCGACGCCTTCGAAGCGGCCGCATAGGATGACGACGCCCGGCCCCGCCGCCAGTTCGCGCACGCGCGCCTGCGTCAGCGGCTTGCCGCGTGGGCTCATCAGCAGTTTCGGGCGGGGATCGCCGTCAGGTGCGGCATGATCGATGGCACGTGCCAGCACGTCGGCGCGCATCACCATGCCGGCGCCGCCACCGGCCGGGGAATCATCGACGGTGCGGTGCCTGTCGAAAGCGAAGTCACGGATCTGGATCGGCTGCAGAGACCAGTCGCCACGTTCCATCGCCCGGCCGGCCAGCGAGAGGCCGAGCGCGCCGGGAAACATCTCCGGATAGAGCGTCAGGACGGAAGCCGAAAAGCTCACCGGTTGCCTCCGGCGTCCTTCGGACCGCGCGGCCGCTTTTTGGCATCGAAGCCGTCACGGCCGGGTGCCGTCTCATCGTCGGGCTCGCCATCGCCGTCTTCATCGTCGACAAGGCCGGCCGCGACCGGATCGATGCGCACGAAGCCACCGGAAACTGAAACCTCGGGCACAGCTGCCTGGGTGAACGGGATGAGCACGCCCTTGCGAGACCCAAGCGTGAGGTCGAGGATGTCGCCGCCACCGAAATTCTGCACCGATACGATTTTTCCGATGGTTGCCCCGGTATCGTCCTTCACAGCGAGGCCCATCAGGTCGGTATGGTAGAATTCGTCGTCGTCGCCGTCGTCGGGCAGGGCCGAGCGGTCGATGAACAGTTCAACATTGGTCAGCGCCTCGGCCGCGGTGCGATCGCTGACGCTCTTGAAGCGCACCACGACGACGTTGCCGGCAGGACGGATATCAAGGATCTCCAAGGCCCGGCCGTCCTTCGAATAAAGCGGACCATAGTCGGCGAGCGCCAATGGATCGCCGGTGAAGGTTTTCACGCGCAGCTCGCCCTTGATGCCGTGTGGAGCGCCGATCACGGCCATCTGGACAGGATTTTTCGGTTTGCTCATCGGCCGCGCTTCATCGCTTGGTAACCTGAAAGGCAAATGCTGGTCCGCAGCACCGCCTCCCAATGGGGAGTCTGTCAGGTGTTCTAGAGCATTTCCGGCGAAAACAGAATCGCCTGCAATGCTCTAATCTTTTGTGTTTACGCAATTCCGGACGGAAAACCGCTACGCACTTTTCCTGGAATTGCTCTAGTCAACGGGACTCGCTCTGCCAATGCAGGAATTCCTCATCGCCGCCAAGCCGGACCTTCAGGCCGCCCGCGAAAGCTGGTTGAAGGCGTTGGCCGGTGAGCGCCGGCTGTCGGTGCTGACGGTGGACGCCTATGAGCGCGATACGCGTCAGTTCCTGCAATTCCTGACCGGCCATGTCGGCGGTCCGGCTGGCATCGCCGACATCGCCGCCCTGCGCCCTGCAGACCTGCGCGGCTTTCTTGCCCAGCGCCGCAACCAAGGTGCGGGCGCCCGCACCTTGGGACGCGGGCTTGCCGGTGTGCGCTCGCTGCTGCGGTTCCTGGAACGGCGCGGGCTGGCAAATGCCGCTGGCGCCGTGGCGCTGCGCGCGCCGAAACAGCCGAAGTCGCTGCCCAAACCGCTTACGGCGGCCGATGCGCGCCGGGTCGTTTCGACCGGCGAGCAAATGGCGGAGGAGCCCTGGATCGCCGCGCGCAATGCGGCCGTCCTTACCTTGCTCTACGGGTCGGGTCTGCGCATTTCCGAAGCGCTTGGGCTGACCGGTGGAGATCTTGCGCATGCGTCGGAGACCGTATTGCGCGTCAACGGCAAGGGCGGCAAGGTCAGGCTGGTGCCGGTGCTGCCGGTGGCGTTCCAGGCGGTTGCCGAATACCGCAGGCTCTCTCCTTATCATCTCGGCGCCGATGGACCGTTGTTTCGCGGTGCTCGCGGCGGACCGCTCAATGCCGCCATCATCCAGCGCGAGATGGTGAAGCTGCGCTCGGCATTGAACCTGCCGGAGACCGCGACGCCGCACGCGCTGCGCCATTCCTTCGCGACACATCTGCTGGGGCGTGGTGGCGATCTGCGCACCATCCAGGAACTGCTTGGGCATGCCAGCCTGTCGACGACCCAGATCTATACCGCCGTTGATACAGCGCGATTGCTCGACATCTACGAGGCGGCGCACCCTCGCGCCTGAGACTGTTCGAAGCAATTTTCATCGCCCGGTTAACCGTTTTGCCGCCTTTGGCGCCTAGAACAGTCGCCATGAACATTGCCCTGACAAAAGTCGACCGTTTCGCGCATCTGTCGCTGAAGCTGCTTGCGGCACTCAACCTGCTTCTGTTCCTGTCTTTCGTGGTGGTGGCGCTGCTCGCTTCCAGCCGTGCGCATGCAGAGGCGATAGCCTGCAGCGGGGCCGATATGGTTGCCGGGCTGCAGAAGAGCGATCCGGCGGCCTATGCCGCGATCGAAAAGGAAGCGGCAGCGGTGCCCAACGGCAAGGGCCTGCTGTGGAAGCTGGAGAAGGCCGGCGAGAAGCCGTCCTGGCTGTTCGGTACCATGCACATGACCGACCCGCGCGTGGTGACCCTGCCACCGCTTGCGCAAAAGGCCTTCGACGACTCCCAGACCGTGATCATCGAAACCACCGACGTGCTCGACCAGGGTAGGATGATGGCAGCGCTGGCCAAGGAGCCGGAGCTGATGATGTTTACCGACGGCAAGAGCCTCGGCACGTTCCTGTCGCCGGACGACGTCAAGGCGCTGGACAAAGGCCTGGGTGCGCGCGGCATTCCTTCGGCTTCCGTCGCCAAGATGAAACCCTGGATGCTGTCGGCGATGGTTTCGCTGCCGGCCTGTGAAATGGCGCGCAAGAATGAAGGAAAGCCGGTGCTCGACGTCAATCTGGCGGAACGGGCGAAGGCAGCGGGCAAGGACCTACAAGGGCTGGAGACAGCCGCAGATCAATTGCGTGCCATGGCTTCGCTGCCGATGGAACAGCACGTCAAGGGATTGCTGGAGACGCTCAAGCTGGGCGACAAGATCAACGATGTGTCTGAAACGATGATCGTGCTCTACCAGCGCGGTGACATCGGCATGATCTGGCCGCTGTTTCGGGTGGCGCTTCCGGAAGCAGCGGAAGACGCGGAAGGCTATGCGGCCTTCGAACAGGCCATGATCACCAACCGAAACAAGACCATGGCCGAACGTGCGCTGCCGGTCATGGCCAAGGGAAACGCCTTCATGGCAGTCGGTGCGTTGCATCTGCCCGGGGCGGACGGGCTGGTCGAGCATTTCCGCAAGGCGGGATATACCGTCACTGCCGTCAACTGACGGCTCTCAGGCAACTCGCGACAGCATCGCCGGCACGATGACGCGATGGAACGGCATGACGATCGCCAGGTAAGCACGGCCGAGCAGATTGTGCGTGGCAACGAAAGTCGTGGCGCTGATCGACTGCCGGCCGCCGCCGAGCTCGTCCACTTCGACCAGAAGCCGGAAATCGAGATGCCGGTCGTCCAGGCCCAGAACAACGGTTGACGGGCTTTCGTCGATCAAGGGAAAGAAACCGATCTGTTCCTGACCGGCCGGGATGTCGGTAGGCCCCGCCTTCAGACCGAATGGCTGGACCATGAGGTTGCGCAATGCCATCAGCCAGCGGATCCAGCCGGGCCGACGCAGCATGACACGTTCCGCCGCGGTGCGCGCGTCGAGGTTCTGGCCGTCGACTTCGATCGAATAGCGGTCGAAGAACTGCGCCGCGGGCAGGATGCTTTGATGTCCGGAGAGATTGTGCATGTCAGCCATCTCCTGTTGCTCCGGTTCCGAAGGGTCCCGAGCAATTTCATTCTAGCGCCATCGCAGCCATAGAATCAGCTGACCAAATGTCGCTGTCGTGGAACCAGGACTGGTGCCGGCGTCACGGTTTTCATCAGTAAAAAGCCGGCTATAGATTTCGATCTCTCGATTTTACCCTGCCGAAAGGCAAAAAAGCTGGGCGATTTGTTGATTTTAGCGCCACTGTCGTTGTTTTGACGCCTTGCGGCTTCTAGATTCAACACACAATCACGCGTTGCGCGTCGATTGGCGTTGATTGATAACTTTCTCCCAGGAGGACTTCCATGGCGGATTCATCCAACAGCTCTCCAAGCTCTGGTGGTGGCGGCAGCGGCTGGCTGATCGCACTCGTTATCGTCGTTCTGGCCGTCGTCGCGTATTTCGTCTTCGGCCGCAGCGGCGGTGAGCATCCGGCTCCGGCCGAAGCTCCGGCGGCCAGCACACCGGCCCCGGCAGCACCTGCCGCCGAACCGGCCAAGCCTGCCGAACCGGCGAAGCCTGCAGAGCCTGCCCCGGCCACACCGGCTCCAGCTGCTCCGGCCCAATAACCGGCAGTGTCATGAAACAAAACGGCCCGCCTTTCGGCGGGCCGTTTTTCGTTTGCCGGAGCAATTCCAGGGAAAGCGCATAGCGGTTTTCCGGCCGGAATTGCGTCAAAACAAGGAGCGAGAGCGGCGCGACGGAGCGCCGCCCCCAGCCATCTAGAGATGGATTGGCTTGAAGAAGGTGGCGAGCGCTGCCTCCTTGACCGCTTCCGACATCGTCGGGTGCGCGTGGCAGGTGCGGGCGAGATCTTCCGAGGAGCCGCCGAATTCCATCAGCACGGTCGCCTCATGGATCATCTCGCCGGCGCCGAAGCCCAGGATATGCACGCCGAGCACGCGATCGGTCGCCTTGTCGGCCAGGATCTTCACAAAGCCGTCGGTGTGCAGCATGGCGCGCGCGCGGCCATTGGCCGTGAACGGGAATTTCCCGACCTTGTAGTCGATCCCCGCCTTCTTCAGCTCTTCCTCGGTCTTGCCGACGGAGGCAACCTCGGGGCTGGTGTAGACGACGCCCGGAATGACGTCGTAGTTCACATGGCCGGCCTGGCCGGCGATGGTCTCAGCCACCGCGACGCCTTCGTCCTCGGCCTTGTGCGCCAGCATCGGGCCTGCCACCACGTCGCCGATCGCATAGATGCCTGGCACGTTGGTGCGCAGGTGCCCGTCGGTCTTCACCCGGCCGCGCTCGTCCACGTCCACGCCGGCTTCCTTGAGGCCGAGCGCATCGGTGTAGGGCCGGCGCCCGGTGGCGATCAGCACCGCATCGGCTTCGATGGTTTCGGCAGCGCCGCCCTTGACCGGCTCGAAGGTCACGGACGCACCCTTCTTGGCTTTGGCGACAGCCGTCACCTTGGCGCCGAGCTTGAAGTCGAAGCCCTGCTTGGCCAGCATGCGCTGGAACTGCTTGGAGACTTCGCCATCCATGCCGCCGAGGATGTTGTCGAGATATTCGACCACCGTGACCTTGGCGCCCAGGCGTGACCAGACCGAACCAAGCTCCAGCCCGATGACGCCGCCGCCGACCACGACGAGGTGACCGGGCACCTTCTCCAGCGACAGCGCGCCGGTAGAGGAAACGATCACCTTCTCGTCGATATCGACCTTAACGCCCGGGATGCCGGCAACGTCCGAGCCAGTGGCGATGACGATGTTCTTCGCCTCGATCTCCTGGACCTTGCCGTCTTCGCCGGTGACGGAGACCTTGCCGGCGGCGACCACCTTGCCGGTGCCGCGGAAGGCATCGATCTTGTTCTTCTTGAACAGGAAGGCGACGCCGTTGACGTTGGAGGCGACGGTCGCGTCCTTGTGCGCCAGCATCTTCTTCAGATTGAGCTTCGGCGTGCCGACCTCGACGCCGAGCGTGTCGAAGGAATGCTGCGCTTCGGCCAGCATTTCGGAGGCATGCAGCAGCGCCTTGGAGGGAATACAGCCGATGTTGAGGCAGGTGCCGCCATAGGTCTCGCGCTTTTCGACCACGGCCGTCTTCAGGCCAAGCTGCGCAGCCTTGATGGCGCAGACATAGCCGCCGGGGCCAGATCCGATAACGACGACGTCATAAGCCATGATCTTGTCCTTCCTGCCTGGCGGTCAGCGGCCGCCGCTTACGTTCACAATGGAGCCCGTCGTATATGATGCCGCGTCCGACAAAAGCCAGAGCACGGCGTGGGCGACTTCTTCGGCCTTGCCTTCGCGTTTCATCGGCACGGTGTCGCGGATTGCCGCGACCCGTCCCGGCTGGCCGCCGGAGGCATGGATTTCGGTGTCGATGATGCCTGGGCGCACGGCATTGACGCGGACACCTTCATTGGCCACTTCACGGGCAAGTCCGATGGTGAAGGTATCGATGGCGCCCTTGGAGGCGGCATAGTCGACATATTCGCCGGGCGAACCCAGCGTCGCCGCAGCCGAGGAAAGGTTGACGATCACGCCGCCCGTGCCGCCGCGCAGCGTCGACATGCGCCTGACCGCCTCGCGGGCGCACAGGATCGAGCCGACGACGTTGATGCGCATCATGCGCTCCAGCCGTTCGACACTCATCTCATCGACGCGCGCCTTACGGTCGACGACGCCGGCATTGTTGACGAAGGCATCGAGCCCGCCGAATGTCCTGTCGACGGCTACAAACATCGCGATCACGTCGGCCTCGTTGCCGACATCGCCCCTGATGGCAAAAGCCTCGCCGCCAGCGGCCTTGATTTCGGCCACGAGCGTCTCAGCCGCGGCTTCATTCGAAGCATAGTTCACCGCGACACGATAACCGGCTCCGGCTGCCAGCCGGCAGACGGCAGCGCCGATGCCGCGGCTGCCACCAGTGACAAGCAATGTCTTTCCGAAAGCGGTCATTCCTGGCATCCCTTCAACGCAAAGGCATCCCAGGGCAATTTGGGCAGTTTGTCCTTGATGGCGGAGCGGCCGAGTTGCCCGGCGAGATCCGGGAAGATCAATGTGCCGGGCGCATCCTTGTGCTCGTTGGGCAGGAGGTCGACCGTGCCGGCGGCATCCGCCGTGTAGACCACGCCTTCCCAGACGGTGCAGGCGGCCAACTCTTCGCCGGTGACATCGCCTTCCGGGCACTGATGCATCAGGGTACCGTGCGGCCGCGCCGTATCGCTGCTCCACAACACCACGCCGTCGAGCACGAGATCCTTGCCCAGCAGCATCTTGAAGCTGTTCGTGGTCGTGGCCGAGCCCATGGTCGGCCGGAAATCGATCTCCGCCACCTGCTCGCGTTCGCCATATACGGCCAGCTCGACCGGGCAGGCGGCCAGCGCAGGCGAGACGCAGAGCAAGGCCAGGGAAGAGATGAGGAATGGCAGTCTCATAGGATGCTCAATTCGCCTGCTGCGTCGCCAAGCGGATGCCGAGCCCGATGAAGATCACGCCGGTGACCCGATTGAACCAGCGGCCCCAGGCGACGAAGCGTTCGCGGACGGAGGTGACCGTGAAGAAGGTCGAGACGCCGACAAACCACAGGATCAGCGTCGCTGCCATCAGCAGGCCGTAGATGGCCTGGACCGACGCCGGCGTATCGTGGCTGACCAGGGCCGTGAACAGCGACAGGAAGAACAGCACCGGCTTGGGGTTCAGCGCATTGGTGGCGAAGCCGAGCAGGAACAGGCGCAGCGTGGAAGGCGGCGCGGCCTGCGTGGTTTGCGCAGCCGCCTTTTCATCCGGCATCTCGAAAGCGTCGGCACGCAGCGACTTCCAGCCGAGATAGACCAGATAGGCGGCACCCGCCCATTTCAGCAGGCCGAACAGGAACAGCGACTGGGCGACGATGATGCCGATGCCGAGGATGGTGTAGCCGATGTGGAACAGAAGCGAGGCACCAATGCCGAAGCTGGTGACAATGGCCGCGCGCCGGCCATGCACGAGGCTCTGGCGCACCACCAGCAGGAAATCGGCGCCCGGAGAGATCACCAGCACCGAAAAGACTGCCATCAGGCCGAGAAACTCATAGACGTAAAGCATCGATCGGTGCCCCTTGTTAGGCCATCAGCCTGACCACCATCAGCGCAAGGCCGAGGATGGAGACAAACCAGACCAGTGTGCGCAGCACCGGTACGCCGGCCGCGTAGAGGACTACATACACGATGCGCGCCGCAAACCAGAGCCATGCGCCACTGGCACCAAGGCCGCCGGTCTTGCCGGTGACGGCGAGGGCCAGTGCCATGGCGACAAAGGCCGGGTAGGTCTCCAGCAGGTTGTTGAGGGCGCGTTTCAGTCGGCCGGGCAGGACATTTCCAGTCTCCTTCGGCTGATCACGCGGGCCGAGCAGATATCTCAGGCCGAGGTCGCTCGAAAGGTCGAGCGACAGGGCCTGGACCAGAATATGAATCACCAGGAAGACGACACTCCAGCCGAGCACGGTGATTTCAGCGGATGCGGCCGAGATTTCCATTTCCAATCCCCAGTCCGATGCTCATTGCAGGTTCTTGAGCGGGCTTTCGCCCTGGCGAGCGTCGGCATTCTCGATGACGCCGAAGTCGGTCATCAACACCAGCGGTTCTCCCTGTGCGTCAAGCCCCCAATAAGAAGCGTAAAAGCCGTCACCCCATCCGCTCCAGAACATGGCGACGTTGAGGGGATTGCCGGCGACGGGCTGATGCATGACGAAACGGTCGGCATTGGGCTGAAATTCGGCGGCCAGGACATCATCATAGTAGTTCTTGTCGTTGCCCAGTCCGGTCTGCGCCTGCGTCAGCAGGGGCATTGCCGTCTTGTCCATGAAGGAGCCGAGGCCGGCGTCGACGGGATAGCCGAAGATCTCGCCTTCCTTGAGCGTCGAGACGTCCTGGCCGGGCACCACCGCCATCTCCCAGCGGGAGGGCTTTCCAGGCGCCAGCCGCAACACCGCCAGCCCTACCCTGCCCTGTGCTTCGTACAGCGTCACCGGATATCTGCCGGGCTTGACCTTGCGAACCAGTGCCGGCCACTCGGGACCGGTCACCAGCGGATCGCAGGCAATGATCTCTCCCGTCGGCAGATCAAGCGTGCCGATATCGGTCCGCTTGATCTCGCGCCTGCCGAGTTCGTCAGCCGAGAGCGAGACGACCTCGGCATTGGCTGGCGTAGAGGGAGCAGCCTTCGCCATCCCTGTCGAGGCAAGGCCAACCGCCAGTATTGCAGCAAGCCTGCCCAACGAGAGCTCGCCTTAAAGATCCAGGACGAGGCGTTCCGGATCCTCGAGGCTTTCCTTGACGCGCACCAGGAAGGTAACGGCTTCCTTGCCGTCGACGATGCGGTGGTCGTAGGAGAGCGCCAGATACATCATCGGACGGATGACGATCTGCCCGCCGACCACCATCGGACGCTCCTGGATCTTGTGCATGCCGAGGATACCCGACTGCGGCGCATTCAGGATCGGCGTCGACATCAGCGATCCGTAAACGCCGCCGTTGGAAATCGTGAACGTGCCGCCCTGCATGTCGGCGACCGAAAGCTTGCCGTCACGCGCGGCAATGCCGAGGCGGCCGATTTCCTTCTCGATCTCGGCGATCGACATGGCGTCCGCGTCACGCACCACCGGCACGACTAGGCCCTTGTCGGTGCCGACGGCAACGCCGATATGGGCGTAGTTCTTGTAGATGATGTCGGTGCCGTCGATCTCGGCATTGACCGCCGGGATCTCCTTCAGCGCGTGGGTCACCGCTTTGGTGAAGAAGCCCATGAAGCCGAGCTTCACGCCGTGCTTCTTCTCGAAGATGTCCTTGTACCTGGCGCGCAGGTCCATCACCGCCTTCATGTCCACCTCGTTGAAGGTGGTGAGCATGGCGGCCGTCGACTGGGCATCCTTCAGGCGGCGCGCGATGGTCTGGCGCAGCTTGGTCATGCGCACGCGCTCTTCGCGCACCGCATCGCCTTCGGCGGACGGCGCGCGCGGAGCGGCAGGCACCTTCGGCGTTTCAACAGGCTGCGACGGCGCACCCTTGGCGATGGCATCTAGCACATCGCCCTTCAGCACCTGGCCACGCTTGCCGGAACCCGACACCTGGTCGACCGCGATGTTGCTTTCGGCGAGCAGCTTGGCGGCGCTCGGCGCCGGCGGCATGGTGCGCGCTTCGATCGGGCCTTCGCCGGCGACCTGGTTGCTCTGGGCGGCTGCTTCCTTGACAGTGGAGGCCGCAGTGGGCGCCGAAGCCTGGGCAACCGCCTCCGGCTTGGTGGCCGGCGCGACTGCACCGGCACCGATGGTGCCGAGCAAGGCACCGACGCCGACCGTCTCGCCTTCCTTCACGGTGATCTCCACCAGCGTGCCGGCAGCGGGAGCCGGCACTTCGACCGTCACCTTGTCGGTTTCCAGCTCGACCAGCGGTTCGTCGGCGGCAATGGCATCGCCGACCTTCTTGAACCACTTGCCGATGGTTGCTTCGGAGACCGACTCGCCGAGTGTCGGGACTTTGATTTCGGTAGCCATGTGCCTGTCCGTTGTTGTCGGTTGGGTTCGGTATGCTCGACTTAACCGCCGAGCGCGTCTTCGAGAAGGGCAGCCAACTGCGCCAGATGCTTCGACATCAGGCCGGTGGCCGGCGAAGCGGCAGCCGGACGGCCGGTGTAGCGCACGCGCTGGTGCTTGGCATCGATGTGGGCGAGCACCCATTCCAGATACGGGTCGATGAACGACCAGGCGCCCATGTTCTTGGGCTCTTCCTGACACCAGACCATCTCCGCATTGCGGAAACGGGACAGCTCGGTGATCAGCGCCTTGGCCGGGAACGGATAGAGCTGCTCGACACGCAGCAGGTAGATGTCGTCGATGCCGCGCTTCTCGCGTTCTTCGTAGAGGTCGTAATAGACCTTGCCGGTGCACAGAACGACGCGGCGGATCTTCGAATCCTTGACCAGCTTGATCGCCTGGTTCTGGAGCAACTGGGCATCGTCCCACAACAAACGGTGGAACGAGCTTTCGCCCGACAGTTCGGCGATGGTCGACACCGCGCGCTTGTGGCGCAGCAGCGACTTCGGCGTCATCAGGATCAGCGGCTTGCGGAAGTCGCGCTTCAGCTGCCGGCGCAGGATGTGGAAGTAGTTGGCCGGCGTCGTGCAGTTGGCGACTTGCATGTTGTCTTCGGCGCAAAGCTGCAGGAAGCGCTCGAGGCGTGCCGACGAGTGTTCCGGGCCCTGGCCTTCATAGCCGTGCGGCAGCAGGCAGACGAGGCCTGACATGCGCAGCCACTTGCGTTCGCCCGACGAGATGAACTGGTCGAACACGACCTGCGCGCCGTTGGCGAAGTCGCCGAACTGCGCTTCCCACAAGGTCAGCGCCTTGGGGTCGGCCAGCGAGTAGCCATATTCGAAACCGAGCACGGCCTCTTCCGACAGCATCGAGTTGATGACCTCGTAGCCGGCCTGCGCTGGCGACAGGTTGTTCAACGGGATGTAGCGGGTCTCGTCGCGCTGATCGTAGAGCACGGAGTGGCGCTGCGAGAAGGTGCCGCGCTCCGAATCCTGGCCGGACAGGCGGATCGGATTGCCGTCGAGCAGGATCGCGCCGAAGGCGAGCGCCTCGGCAGTCGACCAGTCGATGCCTTCGCCGGTTTCGATGGCCTGGCGACGGTTTTCGAGGAAACGCGCAATGGTCTTGTGCGCCTCGAAATCCTTCGGCACCTCCGTCAGCTTCTTGCCGATTTCCTTCAGCGTCTTGACTGGCACTGCGGTCTTGCCGCGGCGCAGTTCGTCCTGCTGGTCGGCCGAGCGCAGTCCGGACCAGGCGCCGTCGAGCCAGTCGGCCTTGTTCGGCTTGTAGGCCTGGCCGACTTCCCATTCGCTTTCCAGATGCGCGCGCCAGTCCGCCTTCATCTTGTCGAAGTCGGCCTGGGCAAGGTGACCTTCGGCGATGAGGCGGTCGGCATAAAGCTGCACGGCGGTCTTCTGCGTGCGGATCTTGCGGTACATGATCGGCTGGGTGAAAGCCGGCTCGTCGCCTTCATTGTGGCCGAAGCGGCGATAGCAGAACATGTCCACAACCACCGGCTTGTGGAACTTCATGCGGAATTCGGTCGCCACCTTGGCGGCGAACACCACGGCTTCCGGATCGTCGCCGTTGACGTGGAAGATCGGTGCCTCGATCATCTTCGCCACATCGGACGGATAGGGCGAGGAGCGCGAGAAGCGCGGGTTCGTGGTGAAGCCGATCTGGTTGTTGATGATGAAATGCAGCGTGCCGGCGACGCGATGGCCGCGCAGGCCGGAAAGACCGAGGATTTCGGCGATCACGCCCTGGCCGGCAAAGGCAGCGTCACCATGCAGCAGCAGCGGCATGACCTTGGCGCGTTCGGCCAGCGGCACGATCTCGCCGCGTTCGCGGCCAGCCAATTGGTCCTGCTTGGCGCGGGCCTTGCCCATCACCACCGGGTCGACGATTTCCAGGTGTGAAGGGTTGGCGGTCAGCGACAGGTGCACCTTGTTGCCGTCGAACTCGCGGTCCGACGAGGCGCCGAGGTGATACTTCACGTCACCCGAACCCTCGACGTCGTCGGGAGCGTAGGAGCCGCCCTTGAATTCGTGAAAGATGGCGCGATGCGGCTTTGCCATCACCTGCGAGAGCACGTTGAGGCGACCGCGATGGGCCATGCCGAGCACGACTTCCTTGAGGCCGAGCTGGCCGCCGCGCTTGAGGATCTGCTCCAGCGCCGGGATCAGCGATTCACCGCCATCGAGGCCGAAACGCTTGGTGCCCTTGTATCTGACGTCGAGGAACTGCTCGAAGCCTTCGGCCTCGATCAGCTTCTGCAGGATCGCCTTCTTGCCTTCGGCGGTGAAGGAGATTTCCTTGTCGGCACCTTCGATGCGGGCCTGGATCCAAGCCTTTTCCTCAGGATCGGAGATGTGCATGAACTCCACACCCAGCGTCGAGCAATAGGTGCGCGTCAGGATCTCCAGCATCTGCCGGATGGTGCCGAATTCGAGGCCCAGCACATTGTCGAGGAAGATCGGCCGGTCGTAATCGGCTTCGGTGAAGCCATAGTTGGCCGGTGACAGCTCGTTATAGTCCTCGAGCGGGTTGGCGATGTTGAGCGGATCGAGCTTGGCGTGCAGGTGACCGCGCATGCGGAAGGCGCGGATCATCATGATGGCGCGCACGGAATCGCGGGTCTGTTGATGGACATCGGCCTCGGAGATGGCAACGCCATTGGTGGCGGCCTTTTCCTTGACCTTCTTCTCGATGGTCTTTTCGACCAAGCCCCAATTGCCGTCGAGCGCCGAAACCAGTTCACCATTGGCGACCAGCGGCCAGGAAGGACGCGCCCAGGAAGCGCCCTTGGCGTTCTTCTTCACATCGGCGGCGTCATCCTTGAGCGCCGCGAAGAAATCCTGCCATTCCGGATCGACCGATGCCGGATTGTCCTCATAGGCGGCGTACAGCGCGTCGATGTAGTCCGCGTTGCCACCATAGAGGAACGAGGTGAGGGAAAATTGGTCGTTGGCCTGATCTTGTCGTGCCATCTGCCTTATCGGAGCTTTGCTCCGTCTCCTTTCAAGAGGCTGTAGGCAGTAGGCAACAGGGAGTAGTCGGACCCGTTTTTCTATGTGAGTCCACGCTTCTCTCTACTGCCTAATGCCCATTGCCTACTGCCTTAACCCTTGATCGCCTCGACCAGCGTCGTGCCGAGACGAGCCGGTGACGGCGACACGCGGATGCCTGCCGATTCCATCGCTGCGATCTTGTCTTCCGCGCCACCCTTGCCGCCCGAGATCACCGCGCCGGCGTGACCCATGGTGCGGCCGGCCGGAGCTGTGCGGCCGGCAATGAAACCGGCCATCGGCTTCCTGCGGCCACGCTTGGCTTCGTCCTTCAGGAACTGTGCGGCGTCTTCTTCGGCAGAACCGCCGATCTCGCCGATCATGATGATCGACTTGGTCTCGTCGTCGGCCAGGAACATCTCCAGCACGTCGATGAATTCGGTGCCCTTGACGGGATCGCCGCCGATACCGACGGCAGTGGTCTGGCCGAGGCCAACATTGGAGGTCTGGAACACAGCTTCATAGGTAAGCGTTCCCGAGCGCGAAACAACGCCCACCGAACCCTTCTTGAAGATGTTGCCCGGCATGATGCCGATCTTGCACTGCTCCGGCGTCAGGACGCCCGGGCAGTTGGGGCCAAGAAGCCGCGACTTGGAGTTTTCCAGCCGTGCCTTGACCCGCACCATGTCCAGCACCGGGATGCCTTCGGTGATGCAGACGATGAAAGGGACCTCGGCATCGATTGCCTCGATGATTGCTTCGGCCGCGCCTGCCGGCGGCACATAGACGACCGAGGCGGTTGCACCGGTCCGCTCCTTGCCCTCAGCCACCGAGGCGAAGATCGGCAGGGTTTCGCCCTTGGCGCCGGTCCAGGTCTCCCCACCCTTCTTCGGGTGGATGCCGCCCACCATCTGCGTGCCGTAATAGGCCAGCGCCTGTTCGGTGTGGAAGGTGCCGGTCTTGCCGGTCAGGCCCTGAACCAGGATTTTGGTGTTCTTGTCGACGAGAATGGACATGCCCAACCTTTTTACGAGAGGGTGATGGAGGAAGGTGAAACGCGCCGGTAGACGCCGCTCACCATGTCTTGCCAGACGTCGCTGCCGGCCGCCTTGAACTCGAGGCGCATGCGGTAGCTGTCGGCGGTATCGAAATTGTAGGTCATGCGTGCGGCACCGCGCGGCGAGGTCTTCACCAGGGCCAGTTCGGTGCCGCTCCAGGCGCCGGAAGCCGGCGTTGCCGGCACAAAACCCATGGTGTCGAACTGATGCATGGTGCAGGCGCTGTTCGGCTGGTCGAAACCAAAGACGTTGTGCGAAGCGAAGGACGCCTTGCCGTCGCGGCTCTGGCGATAATGCTGCACCACGAACAAGCCGTCGAACTCGGCTTCCGCCACGATCTCGGCACTGGCCTTGCCGGCCGGCGCCCATTGCGTGGCCGAGATCTCCTCCTCGCCATGCCACGCGCCCACCAGCACCTGCAGGCGCTGGTGGTCGGGTGACAGAGCGGGTGAAGATGCCGTGCTCATGATCAAAGCCGTTTCAGCCTGATGCCATTCAGCCCTTGACCGCCGCCACGATCTTCTTGGCGGCGTCGTCGAGATCGTCGGCCGGCGTGACGTTCAGGCCGCTCTCGCGGATGATCTTCTTGCCAAGCTCGACATTGGTGCCTTCGAGGCGCACGACCAGCGGCACTTTCAGGCCGACTTCCTTGACGGCCGCGACAACGCCCTCGGCGATGACATCGCATTTCATGATGCCACCGAAGATGTTGACGAGGATGCCCTCGACCGCCGGATCCTTGGTGATGATCTTGAAAGCGGCCGTCACTTTTTCCTTGGAAGCGCCGCCACCGACGTCGAGGAAGTTTGCAGGCTCGGCGCCATAGAGCTTGATGATGTCCATGGTCGCCATGGCAAGGCCGGCGCCATTGACCATGCAGCCGATGTTGCCGTCGAGCGCGACATAAGCGAGGTCGTATTTCGACGCCTCGATTTCCTTCTCGTCCTCTTCGGTCTCGTCACGCAGTTCCATCATGTCGGCATGGCGGAACAGTGCGTTGTTGTCGAAAGACACCTTGGCGTCGAGCACGCGCAGGCGGCCATTCTTCATGACGATGAGCGGGTTGACCTCGAGCAGGCTCATGTCCTTCTCGGTGAAGGCCTTGTAGAGCAGCGGGAACAGCGTTTCGCCGTCCTTGGCCGCGTCGCCGGAAAGCTTCAGTGCTTCATTCAGCTTGGCGACGTCGTCGTCGGTGACGCCCTTGGCCGGGTCGATCGCCAGTGTGACGATCTTCTCCGGCGTGTCATGCGCGACGGTCTCGATGTCCATGCCGCCTTCGGTCGAAACGACGAAGGCAACGCGGCCGACGGTACGATCGACAAGGATCGAGAGATAGAGTTCGCGGTCGATGTCGGCGCCGTCTTCGATATAGAGGCGGTTGACCTGTTTGCCGGCAGGACCGGTCTGCTTGGTCACCAGCGTGTGGCCAAGCATCTCGTTGACGTTGGAGACCACTTCGGCGATCGACTTGGCCAGCCGCACGCCGCCCTTGGCATCGGCGGACAGTTCCTTGAACTTGCCCTTGCCGCGGCCGCCAGCGTGGATCTGGCTTTTCACGACATAGAGTGGTCCGGGCAGGCGCTTGGCGGCTGCTTCCGCGTCACCGGCCTGAAACACCGGCACGCCTTCTGCGACCGGAGCGCCGAAACCCTTGAGAACCTGCTTTGCCTGATATTCGTGGATGTTCATCTGGAACGGTCCCCGTTTACTTTTGGCCGAGTTGCGGTGCGATCGCCACGCAGGCCTCGCAGAGGCCCTTCACGGCCTCGACCGACTTCTCGAACATCTTCTCTTCGGTCTTGTTGAAGTCGAGTTCGATGATGCGCTCGACGCCACCGGCACCGATCACCACCGGCACGCCGACATAGGTGTCCTTGAGGCCGTACTGGCCATTGAGGTGGGCGGCGCAAGGCAGCACGCGCTTCTTGTCCTTGAGGTAGCTCTCGGCCATGGCGACCGCCGAGGCAGCCGGGGCATAGTAGGCCGAGCCGGTCTTGAGCAGGCCGACGATCTCGCCGCCACCCTTGCGGGTGCGCTCGACGATGGCGTCGAGTTTCTCCTGGCTGGTCCAGCCCATCTTGACAAGATCCGGCAGCGGAATGCCGGCGACGGTGGAGTAGCGGGTCATCGGCACCATGTCGTCGCCGTGGCCGCCCAGCGTCATGGCGCTGACGTCTTCGACCGAAACCTTGAATTCCTCAGCCAGGAAGTAACGGAAGCGGGCCGAGTCGAGCACGCCGGCCATGCCGACCACATGGCTCTTCGGCAGGCCGGAGAACTTCTGCAGAGCCCAGACCATGGCGTCGAGCGGGTTGGTGATGCAGATCACGAAGGCGTTCGGGGCGTATTTCTTGATGCCGGCGCCAACCTGTTCCATGACCTTGAGGTTGATGCCGAGCAGGTCGTCACGGCTCATGCCAGGCTTGCGCGGCACGCCGGCGGTGACGATGCACACGTCGGCGCCTTCGATGCCGGCATAGTCGTTGACGCCGACATAGCGGGTGTCGAAGCCGTCCACCGGCGAGGATTCCGCGATATCCAGCCCCTTGCCCTGAGGGATGCCTTCCGCGATGTCGAACAGGACGACATCGCCAAGTTCCTTCAGGCCGATCATGTGAGCGAGCGTGCCGCCAATCATGCCGGAGCCGATGAGCGCTATCTTGTTGCGTGCCATGTGAGGATCAATTCCCTTGTCTAAAGACGGCGCCATTGCGGCGTCGGAGGAGAGGCCGGTAGGATCGGGAAACCCGCGAGATTTCGCCGCACCCAATAGTCCCGTTGTGGAAAAAATTCAAACGATTATTTTGAGGCTAAATATTTCAATCGGTTAGATTGTTTTGGTCTTACGTAAACGTCAAAATTTGAAGTCACTTATAGAGGAACTTCAGACGCCATGACCATAGAGATCAGAAGATTGTTGCCGGGTGATGACGCCGTGCTTGGCCGTGTTGCCGAGGAGGTGTTCGACGAGCCGGTCGATCCGGCCCGGCTCGGTGCCTATCTGGCCGCGCCGGACCATCTGATGATCGTCGCGCTGTCGAACGGGATCGTCGTCGGACAATGCGCGGCGGTGGTCCATCGCCATCCAGACAAAGCGACCGAGCTCTATATTGACGAAGTCGGCGTTTCTCCTGCGTTTCAGCGCCAGGGTATTGCCCGCGGGATGCTTGCAGCCATGTTCGCGGTTGGCCGCGAACTCGGGTGCGAAGAGGCCTGGGTTGGGACCGAACCGGACAATATCGCCGCGCGTGTGCTCTACGAGAAGCTGCCGGAAAGCGCCGATCCGGCAGAAGGCTTCGTGATGTATAGCTACAAGCTCTAGCCGGCCGACCTCCCGGTTTGTCGGCTCCCGGCCCGTTCTGCTCCTGTCAGCCCATTGGCAGGCCCCCGCACTTCCTGCCATGAATGCATCATGGCGATGCTGCTCACGACATTGCATCTTGTGGTCTTCGCGGGCGTGACACTGCGGGTGCTCGCACGCACCGACATGCTGCCGACGACGCGCGTGGCATGGATCCTGGTGCTGCTGATCATGCCGGTCCTTGGCCTTCTGCTCTATTTCTTTTTCGGCGAGGTCAGTTTTCGCGGACAGGCGCGTGCCGCCCACGCTGCCGCCGAAGCAGCGACCAGGCCATTGGTGATTGCCAGCGGAGAGCGCCCGGATCTCGATCGTTTCGGCGTTGCCAGCGGCTTTGCCTCCTCGATCAACGGGTTCGGCGCAAGCGAAGGCAATCGGGGCGAACTCCTGGACAGTCCAGCCGGGGCCAGGGCACGCATGATCGAGGATTTCGACAGTGCCCGGGCGAGCATCAGCGTCCTTTATTACATCTGGCTCGACGACGGCACCGGACGTGCCGTTGCCGATGCGCTGATCCGTGCAGCAAAGCGCGGAGTGCGCTGCAAGGCCATGGTCGATGCGCTTGGTTCGCGCGCCTTCATCAAGAGCGAAACATGGGCCAGGCTGCGGGCAGCAGGCGTCCAAACCGCGGTGACGCTGCCGCTCGGCAATCCCGTCACAACCATGTTCCAGCGCCGGCTGGATCTGCGCAATCACCGCAAGATCACCGTTATCGACGACAGGATCCTGCATTGCGGAAGCCAGAACAGCGCCGATGCCGAATTTCGCGTGAAACCCAGATTTGCGCCATGGGTGGATATCATGGTGCGTTTCGAGGGGCCGCTCGTGCGCCAGATGCACCTGCTCTTTGCGCAAAATTGGCTCGGCTATCACCTGGATGATCTGTCCAGTTTCAACACCGCCATCGAACCCTTGCCGGACGGCTTTGTCGCCCAGGCGGTCGGTACCGGACCGAATGTCAGACACGGGGTCACCGCACAGCTGTTTTCACGGCTCATCTATGAAGCCCGCGCCGAACTCATCATCACCACGCCCTACTTCGTGCCGGGAGAAACGGTCTGCGAAGCGCTGACGAGTGCCGCGCAATCGGGCGTGAGCGTGACGCTGGTTCTCCCTCACCGCAATGATTCCGGCTTCGTTTCAAACGCCAGCAGATCCTACTATCCGCGCCTCGTCGCCGCCGGCGTGAAGATCGCGGAGTACAATGGCGGGCTGCTGCACTCCAAGACACTGACGATCGACGGCAAGACCAGCTTCCTTGGTTCGTCCAACATGGATATCCGAAGTTTCGATCTGAATTTCGAGAACGACGTGCTGTTCACCGACAAGACGTTGACAGGCAAAATCCGCGAACGACAGATGGTCTATCTGGCGAGTTCGACACCTGTCGATCCTGCTGCAGTAAAAGCGTGGTCGATCCCGCGACGCATCTGGCTGAACGCTTTCGCGATCGTCGGGCCGATTCTCTAGAGTGAGCCGGAGGATGTTACCGAGCTGACACGTCGCGACTGAAGCCGGCTATGCGAGTAGCGAAAACAAAACTCACGGTGTTTCCGCGTTTCCGTGAAAAACGGAAACGCTCTAAGGGTGCCGTTCTTCCCAATCCTTCAGCCAGTCCCTGCTCTGCATTTCGATGAGGCGGGAGACGGTGCGGTCGAATTCGAATGCCTCCGTCGTGCCGGCGCGACCGGCATAGAGCTTGTCCGCCGTCGCTTCGGCGCTCACGACGACGCGCTTCCTGGTGTCGTAGAGTGTATCCACCAGCAGGATGAAGCGCTTGGCCGGATTGCGGCGCGTCTGGTCGAGCACCGGGATATGGTCGATGAAGATGGTGTCGAAACGCTGGGCGATTGCCAGATAGTCGCGTGCGCCGAGCGGCGCGTCGCAAAGATCGGCGAAGGAGAAGCGCGCGCTGGCGCCGACGGCACGGGGAACCGTGACATGACGCCCCTTGAGCGGGATCTCGACGACCGCCGCGACATGGCCGCGGGTGACGGCGTGCCAGGCTTCGTCCATCCTGCGGTCGGTCTCTTCACCCAGCGGGCTCATATAGACCGGCAAGCGGTTGAGTTTCTCCAGCCGGTAGTCGGTATCGGTGTCCAGCGTTACCACATCGGCGTGCTGCTCCAGAACCGTGACAAACGGCAGGAAGAGCTGGCGGTTGAGGCCATCACGGTAAAGGTCGCGCGGCGCGACGTTGGACGTGGCAATCAGCACGATGCCGTTGGTAAAGAGCGCGGAAAACAGCCGCGACAGAATCATCGCGTCGGCAATATCGGTGACGGTGAATTCGTCGAAGCACAGAACCCAGGATTCCTCGGCCAGCGCCTTGGCGACAGGCGGAATGGGATCGTCTTCCTTGACGGTGCCTTCCTTGCGCGCCTGCCGGTGCTTCTGGATACGATCCTGCACATCGGCCATGAAGTCGTTGAAATGGACACGCCGTTTGCGCCTGACCGGCACAAGCTCGAAGAAGATGTCCATCAGCATGGTCTTGCCGCGGCCGACTCCGCCGTAGAGATAGAGGCCCTTGACGGTTGCCTGCGTGCGCGGGCGCCTGGCGAAAAGCCAACCCAGCGCACTGGATTTCTGGGCCAGCCGCTTGTCCGCGATCTCGTCGATGAGGCGGTCGAGCCGCCCCACGATGCGCTCCTGCGCGGGATCACGCGTCACCGCACGGGTTTCGACCAGATGATCGTAACGCTGCCTGACGGTTACGTGGGTCTGGAGGCCGTCACGCACATGCATAATGTCTGGTCACCGGATGGGGACAGGAGCTTCCTGTCCCGGCGGGTCTTATCTGGAAAGCGAGATCGGCTGGCCGTTGGAGGTCTGGCCGTCGAACTTGGTCGCGCTCGAGGAATAGAGCCGGGCCAGCGTGCCGCCGTCCTGATCGTAGAGGGTCAGCTGCTTGCCGGCGACATTCCACGACTTGACGTTGTCGATCGGCGGCGGGCAACGCAGCGGTCCGGCGCGATAACCCTGGCCAAACTTGGTCTGCGGCGTCGCCACCTTGCAGCTCTGGCCAGCGACCGAAGCACTCCAGACGCCGGCGATCGCCGAAGCGGTGAGGTCGGGCGCGTTCGGGGGAGGGGTTGCGCCACCACCTGCCGGCAAGGAGGCCACCTGAGTGCCGGCGCCCGGTGCTGTCGGGAATTTGGACGCGTCGGTCGGCGCCGGAGCGGCCGGCGGCGGCAGCTGGCTCGACGAGACGGTGCCGGAAGGCTGTGGCTCGAGCGGAGCGGGCTGCGAGTCCTCCGAGCCAAAGCGCGTGCTGGTACAGCCGCTGGCAACAAGTGCGGCAAGCGATACGGCAACAAGACCGGATCTCGAAAGGATCATGGCAACCTCCGCGGCCCGAAACGGGCGCCGTCCAAAGAAAATGCGCCTTCCACCAAAACGGCGAAGGCGGCAGAATTTCAACCCGATATGGTTAAAATAGGGTTTGCGCTGCCATCTGTTGCATTTTTATCGCAGTGTCCAACCAAGAACGGCAGGGGTTTGAAGGCAACTCGACCATTCCTTATCGATTGGTTTAACTCGCTACATTCGCAAACAGCGAGAATATGCAGGACAGCTTCGATGAGACAGTTGTTGGCGTGTCTGTTGGTTTCCGGGCTGTTTTTGAATCCGACTCATGCAGGACCTATTTCTGAAAACGCTGCTGAAGCGGAGAAATTGGCAAAGTCGGGAGCCCCTGAAGAAGCTCTGGCAAAGTTTCGCGCGGCTGAGGACGCCTTCTGGCAGGCGATCCCGCTTACGGTCGTAAATCTAAAGCATGTGCGCTCGGCAGGAGGGTTCGGCATTTACGCGGAGCGCCCCGACCACGTTTACAAACCTGACGAAAAAATAATGCTTTACATGGAGCCAGTGGGTTTTTCCTACGGCTCTGACGGGCTCGGTAACAACACCATTGCATTGTCTGTTGACTCTGCGCTCTATTCGAGCTCCGGCAAGAAGATTGGCAGCTCCAAAACCGTTAGCCAGGTCAATGCGGCCACTCGCGCCAAAAATCGTGAAATATTCATTAATCTTGGTATTTCTCCGAATGAGGAAAAATTACCAGCTGGAAGGTATCGTGTCGAACTCATCCTAACGGACGACAATTCCAGAAAGAGTGTTACATTATCAACCGACTTTGAGATATCTCAATCCTTGTGATCATCCTTATTCGCAGACTTCAAGCGATGGCGCCGCCATCTTAATTTCTCGGAACCTAGCATCCGACACGGCGTTGACCCAGGACGCTCATCGATTGCGAGGGTACCTGAAGTGATCAAATGGATTCTCATCCTGCTTATCGTCGCAGCCGCGGCGAGCCTGCTCGGCATGCCGGCATTGGCTGGCGCAGCCGCGACAGGCGCGCGCATTCTCATCGCCATCGTGCTGATCCTGTTCCTGCTCATCCTGCTCGGCGTCTTCGCCGTCACCTGACGCGACCTTTCCGCGGCCGGACTGGTAATTTCCGGCCGTTTCCGCCATATAGCGCCAAACAGACGTGGAATTTCAGGAACGTTATGGCTGGCGCGGCTCCCTTCGCCAAAATGAACGGCATCGGCAACGAGATCATCGTTGCCGATATGCGAGGCCGTGCCGACAAGGTTACCGCAGCGGCGGCGATCGCCCTGAACGCAGATCCCGCGACGCGCTTCGACCAGATCATGGCGATCTATGACGCGAAGACACCCGGCACCGCCTATTTCGTGGAAATCCTGAACTCGGACGGATCGTCGGCGCAGGCCTGCGGCAACGGCATGCGCTGCGTGGTGCAGGCGCTGGCCGCCGAGACGGGTCAGACGGTGTTCACCTTCGAGACTGTCGCTGGCATCCTCAACGCCAAGCAGCATGCCGACGGACTGATTTCGGTCGACATGGGCAAGCCGCGTTTCGGATGGCAGGAAATCCCGCTGGCCGAGGAATTTCGTGATACCCGCATGATCGAGCTGCAGATCGGGCCGATCGATGCGCCGGTATTGCATTCGCCTTCGGCCGTCTCGATGGGCAACCCGCATGCGATCTTCTGGGTCGACAACGACGTCTGGAGCTATGAGCTTGAGCGCTTCGGCCCGATGCTGGAAAACCATCCGATGTTCCCGGAGCGTGCCAACATCAGCATTGCCCAGGTGACCTCGCCCGACAGCATGGTCATCCGTACATGGGAACGTGGTGCCGGTCTCACCAAGGCCTGCGGCTCCGCCGCCTGCGCGGCCGCGGTTGCTGGTGCGCGCACCAGGCGCACCGGGCGCAGCGTCAATCTCACGGCGCCGGGCGGTCAGTTGCATGTCGAATGGCGTGACGATGATAATGTCATGCTGACCGGGCCAGCCGCATGGGAATTCTCCGGCACGTTCGATCCGGCCAATGGCGTCTGGACGCGCGACACCGAGAGCGCCGCCTGATGTCTGAAGCGCCTGCCAAGGGGATCGAGGTCGTCACCTTCGGTTGCCGGCTCAACACCTATGAATCCGAGGTGATGCGCCGGGAAGCGGAGAGCGCTGGCCTTGGTGCCTTGAAGGGCGGTGCCATCATCTTCAACACCTGCGCCGTGACAGGCGAAGCCGTGCGCCAGGCCAAGCAGTCTATTCGAAAGGCGCGGCGCGAGAATCCGGAAGCACGCATCATCGTCACCGGCTGTGCCGCCCAGACCAAGCCGCAGGATTTCTCGGTCATGGACGAGGTCGACCTCGTGCTCGGCAATGAAGAGAAGCTGAAGGCGCACAACTACCGCGCCTTGCCCGATTTCGGCGTCAACGATTTCGAGAAGGCCCGCGTCAACGACATCATGTCGGTGAAGGAAACGGCCTCGCACATGGTGGATGCCATCGAGGGGCGGGCGCGTGCTTTCGTGCAGGTCCAGAATGGCTGCGATCACCGCTGCACTTTCTGCATCATCCCTTACGGACGCGGCAATTCCCGCTCGGTGCCAATGGGTGCCGTGGTCGAGCAGATCAAGCGGCTGGCCGGCAACGGTTATGCCGAGATCGTGCTTTCCGGTGTCGACATGACCAGTTTCGGCGCCGATTTGCCTGGTGCGCCACGCCTGGGCAAACTGGTGAAGACCGTTCTGCGCCAGGTGCCGGAAGTGAAGCGGCTGCGGCTGTCGTCGATCGATTCGATCGAAGCCGATGACGATCTGCTTGAAGCGATCGCCACCGAGACCCGGCTGATGCCGCATCTGCATCTGTCGTTGCAGTCGGGCGACGACATGATCCTGAAGCGCATGAAGCGACGCCATCTGCGCGACCAGTCGATCCAATTCTGCGAGGATGTGCGCAAGCTGCGGCCCGGTATCGTCTTCGGCGCCGACATCATCGCCGGCTTTCCGACCGAAACCGACGAAATGTTCGAGAATTCGATCGCGATCGTCGAGGAATGCGGCCTCACCCATCTGCATGTTTTCCCGTTCAGCCCGCGTGAGGGCACGCCGGCCGCGCGCATGCCGCAGGTGCGGCGGGATGTGGTCAAGAGCCGGGCGGCACGCCTGCGCGCAGCAGGCGATGTGGCCTATGCGAGGCATCTGGCATCGCTGGCCGGAACCAGGCAGTCGATCCTGATCGAACGCGAAGGTCTTGGCCGTACCGAGGGCTTCACACTGGCGGCAATCATGGCCGGCCAGCCCGGCGAAATCATCGAGGCGGTGGTGACCGGCCATGACGGCGCCCGGCTCGAAGCCGCGCCGTTGACCGCGCGCGCAGCCTGAAACGAGCGGAACGCATGGCATTCGGGTTCATCAAGAAAGTCTTTTCCTTCGGCAAGAAGGAAGTGGTGGAGGAGAAGGTCGATGAGACCGCCCCGCTGCCGCCGCTCAATTTCGATGCGCTGGAGGCACTCAAGCCCGCCGCCGAGCAGGTCGTTCCCGATTTCCTGAAGCGAGAAGAGCCAGCCGAAGTCCTGCCTGCCGCGGAGCTGGTCGCGCGCGCGCCCGAAAAGGTCGAGCCGGAGACGCCCGTCGAAGCGCCGGTTGAACAACCGATAGACGCTATCGCCGAACCGGAAGCGCCCATCCAGCCGGAAGAGCCGGACGTTCGGACCGAAGAACCTGCGGTTGCCGAACCTGCTCCGGAGCCGGTCGAAGACGCAGCAGCGGCGGAATTCAAGCCAGAGCCAGAGCCCGAGCCCGCACTGGAAGTGCCCGAACCGACGTCGGAAGAGCCTGAAGAGGTTCCGGCCGAGCCGATCGAAGTTGAGCAGGCAGAGATCGCCGAGCTTGATCCAGTTGTTGCCGAACCGACAGAGCCTGAGCCTGTCGCCGAAATCGAGGTCGAGCCGGAAGCGGATGCAGCCGAGCCGGTGTCGGTCGTCCTGGACAGCGAGCCGGAGGTTGCGCCAGCCGAGCTGGAACAGCAGCCCGAGCCACAACCATTAGAGGAAGAGCCGGCAGCAAAGGAAGAGCCGGCGCCGCTGGTCGAACCCGAGATCGTCGTCGAGGCAGTGCCGGAAGCACAACCCGAAGCCGCGGCGGAAACGGCTGAGGTCGCACCGGCACCCGAGGCTCCTGCCCTGGTGCCCGTGGAAGCGCCTGAGGTTGGTGCGGTCGAGCCGCCCGCGCCTGTCGCAGAATCGGCCGCTGCCCGCGCAACGGCCGGCAAGGTCACCGTCAGCAAGAAGGTCGAGCAGAAGGCCGAGGCCGAAAAGGCGCCGGAACCGGTGGCCAAGCGCTCATGGTTCCAGCGCATGCGCGAGGGACTGGCTCGTTCGTCGCGTGAGCTGAGCGGCAACATTGCGGGCGTCTTCACCAAGCGCAAGCTCGACGAAGAGACATTGCAGGATCTGGAAGACGTGCTGATCCGCGCCGATCTCGGCGTCGAGACGGCCTTGCGGATCACCGATTCCCTGGCCTCCAGCCGCTACGGCAAGGATGTCTCCGACACGGAAGTGCGGGCGGTGATGGCCGCGGAAGTGGAAAAGGTGCTGGGGCCGGTGGCGAAGCCGCTGGAACTCGACCTGTCGCACAAGCCGCATGTCATCCTGGTCGTCGGCGTCAACGGCACCGGCAAGACCACCACCATCGGCAAGCTCGCGGCCAAACTCACCGATGGCGGGCTCTCGGTGATGCTCGCCGCCGGCGACACGTTCCGCGCCGCTGCGATCGAACAGCTCAAGATCTGGGGCGAACGCACCAAATCGCCGGTCATCGCCACCAAGCTCGGCGCCGATGCCGCCGGCCTCGCCTATGACGCCTTTGAGAAGGCCAAGGAGGCCGGCTCCGACGTGCTGATCATCGACACGGCCGGGCGCCTGCAGAACAAGGCCGAGCTGATGGCGGAGCTGGAAAAGATCGTGCGTGTCCTGGGCAAGCTCGATCCGGAAGCCCCACATACGGTTCTGCAGACGGTGGATGCGACCACCGGACAGAACGCGCTCAACCAGGTCGAGATCTTCCGCAACATTGCCGGGGTCAACGGACTGGTGATGACCAAGCTGGACGGTACGGCACGCGGCGGTATCCTGGTTGCCATCGCCGCCAAACATAAGCTGCCGGTCTACTTTATCGGTGTCGGCGAACAGGTCGACGACCTTGAACCCTTTTCCGCCAGCGATTTCGCCAAGGCGATCGCCGGCGTTGGATAGATGATGAACGAACCCATTCTCGAACAAGACCCGTCCGATCCTCGCAAGAAGGCTTTGCATCCCGGCCTCAAGTTCCTGCTGGAACTCGGGCCCGGCCTTGTCTTTTTCTTTGTGACGGTGCGCGGCGAATGGCTGGCGCAGAAGTTCCCGCTGCTGGCGGAGCTTGGCGAGCCGATCCTGATCGCCACCGCCTTCTTCATGGCGGCAACCGCGATTTCTCTGACGGTTTCCTGGCTTTTGACACGCAGCTTGCCGATCATGCCGCTGGTGTCGGCCGTCGTGGTCTTTGTGTTCGGCGCGCTGGCGATCTGGTTGCAGGACAAGACCTTCGCCTTCATGAAACCGACGATCATCAACTCGCTGTTCGGAGCTGTCCTGCTTGGCGGGCTGCTGTTCGGCAAGTCGCTGCTCGCCTATGCGTTCGACACGGCTTTCAAGCTTGATGCCGAAGGCTGGCGCAAGCTCACCTTCCGCTGGGGGCTGTTCTTCTTCTTCCTGGCCGTGGTCAACGAAGTGGTCTGGCGCAACTTTTCCGAGAACACCTGGCTGTACTTCAAGGTGTGGGGCATCATGCCGATCACGCTGCTGTTCACCTTCAGCCAGATGCCGTTGATCATGCGACACTCGGTCGAGGAACAGCCCAAAAAATAGGCCTTCAATCGATTAATTCGGCATTAACCTGCCATGCGCGGGGTGCAATGCTGCATTGCAGCATCTTGTTTTGCAATGCACACGAACTATGTCATGGTGGAATTGAAAAGGGAGGACTAACCGCCGCGCCAATGCGGCCTCAAGCGAAGGAATTTCGCCATGATCCTCGACCTCGTGTCCCGTGCTCGTGACAGCATGAACAAGCGCAAGCGCTACAACCAGCTCGTCAACGAGATCCAGAGCCTGACCGACCGCGACCTCGCCGACTTCAACGGCAACCGCGCCGAGATGCTCTACAACGTCCGCAAGCAGATCTACGGCTAAGCCGGTTTGTCGCAGGTCGCGCCAGGAATTCCCGGCGCTTGACGCGGAAAGTTCTGGAACCCGAAAGCCGGCCGGCTTTCGGGTTCTTTTGCTATCAGGATGATCTCTGCGCGGCAGCCGATGCTGTCTGCGCCCGCTTCAGCCAATAGCCGAAGATCGCAGCGGTCACGAAGGCGATGACCCCGTAGATCGCCGCCGGCACCGCCATCGTTGCATTGTTGAGCAGAAGCGGGCTGAGCGCGATGGCGATTGCCAAAGTGCCGTTGTGGATGCCGATCTCCATGCCGATGGCGGTCGCCTGCCGTTTGTCGATGCCTGCGGCGCGCGGCACGCAATAGCCGACTGCCAGACTGACCAGGTTGAAGGCAAGCGCAGCCAGTCCGACCACCGGCCCCCACGTCGCCGCGGTTTCCCACTCCTGAATCAGTGCTACCACCACCACCGCAAACAGGAACAGCATCGACAGGATCTTCACCGGCTGCGCCATGCGAGCGGCGAACGCGGGAAAGCGGCTGCGCAGCCACATGCCGATCAGCACCGGTCCGAGCACGATGACGAACACCTGCAGCACCTTCGCAAACTGCAGCGGGATAGCCTGATCGCCGGTCATGAAATGCGCGAGCGACCAGTTGACGATCAAGGGCAGCGTGGCGATCGACAGTGCCGAGTTGATCGCGGTCAGTGTGATGTTGAGCGCCACGTCACCGCCGGCGAGATGGCTGTAGAGATTGGCCGATGTGCCGCCGGGACTGGCTGCCAGCAGCATCATGCCCACGGCCAGCGCGGGTTCCAGCTTAAACAGGTAGACGAGTGCCAGGCAGGCCAGCGGCAGGATCAGCGTCTGGCACAGCAGTGCCACGATCACGGCCTTTGGTTTCTGGAGAACGTTGCGGAAATCCTGGAGCGTCAGCGACAGGCCGAGGCCCAGCATGATGACGCCGAGCGCAAGCGGCAGAAAGATTGTCAGCGCGGAACTGTCCTGCATCGAAGTCCCCTCCTCTTAGACTGCACGCGCCGTTTTGGCGCTCTCCCTCGCAGCCATTGACGGAAAGGTAATCGAAAAGCCGGTCGCTTGCCTATCAGGCACGCGGCCGAGCCGGCTTACCATGGGGCAGGTTGGGGGAAGACCGTTGCAGCACCCCACGTGCCCAGCAGTGCCAGGCGCCTTAGTCGGCTGCCAGCGCCTTTTCGATTTCGGGCAGGAGCAGTGCCTTGGCGGTCTGCGGGGTCAGCGGTCCGACATATTTGAAGGCAACCTTGCCGTCCTTGTCGATCAGGAAGGTTTCAGGCACGCCATAGACGCCCCAGTTGATGGCGGCGCGCCCGTTTGCATCGACGCCGATGACGCTGAACGGATTTCCGAGTTCGCCGAAGAAGCGACGCGCATTCTCCGGCTTGTCCTTGTAGTTCAGTGCTGCCATCACGAAACGCTTGTCCTGGGCAAGTCCCATCAGCACCGGATGCTCCTCGCGACAGGGTACGCACCATGAGGCGAAGACGTTGAGCAGCGTCACCTGGCCTTCGAACTCGGAGGAATCCAGGCCCGGCAGGCTGCTGCCTTCCAGGGGCGGAAGATCGGTCTCCGGCGCATCCTGACCAATGAGCGCCGAAGGGATGGCGGAAATGTCTCGCCCGGACAGCAATTGCGACAGGAACAGTCCGGCGAGACCGAGGAAGATCGCCAATGGCAACAGCAGGATCGGTTTGAAACGCCGGCGTCCGGGTGCTTCGGTTTGTTCGCTCACTTAAGACACCGCTTCATCATTTGCCCGCCTTGTCGGAGCGACGGCGAACGCCGGCCGCCTCCAGTTCTGCCAGTTCCCGGTTGCGGGCGCGCTGGTCAAGCAGGATCCAGCCGATCAGCCCGGCCAGGGCAATGGCGGTGATGCCGTAGGCGGCAGCTACATAAAGGGCGTGTGCACTCATGCGTGGCCTCGCGCGCAATCGACAGGCAGACTGTTTTCCGAGCCTTTTGCGATCATGCCTACCCTTAGTCCTCGCCTTTTCGGGACGCAATCCGGCGCCACGCCGCACCCAAAGTGCGATCAGTCGCCGCTGTGGCGCAGCGCCAGGGCAGCAGCCAATGGTCCGATGACTGCCAGAAACAACGTCAGCGCGGCAAGAATGAGGAAAGGCGGTAAAAAAGGATCGGGATCGTTGACGGCGCCGTAGCTGGCCGAGACGCCGAAGATCAGCACCGGAATGGTGATAGGCAGAACCAGCACCGAAATCAGCAGGCCGCTGCGCGGCAGCGCCACTGCTACGGCGGCGCCCGCGGCGCCGATGAAGGTGATGGCGGGGGTGCCGACCAGCAGGGTCAGCGCGGTGGCGCCGATACCGGTCGGGGTCATGTTCATGAACAGGCCGAGCAGGGGGGAGGCCACGACCAGCGGCAGCACGCTGACCGTCCAATGGGCGAGACATTTGACGAAGACGGTGAATGCCAGCATGTGGCGGTCGCCGTTGAGCACGAGCACGTCGAGCGAACCGTCCTCGCGCTCGGCCTGGAACAGACGGTCAAGGCCAAGCAGGGACGCAAGCAGCGCGCCGATCCAGAGGATTGCCGGGCCGATGCGGGCAAGCAGGTTGAGATCCGGGCCGACGCCGAAAGGAATGGTGGCAATCACGGCCAGGAAGAAGATCACGCCGGTCAGCGCTCCGCCACCGGCGCGAAAACCCAACCTGAGATCGCGGGCATAGAGAGCAAGCATCAGGATTGCCCTCCCATCTCCAAGGTCTTTGCCTTTTCGAGACCCAGAGGCAGGTGGGTCGCGGCGATAACGATGCCGCCAGCGGCGCAGTGGGCGTTGATCAGGTCTGCGAAACGCTGTTCCGATGCCTTGTCGAGGCCTGCGGTCGGCTCGTCCAGCAACCAGATGGGGCGGTGCGAGACCAGCAGCTTGGCAATGGCGGCGCGCCGGCGCTGTCCGGTCGACAGATATCCGAACGGCAAATGGCCGATGCCACCCAGCCCGACCGCATCGAGCGCTTCGGCGATGCCGAGCCGGCCCTCGCCACAGAAGCGCTGCCAGAAGGCGAGGTTCTCGGTCACCGTCAGCGCCGTCTTCATTGCATTTTGATGGCCGAGATAATGGCAGGCTGAAGCGACGCTCGGAAAGGTCACTCCTCCTTCGGCGATTCGCACAGTGCCGCCGGCGACTGGCAGGAAGCCGGCGATCACGCGCAACAGTGTCGACTTGCCGGAGCCGTTGGGGCCAGTGACCACGAGGCCTTCGCGATCTGCGACCGAAAAACCGATATCTTCGAAAACCGGCTCTCCGCCGCGCTCTCCGCTCAGATTTTCGGCGATAAGCCGCATTATTTACCCTTCGCCGAAAGTCTGAACGGCAGTGCATTGCGTCGCAGCAAAAATGCCGATTCCACGTCTAGAACTATTCCAGGATTTTCTCTATATGCACCCTTACCAACCCCAGCGGTCGGGGAAGGCAAAATGAATTTGCGCCGAACCAGCGCACGCGCCGCCTTGAACGGCTCGGGTTGCTTGGGAGCGGACAGCGGAAATGGCCGTACCCGCACCTTTGCGCGTGATGAGCATGCCCATCGGAGTCCGTTCCCTTTCAGGCTGAACAGACAAGGATGGATCGCTCGTGTCCAAATCACTAGACAGTTTCAATTGCCGCCGCACCCTGACCGCAGGTGGCGGTGAGTATGTGTATTTCGACCTGACCGAGGCTGAGAAGAACGGCCTGGCCGGAATATCCAAGCTCCCCTATTCGATGAAGGTGCTGCTGGAGAACCTGCTTCGCAATGAAGACGGCCGCTCCGTCACCAAGGAGGCGATCCAGGCGGTCGCCGGCTGGCTGGCCGACAAGGGTACCGCCGGTGTCGAAATTGCCTATCGCCCGGCGCGCGTTTTGATGCAGGACTTCACCGGCGTGCCCGCCGTGGTCGATCTTGCTGCCATGCGCGACGGTATCGCCGCCCTCGGCGGCGATCCTGAGAAGATCAACCCGCTCGTGCCGGTCGATCTGGTCATCGATCACTCGGTCATCGTCGACGAGTTCGGCACGCCGATGGCGTTCGCACGCAACGTCGAGCTGGAATATCAGCGCAACGAAGAGCGCTACAAGTTCCTGAAATGGGGCCAGCAGGCGTTCCGCAACTTCCGCGTGGTGCCGCCCGGCACCGGCATCTGCCACCAGGTCAATCTCGAATATCTCGGCCAGGTGGTGTGGACGAATGACGAGGATGGCGAGACCGTCGCCTATCCGGACACCTGCGTCGGAACCGATTCGCACACCACCATGATCAATGGTCTGGGCGTGCTGGGTTGGGGCGTCGGCGGCATCGAGGCCGAAGCTGCCATGCTTGGCCAGCCGGTTTCCATGCTGCTGCCCGAGGTTATCGGCTTCAAGCTGACCGGCAAGCTGAAGGAAGGCGTGACTGCCACCGACCTGGTGCTCACCGTCACCCAGATGCTGCGCAAGAAGGGCGTTGTCGGCAAGTTCGTCGAGTTCTTCGGTCCCGGCCTGTCCAACATGACGCTGGCCGACCGCGCCACCATCGGCAACATGGCGCCCGAATATGGCGCGACCTGCGGCTTCTTCCCGGTCGACGGCGAAACCGTGCGTTATCTGACCATGTCCGGCCGCTCGGAAGACCGCATCGCACTGGTCGAAGCCTATTCCAAGGCGCAGGGCATGTGGCGCCATGACGGTTCGGCCGATCCGGTGTTCACCGATACGCTCGAACTCGACCTCGGTTCCGTGGTGCCGTCGATGGCCGGTCCGAAGCGTCCGGAAGGCCGTGTCGCGCTCGAGGACATTCCGGCCGGCTTCGCCAAGGCGATGGAGACCGAGTACAAGAAGGCCGCCGAGATCCACAAGCGTTACGCGGTCGAGGGCACTGATCACGATCTCGGCCATGGCGATGTCGTCATTGCCGCCATCACCTCGTGCACCAACACCTCCAATCCTTCGGTGCTGATCGGTGCCGGCCTGCTGGCCCGCAACGCCAATCGCCTTGGCCTCAAGCAGAAGCCATGGGTCAAGACCTCTCTGGCGCCTGGCTCGCAGGTTGTCGCAGAATATCTGGAGAAGTCCGGCCTGCAGAAGGAACTCGACCAGATCGGCTTCAACCTCGTCGGCTTCGGCTGCACCACCTGCATCGGCAACTCTGGCCCGCTGCCGGGCCCGATCTCGAAGACCATCAATGACAAGGGCCTGATCGCTGCCGCGGTGCTCTCCGGCAACCGCAACTTCGAAGGCCGCGTGTCGCCGGATGTGCAGGCGAATTACCTCGCCTCGCCGCCGCTGGTGGTCGCCCACGCGCTCGCCGGCACCGTCACCAAGGATCTGACCAAGGAACCGATCGGCGATGACAGGGACGGCAAGCCGGTCTACCTGAAGGACATCTGGCCGACCTCGTCGGAGATTCAGGAATTCATCGAGAAGAACGTCACGCGCGAGCTGTTCTCCCGCAAATATGCCGACGTCTTCAAGGGCGATGAGAACTGGCAGAAGGTACAGGCCCCGTCAGGCCAGACCTATGCCTGGGACGACCAGTCGACCTATGTGCAGAACCCGCCTTATTTCGCCGGCATGGGCAGCAAGCCCGGCCATATCAGCGACATCAAGGGCGCACGGGTGCTGGGCCTGTTCGGCGACAAGATCACCACCGACCACATCTCGCCGGCGGGTTCGATCAAGGCTGCTTCGCCGGCTGGCAAATATCTCACCGACAACGGCGTCGGCGTTGCCGACTTCAACCAGTATGGCACGCGCCGCGGCAACCATGAGGTGATGATGCGTGGCACCTTCGCCAACATCCGCATCCGCAACCACATGCTTGGCGAGAACGGGCGCGAGGGTGGCTACACGATCCACTATCCGTCCAAGGAAGAGATGTCGATCTACGATGCCGCGATGGAATACCGCAAGGAAGGTGTGCCGCTGGTCATCTTCGCCGGTGTCGAATACGGCAACGGCTCCTCGCGCGACTGGGCGGCCAAGGGCACCAACCTGCTCGGCGTGCGCGCCGTGATCGCCCAGTCCTTCGAGCGTATCCACCGCTCGAATCTGGTCGGCATGGGCGTCATCCCATTCACCTTCGAGGAAGGCACGTCGTGGGCTTCGCTCAACCTGAAGGGTGACGAGCTGGTCGAGATCGACGGTCTCGAGACGATCAAGCCGCGGCAGAAGATGGTTGCCAAGGTCACGTTCGCCGACGGCACCGTCAAGAGCGTTCCGATCCTGTGCCGCATCGATACTCTCGACGAGCTCGATTATTACAAGAACGGTGGCATCTTGCAGTACGTGTTGCGCGACCTCGCAGCCTGACCTGCCAAGCATAGTTCAACAAGAGACCGCCGGAACGGAAGTTCCGGCGGTCTTGTTTTAGGGAAACAATCGTTTCGTTGACCTGCAAATTTCACCGCAACGTGACTTCCGGTTGAGCGTCGCTTCTGGCAGTAATTCAGAAAACACGAACATGCCGGCCGCGCCGGCGGGACCGGAAATATGTCCTTTCAGAAACCTTTTCAGCTGGCCGTGGCCGGGCTGGCGGTTTCGATGCTCGCAACTGCGGCCCAAGCGACCGAAAAGGCGCGGCCGCTGGGGGTTGTCGAACTGTTCACCAGCCAGGGCAACAAATCCTGCCCGCCCGCCGACCGTTATCTGGCGGAGATCGCCGCCAAGGGCGATGTGATCGCGCTCGCCTACCATGTCGACTACTGGGATTATCTCGGCTGGCAGGATTCGCTTGCCCGCAAGGAGAACACCGAACGCCAATACGGCTACATGCGTTCCTTCAAGGGACGCTCGGTCTATACGCCACAAGCCGTCATCAACGGTCGCGCCGACGTCAACGGCGCCAGCCGCGAGGCCATCAGTGGCGCGCTGGCCCGGTTGAACAAGAACGGCGAGGGCATGCGCATCGACATCACGGTGACCAACACCGGAGACGGGATATCGATCGAGGCCGGCAATGCTCCGAGCGATTCCGCCGGCACCCCGCTCAAGGCACATGTCGTCATCGTCTATTTCAATCCGCCGCAGGTGGTGAATGTCGGCAACGGCGAAAACAACGGCCGCAAGATGACGTATTGGAACGCCGTTTCCAATGTCCAGACTGCCGGCATGTGGTACGGCAAGGCGCAACGCTATGATCTGCCAGCCAGCGAGATTGCCAAGGCGGCCGGCTCCGCCGTGCTGCTGCAGTCGGTAGGCCGCGACGGTGAGCTCGGCCCGATCATCGGAGCGTCTTTCATCCGCAGGCCATCCGTCTGATCGCGGCCAGATCGACATCGTAGCCGGTAACGTCTCCGGCCCGTGTCATGAAGACGGCGCGATTACCGTGCCATGGCCGACGATGGCGATCCTGCCACCTACCTTTACCGAGCTGACATTGCCCGGCACTCCATGCGGCTCGACGACGAGCTCGCTGGGCCGTCCCGTGAAGCGTCCCTGGTTCAGGGTGAAGGCCTTGCCGGAGCGTGAATCGCCATATTGCAGGCAATAGCCACCAATGGTGCCGGCGGCGCTTCCCGTGGCGATATCCTCGATGATGCCGTCATTGTTCCAGTGCCGTATTTCGCACGCGGTTCGGTCGAAGAGCACGGCGAACTGGGCGCCGCTGGCTGCAAGGAGGCTGGTGATGTCAGCCTTGATCCTGGCGCGTGGCAGCACGTGCGGACGTACCGGCACGATCAGATAGCGCAGGCCGGTGCTCACAACGGCCAGCGGCAGTGCGGGATCGAAATCGGCAAGGGTCAGGTCGAAGGCCGCTGCGATCTCCTCGGACGCGGCGATTTCACCAAGGAACTGAGCCGCGCCCTGATCAAGCAAGCCGAAATAACCGGAGTCGGTCCGTTGCGTCACGACCGTGACGCTCTTGTCGGCAAGGTCGAACGTCCAGTGCTGGTCGTCCTTGTGCCCGGCTGTCTCGTGTAAGGCAGCCGCGGCGCCGATGATGGGGTGGCCGGCGAAGGGTAACTCTTCGACAAGATCGAAGACGCGCGCGCGGTATGTCGATGCGTCCGCCCCGGCTTCCAGGAAGATGGCCTCGAAATGCCGGAGTTCGCGGGTGATCGCCTGCATCTGGACAGCGTTGAGACCGGTGCTGTCGAGAAACACCGGCAGGCTGTTGCCGGCATAGGCGTGCGGCGCGAACACGTCGACATGCAGGTAAGACGGCATGAGTTACTCCGGTCCGCGTTTTCGTGAAAACGGAAACGCTCTAGAGGTCGCTGGCGAGATCACTTGTGAAACGAGTGATCTCCTCTTCGTTGCGCCGATAAAAGGTCCAGCCCTTCTTGCGCGTGGCGATAAGCAGCCCGCAGTCGGCCAAAAGGGTCAGATGACGTGAAGCGGTTGCGGCGGCGATGCCGAGCTTGTCGCGCAGAAAGTCGGCGCAGACGCCGTCGGCCACCAGGTCGCCGTCCTCCTGTGGCGGGAAATTTGCGACAGGATCCTTGAGATAGGCGAGAACTGCGAGCCGCACAGGGCTCGCAAGCCCCTTCAAGACGGCCAACCGGTGTTTGAAATCCGTACCTGTTTCGTTATTTCGCATAAATACGAAATAGATTGCATCGGTAATGAGAGTCAAGTCTTCGTCATCGTATCGTGCAAGGTTGGGTGCGAAGAAGATGACCGCAGGTCGGAGGCCGGTAGAAGGGGCGCCCTGAAAACATAAAAACCGACGTCAGCTCGGGTCCGACGCCGGTCTAAATTGTTCAGATTGTTGCCGCGACTTTCCTTCCGGAAGGCCGAGGTTGGTTCGATCCGACTCAGACCCGTGGGCGGGGGGCTTGGGGTTTACGAGCCGGTGCCGGACCGAACCGTCTCAGGCAACACCCGCAAGTTCGTCGGACATTGGGGCGACAACGCGGATAAAAGACGGCGAGAATGTGGCAAGGAATCACCATTTCCAACATATCGTTTGCAAACGTGAGTAGACGTCGCCGTCATTGGTGACGGCTGCTGACGTCGCGAACAGATTCGTGCGCGCCCTTGCAATTGCGATCCGAAAGCGCGACCCTGTTGCCAGCAAACGATTCAGCCTGAGGACAAAGGCATGATGGACCGTGGTGGCGGGACGGAGGATGGGGACGCATCCGCAATACTGATCCCGCTGCATGAGGCACGACGCGAGCGCCTCGATTTGCCGGTCGCTTTCGAGCGACGCGAACTAGATCTTATCCTTCGTCTCTATGGACGCATGGTTGCCGCCAATGAATGGCGCGACTACGCCATCGATCATCTTGCAGACCGTGCCGTGTTTTCCGTTTATCGCCGCGCTTCGGAAGTGCCCCTGTTCCAGATCGTCAAGGACCCGAAGCTGGCGCGACGCCAGGGTGCCTTCGCGGTTGTCGCCGCGGGCGGCCGCATCCTGAAACGCGGTCATGAACTTGCCCGTGTGCTTGGTATCTTCGACACCAGGCTCAAGCTGGTAAAGGCCTGAGAGTCGAAATCTTTCAAGCAGTTGGCTGCTTCTGGAAATTCCGTTCCGCCAACGATGCCGGGTCCGGCGGCAGCGAAGCGCCGCCGTTCAGTTCGAGCTGCATGAATACGGTATCCAGCCAGCGCTCGTGCTTGTAGCCAGAGCCGACAAGGCGCCCGGAATGGCTGAAGCCAAGCCGCTCGTGCAGTTTCACCGAAGCACTCTCGGGATGGCCGTCGCCGATCACGGCGACGACCTGCCGGAAGCCCAGCGTCCGTGCCGCCTCGATGAGGTCTTCCATCAAGCGCCGGCCGACGCCGCGGCCCTTTGCTTCGGGGGCGACATAGACCGAATCCTCGACGATGAAACGGTAGGCCTGGCGCGGCCGGAAGGCGCCGGCATAGGCGTAGCCGAGGATGGCGCCGCTCGAATCAGTGGCGACCAGATAAGGGAAACCGCCGGCCCTCAATGATTCGTAGCGTGCAGCCATTTCCTCGCGGCTCGGAGGGGCGAGTTCGTAAGACGCGGTGCCATTGGCGACGGCATCCGCATAGATTTCGGTTATCCGGTCGAGATCGGCTGGCTCCGCATCGCGGATCGTCAGATTGCTCATTTTTTGTGCACTCATGATTCCTGCCTCAGATAACAGCAAACCTGCGTGCAAAAGAAAAGGGGCGGCCGTTGGGCCGCCCCTTCGATTTCGCTGGTCCAGGCTTCAGAGCTTGGTTTGTCGCATCATCTCTGTCCGAAAAGTCTGCAACTTTTCGGGATCATGCTCTAGCGACGGTCGCCCATGAACTGCAGCAGGAACATGAACATGTTGATGAAGTCGAGATAGAGCTGCAGCGCGCCCATGATGGCCTTGCGGCCGGCGACGAGCGTATCGTCGTTCTCGTAGTACATTTCCTTGATCTTCTGGGTATCGTAGGCGGTGAGGCCGGCGAACACCAGCACGCCGATCGCCGAAACGGCGAAAGACAGCGCCGACGACTGCAGGAAGATGTTGATCACGGAGGCGATGATCAGGCCGAACACGCCCATGATCAGGAACGAGCCCATCGCGGTCAGGTCGCGCTTGGTGGTGTAGCCATAGAGCGACAGCGCGCCGAAGGCGGCAGCGGTAGCAAAGAAAGTCTGTGCGATCGATGCAGTCGTGTAGACGAGGAAAATCGACGACAGCGACAGGCCAACCAGACCGGCATACACCCAGAAGGTGGTCTGCGCGGCCGAGACACTCATCGTCTGCACACGGAACGACAGGAAGAACACCGCGGCAAGCGGGGCGAGGATGACGACCCAACGCAGCGGCGAAGCGAAGATAGCGTAACCGAACGAAGTCAGCATGTCGCCGCTCGGCAGCGTAGCGACTGCCGAGGCAGGGTCGGTCGTGGTAGCCAGCATAACGGTGCCAACAGCGGCAAGACCCGTGATCAGAAGGCCAAGGCCCATAAGGTTGTAAACCTTGAGCATATAAGCGCGCAGGCCTTCATCGATGCCGGCGTCGGCACGGGTTCCAACCGGCACGCTACGCGTTTGATAGTTGCGGAAGTCGGACATGGATTCCTCTGTTGCTCTGCCCCGTCGGGTGTCAGGTCCCTCGAACGAAACCTGGGCGCCGCTGGCGGGGCTCCAGCATGCCTGTGCGAAATATGAGGGTTATTGCCGACAAGAACAAGACCGTAACGGGCTGCAACGCTTCGTGACTGGCCGAAACACCATCATTCTTCGCCAGAACAGGCCATTTCTTACCGAAAATTAATCAGAACCCAAGGCAAGCACGCCCTCGCGTTTCCGCTAAAACGGAAACGCTCTAGACGCTGCGCAGCACGGGCGCCGCCTTCTGCCCGAGAATTCGCCACGTGCCGATAAGGCCGATCCCGACAGTGACGACCAGCGAAAGCACGATCGTGCCGACGGCCACCTCAGGCAGGAAAGTCCACGGCAGCGTCATGACATTCGAAATCACGAACCAAGCGGCGATGCCCCCGGCAAAAAGCGCAAAAATGGCGGTGGCAAGACCGATCAGCATGTATTCAAGGGAAAAGGCGGCGATCAGCGTGCGCCGCGTGGCGCCCAATGTCTTCAACACCACCGCATCGTGCACGCGAGCCCGGTTGCCGGCTGCCAGGGCGCCTGCCAGCACCAGCACGGAGGCGATGAGCGCCACGCCGGCCGCGGCACGGATCGCGGTGCCGATCTGCCCGACCAGCTGGTTGACGACGTCGAGCGCGTCCTTGACCCGGACGGTCGTCACCGTCGGATAGGCGCGGGTGACGGCGTTGAGCAAGCGGGCATCGTCGGCGACGGTCGCCGACTTGTCGGAAAGCGTGGCCAGCCAGGAATGCGGCGCACCGGCGAAGGTGTTGGGCGAAAATACCATGACGAAGTTGATGCCCATGCTCTCCCACTGCACGCGGCGGAAGCTGGCGATCTTGGCGGTGATGTTGCGACCAAGCACATTGACCGTCACTGTGTCGTCGAGCTTCAGGCCGAGCGCCTTGGCTTCATCAGCGGAGAAGGAAACCAAGGGCTCGCCCTGGTAATCGGCCGGCCACCAGGTGCCTTCGATCAGTGTCGCGTTTTCGGGTTTGGCGGGAGCATAGGTGACGCCGCGGTCACCCCTCAGGACCCAGGCCGCCTCGGGCGGCACCTTGACCTTGTCGACAGGGACGCCGTTCAGGGCCATGAGCCGTCCCCGCAGCATCGGCACCTTGGCCAGCGCGCCGGCTGGAGCCTCCTTGCCGACCAGGGAGGTGAAAGCATCGACGTCGGCCGCCTGGATGTCGACGAAGAAGAAATTGGGCGCACGTTCCGGCAAGCTGCCACCGATCTGGCGCCGCAGATTGCCGTCGATCAGCGCCAGCGTCACCAGGAGGGTCAGCCCCAACCCCAGCGACAGAACGACCGAAGGCGTCAGCGCGCCCGGCCGGTGGATGTTGCCGACGGCGAGCCGCAGGGCAGTAGACCGCACTCGCGGGCTTTTCCGGGCGATGAACTGGACGAGTGCGCTGACGATGCGCAGCACCAGGAATGAAAACACCGTTGCGCCGACGAAAATCGCGGCGATGCGGCGATCGTTGGCCATGAAAATCGCCAGCACAGCCAACGCGATCGCTATGGCCAGCGCGATTATGACATAGACCAGCTTTGGCAGGCCACGGCTCTCGAAGCCCATTTCGCGGAACAGGGCGGTTGCAGGGACGTCACGCGCCCGCCCGAGTGGCAGGAGCGCAAAGACCAGCGTCACCATCAGACCGAACAGCGCCGCGAGCGCGAGCGAGCCGGGATAAAACCCACCTTCGGCCGGCACCGGAATGACGGATTGCAATGCGGCACTTGCCGCAAAGGGCATTGCTGCGCCAAGCAGCAGGCCGGCAAGGATGCCAAGTCCGGAAATGATCAGGATCTGGACCAGGTAGACCGTAAAGACGAAACGGCCTGAAGCACCGAGGCTCTTGAAAGTGGCGATCACCGCGCGCTTTCCGTCGAGATAGGCGCGCACGGCGTTGGCGACGCCGACGCCGCCAACCACCAGCGCTGTCAGCCCCACCAACGTCAGGAACTGCGAAAAACGCTCAATGTTCGAGGACAGGGCAGGGGCTGCATTGGTGCGGTTGCGGATCGACCAGCCTGCTTCCGGGAATTTCTCCGTTGCCAACTGACGGATGTTTTCGATGTCGGCCTCGCTGGCGCTTGCCGGCAGCCGCACCTTGTAGGCGTTTTCGACCAGGCTGCCGGGCTGAACCAGGCCGGATGCCTGGAGAGCCTCCCTGGAGACGAGCAGGCGCGGTGCGAAGCCGAAGCCATCGGAGACAGCATCCGGTTCGCCGATCAGCCGGGCGCGCAATTCGAAGGTCGTATTGCCCAGCTTGACGCGGTCGCCCGGTTTCAGATGCAGTCGCTCGAACAACAGGTCGGGAGCGGCGGCTCCGAAAACACCAGCGGTTTGGCCGAGCAACGCATCGCGCGTCAGGGACGGTTCGGTCTGCAGGGCACCGTAGAGCGGATAGGCGTCGTCGACTGCTTTGGCTTCGACCAGGGCCTGGTCGGAACCATCCGGCAGCCGCGCCATCGAACGCATGCTGGAGCTTTCCGAGACGACGCCCAACCCGTCGAGGAAACTCCGTTCAGCAGGGTTCGCCTCGCGCTGGTTGAGCTGGAAGCGGATGTCGCCGCCGAGCAGTGTCTGGCCCTGGGCAGCGACGCCATCCGAAATAGAGCGAGCCACCGAATTGACGCCGCCGATGGCGGCCACGCCAAGCGCGATGCAGGCGAGAAAAATGAGAAAACCGGACAGGCCGCCGCGCATCTCTCGCAACGAAAAACGGATCGCCAAAGCCAGTATCCCGGCAGGTGAAGAGGCGCTGGTCGTGGCGTTGCCGGGCATCCGTCAGCTCTCAGGCCGGAATCTTGGCCGGGGCGGCATCGGCCTCGATGCGACCGGAGCGCATCGCCACCTGCCGCGAGCAACGGGCCGCCAGGGAGGGATCATGCGTGACCAGGACCAGCGTCATGCCGCGTTCCGCGGCCTTGGCGAAAAGCAGGTCGGCAACCTGCTTGCCTGTGGCCTGGTCGAGATTGCCGGTGGGCTCGTCGGCGATCAGGATGCGCGGCGAAGGCGCAAGCGCCCTGGCGATCGCAACGCGCTGCTGCTCACCGCCCGAAAGTTCACCTGGATAGTGGGTAACACGGTCGGCCAGACCGACGGCGGCCAGTTCGCGCGCGGCAATACCGAACGGATCGGCCGTGCCGGCCAGTTCGAGCGGCACGGCCACGTTCTCGAGCGCGGTCATGTTGGGGATGAGGTGGAAGGACTGGAAGACGATACCGACATTGCGGCCCCGAAAGGCCGCGATCTGGTCTTCGCTCTTTCCGTTGAGCACTTCGCCGGCAATACGCACCGTGCCGGCGTCGACCCGCTCCAACCCGGCCAGAACCATCAGCAAGGTAGATTTGCCCGAACCGGATGGCCCAACGATACCTGTGGTTTCGCCGGTCGCGACATCGAGACTGATGCCCTTGAGCACGTTCACCGAGGAAGCACCCTCGCCGAGGGTCAGGGAAACGTCCTTCAGCTGAATAGCGGCTTCAGTCAAAGCAAAACTGTCCTATATGAAGGGAACGCGGGCGGGTTTGCCCCGGTGATATGGGTTCTGCCGCATGGCTTTCAAACATCTGGCTGCTTTTGTCGCGCTTTTCCTTGCATTTGTCCTGACTTCGCCCGTTCGGGCCGAACAAGTCCAGATCGTCGGGTTCGGTGACAGTCTGACCGCGGGCTTCGGCCTGGCGCCGGGAGAAGGCTTTACCGATCGGCTGCAGGTGGCTCTGCGCGCCAAGGGTTATGATGTCGCCGTCGCCAATGCCGGCGTCTCGGGCGATACGTCGAGCGGCGGACTGGCGCGGCTCGACTGGTCCATTCCCGATGGCACGAGCCTGGTGATCCTCGAACTCGGTGCCAACGATATGTTGCGCGGCATCGATCCGCAGATGGTCGAGACCAATCTGGACAAAATGCTGGCACGGCTGAAGGAGCGCAAAATTCCCGTCCTGCTCGCCGGCATGGTAGCCGCTCCCAATCTCGGCCATGCCTATGGCGAGGCGTTCGGCACGCTCTATCCGCGACTGGCCAAGAAATACGATGTGCCGTTCTACCCTTTCTTCCTCGACGGGGTCGCCGGCAACCCTGCCTTGCAGCTGGAGGACAAGATGCATCCCAATGCAAAGGGCATCGACGTCATCGTCGAGCGGATCCTTCCGGATGTCGAAAAAGTGATCAAGGCGCTTCCGGCAAGGTCCTGAGCCGGCTGCTCGACTGGCGGCCCGCGTCGAGATGTCTGGAAAATAAACCTCTTGCTCCCGCCGCTTTTCAGTGATTCGCTGTCATTCGAGAGTTCGATTCGAGGACAGGAGGCTTACGATGCCACGTCTTTTCACGGCCCTCGAAATTCCGCGTGATGCGGCGCTTTCGCTCTCCTTGCTCAGGGGCGGCCTGCCCGGCGCCCGATGGATCGATGTCGAAAATTACCATCTGACGTTGCGCTTCATCGGCGATGTCGAAGGCCATGTTGCCGATGAGGTTGCCAATGCGCTGGACCGCATCGACCGCTCGTCCTTTTCGCTGACCCTTTGCGGTGTCGGCGCTTTCGGCCAGAAAAAACCGCATGCGGTGTGGGCCGGTGTCATTCCCTCTCCCGACCTCAACATGCTCCAGGCCGATATCGAGCGTGTCTGCAAGCGGCTTGGCGTGCCGACCGATCCACGCAAATTCACTCCGCATGTGACGCTGGCGCGGCTGCGCAACTCCAGCCCTCTTGAGGTTGCCGGATATCTCTCCGCACGCGGCAATTTCGCTGCCATGCCGTTCAGGGTCGGCCGCTTCGTGCTGATGTCGTCGCGCGATTCCGTCGGCGGCGGGCCTTACGTCGTCGAGGAAGCGTGGCCGCTGTCTGATGCCGCCACGCGCCCGTCCAACCGGGTGGCAATGACCTCCGACGCTTCGCGGATCATGCGATAGACCGAAGCAAAACCCTCCGGCCCGCCGTAATAGGGATCCGGGACCTCGCGGCCGCGATCGCCGGCGAATTCGAGGAACAGATGGATGTGTTCGCGCGCCTCCGGCGGCGCCGACGCCTTGAGATCCGCAACATTCGACCGGTCCATGCCGAAGATCAGGTCGAAACGTGAAAAATCGTCGATGGCGACCTTTCGCGCTTTCTGGCCCGAGATGTCGATGCCGTGGCGCGCGGCGATTTCGATCGAGCGCGGATCGGGTGCCGAACCAGCGTGCCAACCACCCGTGCCTGCCGAATCCAGCAGAAATCGATGCTCCAGTCCACGCCCGGTCAACACATCCCTGAACACGCCTTCCGCCAGCGGTGAGCGGCAGATGTTGCCGAGACAGACGAAAAGGATCGATTTAGGGGGTTCCACGCGCATCCGACGCTACGGTATCCTCTGCCAATTCTGATGCGCGTTGCGCATCAGGTATTGTTTTGCGCATGTCGTTGTCGCGGAGCCGCTGGCACTTTTGAGCGACATGTTTAACCGCGATAGCACGGAAGCAAGCCATGGCGAGAGAAAAATTGGACGGGCAGGCCGTTGCGGCACTTCTGGCCGGACTCGAGAACTGGACGCTTGCCGCCGATGGGACGTCGATCCGGCGCAGGTTCGAATTCAAGAATTTCTCGGAGGCCTTCGCCTTCATGACGCGCTCGGCGCTTGCCGCCGAGAAGCTGGATCACCATCCAGACTGGTCGAATGTCTACAAGACGGTGGATGTCACGTTGAATACACATGACGCCGGCGGGCTCACAGCGCTCGACTTCGAACTGGCCAAGAAGATGGATCGCTTCGCCGGTAACTGAACCGACCAAGTCGGCACCGCCGACTGAGTGAGCCGAGCCGACCAAATCGATTGCATCTTGTGAAGGATCGCAAGGGTCACCACATTTTCTGGCGAGGCCAGGCGTTGCCTGACGCTTCACGAGGGAAAACCACTGATGGTGCAAGGCAGCAACTACGAATTCTTCGGGCCCGACGGCAAGGCTATCGGCGAAGAGAACGTGCGCGCGAAATTCTGGCGCACCGCGAAGAAGGCAGCGCGGCAGGTTCCGTTCATGGAAGACGTCGTTGCGGCCTATTATTGCGCCCTGGACAAGGAAACGCCGGTCAAGGTCAAGGCGATCCTGCTTGGTGCACTCGCCTATTTCGTGCTGCCGGTCGACGCCATTCCCGATATCGTCGCGGGCATCGGTTTCACCGATGACGTTGCGGTTCTGACCGCGGCGATCACCGCGGTGCGCGCGCATATTACGCCCGCTCACAAACTGGCTGCCCGCCAGGCGATCGCCGAACAGGACTGACGCGGCGTCACCGCATTGCGTGCCGATGCGGTCCCTTTCGGGTAAGTCCAGTCAAATTCTTGCCGTTTTCCTGCTCTCCAAGTCGGCGCCGGGACACCGTGTCGTTGCCTGAAGGGTGGCCAAGGCACGGAATTGGCGGCGGTTTCCGAAGGGCATCTTCTTTTCAATGAAAAGTTCACCCTTTGGTAACCCAGATTAAATCAAACTAAAGCGAACCGGCGGGCGGGGGTCCGCCTGGCCCCGCACCGTATGGAATACAGGGAATAAGATGCGCGGATTGATCCTCACAGCCACCAGTCTGGTCCTGCTCGCCGTTGCCTCGCCGGCATTGGCGCAGCAGGCAACCAAGATCGGCCAGCATAATGCCTGGGGCACCTACAGCTACAAGGCGCAGACCGGCAAGGTGTGCTACGTGTTGACCGTTCCGACCGACAAACAGCCGCCCACGCTCGACCATGGCGACATGTTCTTCTTCGTCAGTCAGCGCCCGGGCCAGCAGGTTTCGTACGAGCCGCAGTTCATCGCAGGCTACAACTTCCAGCAGAATTCGAAGGCTACCGTGACGATCGACAACAAGTCGTTCTCGATGTTCACGCGCGGCAAGTCGGCCTGGGTTGAAAACGCCGCGGAGGAGCCGATGCTGATCGCGGCGATGAAGACGGGCAAGGACATGAAAGTGATGGCCAAGTCCGGCCGCGGCAACCCGACCTCCTATGTCTTCTCCCTGAAGGGCATTTCGGCGGCACTTCAGTCGATCGCCAGTTGCAAATAGGGTTCTGAAATCCCAATTTCTCGAAGAAGGGCCGGGCAACCCCCGGCCCTTCCTGTTTCAGGAACGAGGGGGCTTCCCAATGATGCGCGTCGTTGTCGATGAGGCTGGCGAACATCTCGATGCGGCGGCGCAGATATGGGCCGAGGCGACCAGTTGGCGCGACAATGACAAGGATGTGGCGCCGCTCGAATTGTCACGGCCCATCATCAAGCGCGTGCTGGAGATCTCGCCGCGTTCTTTCCTGCTGATGGTTTTCGAGGACGAGGATGACGGGCGACCGATCGCCTTCACCGCGGTCGCGCCCGTTACCGGAGATGAAGATATGGCTGAATTGCACTATCTCGGCGTCGAGCCGTCGTCCTGGGGCAGGGCCTATGGCGCGGTGGCGCTGGTGACAACGCAGGATGCCATGTTCGAACGGGGCTTTTCCGCAGCGAAGCTCTCGGTATACGTCGATAATGAGCGCGCGGTTCAATTCTACGAACGCTGGGGTTGGCGAGCGCATGGCGAGCCGGTGCCGCATCCGCGCACCGGTAGGCTGGAACAGGAGTATCGGTTCACTCTTGAGCCGCCCAAGCAATAAATCGGCCATCGTGACGCCATGCAATAGCTGTGATATGTGGCGCCTGAACCCTATCTAGCCAGGATTGTTCTTGTTCAAGCCAGATCTGCCATGACCTTTTCGCTCGACATCACTGATGGCAACACCCGTGCCGCGCTTGCGGCACGCGCAGCCGCGCCGCAAAAAGGCTCGCTCGTCGGCCTCAGCCGTGTCGAAATGGCCGAGGCGCTGGTCGCTGCCGGTATTGTCCCCGAAAAGCAGGCCAAGATGCGCGTGCAGCAGCTCTGGCACTGGCTCTATGTGCGCGGCGTCTCCGAATTCTCGCAGATGTTCAACATCTCGAAGGATCTGCGCACCGCGCTCGATCAGCATTTTGTGATTGGTCGTCCAGAGATCGTCGAGGAACAGATCTCATCGGATGGCACGCGCAAGTGGCTGTTCCGTTTCCCCCCGCGCGGCGCCGGCAGGCCGGTGGAGATCGAGACCGTCTATATTCCCGAGGAGGGGCGCGGCACGCTGTGCATTTCCTCGCAGGTCGGTTGTACCCTGACCTGTTCGTTCTGCCACACCGGCACGCAAAAGCTGGTGCGCAACCTGACGGCGGAAGAGATCCTGGCGCAGTTGCTGACGGCACGCGACCGGCTGGGCGACTTCCCGGATCGTGACACGCCGGCCGGCGCCATCGTGCCGGCGGAAGGCCGTAAGGTCTCCAACATCGTCATGATGGGCATGGGCGAGCCGCTCTACAATTTCGAGGCGGTCAAGCAGGCGTTGCTGATCGCTTCGGATGGCGATGGCCTGGCCCTGTCCAAGCGTCGTATCACGCTCTCCACGTCGGGCGTTGTGCCGGAAATCTTCCGAACCGGCGAAGAGATTGGCGTGATGCTGGCGATTTCGCTGCATGCGTCGAATGACGACCTGCGCGATCTTCTGGTGCCGATCAACAAGAAGTACCCGCTGAAGGATCTGATCGACGCCTGTCGCAAATATCCAGGCCTGTCCAACGCACGCCGTATTACTTTCGAATACGTGATGCTCAAGGACGTCAACGACAGTCTGGACGATGCCAAGGCGCTGGTGCAGTTGCTGAAGGGCATTCCGGCCAAGATCAACCTGATCCCATTCAATCCCTGGCCCGGCACCAACTATCAGTGCTCGGACTGGGAAACGATCGAGAAGTTCGCCGATTCCATCAACAATGCCGGCTACGCTTCGCCGATCCGGACGCCGCGCGGTCGTGATATCCTCGCCGCTTGCGGCCAGCTGAAGTCGGAATCGGAGCGGCTGAAGAAATCCGAGCGCCTGGCGCTCGAAGCAATGATGATCGCGGGACACGGCGAGTAGTGAGCGGGCAGAGGTCTGCTCCGACACTCTGGCTTGGTCGTTTCGGCCTCCTCATCCTCGGCTACCTGGCCGCAGTCACCGCAGCGACCGCAGCCACGGTGATCGCGCTCTTTATGACCAGTCTCGTCGCGGACGGCGCCGATATGCCCGCCCTGCTGAAGGGCCTGCGCCAGATACCGCAGACCTTTATGATCGGCATCGTCATAACCGTGCAATCGGCATTGCCCGGCTTCCTGATTGCCATATCGGCTGCGGCAATCCTCAGGTGGATCAAGCCGCTGAGCTACACGCTGGCAGGGGGATTGAACGGCGCCTTCTCCATTATTGTGCTCAATTTCTTCACGGACACCCGACTGTTCAACCTCCCGCAGGGTCTACTGATCCTGTGCGTCATCGGCGGCCTCGTCGGCGGTTTCGTTTTTCATCTGGTTTGCATCCGCCGAATTGCCAACTGGGGCAGGACGACCGCATGAACCGCTTCGCGGCTTATTTCATCCGCTGTGTTGTCATCCTGTTCGGTTATGCCGTTGCCGTACTGGCGGCGAGCGCCTTCATCAACGTGCTGTTTCTGGGCGCGATCGGATTCAACGCCGAGGAAACCCGCTGGTTGGCGAGCGGACCATTGGTCGTCACCATTCCGCTCCTGGCCGTCTTCGTCGGCTATTTCGCGTTCGCGCCCTCGGCTCTGCTGATCCTGGTGACAGAGGTTCTTGGTCGGCGCGACTGGCTGTTTTATGCGCTGGGCGGTGGTGTGGTCGCAGGCATAGTGCTTGGCGTAGCCTGGCAATCGGGCGATCCGGACTTCGCGGTTACCGACACGCGCATCATTCTCGGCATCCTCGGCGCGGGAATGGTCGGCGGCATTTTCTACTGGCTCAGCGCCGGCCGCTGGGCCGGTAGCTGGTGGCAGGACAGCATTGATGACGGGCAACGCTGAAATCGACATTGCGCAAACGCGCGCCGATACGCCTGAAATCGCTGAGCTGATCGCAGAGCGTCTCGCGCATTCGCACGCAACCGTGCCGGTGCAGAGCATTCACACGCTGGGTCTCGAGGCATTGAACCGGCCGGAGATCCTTTTCTGGACGGCGCGCCTGAGAGGGGCGCTGGTTGGCTGCGGTGCGCTGAAGCTGGAGAGCGGCAGGCTGGCCGAACTCAAGAGCATGTTCGTGCGTCCGCAGGCGCGCGGGCTCGGCATATCGAAACACGTGCTTACTGCGATAGAAAGCGAAGCAGCGCGCCGGTCCATCGAGCGCATCAATCTCGAAACCGGCACGGACAGCCACGCCGCGCGCAGGCTCTACGAGAACTTCGGCTATGCCTATTGCGAGCCGTTCGGTGCCTACTCGCCCGATCCGCTCTGTGTCTTCATGACGAAGCGGATCATTTCGCCTGGGCCGTCAGGATCTTGAGCGCGAAAGCGGAGAACACGCCAGCGAACAGATAGTCCACGGCTCGCGTCACGCGGGGGCTTGCCTTCATCGCCGCCGAGAATTTTTCCGCCGCAAAGACCATTGGCGCGGTGACCGGAATCGACAACACCACGAACATGGCGCCGAGAAAGAACAGCTTGCCGGGCGCATGTGGGTCGTGCGCGGAAACGAATTGCGGCAGGAAGGTCATGAAGAACAGGATGATCTTCGGGTTGAGCAGGTTTACTCCCAGTCCGGCCGCCCAGGCGCGGGTTAGCGAGACTTGCGGTCCGGCCCGCTTTTCCGGCGAGAAAGCCGATCCCTTGGCAATTGCCTGCCAGGCGAGGAAGACAAGGTAGCCGGCGCCGAAGATCTTCAGCACGAAAAACGCCATTGGCGAGGCAACGATCAGCGCTGAAATGCCGACCACCACCAGCGATGTGTGGATCAGCGTGCCGCACAGTGCTCCCGCCATCGAGGCGAAGCCGGCGGCGCGCCCCTGGCTCAAGGTGCGGCTGACAAACAATGTCATGTCCGGCCCCGGCGTGATCGCCAGGATGAAGGTGGCGATGGCGAACTGGATCAGCGTGGTGGTATCTGGAACAAACGACATTGCGATCCCCGCAGCAGGCAATCCGAGCCATAGCCGATAAGCTCGTCTTGCTCCAGGGGCAGTTTTGCCGCCCTATCGACCCAGCCGTCTCAGCGATGGAAGCTCCAGGACGGGGACTTCGGCAACGTCCTCGACGATGCCCGGGCCAAAGGTTGCTTCGATGATCTTCCCCAGCGGTTGCGGCCTGCCAAGCAGGTAACCCTGTGCCTCGTTGCAGCCTTCCTTCTGCAAAATGGAAAGCTGGATTGTTGTCTCGACACCTTCTGCAAGCACCGGGATTTCGAGGCTGCGCCCCAAAGCCAGCACTGCGCGCACGATGGCCTTGGCCTGCGGGCTCTTTTCGATATCGCCCATGAAGGAGCGGTCGAGCTTGATCTTGTCGAACGGAAAGGAACGCAGCGTATCGAGCGAGGAATAGCCGGTGCCGAAATCATCGATCGCGATGGTGACGCCAAGCGCCTTGATCTGGCGCAGCGCATGCAGGGTTCGCGACTTGTCAGCAATGATGGCGGACTCGGTCAGTTCCAGCTCCAGCCGGCGCGCCGGCAAGCCGGTTTCCAGCAGGATCTCGTGGATCAGCTTCGGCAGGTTGTTGTGCGAGAGCTGCTTGGGCGACAGGTTGACGGCAACCTTGTGCTCATTATGCCAACCTGCCGCGTGCCGGCATGCGGTGCGCAAAACCCACTCGCCGATCGCCTGGATTGAGCCGTTTTCCTCCGCGATCGGTATGAACTCGGCCGGTGGGATCATGCCACGTTCGGGGTGACGCCAGCGCAGCAGCGCCTCATAGCCGGTCACGTCACCGGTCAGCACGGAGGCTTGCAACTGGTAGTGAAGGGCCAGCTCGCCGCGCTCGATCGCGTGGCGCAGATCGTTCGCAAGCGCGCGCCGGTCGCGGGCCGCCTCATCCATGGCTGGTTCATAGAAGCACACGACTTGCTGCACATCCGCCTTGGCACGATACATGGCGAGGTCGGCATTGCTCACCAGGCGTTCACAGTCCTCGCCGTCGAGCGGATAGACGGCAACGCCGATGCTTGCCCCGGTAACGATCTCGAAATCGTCGAAACGCAGCGGCTGGAACAGCGCCTTTTCCAGTCTGGCAACAAAATCGAGAAGATCACTCTGCTCAGAAAACCGTTTGATCGCGGCGAACTCGTCGCCGCCGAGCCGAGCTGCGAACTCCCCATCCTTCAGCAGGCGCGTCAGGCGCCGCGCAATGGTCTTCAGGGCCTGATCGCCTGCAGCGTGTCCGCGCAGGTCGTTGATCTCCTTGAAACGGTCGAGATCGATGCCGATAACGGCGACCCGGGTGTCCTCGGCTTCACCCGCCCGCTCGATCGCATGAGCAAGATGGTCGTTGAAACTCGTCCGGTTCGGCAGGCCGGTCAGCCCGTCGTTGAGGGCGAGATGCTGCAGGCGCTCGTAGTTCTCGAAACGTGTGCGCTCGTCGATGAGATGGCTGACGGCGCCGGTGCCGGCGATCAGCAGTCCGACGATCGCCACCGAGACGGCCATGGCCTCGAGCACGCTGGGGTTGGTGCCGCCGGTGACGAAGGACATCGGCGTCACGGAAACGGCGGCCATGCCCGTGAAGTGCAAGCCCACGATTGCCAGAACCAGGCTGGCGGTGCCGACGAGGAATGCCTTCGGGCTCTGCCCATCGACCCACTGCCTCAATGCCAGGGACGCAGCGACAACTGCTATAAGGACGGATGTGGCGACGTAGGCGCCGTCCCATTCGACGATGCCGGCAACGTGATAAGCGGCCATGCCAGTATAGTGCATCGCCGAGACCGACAGGCCGACGACGGCACCTCCTGTCACCGCTGCGAAACGGTGGCTGCTTGCTGCCCCGGCAAAGCCGAGACCGGTGCCGATGATGGCAATGACCAGCGACGCCATGGTCAGCAGAGGCTCGAAGAAAATGGGGGCACCCGGGTCATAGGCCAGCATGGCGACGAAATGCGTACACCAGATCGACGAGCCGGCAGCGACGGCGGTCAGGACCAGCCAACCCTTGGCCTGCACGCCTTCGGTTTTCCTGGCGCGCTGGAAAAGGCCGGAGGTGACCCAGCAACCGGTGACGCAGAGGAATGCCGCAAGGAAGACGAGCCACAGGTTGTGTTCCATGGCGATGCAGGAGATGACGCGCATCAGATTCAGCTGACCTTCGAAGTGAGGCGATCGAGAGAATTGAGACCGACTAGCGGTTGAATCGTGAAGGCAGCTTTAACCCACTGGTATTTGAGGGGAGTTGCCTGTGGAGTTGAGCGGTACGGTCAATTAAGTGTTTTCATCAGCCGCCCCTAATGTTGGGCGGATGCCCGGCTCAACATCTTTGCTGCCAAACAATTTGGCGCAGTTGGCCGCTTCCCTCGGGATGGGAACCGCATTAGAGCGTTTCCGTTTTTCACGGAAACGCGGAAACGCTCTAGTCTTTTGTTTTTACGCAATTCCGGACGGAAAACCGCTACACACTTTTCCCGGAATTGCTCTAATAGTGGCGCCGAAAAGCGGTTCTGGCCAAATGCAGGAAGGTTGTCCTCCGATATGTCCAAGTTCAAAGACGTGAAGAAGGTTGTGCTCGCCTATTCGGGTGGTCTCGATACCTCGATCATCCTGAAGTGGCTGCAGACCGAACTCGGCGCGGAAGTCGTGACCTTTACCGCCGACCTTGGCCAGGGCGAAGAACTGGAGCCGGCGCGCCGCAAGGCCGAGATGCTCGGCATCAAGGAGATCTTCATCGAGGACGTGCGCGAGGAATTCGTGCGCGACTTCGTCTTCCCGATGTTCCGCGCCAACGCGGTCTATGAAGGTGTCTATCTGCTCGGCACGTCGATCGCCCGACCGCTGATCTCAAAGCACCTGATCGAGATCGCCGAAAAGACCGGAGCCGATGCCATCGCGCATGGCGCGACCGGCAAGGGCAACGACCAGGTGCGTTTCGAACTCTCCGCCTATGCGCTGAACCCCGACATCAAGATCATCGCGCCATGGCGTGACTGGTCGTTCAAGAGCCGCACGCACCTGCTGGAATTCGCCGAGCAGCACCAGATCCCGGTTGCCAAGGACAAGAAGGGCGAGGCGCCATTCTCGGTCGACGCGAACCTGCTGCACTCCTCTTCGGAAGGAAAGGTGCTGGAAGATCCATCGGTCGAAGCGCCTGAATATGTGCATATGCGCACGATCTCGCCGGAAGCCGCCCCGGACAAGGCGACGATCATCAAGATCGGTTTCGAGAAGGGCGATGCGGTTTCGATCAATGGCGAGCGTTTGTCGCCGGCGACGCTGCTTGCCAAGCTCAACGACTACGGCCGCGACAACGGCATCGGCCGTCTCGACCTGGTCGAGAACCGCTTCGTCGGCATGAAGTCGCGCGGCGTCTACGAGACGCCTGGCGGCACGATCCTGCTTGCCGCGCACCGTGCGATCGAGAGCATCACGCTCGATCGCGGTGCGGCTCACCTCAAGGATGAGCTGATGCCGCGTTATGCTGAGCTGATATACTACGGCTTCTGGTTCTCGCCGGAGCGGCAGATGCTGCAGGCCGCGATCGACCTCAGCCAGAAGGATGTCGAGGGCGAGGTGACGCTGAAGCTCTACAAGGGCAATGTTATGGTCACTGGCCGCGAGAGCCCGAAATCGCTCTACTCCGACAAGCTGGTAACCTTCGAGGACGATCAGGGTGCCTACGACCAGAAGGACGCAGCCGGTTTCATCAAGCTGAATGCGCTGCGCCTGCGCACACTCGCCGCCCGCAACAAACGCGGCTGATCGTGCGTAAGCCCTTTTGCTCTGCCGCCGGTATTGTGCTGCTGGCGGCGGTTCAACCCGCTGCTACCCAGGATTTTGATCCAGCTGCACTGGATCTGCCCGCGCTGGTCGAATGCCGCGTCGATGTGCCGACCTACAACGGTCTCGCCTTGTGGCTTGCGGGCGAAGGTGACGCGGCCGGAAAGCTGGGTTGGCGCAAGGTCGAGAGCGGCAATCCCTTTCTGTCGCAATATGAGCTGGAAAAGCCGTTTGCCGCCTTCGGCATGGAAACGAAAACGCTGGTTTTCACGTCCAGCGGTCCGATGGCCGTGCTGGATGGTACCGATGCGGCCGATCTGGCGAAGAAGCTCGGCGTAGAGCCGATGATTTCCAACCCGCAAAAATTCCTCGGAGAAAAGGTCGTTTCGGAGAACACCGAGACGTCCGAAGGCGTGACGTTTGCCACGCGCATCAGCCTCAACGTTTCCACGGTCGAGACGCATCCAGGCAAAGTGTTGGCGGGATGTTCCTACACGATCGACATCAAGTAGCGCATCCGGTGATGCTATGCTGGCGGTCTGATTGCTTCTTGAAGTCTTGTACAATGATAGGCCAAGCTAAGGCATCGCTACAGCTTGAAGTTTGCTGCGCCTGCATTTGCATCATTTGGCTGAGGGGGCCTTGATGAAGAATTATCTCGCTGCGTTGCTCGCAACGGTCGTTTTGCTTGCCGGTGCTCGCATGGCTGAAGCCGACGGCAAGCCAAACATAAAGGCTGGCATCGAGCAGTGCGTAAAGGATTACGCCCTGTTTCCTCTCTCCCTGAAGGAAGAGTTGAGAACTTTCATGGGGGTTTCGAAAGAGCGTGCGCCTGCGCTTTTTTGTCAGCGCCTGGTCAAAGCTGTTGCCAGCGGTCGGATTACATTTTCCGACATCAACCGGCTCCAGGAGAGCCGGGCCACCGAAATCTGGAAGGTCATCAAAGGACGGTAGTCGAGGATCGCCGGGCCGGCGATCCTCGCAATTTCCGTCTGAACGGCCTGAAGGAGTTAGAGCGTCTCCGTGAAGCACGGAGACGCTTCAGGCCCAAAGCCGTCTCCCATCAATCGTTGTCGATGGCCGTGGCGATGCGGGCGATTGCCTGCTGATAGACGCTGGCGGAGTTCCAGCCAGCGATAGCCCCCATGTTGCCCTCGGCGCCGACGCCAGCCTGCCAGCCGTGGCCCTTGAGGAAATTGGCGGTGGAAGCGAGCGCGGTTTCCTTGTCGCGCAGGTTCGCGCCGCCGACGCCATATTTCAGGACGTTCCCAGGCAGGAACTGGGTATGGCCGATCTCGCCATGCATCGCGCCCACCGAGCTGGCCGTCAGCGCGCCGCGATCGACGAGCTTGAGAGCCGCGATGGCATGGGGGTAGAAGAACTCGGGCCGGCGGCAGTCATAGGCGAGGGTCACAATGGCGGAGACGGTGTTCTGCTTGCCCATGGCAGCGCCGAAACCGGTTTCCATGCCCCAGATGGCGAGCAGCACGCCGGGTGTCACGCCATAGGTGCTCTCAATCCTGTTGAAGAGGGCCGCGTTCGCCTTCTTCATGGACTTGCCGCGCGAAATGATCGTCGCAGCGCCCCTGCGCTTCATGAAATCTTCGACAGAGCCGCTGAAAGCCTTCTTGACCGCCCGGTCAGCCCGGATGGTCGCCGTGGCGTATGTTGCACCTTCCAGTGCCGCAAGGCCGCGGCTCTTGACGCCGGCAGCCTGCGCTTCCTGGGCGAATTCCACTTTCCACTGGTCGAACCCAGCGCCAGACTTGCCGCATTCGGCGGCCTGGGTGGCGCCCGTCAGCAGCAAAAGCGCCGCCGCGGCCGCGAAAACCTTTCCCTTGGCATGCAATGCCATTCTCATCTCCTGGTTGCCTGAATCACCTCGCGAGGCGAATTTGCCAGCGAACATCGAACTTGTCATCGACGTTTGCCAGGCGCCCGCCGTGTTCCGGCTAAAAAGCCAGAACCCCGCTCCAATCAAGCTTTTTTTGCGGATTTTGCCCGATTGGAGCGTCGATCTGGCGGTGCCTGCGGCTCACCTGCAACGACAAGCCGGAACAAAGCGTGAGCATCCGGCAAAACTTTAACGGGAACGGCGGGGTGACGCGGACGTTTCCGCAGCGAGGGACGTTAACAAGAGGAGCGAGACAATGAGGACATTGCTGTTGTCCGCGATCGCGGGAACACTGGTTGCCCTGTCGGGCTCGGCCTGGGCGGATACGCTCGTATCGGCCGACAGAGACCTCAACATGCGGGCCGGGCCTGGTTCGGGCTATCCTGTGGTCGGTGTCCTGGCGGCAGGCCAGACCGCGGTGCTGGATGGTTGCCTACAAGGATCGAAATGGTGCGCCGTCGGCGATGTCGGCAATCGTGCCTGGGTCAATTCGGACTATGTGACCAGCGAATTCTCCGGGAGGCGCGTGATCCTGGCAGAGCGGCCTCTCGATTCCGGGGTGACCGTGATCGAGACACCGGCTGTTGCCGAGGAAGACGAGCTGTCGACCGGTGCAATCATCCAGGCCGACGAGGCGTCGATACCGCCGATGGAAGTTCGCAGCTATGTCAGGACGAATGCAGTCGATCCGATTTATGTAGAGGACGAAATTCGGACCGGCGGTTCGCTGCCCGATACGGTCGTGCTGCGCGAAGTTCCGGGCTACGACTATCGTTATGCCTATGTGAACGGCGAACCGGTCATCGTCAGCCCGTCGTCCCGGCATATCGTCTATGTCGGTGACTAGGACAGCCAGCAACGGTGCGCAGCGTTCGTGCGTCCGGAATTGCGTGAGGCAAAGGATTGGGGCGTTCCCGCGAGAGGCGGAACGCTTGAGGACATCGCGATGCAGGCGGGCCATCCAGCGAATTAACCCAATTCCTTGCGGTGTGATTGCGAGGGTTCCGGGCATCGCCTAGTCATGGCGATGCCCGCTTCAGCATGCGGGTTGATCGAGAAGAACCTGCATGACCACCGAGCCAACAGCCTTCGAGCGCTATCGTGCGAGCCAGAGCGGCAAGATGACTCTGCTGCGTCTGTTGCTCGGGACAGTCATCATCGTGCTGGCCTGGACGCTTGCGACCTTTGCGGTGGTGCGGATTGGCTGGGGTTTCGTCGCGCTCGTGCCCGTCTCGTTACGGCCGGCCGGTTATGGGATGGAGGCTTTCCTGGCTTCACCCATCGGTGTTCTGACAGCGCTTCTCACGTTCTGCGGTATCTGGGGCGGTGCGTGGCTGGTGATGCGATGGATCCATCGCGAGCCTCTATCGGCGCTTTTCGGCAACAGCCGTCGCATTTCCCGATCCGATTTCCTCAAGGGGTTTGTTGCCGTCATTCTCACTTCGATCGCTTCCGAGGTGCTGCTGTATGCGCTCGATCCCGTCATCCGGCGCGGTTCGATTGGTCTTTCCGTCTGGTTGATCGCACTGGTGCCGGTGGCGTTGCTGACTTTCGTGCAGACTTCCGCGGAGGAGCTGCTGTTTCGCGGCTACCTGCCACGCGGCTTGGCCGGGCGTTTCCGCAGTCCCTTGGTGTGGGCACTGCTGCCGACGCTCGTCTTCACCGCGCTGCACTGGAGTGGAGGCTACGCGCCGGCGATGAATGCCGCCGGGCTCATCACCATCGGTGCCTTTGCGGCGGTCCTGATGATGCTCGTCTACGTGACGGGCAATCTGGGCGCTGCCTTCGGTGCGCATCTCGGCAACAACCTGTTCGGTTTCCTGCTGATTTCGCATCAGGCCAATCTTTCCAGTTTCGCGCTGTTCGAGGCGCGATCGCTGGAAGGACCGGGCTGGGCTGGCATCGACATCGCCCTGATCGCAGGCATTGGCATCGTGTCCAGCCTGCTGACGGCGCTGCTTCTGCTGCATCCGCGTTCCCTGCTCCGGGTGACGCGCGATCCTGGTTGAATGATCGAAAAGCCGGATTTCCGGCGTTTCCCTTGACTCCCGGCCATTTTTCCTGTCAAAGGCCGGCAACTTCCGCGACGAACGTTTTCGCGAAAGCCGACCGGGACGTGGCGAGCGCCGCATGATGCGCTGCAGAATGATCCCGGAGGCCAACACCCGGCAGCGCTGAGCGCCCCCGGGTGCTTTTTGGTTTTGGGCTTTTGCTTGGATGATCGGGACGGACGTATTACCTCTCGGGTCCGACCACCCGGGATCGAAGGAAGAAGCATGTTCGAATCGCTGCAAGAGCGACTAGGCTCAATTCTGAACGGCCTCACCGGCCGTGGCGCGTTGTCGGAGGCAGATGTCTCGGCTGCGCTGCGCGAAGTGCGCCGTGCGCTGCTGGAGGCTGACGTCGCGCTGGAAGTCGTGCGCTCGTTCACCGACAAGGTGCGCGAGAAGGCGGTCGGTGCGGCGGTTCTGAAGGCGATCAAGCCCGGCCAGATGGTCGTCAAGATCGTGCACGACGAACTGGTCGACATGCTGGGCGCCGAAGGTGTCGCCATCGATCTCAATGCGCCGGCTCCGGTCGTCGTCATGATGGTCGGCCTGCAGGGCTCCGGTAAAACGACAACCAGCGCCAAGATCGCCAAGCGGCTGACCGAGCGCCAGGGCAAGAAAGTGCTCATGGCCTCGCTCGATACGCGCCGCCCGGCTGCGCAGGAGCAGTTGCGGCAACTCGGCGAGCAGACCAAGGTGGCGACGCTGCCGATCATCGCCGGGCAGACGCCGGTCGATATCGCCAAGCGCGCCGTGCAGGCGGCCAAGCTGGGCGGCCACGACGTCGTCATCCTCGACACCGCCGGCCGCACGCATATCGACGAGCCGCTGATGGTCGAGATGGCCGACATCAAGAAGGCCTCGACCCCGCATGAAATCCTGCTGGTGGCCGACTCGCTGACCGGTCAGGACGCCGTCAACCTCGCCAAGAATTTCGACGATCGCGTCGGCATCACCGGCCTGGTGCTGACCCGCATGGACGGCGACGGCCGCGGCGGTGCCGCGCTTTCGATGCGTGCCGTCACCGGCAAGCCGATCAAGCTCATCGGCACCGGCGAAAAGATGGATGGGCTGGAGGAATTCCATCCCAAGCGCATCGCCGATCGTATCCTCGGCATGGGCGATATCGTCTCGCTGGTCGAGAAGGCCGCCGAAACCATCGACGCGGAAAAGGCCGCGGCGATGGCCAAGAAGATGCAGTCCGGCAAGTTCGACCTGAACGACCTCGCCGATCAGCTCGGCCAGATGCAGAAGATGGGCGGCATGGGCGGCATCATGGGCCTGATGCCCGGCATGGGCAAGATGAAGGACCAGATGGCGTCCGCTGGCCTCGACGACAAGATGTTCGGCCGCCAGCTCGCCATCATCTCGTCGATGACCAAGGCTGAACGCGCCAATCCGGACCTTCTCAAGCACAGCCGCAAGAAGCGCATTGCCGCCGGTTCGGGCACCGATGCCGCTGAGATCAACAAGCTGCTGAAGATGCATCGCGGCATGGCCGACATGATGAAGGCGATGGGCGGCAAGGGTAAGGGCGGCGGCATGATGCGCGGCCTGATGGGCGGCCTCGCCAACAAGATGGGCCTCGGCGGCATGATGCCAGGCATGGGCGGCATGCCCGATCTTTCCAAGATGGATCCCAAGCAGATCGAAGCCCTGCAGAAGCAGGCGGAAGCCGCTGGTCTCGGCAAAGGCCTGCCTGGCGGAATGCCAGGAGGGTTTCCCGGCCTGGGCGGCGGTGGTCTGCCTGGCCTGCCCGGTGGCCTGAAGCTCCCGGGCCTGGGCGGCCCGGGTGGCCTGCCCGGCCTTGGCAAGAAGAAGTGAGGCGGCAATGAGCGACGAAAAGACAATGGAAGGCGCACGCGCCCAGCTTGCCGGCTACCGCGCCTCGATCGACAACATCGACGCCGCGCTCGTCCATATGCTGGCGGAGCGCTTCCGCTGCACCAAGGCGGTTGGCGTGCTGAAAGCCACGCATGGCCTGCCGCCGGCCGATCCGAAGCGCGAGACCGAGCAGATCGAGCGACTGCGCCGGCTTGCCAAGGAAGCGCAGCTCGATCCCGACTTCGCAGAGAAATTCCTGAACTTCGTCATCCGCGAAGTGATCCGCCATCACGAGCAGATCGCCGCGGAAACGGCGCAAGCATGACCGGCCGAACCCGGCCGTAACCCGATCAACGAGAATCAGAGCTTTAGGAGAAACAAAATGGCACTGAAGATCAGACTGGCCCGTGCGGGCTCGAAGAAGCGTCCTTACTACCACATCGTCGTCGCCGACGCGCGCTCGCCGCGCGACGGCCGCTTCATTGAAGCGATCGGCGCCTGGAACCCGCTGCTGCCCAAGGACGGCGAGCGCATCAAGATCGATGCCGACCGCGCCAAGCATTGGCTGGGCAACGGCGCACAGCCGACCGATCGCGTGCTGCGCTTCTTCGACGAGGCAGGCATCGCCAAGCGCGAAGCCCGCAACAACCCGAACAAGGCTGAGCCGGGCAAGAAGGCGCAGGAACGCGCCGCCCTGCTGAAGAAGGCCCAGGAAGACGCGGCCGCTGCCGTGGCTGCTGCTGCCGCTCCGGCTGAAGCCAGCGAATAAGCAATTCCGCTTTTGCGGAGAGAAACGGCGGGTCGCAAGGCCCGCCGTTTTGCGTTCACGCCATAGGATCGGCAAACGGAGTGTCCGGCCTGCTGGCGTAGAAGATCACCATGCGCGCGGGCGTATCGCCACTCAGGTTGCGGCCGGTCATGGCGACATGCGCCGGCTCTATGAAGACGTCGCCTGCCTTCACGTCCACCGGCGTCCGGCCATCGAGTTCGAGCGTGAACGTGCCTTCCAGCATGTAGACCGTGACCGGGTGGCGATGGCTGTGGCGCGGCGTGCAGTCGCCCGGATCGAGCCTGGCCAGAAGAACCCGTATTTCCTGGATCTCCTCCTGCGGCATGCCGGTCGCCGTCTCGCGGCATAAGACCGAGAGTTTCGCGGTGCCCGAGGCTTGTGCCGAGGTGATGATGCCGACGGTCATGCCGGCGATGGCGTCTCTGGTTGCCATTGTCTTATGCATCGCTTCCTCCATCCCTGCCGAATGAAGGCTAGTGCGGAGGCGGGATTTGCGGCAGCCGCAAGCTTGCAGAGCTGCCGGGCAGAAGCGCATAACTTCGGGATGTTCGACTGGAACGACCTGCGCTACCTGCTTGCCGTCGCGCGTGAGGGCAGCACGCTGGCGGCTGCCCGGGTCCTGGGCGTCAACCAGTCCACGGTTCACCGGCGGCTCGTCGAACTCGAACGCCGCATCGGTTTCGCGCTCGTGGTGCGCCACGCGACAGGCTACAGGCTGACCGGACTTGGCGAGACGTTGCTCCCGGCGGCCGAGCGCGTGGATGAAGCAGTCTCACTTCTGCAGAACCAGATCCGGGCCTATGGCGATGAGCTTGTCGGGATCATTCGCCTGACCTGTCCTGAACCGCTGGTATCGCGCCTGGTCGGGTCGCCCTATCTCGACCTTTTCCACGAAAACCATCCAGGTCTGAAAATCGAATTCGTGATGAGCGACCGCTATCTCGACCTCGGAAAGGGCGAGGCGGATGTGGCGTTGCGTTCAGGCGAACCGGACGACGAGAGGCTGATAGGGCGCAAGATTGCCGATTCGATATGGGCGGTCTACGCCAGCAAAAGCTATCTCCAGCATCATGGCCGGCCGGAACGGATCGACGATCTCGGTCATCACGCGCTCGTCGGCTTCGACGGAATGCTCGCCGGTCATCGCGCTGCGAAATGGCTGGCGGCGGTCGCACCCGCTGCCAGGATCGCAGCGCGCAACAACAGTGTGCTTGGCGTGCTGCATGCCGTGAAATCGGGTATCGGTATCGCGCCGCTGCCCACCACCATCGCGGGGATGGACAACGATCTGGTCCAGGTTATCCCGCCTGTCCAGGATCTGACGCGCGGCTGGTATCTCCTGACCCGGGTGGATCTGCGTCATACGCCGCGTATCAGCAGCTTCTTTGATTTCACCTTCCGTCATCTCGACCTCATCCGGCCGATCCTGATGGGGTGAGGCCGTCCTGTCTCATGGCTGAAAGACCGGCGCGGACGCGCGTTTCGGCCCTTCGAAGTATGACGGCTATATGACGCTCGGCTTAAGCAAGAAGTAAGTAAGCCGCCGCTAACGTGCCGGCATGGCGCGCGATCCGACGATGTTGCGCGAGGCATGATGCCGTGATGCCTGGCCGATACCTTTCGGCATGAAAATCGATGCGACTCTGCCGTGAAGCCTGATGGAAGCCGGGCCGTGGAAGCGTTGCGGCAATGGCGGGCTGGAAAGATGTCGATCGCAGTGCGGATCAAGGAACTGGATGAACTTGCGAGGCAGCAGCGGCCTCTCGAGCCCAATCCGCCGGGCCAGGCTGAGCGCGCATTCTGGATCGATACCGAATTCGAGGATGTCCGATTGATGCTGCGCCGCTGGCAGGCAGCTTACATCGACGGTGTCCTCCCACCCTATGAGGAACTTGCACTGGGCAGCGTCGGCCGTTTTGCCGACGAGCTGGCGGTGATACGGCTCTCGGAGGGCCATGAGGGTTTTATCCTGCGCGCCGGCACCCGCTTCTGCGGCCTTGCCGATATCGCGGAAGCTTCAGTCTCCCTTTCCGCGCTGCCTTTTGCCGTCCGGCGTGCCGTGAACGACGCCATCGATCTCTCCCGTCTGGCTGCGCGCCCTTACCTTACGCTGTGCCGGTCGATCATAGACGGCATGGTGTCGACGATGGAGGTGCTGGCGCTGCCATTGTCCTGTCGCTGGCCAGGTGAATATTTCCTGATCTTCGCCAGACCGCGCAAAAGCCAGGTCGATCTCGCCCGCCTGCTCATCAACTCGACCGAAGAGGGCATTCTGGCGTTGAGTCCGCTGGAAGGCGTCGGCACCGCGCCCCGCGACTATCAGGTTCTTAGCATAAACAATGCCGCTGCCAGGATGCTCGGCGCGCCGGCGGAAAACATGCGTCTGCGTCTGCTGTCCGAGGTGCGCGCCGCAGAATGCCTGGCGCGCCTGCTGGAGCGTTGCCGCGACCGAGCCCAGGGGGCCGCGGCGCCGTCGCTCGAACTCGAATACGAACTCGCAGGCGAAGCCATCTCTTTGCAGGTCGGGGTCGCCGAGACCGATGGCCTTCTTGCCGTGACGCTGACCGACGTGCGCGACATCCGCAACCGCGAGGTTCTGTTTCGCTCGCTGTTCGACGACAATCCGGTGCCGATGTATGTGCGCCATCTCGCAACCGGCGAGTTTCTCAACGTGAATGCCGCGGCCCTTCATCTCTATGGGCACGATCGCGCAGCGTTCCTGGCCCTGGACATCCGCAATCTCGAGCCGAATTCCGCCGCGCGCGTCGGTTCCTCGGGCGAGCGCTTCGCGCGCCATCGCACGGTATCCGGAGCCGAGCTGGACGTCATCGAATACACACGCGCCATAACCGTTGGCGGGCAGGCTGCAACGCTGTCGACCATCGTCGACGTGACGGAACGCAAGCGAGCGGAAGAACGCATCTCCTTCCTCGCCCATCACGATCCGCTGACCGGCGTCGGCAACCGCACCACCTTCTCGCAGGAAATCGAGGAAGCCGTGGCGACGGCGGTCGCTGGTCACCAGCCCTTCGCGCTGGTCCTGATCGACCTCGACGACTTCAAGGCGGTCAACGACACGCTGGGGCATGCAGCGGGCGATTCCCTGCTGATCGAGACGGCGGACAGGATCCGCCGGCTGCTGCGTCGCACCGATCTCGTGGCGCGTCTCGGTGGTGACGAGTTCGCGGTTCTGCTGCGCGGCGCGCTGAGCCGGGACGATGTCCAACTGCTGGCCGGGCGGATCATCCAGGCGATCGCCCAGCCGCATGGCTATGAAGGGCACAAGCTGTCGATCGGCGCCAGCCTTGGCGCCGCCATCGCTCCTGTCGATGCGCGCGAGGCCGGCACACTGCTGAAATGCGCCGACCTGGCGCTCTACCGCTCGAAGCGGGAAGGCAAGGGCACATTCCATTTCTTCGAACCGGAGATGGATGCCGAAATGCGGGAGCGCCGCGAGCTGGAGCTCGAGCTGCGCGCCGCGGATTTCGACCGCGAACTGGAGTTGCACTACCAGCCGATCATCTCCCTGCGCAGCGGTGGCCTGCGTGGCTTCGAGGCACTGGTGCGCTGGCGCAACCCGAGACGTGGCATGGTGTCTCCGGCGGAATTCATCCCGCTGGCCGAAGAGACCGGCATGATCGACGCCATTGGCAGATGGGTGCTCGAAGAGGCCTGTCGGCGCGCGGCCACCTGGCCGCAGGACCTCATCATCGCGGTCAATGCCTCGGCGGTACAATTTCGCCAGGGGCGCTTCGCGGAGACTGTCAGTCAGGCACTCGCCGCATCCGGCCTCGACCCTGCGCGCCTGGAGATCGAAATCACCGAATCCGTGCTGCTTGCCGATACCGGGGCCAACCTGGCCTTGCTGGAGCGGCTCAAGGATGTCGGCGTGCGTATCGCGCTCGACGACTTCGGCACCGGCTATTCCAGCATGAGCTATCTCAGACGCTTCCCGTTCAGCCGGCTGAAGATCGACCGCTCCTTCATCCGCGACATAGGCTCCAGTCGCGAATCCATGGCGATCGTCAGGGCCATCATTGGTCTGGGCACCAATCTCGGCATCGACACCACCGCGGAAGGGGTCGAGACCGGAGCGCAGCTTGAGCTGCTGAGGCAGGAACGCTGCGGCGAGATCCAGGGCTTCCTGTTCAGTCCGCCGGTCGACAGTGAGGGCGCCTCGCGCATCATCGACAGCTACCGAAGCGACGACAGCAAGGTCGCCTAGGGGGCGTCAGGAGTAGAAGAAGTTCTCAGCCTCCAGCATCGCGGGCGCCGGTTCGCCGAGCGCTTCGAACACGGAGACCTCGCAGACCCGGCAGAGCGCATCGAGCGCAAGGTCGTTGGCCTCCGTGCCGAAAGGATCTTCCAGTTCTTCCGACAAGGCATCGAGCCCGAAGAAGGTATAGGCGATCAGCGCCGTGAACAGCGGCGTCACCCAGCCGGCCGACGCGGCAAGCCCGAAGGGCAACAGCAGGCAGACGATGTACGCCGTTCTGTGCAGTAGCAGGGCGTAGGCAAAAGGCAGCGGTGTGCCGGCGATGCGTTCGCAACCGGCCTGCATGGCCGCAACCGCCGACAAACGCTCGTCGAGGATACGGTAGCCAATGCTGTCGATCGCACCGCCCTCGCGCAAGGTTGCGACCCGCTTGCCCATGCGCCGCACCATCTCGTCCGGCCGATTGGCGAAGCGGGTGAGGTTATCCGTGGCATCACCGATGAAAAGGCGCACCTCGGCGGTGCTGTCGATCCGGCGCAGTTGGCCGCGCAGCAAATGGCAAAAGGCCAGAAGATCCATCAGCAGCAAACGCTGTTCTTCCCGCACCGAAATCAGGCCGGTGGCTGCGCGGGCGAGATTGCGGACGTCGTAGACCAGTTGCCCCCATAATTTGCGCGCTTCCCACCAGCGGTCGTAGGCGGCGTTGTTGCGGAAGCCGAGATAAATCGACAGGGTCACGCCCAGCAGGCCGAAAGGGGCGATGGTGAAGCCGCTGAGTTCGATGCCGAAATATCTGACCAGCGCGACAACGGCCGCCGCATAAGCGGCAAACCCAAGGATCTGGGGCAGGATTCGCGGTACGATCGACCCGCGCATGATGAAGAAGAGCTGCCAGAGCCCCGGTTTTGGCCGTACGATCATGACAACCCCATTCCTGACCCGCTTGGATGTGTCCGTCAGATTCTCTGGGCATAGAATGGGAAGCGGTTGCTAGCAACAGACGGTCGCGACGCGATGCGTCGAGGCCGATGCTTCAAAAACTGTTTGCGGTTGCGCGTCAGTAGTCGGGGCGAGCGCGATAGTCGGGATCGTCGTTGTAATAACGGCCGCCGCGATCGGGACAGCGATCAACGAAGACGCGTCCGTAGCGGTCACGATAGCGACATTTGCCGCGTTCGCTGGCATTGCCGATCAGGGCGCCCGCCACCGTGCCGACGGCGCCGCCGATGACCGCGCCTTCGACCGGATTGCCGGCTACGGCGGCACCCACCGCTGCACCACCCAGTCCGCCGATCGCAGCACCCTTTTCCGTCTGCGAACAGGCGGCGAGGGGCAGCAGCACCGCCGCCAGGATCAACACATTCTTCATGATCGTTCCTTTCGAGGCGATATGCCTCCCGCCTGTGTTGAACGTCATAGTTCTGGATTCGATCCAAAACGTTGGCATCTCTCAGCTTGCGAACGGCAGCAGTGCGCGCAGCCGCCGGTCGCGCAGCCACAGGCCGCCCCACAAGAGCAGGCCGAGATAGATCCCGAAGAAGGTGTGCGAAAACAGCGGATTGCCGATCCTGACATGGGTGGCGATCGCACCGCCGAAATAACCGGTGAGCAGGATGGCGCCCAGGACGGATGTCCGTGGCCAAGCATAGAGCGCTGTGGAAACCAGCCCGATAATGCCGAGAAGGCGCGCGGTGCCGACATCGGCGGGCCAGCCGATTTCGGTCATCGTCTGGGTGACGATATCGAGCGGCGGCAATTTGATGACGCCGTCAAAGATCATGAAAAGGATGATCAAGCCGCTCATGATGCGGCCGGCCCACAGAGCGCGCGGCGAGATGGTTTCCAGGTTCGGCACGTTGATCTGCGAGATGTTGGACATGGTTGTTCCCTCCAGTTGCTTCGGGGGTCTGGAATTGTCTCCAACCACCTGCGAAGTTACGCCTAGGACGAGCCAGCAGTCGCAAACCCGACATGGGGTCGCATTTTTTGTCATCGAAATCGCGAGGATAGACATGAGCGGCGAAACCAACCTCTCGAAATTGCTCGGCTCGATGCGTCCGCAACTGCAACCGGACAGGTATGTCTTTGTCTCGCTTCCACTGGACCGCAGTCTGCCGGACGGCGTTCCGCCTTTGATGGTGTTTGGCGAGAAAGAAGGCTGGACCTGCATCGTGAATGAGGATGCGGCGAGCCAGGCTGGGCTTTCCGGTACCTTCCCGTGCCGTATGATCACGCTTTCCGTCCACTCGTCACTGGAAGCTGTCGGCTTTCTGGCCGCGGTGCTGCCGCGTCTTGCGGCGGCAGGCATGGGGGTCAATCCGGTTTCCGGCTTCTACCACGATCATCTGTTCGTGCCGGCCGATCGTGCGCAAGACGCCATGCACATCCTTGAGGAACTGGCACAGGCACACAAAGGCTGACACCCCCACTTAACGCGTTGTTTGTCCCTTCGCTCTAAGGTGAAGGCGGGACATTCGGGCGTGTCGGTGAGTCAGGACCTCTTCATATCACTTCTCAATCCGGTGCTGTCGATCGTTCTGTCGACGGCATTTTTCGTGCTGTGGTCCTTCAGGCGCGAAAACCGTTACGTGCTGCAGCTGAGCATCTGCTACTTCGCGGTGGCCGTCGGCTTCATGCTGCAGTCTTTCGATTTCGGCGCGGGGCCGGCCGTATCGAAGGTCATTTCCAATCTCCTGTTTTTCGGAGCGCTTCTGCTGCTGGTGGCAGCTGTCACGACCCGCCAGGGCGTGCGCGTTCCCTTGCTGGCATCGCTTCTGTGCATAGCGGCCGGCATGGGCGGGCTGCTGTGGTTCCTGTTTGTGCAGCCCTATTTTCCGGGACGGGTGTTTTCCGTGAACTACGGACTTGGCGCGCTGTGCATCGTCGCCATGTTGCGGCTGCGCCAATCCAACCGTCGTTCGGTGATTGACCGCATGATCGTCCTGATGGCCGGCGTCAGGGCCGCGGACTTTTTCATTCGTCCGCTGCTGGTGGCGCTGCTGAGCGGCGTCGACGCTGGACTTCCGCCATACACGCACTCGCCTTACTGGCTGACCACGAGCCTTTCTGTGATGGTTTTCTCGCTGCTGATCGCACTCACCCTGCTGACCGCCGTTGCGCTCGACACCATCAAGGAACTGCAGGCCGAGTCGGAGACCGATGCGCTATCGAAGCTGCTCAACCGGCGTGGCTTCGAGCAGAAGGCCGCATCCGTGCTGGAGCGCTGCACCCGCATGGGTACGCCAGTGACGCTGGTGCTCGCCGATCTCGATCACTTCAAGTCGGTGAACGACCGTTTCGGACATGCTGTCGGCGACCAGGTCATCGTCGAGTTCGCCACAAAGCTGCAGAGTGCAGGCTCACGCGCGGTCGTCGGCCGGGTCGGGGGGGAGGAATTCGCGGTGCTGATGCCGTCGACAGACCTTGTCGCCGGGCGTCTCTTTGCCGAAACGGTGCGCGAGGCCTTCTGCTCGGAGACGGTGGAAGGTGTGCCACCCGGCGTCAAGCTGACGGCCAGCTTCGGTGTTGCCGGCCGCTTCGGCGGCGAGGAACTCGCCCCACTGATGCTGCGTGCCGATGAGGCGCTCTACAAGGCCAAGCAGAACGGTCGCGACAGTGTCCGCATCTCGTTTCAGCGGCAACCGGCTGCGACGTTCGTGGAACTGCCAGCCGCAAGTTGAGGAGGTCGTCGTCCGGTTAACCTGTTCTTCGTATCGCGGCGTTATGATCATCACTTGCTAAAATGACCAATTTGATGCGACCGGAACCGAGGCTGCGGATAGATTTGTCGCGATGAGTGGTGCGAACTTCATCCTGGCGATCAACCTTTTCGTCGCTGGCCTGCTGGCAGCGGCCTTCATGACTGTTGCCGCCTATGACACGCGTCGTGTCGCCGCACGCTGGCTGGCGCTGGGCTATGCCGTCGGCATGGCCTATTTCGTCGTCGAATTCTCTATCCCCGCTTTCAACTATGCGACGCCGCCGGTGGTGGCGGCCTTTGCCGTGTTCCTTGCCGCAACGCTCATCTTCAACATCGGGCTGGCATACAAATACGGCATAACGCCACCCTGGCGCTTCATGGCCGCGTTCCTGCTGGCCACTTCGGTGATCGTCTATTTCGTGCAGGATCTGCCCCGGAACTCCTTCCCGCGCATGATGGCCTACCAGTTTCCCTATGCGGCAGCACAGCTGATCGGATTTTGGATCGTCTGGTCGTCCAGGCAACGGCGCGAGAAGCTCGACATCATCCTGATGGTGGTTCTCGTGGCAAGCGCCCTGCAGTTTGCGTCGAAGCCGCTGATCGCCCATGCGCTGGGTGGTTGGGGCGCCGACCCGCAGGCCTATCTGCAAACGAATTATGCGATGGTTTCGCAGTCGTTGGGCACGGTGTTCGCGATCGCGCTTGCCCTGCTGCTTCTGGTCATCCTGGTGCGTGACGTTCTCTCCGAGGCCACCTCGAAATCCGAGACCGACACGCTGTCCGGCCTGCTCAATCGTGGTGGGTTCGAGCGTCATGCCGAAACCGCGCTGCGCGAGGGCACCCGCCAAGGCCTGCCGGTATCGCTGGTCATCGCCGATCTCGATCATTTCAAGCTGGTCAACGACAATTTCGGCCATGCCTGCGGCGATCGCGTCATCGAAACCTTTTCCGGTTTCCTGCGCGACGCGGCCGGCCAGAGTCATCTCGCCGCGCGTCTCGGCGGCGAAGAGTTCGCGGTGATGCTGCCAGGTACCAATCTTGCCGCCGCGCGGCTGTTCGCGGAAGGTGCGCGCAGCGCCTTCGGTGCGCTGCCGATCAAGGGGCTGCCATTGTCCTATCGCTGTACGGCAAGCTTCGGCGTTGCCGAACTGCGGCCGGGCGAAACCCTTTCCGAACTGATGCGCAGAGCGGATGAAGCCCTCTACGGGGCAAAGAAGGGCGGTCGTGACCAGGTCCGTGTCGCTTCGGGTCCTCTCACGGTCGTTGCGAAGCCCAACGGCAAGCCGCTGGGCAACGGCTTCAACGGCAGGGACTGATTTCCGGCATTTCACCGTCGGCGAGGCCGTACATATAGGAACGGCCTTTTACGAAGGCCGGTGGACGATAGCAGTCGCGCTCGCCAGAGCCGACGCGGTCGAGATAAAGCACCCTGGGTTGGCCAGCACTGGTGTAGTCGGCCATCTTCTTGGCCATGGCGCCCTCACCGACGAGGATGCGTTTGTAGCCCGTCGCGCTGTCGATCACGAGGTTGCCAAAGGAATCGGCATAGGCACGATCATGTTGACTCGACCAGGCCAACGCGGGCAGCGCATGACCGCAGGTCGCTACAGCGAGTACGAGACCGGCGCAGATCTTGCGGGTCAAATGCATGGCGCTCCTCCATTCGGAAACGAGGGTGCCTCCTCGAATCGCAGAATTAACCTTTTCTTAACCTTTGTTAAGGGGGTGAGGCGCGTCCAGGCAACGGCTTTGCTTAACATGGTTAATATCATGGCTTGATCGGCCGGGACGATCGCGACTAGGTTGGCCAACTGGAGGATTCTCATGGCGCTACGCCGAATTACCCGGGCGAAGCCCACCCTGGAGCAATTCCAGGAAAAGTGCGTAGCGGTTTTCCGTCCGGAATTGCGCAAAAACAAAATATTAGAGCGTTTCCGCGTTTCCGTGAAAAACGGAAACGCTCTGGTCGTGCTGCTGGCGCTGGCCGGTTGTGTTTCGCAGCCGGGCAAACCCGGCCCGAATGCCAGCACCGCGCAGGGGCAGCTGATCGCAGCCGCCTCCGCCGCACCGAATGCGCCGAGCTCCCAAACCGCGACCACGCTGGTCGAAAAAGATACGCCACAGCCGCGCATGGCGACCTATAACTGCGCCGATGGTGGCAGGATGACCGTGGAAAACATCGGCACGGCGATCCGCGTCATGGGCTCCGATGGCGTCAATGAAGAACTGCCTGCGGTGCCGGCAGGCCAGAACAGCCGCTTCGGCATTAACCATGACGCGATCGTGATCGACGGGCGCGAAGCACTGGTCATGAAAGCCAACGCAACCCCGGTCGCCTGCCGGCGCTGATCCTTTCGGGCGGCATCCGATAGGCCAGTCGGGTAGTGGCATTCGCAGTCGCGAGGAAGTTCAATCGGTTAAAGGCGGCGGCACCGCTATTCGTCAGACTAAATGACTTTTCCGAAACGATTTTCTGGCTTTGACGCGGTGCAAAAAGCGTTTTAGAACGCCGCTGTCCATAGTCGCATTCCGAAGCGTTGATGCCGCGTTTGCATCGCCGTGACGGGTGCCGAACGGGGAAGCCATGAGCCACTCACCAGCCACCCGCGACAGACCGCTTTCGCCGCATCTCACGATCTACCGGCCAGCGATCACCATGACGATGTCGATCGTGCACCGCATTACCGGCGGTGCGCTGTATTTCGGCACGTTGCTGGTCGCCTGGTGGCTGACGGCAGCGGCCGGTCCGCAGTCCTATTTCGAGTTCGTCAACGCCGTCTTCGGCTCCTGGTTTGGCCAGCTGGTGCTGCTTGGCTACACGTGGGCGCTGATGCATCACATGCTTGGCGGCATCCGCCATTTCGTATGGGACACCGGCGCGGGCCTGGAAAAACACACCGCGTCGAAGATCGCATGGGCGACACTGGTCGGCTCGGCGATCCTGACGATCCTGATCTGGGTCGTCGGCTACATGGTCCGGGGAGGCTGAGCGATGAGCGCGAACAAAACCAACATGCGTACGCCGCTCGGCAAGGTGCGCGGCCTTGGTTCGGCGCATGAAGGCACAATGCATTTCTGGCGCCAGCGCCTGACGGCGGTCGCCAACGTCCCGTTGCTGCTGTTCTTCGTCGGCTTCCTCATCGTCAACAACGGCGCATCCTATGAGGAAGTCCGCGCGGCTCTCGCCAACCCCTTCGTTTCGCTGGTTATGATCCTGGTGCTGATTTCCGGGCTCGTGCACATGCGGCTCGGCATGCAGGTCATCATCGAGGACTATGTCACCAGCGAAGGCAGAAAGCTGACGCTGCTGATCCTCAACACTTTCTTCACAGTCGCGGTCGGCGTGGTTTCGATCTTCGCCCTGCTCAAACTGGCATTCGGAGGCTGACGCTTTGGCCAAGGACGCAAAAAGCGGCAGCGTTGGCTCCGCCTATACCTATGTGGACCACAAGTTCGACGTGGTGATCGTCGGCGCCGGTGGCGCCGGTCTGCGTGCCACGCTCGGCATGGCCGAGCAGGGCCTTCGCACGGCCTGCATCACCAAGGTCTTCCCGACCCGCTCGCACACGGTGGCGGCGCAGGGCGGCATCGCCGCTTCGCTGCAGAACATGGGTCCAGACAGCTGGCAGTGGCATCTCTATGACACCGTCAAGGGTTCGGACTGGCTCGGCGACGTCGATGCCATGGAATATATGGTTCGCGAGGCACCCGCCGCAGTCTATGAACTCGAGCACTATGGCGTGCCGTTCTCGCGGACCGAGGAAGGCAAGATCTACCAGCGCCCGTTCGGCGGGCATATGATGAACTACGGCGACGGTCCGCCCGTGCAGCGCACCTGCGCGGCGGCTGACCGCACCGGCCACGCCATCCTGCACACGCTCTATGGCCAGTCGCTGAAGAACAACGCGCAGTTCTTCATCGAATATTTCGCGCTCGACCTGATCATGGACGATGACGGCACCTGCACCGGTGTCGTTGCCTGGAACCTCGACGACGGCACCATCCATCGCTTCTCCGCCAAGATGGTGGTGCTGGCGACCGGCGGCTACGGCCGCGCCTATCTGTCGGCTACCTCGGCGCACACCTGCACCGGTGACGGCGGCGGCATGGCCGTGCGCGCCGGCCTGCCGTTGCAGGACATGGAGTTCGTGCAGTTCCATCCGACCGGCATTTACGGCGCAGGCTGCCTGATCACGGAGGGTGCACGCGGCGAGGGTGGCTATCTGGTCAACTCGGAAGGCGAACGCTTCATGGAGCGTTATGCGCCTTCGGCGAAGGATCTCGCCTCCCGCGACGTCGTTTCGCGCTGCATGACGCTGGAAATCCGCGAGGGGCGCGGCGTCGGCAAGCTGAAGGATCACATCTTCCTGCATCTCGACCATCTCGATCCGGCCGTTCTGCACGAACGCCTGCCGGGTATCTCGGAATCGGCCAAGATCTTCGCGGGCGTTGACGTGACGCGCGAGCCGATCCCGGTGCTGCCGACCGTGCACTACAATATGGGCGGCGTGCCGACCAATTATTGGGGCGAGGTGCTGAACCCGACGGCGAAAAACCAGGACCGGGTATCGCCAGGCCTGATGGCCGTTGGCGAGGCCGGCTGCGCTTCCGTGCATGGCGCCAATCGTCTCGGCTCCAACTCGCTGATCGATCTCGTGGTGTTCGGCCGTGCAGCCGCGATCCGCGCTGGCCAGGTGGTGGACCGCACCTCCGCCGTGCCGTCGGCCAATCCGAAGTCGCTCGAAAAGATCATGGATCGGTTCGACCGGCTCCGCCACGCCAATGGCGGTACACCGACAGCGGTACTGCGCGACAAGATGCAGCGTGCCATGCAGGAAGACGCTGCCGTGTTCCGCACGCAGGAGTCGCTGGAGCAGGGCTGCAAGCGCATCTCCGCCATCTGGGGCGAATTGAAGGATATCAAGGTCTTCGACCGCTCGATGATCTGGAATTCGGACCTGGTCGAGACGCTGGAGTTGGAAAACCTGATGGCCAACGCCATCGCCACCGTCTATGGCGCCGAGGCGCGCAAGGAAAGCCGCGGTGCGCATGCTCGGGAGGACTTCTCGGCGCGTGACGATGGCAACTGGCGCAAGCACACGCTGGCCAAGGTCAGCGAGGATGGCAAAGTAACTTTGACCTATCGCGGGGTGCACACCGAAACCACGCTGCCGCTGGACAAGGGCGGCATCGACCCGGCAAAGATCGCGCCAAAGGCGCGGGTTTACTGACGATGGGTGCGGCGCTGGCCACGGCTGGCTATTCCGGTACGCCGCTGGCGGCGAAGCTGGGGCTGAAGGACGGCATGCACGCCGCCTTCCTGGCCTTGCCGGAGCAGTTGGCGTGGCTGGGCGAAGCAGTCCGATTTGTCACGGTGAAGCATTTCGCCGCCTGGCGGGACATCGAGGCCGATGCAGGCTGCGATGTGGTGCATGCCTTCACCAGGCAACGCGACGAGGTCGAGGTGTCACTCACTCAGTTGCAGGCCGCGATCAAGCGTGACGGCATGATCTGGGTGTCTTGGCCGAAAAAGGCATCCAAGGTGCCGACCGATGTGACCGAGGACGTGATACGCGCCGAAGCGCTCAAGCTCGATCTGGTCGACGTCAAGGTCGCGGCAATCGATGAAATCTGGTCCGGGCTGAAGCTCGTCATCCGAAAGGACCGCAGGTAATGGTCGAACTCGCACTCCCCAAGAATTCGCAGGTCAAGCCGGGCAAGACCTGGCCGAAGCCGGAAGGCGCGACGAACCTGCGCGAATACCGCATCTACCGGTGGTCGCCGGACGACGACGAGAATCCGCGCATCGACACCTATTTCGTCGACATGGACGATTGCGGACCGATGGTTCTCGACGCGCTGCTCTACATCAAGAACAAGATCGACCCGACGCTGACGCTGCGCCGTTCCTGCCGCGAAGGCATCTGCGGCTCCTGCGCCATGAACATCGACGGCTCCAACACGCTGGCCTGCACCAAGGGCTGCGACGACATCTCCGGCGCTGTGAAGGTTTATCCGCTGCCGCATATGCCGGTGGTGAAGGATCTTGTTCCCGATCTCACCAATTTCTACGCCCAGCACCGCTCGATCGAGCCATGGCTGAAGACGGTTTCCCCGGAGCCGGCCAAGGAATGGCTGCAGAGCCATGAAGATCGCCAGAAGCTCGACGGGCTCTATGAGTGCATCCTGTGCGCCTGCTGCTCGACTTCGTGCCCGAGCTACTGGTGGAACGGCGATCGCTATCTCGGCCCGGCAACGCTGCTGCAGGCCTATCGCTGGCTGATCGATTCCAGAGACGAAGCCACGGGCGAGCGCCTGGACAATCTCGAGGATCCGTTCCGGCTCTATCGCTGCCACACCATCATGAACTGCGCGCAGACTTGCCCCAAGGGTTTGAACCCGGCCAAGGCGATCGCCGAGATCAAGAAGATGATGGTGGAGCGGCGAGTCTGAGGCGACAGCGCATATGACCGCAGAAGATCTTCCGCATCTCACACCGGCCGAGGCTCGTGTTCTCGGTTGCCTGATCGAGAAGAAAGAACTCACCCCCGACGTCTATCCGATGACGTCGAATGCGCTGGTGGCCGCCGCCAACCAGAAGACCTCGCGCGAGCCGGTGATGGCGCTGGAGATGGTCGAGATCATGCGTACGCTGAGCACGCTGCAGGCCAAAGGCCTGGTGCGCCAGCAATTCGCATCGCGTGTCGAGCGCTACGAGCATCAGATGGCGCAGAAGTTTTCGCTGACCCGCAATCAGAGTGCGCTGATCGGCCTGCTTCTGCTGCGCGGTCCGCAGACGGTGTACGAACTGCAGGCGCGCGCGGAGCGCATGGCCAATTTCGCTGATGCCGACGCCGTTCGCGGCGAGCTCGACATGCTGATCGGCCGCCGCCCGCCCCTGGTCAAGGAAATCGGGCGGGCCCCTGGCCAGCGCGAAGACCGTTTTGCACATCTGCTTTCCGGGGACGTCGAGGTCAGTGCCGTGATTGCGACCAGCCGTGCGCCCAGCATGGCGACCTCAGCCGTTTCGGAACTCGAGGAGCGTATCCGGCTTCTGGAAGAGGAAGTGGCGGCCCTCAAGGGCCGGCTCGATGCAGCAGGTGCCTAGGCGTGTCTGAGCCGCGCGCCGACGCTTCGACACACGTCAGTTTCAAGGTCGATATCGTCGTCATCGGCGCCGGACAGGCCGGCCTGTCTTCCGCCTACCACCTCGGCAAGCTGGGGCTGGCTATCGGTCGGCAATTCCTGGTGCTCGACAGCAACCCGACGCCCGGTGGTGCCTGGCAGCATCGCTGGCCCTCGCTGACGCTCAGCACCGTCAACCGGGTGCATGACTTGCCGGGCATGCAATTTTCCGAAGCTGTCGACACGGGAGACGGTGACGTCAGGGCTTCGGTCGCGGTGCCCGAATATTTCGCCAGCTACGAGCGCAAATTCAACCTGCCCGTCTACCGGCCTGTTACCGTTAAAGTCGTCTGCGATCGGTCCGGACGGCTGCGGATCGAGACAAACCGCGAGACGTTCTCGGCGCGCGGCATCATCAACGCTACGGGGACATGGGAAAATCCGGTCATCCCGGCCTATCCCGGCGCTGGCCTGTTCCGAGGGCAGCAGCTCCACACCCACGACTACCGCGGCGCCGAGGAGTTCGCGGGAAAGCACGTCGTCGTGGTCGGTGGTGGCATTTCGGCTTTGCAGCATCTCGACGAAATCTCGCAAGTGACCAGCACGACCTGGGTCACCCGTCGCGCGCCGCAGTTCCGGGAACAGCCCTTCACGCCGGAAGATGGCCGCGCTGCCGTTGCTGCGGTCGAAGACAGGGTCCGGCGTGGCCTGGTTCCCGGATCGGTGGTTTCCGTTACCGGCATTTCGCTAACCTCGGCCCTACGCGCCGCCCAAGGTCGTGGTGTCTTGAAGCGCCTGCCGATGTTCGACGAGATCACCGAAGACGGCGTTCGCTGGTCCGATGGAACCGAGCAGAAGGCGGACGTCATCCTCTGGGCAACGGGCTTCCGCAGCGCGCTCGATCACCTCGCGCCGCTGCAATTGCGCGAGGACAATGGCGGCATCGTCATGGCTGGCCGCCTGGCGACGCAGGTCCAGAAAGACCCGCGTATCCATCTGGTCGGCTACGGACCTTCGGCTTCCACCATTGGCGCCAATCGCGCCGGGGGTGCCGCTGCCCGCGAACTGACAACCTATCTCAGCCTCGCCTGACCTGAAGCCGGTAGCCCTCTGACATGCCCTGATTTCAGTGGCGAGATGTGTCAGCAGCAACAAGTCGCGCTCTTGAACCGGCTACCGGTGCTCCCTCTATAAGGGTCTTGGCAAATACACGCCGCGCCGGCACGTCTGCCGCCGAGGGCGATGGAGGGGTAAATGCCGGATCAGAAAGCGACACGCCGGGAATGGATCGGGCTGGTGGCACTTGCTCTGCCTTGCCTGCTTTACACGATGGATTTGACAGTGCTCAATCTGGCCGTGCCGCATCTGGTCGCGGACCTGAAGCCGAGTGCCGTGCAGTTGCTGTGGATCGTCGATATCTATGGCTTCCTGATCGCCGGTTCGCTGATCACCATGGGCACGCTCGGCGACCGCATCGGCCGACGCAAGGTATTGCTGGCCGGTGCCGTCCTCTTCGGCATTGCCTCGGTGATTGCCGCTTTTTCGACCTCGGCCGAAATGTTGATCGCGGCGCGCGCGCTTCTGGGCATTGCCGGCGCCACGCTGGCGCCATCGACGCTTTCGCTCATTCGCAACATGTTCCATGACGCCGGTGAGCGCACCTTCGCCATTTCGATCTGGGCGACCAGCTACTCGGTGGGCGCCGCCATCGGGCCACTGCTTGGTGGCGCGCTGCTCGAGTATTTCTGGTGGGGCTCGGTGTTCCTGCTGGCGGTTCCGGTCATGGTGCTGCTTCTGATCGTCGGGCCGATCCTGCTGCCCGAATACCGCGACCCCGGCGCCGGTCGGCTCGACGTCACCAGCGCGGCGCTTTCGCTGGTTGCTGTGCTGGCCATGGTCTACGGCCTGAAACAGATCGCTTCCGACGGCCTCGCCTGGCTGCCGGTCGCGGCGATCCTGGCGGGGCTCGCCATCGGTGCGGCCTTCGTGGCGCGGCAGCGCCGCCTTGCCGATCCTCTGCTCGATCTCAGCCTGTTTCGCTCGCGTCCATTCAGTGCTGCGCTGATCGTGAATGTCGTTGCTTGTTTCGTGGCGTTCGGGTCCTTCGTCTTCACGGCCCAATATCTGCAGCTGGTGATCGGGTTGTCGCCGCTGAAGGCAGGCTTGTGGACATTGCCATCGTCCGTCGGGTTCGTCGTTTCGTCGATGATGAGTTCATGGATCGTTGCGCGCATTCCGGCGCCGCGCGTCATTGCGGCTGGCCTGGCTCTCGCGGCGCTAGCCTTCCTGTTGCTCACCCAGATCGGCAACGGTCATCCGCTGACGATGGTGGTCGCCTCGACCATCGTCATGTCGCTGGGACTCGGTCTTGTCTTTACGCTGACCACCGATCTGATCGTGGGCGCAGCACCACCTGAACGTGCAGGTGCTGCCGGCGCGCTTTCGGAAACCGGTGCGGAATTCGGCGGTGTGCTTGGCATTGCCGTGCTCGGCAGCATTGGCATGGCGATCTATCGCGGGGCGATGGTGAGCGGAATACCGGTCGGTGTGCCGGAAGAGGCTGCGGAGACAGCGCGCGATACGCTGGGCGGCGCGGTTGCGATTGCGCCGCAACTGCCAAGCGGGCTCGCCGATGCGTTGCTGGCCGTAGCCCGCAGCGCCTTCACCAGCAGCTTCGAGGTGACCGCGACGATCTCGACGGTGCTGACCGTTGTCGCGGCTGTCGTGATGCTGTTGATGTTCCGCAAGGATGGCCCGAGCAAGCCATCCGACGAGCCGCAATCGGCCGCTTTGCAAAAGGCCGCATAGCCCGGAGGACCAACACGGCCCCGCCGGTTCAGGCGAGCTTTGCGTCCAGGCCAACCTTGATGGCGCCGAGCGCGCGCGAAACCGGGCATTCCGCCTTGGCCTTGGCGGCCAGTTCCTGGAATTTGGCGTCGTCGATGCCGGGAACGTCGGCAACCAGCGTGAGGTTGCTCTCGGTGATGCCGGTGCCGGGGATGAGTTTCACCGCAGCCTTCGCGTCCAGCTTGGCGGCCGGCGTGCCATTCTCGGCCAGGAAATGCGAGAGCTGCATGGCGTAGCAACCGGCGTGAGCGGCCGCGATCAGTTCCTCAGGGTTGGTGCCGGATTTGCCGCTTTCGTCCTCGAAGCGCATCTTGAACGAATAGGGCGTGCCCTTGAGTGCGCCGCTCTGGGTGTCGATCGTGCCGCCACCTTCCTTGAGGTTGCCTTTCCAGACGGCTGTTGCGGTGCGATCCATGGTCTTTCTCCTGCTGGGACTTGAGAGGCACGACTATAACGCCGCAAGCTGACAAGACCACAACATCCTTGCCCGTCGGATACGCCCGTAAACATTGGCCAGGAATGTCGGTCATGCGCGGGCTGGGCCGTCCTTGGGTTGGCGCCGTATCGGTGCGCACCACAATGGGGACATGAACGATGAAATATCTGTGTCTGGTCTACCACGAGGAAGCAGCGCTGCGGGCGTTGTCCGCCGAAGCCTCCCGGAGACTCAATGCCGACTCGCTTGCCTACGACAAGGTGCTGGAAAACAGCAGCCATCTGATCGCCGCCGAGGCGTTGCAATCGGTGAAGACGGCAAAGGTGGTGCGCAAGCGCAAGGGCAGGATATTGGTCACAGACGGTCCATTCGCCGAAACCAAGGAACAATTGCTGGGCTTCATCCTGGTCGAAGCGGACGATCTCGAAAAAGCGCTGGCGCTCGCCGCCGAGATCCCCTTGGCGGAGATGGGCATGATCGAGGTGCGCGCTATCTACGACATTGCACAGCCTTAGCGCGGCAAGGCATCGATCCTAGGCCGCGGGCGGCTGGCAGACATCGACCCACTCGGCGCCGACGAGCGCCGCCATGCGCTCGGGAGCAAGCCGCACGGCGGCATTTGTGGCGCCGGCAGCTGGGACCACTTCATCAAAAGCCTTCAGCGAAACATCGCAATACACCGGCAATGGCGATGGCAGGCCGAAGGCGCAAACGCCGCCAATCGGATGGCTGGTCAGCGCCACGACCTCATCGGCCTCCAGCATGCGTGCCTTGCCGCCGAAGCGGTCCTTGAACTTGCGGTTGTCGAGGCGTGCGGTGCCAGCGGCAACCACCAGCATCGCCGTGTCGCCGACCCGCAGGCAAATCGTCTTGGCGATCTGGTCGGGCGCCACGCCATGGGCCTCGGCCGCCAGCGCCACCGTTGCCGAACTTGCTTCGGTGACAATGACATCGATATCGGGGGCTTTGGCGGCGAAAAAGGCGCGGACGGAATCGAGGCTCATGCCGGAACCATAGGGATGGCCTGGCGGGCAGGCAACCGGAGTGCTTCCGTGTCGTAGCGGCCAGCCACGATATCGATTGGTCCTGAGACCTGAGGCCTATATCGCTTCGCCTTTCAGCAGGCGCGGCGTTCCATCGGCCAGGCCAGAAGCCTGCCGGATGAAGAAATCCTTCAGGCGGGGCATGCGTTCGACAAGGCCGAGGCCGATATCGCGCACCGCGCGCAGCGGCGCGATGTCGTTGGAAAACAGCCGGTTCAGCACATCGGTGGTGACGCCCATCTGCATGGTGTCGAACCGGCGCCATTGCTGGTAGCGTTCGAGGACATCGAGTGCGCCGATATCCTGGCCAAGCCGGTCGGCCTCGACGATCACCTCGGCGAGCGCGGCAACATCCTTGAAGCCGAGATTGAGTCCCTGTCCTGCGATCGGATGGATGCCGTGAGCGGCATCACCTGCCAACGCGAGGCGCTGCGCAACGAAGGCGCGAGCAAGCGTCAGCCCCAGCGGCCAGGCGCGCGGTTTGTCCACGGCACGGATTTCGCCGAGCTTCAGCCCGAAGCGCTGTTCCAGCTCCATCTCGAAAACGAGGTCGTCGCCACCGACGAGCTTGTCGGCGTCCTTGGTGCGCTCCACCCAAACAATGGAGGAGCGATTGGTGCCGTCCTTGTCCGGTTTCAGCGGCAAGGTGGCGAAAGGTCCCGCCGGGAGGAAATGCTCCTCGGCGCGGCCGTTGTGCGGCCGTTCATGCGCGACGGTGCAGACGATGCCGGACTGGCCGTATTCCCACCGCACCGTCTTGATGCCGGCCATGTCGCGGAGCCTGGAGTTGACGCCATCGGCGGCGATCAACAGGCGTGCAAGCAGGGTGGCGCCGTCGGCCAGATGAACGGTCAGGCCGGTGGTGCTGGTGTCGAAGGACTGCACGGCGACGCCTTCGATCAGGTCGATGCCCAGCCGCTCGGCCTGGCGGCGCAGCGCGCCGTTGAGATCGCGGTTGGCGACCATGTGGGCAAAAGGTTCGCCGGGGGCGACCTCGCCGTCGAAGGTGAGGAAGGTCGGGCGCACCGGATCCGCCGTGCGCGAATCGGTGATGATCATTTCGGTGATCGCCTGCGCCTGCGGCGCGATCTCGGCCCAGACGCCGAGCTGGTCGAGCATGCGGCAGGCCGCGGCGGCTATTGCCGAGGCGCGGCCGTCCTTCTGCCAGATGCCGGCCGGAGCGGCATCGACGACGGCAATGCGCAGGCTGGGCCGAGCCTGCTTGAGCGAAACGGCGGCGGCGAGGCCGACATAGCCCGCGCCGGCAACCAGCACGTCGAGCCGCGTGCTTTCCAGTGCTTCCTGCGCTTGTTTCGTTGCCATTCCAGCTGCCTTTCCCACCTGGGCGTTCCAGGGTATGCCCGCTTTATGCCTTGACTGCCCGTCGCCGCTGTCCGAAACCGCGCCGACAATTGCGAGGAACGGCCGCATGACGCAAGCCATGAACGAACTTCTTGGCATTCTCGACCTGGAGAAGCTGGAAGACAACCTGTTCCGAGGTCGCAGCCCCCAGACAGACTGGCAGCGTGTTTTCGGAGGCCAGACGATCGCGCAGGCGCTGGTGGCGGCGCAGCGTACCGTTGAACCGGACCGGCATGTGCATTCGCTGCATGGCTATTTCATGCGGCCGGGCGACACCAAGCTGCCGATCATCTACGAGGTCGATCGTATTCGTGATGGTTCGTCCTTCACCACGCGGCGCGTGGTGGCGGTCCAGCACGGCCACGCTATCTTCTCGCTGGAAGCCTCATTCCAGCTGGATGAAGGCGGCCTCGAACACCAGATCCCGATGCCGCTCGATGTGCCGGAGCCGGACACGCTGATGACGCAGCGCGACCTGCTTGAGAAGTTCGGCGAAGCGGTGCCGGAAGGAATCAAGCGCTACTGGCAGCGTGAGCGGCCGATCGAGATGCGCCCGATCATGCTCAAGCACTACACCAGCCGCGAGCAACTGGAGCCGAAACAGAACATCTGGATCCGTACGACCGGACCCGTTCCGAACGATCGCGCATTGCAAGCCGCCGTTCTGGCCTATCTGTCGGACATGACCTTGCTCGATACCTCGACCTTCGCACACGGCCGGGCCATCTTCGATCGCGATATCCAGGCGGCCAGTCTCGATCATTCGATGTGGTTCCACCGCAGCCACCCGATCGACGACTGGATCCTCTACGCGCAGGACAGCCCATCGACACAGGGCGCTCGTGGTTTCACGCGAGGCTCGCTGTTTGCGCGTGACGGGACGCTGATTGCCTCCGTGGCGCAGGAAGGGCTGATCCGCCTGAAACGATCGCCTTCAGAATAGGCATTCAATACTTTTTGCCTAATTTATAGGCATTAATCGTACGCGCCAAACGCGACCGGTTTGGCTGTGACGACCCCAATTCTTTTGTTTTCAATATGTTAGATATCCGTTTCGGCATTTGGCACGGAGCTTGAATTGCCATGGGCACTCGCCGGCCCATGTCGAGGCCGGTGATGTCGCGTGGAACGCGGGGACGCAACGAACAAAGGGCGAATCCTGATGAAAATCGTGATGGCCATCATCAAGCCGTTCAAGCTCGACGAGGTGCGCGAAGCGCTCACCGCCGTCGGCATCCAGGGTCTGACCGTCACCGAAGTCAAAGGCTACGGGCGTCAGAAGGGGCATACCGAAATCTATCGCGGAGCGGAGTACGCCGTCTCCTTCCTTCCCAAGATCAAGATCGAGGTCGCCGTTTCGACCGACCTCGTCGACCGGGCCATCGAGGCGATCACCAGCGCCGCCAAGACCGGCCAGATCGGCGACGGCAAGGTCTTCGTCTTCGGCATCGACCAGGCCGTGCGTATCCGCACCGGCGAAACAGACACCGACGCGCTGTGAGCGGGTCACGCATCGTTATGGAGAGATCGATGAACAATCTTCCTAGCCTGAAGAGGGCGGCAATGCCGCTGGCCGCGCTGGCCGGCCTGCTTGCCGCAACCGTTGCCTATGCGCAGGAAGCGGCACCTGCCGCGCCCGCCCCCACGCTCGACACCGGCAACACCGCCTGGATGCTGACCTCCACGGCGTTGGTGCTGATGATGACCATTCCGGGTCTCGCCCTGTTCTATGCCGGCATGGTGCGCAAGAAGAACCTGCTGGCCACGGTAATGCAGAGCTTCGCGATCTGCTGTCTGGTCACCGTGCTGTGGTTCGTGGCGGGCTATTCGCTGGCATTCTCGGATGGCGGTTCGCTCAACGCCTATGTCGGCGGCTTCTCGAAAGTCCTGTTCCAGGGCATCACGGTCTCGTCATTGTGGGCACCGGGTGTCGCCAACATCCCTGAGTATGTTTTCGCGATGTTCCAGATGACCTTCGCGATCATCACGCCGGCGCTGATCGCCGGCGCATTCGCCGAACGCATGAAGTTCTCGGCACTGCTGCTGTTCAGCGGCTTATGGCTTCTGGTCGTCTACGCGCCGGTCGCCCATTGGGTATGGGGCGGCGGTTTCCTTGGCTCCGCCGGCGTGCTCGACTTTGCCGGTGGCACGGTGGTGCACATCAATGCCGGTGTCGCGGGCCTCGTCTGCGCGCTGGTGTTGGGCAAGCGTGAGGGCTACGGCTCGGTCAACATGGCGCCCTACAACCTCGTTTATGCGGTGATCGGCGCCGCGCTGCTGTGGGTGGGCTGGTTTGGTTTCAATGCCGGTTCAGAGCTCGCTGCCGACGGTCTTGCCGGTGCCGCCATGGTCAACACGCAGGTCGCTGCCGCTGCAGCCGGCCTCGCCTGGATGTTCACCGAATGGCTGGTTGCCAAGAAGCCGTCGGTGCTCGGCATCATCTCCGGCGTCGTTGCCGGCCTCGTCGCGGTGACACCGGCTTCCGGCTTCGTCAATCCGACCGGTGCCTTCCTCATCGGTATCGCCGCGGGCATCGTCTGCTATTTCGCGGCCGTAAAGCTCAAGCATGCCCTGGGCTATGACGACTCGCTCGATGCCTTCGGCGTGCATGGTGTCGGTGGCATCGTCGGCGCGCTGCTCACCGGCGTCTTCGCCGACCCTGCCATCAACGCGCTCGGCAAGGATGCCTCGGTGCTCAAGCAGCTCTACGGCATCGTCTTCACCATCGTCTGGGCCGCGGTCGCCACCTTCGTCATCCTCTATGTGGTCAAGGCGTTGGTCGGCCTGCGTCCGAGCAAGCAGGAAGAGATCGAAGGGCTGGACGTAACCCAGCATGGCGAGGTGGTTCAGTAAACGTCACATCGCGGTGGCTTCGTCCGCCTGACAAAATCATCCCGTCGTGGGCCGCTGCGAACGCGCTCACGTCACTTGGGCCCGGAGCGATCCGGGCCCTTTTTTGTGTCGTGTAGGCATGGTGTCACCAAAGATCCTGCCTTGCCCCGCATAGTTAATGCCGCCTTAACCATCGCCTCGATAGTCTGGGTTCCGAATCTGCCGGAGTGCGTCCTGCGTCCGGCCCAGGCAACGACAGACGGGGAAATTCATGCGTTCAGGGGCATCGGCACCGCTCGCGATGACTGGCACCGGGCACGGCTTCCAGGCGTTCCTGCGCCGCCAGGCCGGCCGGCTTGTCGGCGGTGCGCTGTTTGTTTTCGTCGCTTTCGGCGTGGCCGCGCTGGCGACGTGGAACGTTGCTGATCCGTCCTTCTCGCATGCCACCGACAATCCGGTGACCAACGCGATGGGATATCCCGGCGCGGTATTCTCCGACCTTGCCACCCAGTTCTTTGGCCTCTCCGCCGTTGCCGCGCTGGTCCCGGCGGTGATCTGGGGCTTCCTGCTGTTCTCCGCCCGCGGTGTCGACAAGATGCCGCGCCGCGGCATTTCGTGGTCTGGCTTCGCCCTGCTTGCCGCAGCCATGGCCGGTTGCGTCGTGCCGCCCAAGACCTGGCCGTTGCCAAGCGGTCTGGGTGGTGTCTTCGGCGACATGGTGCTGAAGGTGCCGGGGATCTTCCTTGGTGGCTATCCGACTGGTGTCGCCGCAAGCGTCGTTGCCGTCCTGCTGGCCGCGCCCGCGCTGTGGCTGTTTGCCTATGGCGCTGCCCTGATTTCCCGCACCAACGGCTTTGCCGTCATGGATGAACCAGAGCCGAAGCGTCGCGAGAAGGAAGAAGACCGCGACGCCATCCTGTTCGAGAACGACGAGGACGACGACGACAATGGCGGGTTGCTGGCGCTTGGCGCCGTCACCCACTGGTGGCTGTCGTTCCGTGCCTGGCTCCATCGCCGTGCCGTCGCGCGCCGGCGCGAAGAGGAAGGCGAATTCGACTTCGCCGAAATGCCGTCGCGCGAAAGCGCCTGGCGCCGCGCGGCCGAACGCGTGGAATCGGCCGAACTTGCCGAAGCCCGCATGAGCTCAAGCGGCCGCGCCCGAGTCGAACCCGAGTTCTTTGCGGCGATGGTCAAGGAACGCCACCCGTCGGTCGATCCAGCAGCGGCACCGTTCCAGACGGATGATTTCGACGATGGCGATTTCGGCGGAGCCGATTTCGAACGCGACGAAGACGATTATCTGCACGACCAGCCGGTGGCGTCGCCGCGTGCGCAAGCCGGATCCAACACTCAGGTGCGCAATTTCCGCTCCGATGCCGCAACGCGCGTCGAGGCGCCGGCCCCTCGGCCGACGCAGGGCGCACGTGTCCAGCGCGAGGCCCAGACCTCGCTGATCGCTTCCAGCAGTTTCGAGATGCCGTCGCTGCATTTCCTGTCCGAACCGAAGAGCGTGGCCCGCGATCCAAGCCTGTCGAAGGATGCGCTGGAACAGAATGCCCGCCTGCTGGAAGGTGTGCTCGAGGACTTCGGGGTCAAGGGCGAGATCATCCATGTCCGGCCCGGTCCGGTGGTCACGCTTTACGAACTGGAGCCGGCGCCCGGCATCAAGTCGAGCCGGGTCATCGGCCTGGCGGACGATATCGCCCGTTCGATGAGCGCGATCGCCGCACGCGTCGCCGTCGTGCCCGGCCGCAACGCCATCGGCATCGAATTGCCCAACGCCAAGCGCGAGATGGTCTATCTGCGCGAGATCCTGGCCAGCCGCGACTTCGAAGAAAGCAAGGCCAAGCTCGCGCTTGCTCTCGGCAAGACCATCAACGGCGAGCCCGTCATCGTTGACATCGCCAAGATGCCGCACGTTCTGGTCGCCGGTACCACGGGTTCGGGTAAATCGGTTGCCATCAACACCATGATCCTGTCGCTGCTCTATCGGCTGAAGCCGGAGGAATGCCGCCTGATCATGATCGATCCGAAGATGCTGGAACTCTCCGTCTATGACGGCATTCCGCATCTGCTCACGCCTGTCGTCACCGATCCCAAGAAGGCCGTCGTCGCGCTGAAATGGACGGTGCGCGAGATGGAGGATCGCTACCGCAAGATGTCCAAGGTCGGCGTGCGCAACATTGACGGCTTCAACCAGCGCGTCGCCCAGGCCGACAAGAAGGGCGAAAAGATCTCGCGGACCGTCCAGACCGGTTTCGATCGCCAGACCGGCGAGGCGATCTATGAGACCGAGGATCTCGATCTCGAGCCGATGCCCTATATCGTCGTCATCATCGACGAAATGGCCGACCTGATGATGGTTGCCGGCAAGGATATCGAAGGCGCCGTGCAGCGTCTTGCGCAAATGGCGCGCGCGGCCGGCATCCACGTCATCATGGCGACGCAGCGTCCGTCGGTCGACGTCATCACCGGCACGATCAAGGCCAATTTCCCGACCCGTATCTCGTTCCAGGTGACGTCGAAGATCGACTCGCGCACCATTCTCGGTGAACAGGGTGCCGAACAGCTGCTCGGCATGGGCGACATGCTCTACATGGCCGGCGGCGGCCGCATCCAGCGCGTGCACGGTCCGTTCGTGGCCGACGATGAAGTCGAGAAGGTGGTGCAGCACCTCAAGTTGCAGGGCGTGCCGGAATATCTCGATGCGATCACCGAAGACGACGAGGACGGCGATGACGAACCGTCGGGTCGCGGCGGCTCCGGTGGCGGCAACAGCAATCTCGATGATTCCGACGACCCATACGACCAGGCCGTGGCGGTGGTGCTGCGCGACGGCAAGGCTTCGACCAGCTACATCCAGCGTCGTCTCGGCATAGGCTACAACCGCGCGGCCTCGATCATCGAGCGGATGGAGCAGGAAGGCATCGTCGGCGCAGCCAATCACGCAGGCAAGCGCGAGATCCTGGTGCCGACGGAAGAAGACAAGTTCTGACAGCAGGGACGGTCAAACTAAAGCCCAACTGAGGGTTCACCACCTGTCCGGAACAACGATACGAGAGTGAGCGGCATGAAAGACGATCTCTTCGCAGCGACAACCGGTCTCGCCCTGACGCGGCGGCGGTTGCTCGGGCTTGGCCTGATGGTGGCGGGTGCCGCCGCGGCCAATGCCGTGCCGGTCTTCATGCCCGTGGCTGCTGCCCAGGCCAGTGTCCCGCCTGCCGCACAGAAGATCGCCGATCACTTCTCGGCCGTGAAGTCGATGACGGGCGAATTCGTGCAGTTTGGACCGAAAGGCGAGCAGACCGGCGGCAAGTTCTTCCTGGAACGTCCGGGCAAGATCCGATTCAACTATGACGGCGCCAACAATTTCAAGGTTATCTCGGACGGCGAATCGGTGGTTCTGCTCAACAAGAAGCTGCAGACGTCCGATCTCTATCCGCTTTCCAAGACACCGCTGAAGCTCCTGCTCGAAGACCGGATCGACCTGTCCGGCGACCGCGTGAAGACCGTGAAGGAAGAAGAAGACCTCACCACGATCAAGCTGTCGGACAAGCAGGTGTTCGGCAATTCGACCATCACCATGATGTTCGATCCGAAGACCTATGAGCTGCGCCAGTGGACGATCACCGACGCGCAGGGCAAGGACACGACGGTGATGATTTTCAACACACGGGAAGGCGTTTCCTTCGCGCCGGACACGTTCAAGATCGACTACACCGCCAACCGCGAGCTCAACACCAAAGGCAGCAATCGCTAGGCAAGCATTTGCTCGTATCCGGGCACGACCTCCGCGCTTGAGCGTCGTCCTCCGCAAAATGAGCAAAGCCGGCCCCGCGACCACTCGCAATGTCCACATGAAAGGTGGGCATTCGGGGATTGTTGCGCGGGCGACTTGTCTTTGCTTGTCGGGGCTGGCAGGTTCCGCGCCAATCTTTTCTCTATGATGCCTTGGCTTGGGCCCGCCGGCTTGACGGGCACGGGTTCGGAACACGCATGGCTTTCACCCTGGCAACCTGGAACATCAACTCGGTCCGGCTGCGCATGCCGCTGGTCGAACAGCTGGTCGACGAACGCAATCCCGACATCATCTGCCTGCAGGAAACCAAATGTCCGGACGAGCTGTTTCCGGTGAATGCGTTCCGCAAGCTCGGCTATGAGCACATCGCCATCCACGGACAGAAAGGCTACCACGGTGTCGCCACCGTTTCGCGGCGGCCGATCGAGATCGTGGAAAAGCGCCGCTTCTGCGAGATCGAGGATAGCCGGCATATTTCGGTGCGTTTCGAAGCCGGCGACAAGAAGATCGTGCTGCACAATTTCTACGTGCCGGCCGGCGGTGACGAGCCCGATCCGGCGATCAATCCGAAATTCCGGCACAAGCTCGATTTCGTGCAAGAGATGAACAATGTCCGCGCCGACGAAAACGACGGAGTGGGCTCAATCCTGGTCGGGGATCTCAACATCGCGCCGCTCGAACACGACGTCTGGTCGCACAAGCAGCTGCTCAACGTCGTCAGCCATACACCGGTCGAGACCGAAAGCTTCGAAGCCATGCGCAGGCAAGGTGCCTGGGCCGACCTGATGCGCCTGAATGTGCCCGCTGATCAGAAGATCTATACGTGGTGGAGCTATCGCGCCGCCGACTGGCAGGCGTCGGATCGCGGCCGCCGGCTCGACCATATCTGGTCCTCGAACAACCTGGTGCCCGCTTTCACGGGGTATGAAATCCTGCGCACGGCGCGTGGCTGGGAGCGCCCGTCCGACCACGTGCCGGTGATTGCCCGGTTCGATCTCTGATGCCAGAGGTCCTGGACGCTGACGCCTCCAGGATGATGCCTCAATCGCCGGCGCGGCCCATCCGGACCGCCAGAGAAAAACCAAAAAATTGGAGCGTTTCCGCTTTCCATAAACGGAAACGCTCCAGCTTACGCGCCAACAGGCGCGGCAAGAACACGGGCAATTGGCGTGCGCTGCACGGTCACTCAAGTGACCGCTGGTAAAGAGGGCCTCTAGCCGTTGCCCGCGTGCCATTCGGGGCGTAGCAACGACATTACAAGCTCGTCGCGATATTCGCCGTCGAAATAGGCGCTGCCACGTGAAATGCCCTCGGCTTGGAAACCGATCGCCTCATACATGCGCCGGGCACGCAAATTGTCCGGAAACAGGCCGATGACGAGGCGATGGACATTGGTCTCCTGGAACGCGCGTGCCACGGCAGCGGCAAGCAGCCGCCGCCCCTGGCCCTGACCAGGACTGATGACGGCAACACGACGGACCAGCGTCGTGCGTTCGACCGCATTCCAGAACCGCAGCATGACGAAACCGATCGGCGTCGGGCCATCATAGCCGATGAAATAGGTGTGGCTGCCATCGACAAAGGCGTCGCGGTGCCGCTGTTCCTCCCAGCGGCCGACAAGCCGGTCATAACCATCCAGCCGCTCGGTCGCCATGATGAAGGGCAGATCGTCGACGCTGGCGCGAACAAGTTGAAAGGTCGCACTCATAGGGTGTCTCCGTCGGAGCGCACTGCGCTCTTTCCTTGCAGGTCCCTAGCCGCCGAAACGCGGTGCCAGCTCTTCGATCCGCTCGATCAGTGCCTGCAATTCCTCGACGATGCGCTGGTGCAATTGCACGGCAAGATCAGGGTATTCCTCGAGAATGCGACGGAACATCTTGCGATTGAGACGCAGAACCTGTGAATCGATCGCCGCGGAGGCGCTGGTCAGGCGTTTTGTGTCGGCAATCAAGGCCAGCTCGCCCAGGATCGCGCCAGGCCCCGCGGTGCTGATGACGACATGATTGCTGTCGGCTTCACGGTAGAGGGCAATGCGGCCGCTGATTACGACGTAAGCCGAGTCGGCCTCGTCTTCTTCACGATAGAGCTTCCTGTCCGCCGGCAGCGAGGTGGTCTCGGCACCGAAGGCGAGCAGGCGCAGCTGCTCCGGCGCGAAGCCCTCGAAGAGCCCCACGGCGGACAGGATGCGGATGTCGTCATCCAGCGCCATCAGTTATGTCCCCGGACCGACAGGTCGTTCCCTCCGTTGCGCGACCCCACCCAAATCGCTATCCGGCCAACTACACTTAATTGACCAATAATATAGAGCCTTTAACAGAATCTGTTCGGACAGGGGAGCGGTTCGACAAAAGGCAGCGTGCCCATGGCGAAACGGCCGGGAAAATCCCGGCCGTTTGCAAACAGGTACATGTGCCTTGCCTCACGCCAAGACGAGAGGCTGGTCAGGGAACCAGCTTGTAGCCACCGCTTTCGGTGACAAGGATCGCCGCATTCGATGGGTCTTGCTCGATCTTCTGGCGCAGCCGGTAAACGTGGGTTTCCAGCGTGTGGGTCGTGACACCGGAATTGTAGCCCCAGACCTCCTCGAGCAGCACATCGCGCGTCACGACCTTCTGCTCGGCGCGATAGAGGTACTTGATGATGGAGGCTTCTTTTTCCGTCAGCCTCACCTTGCCGCCGCGCTGGTCGATCAGCAGCTTCTGGCTCGGCTTGAAGGTGTAAGGCCCAACGGTGAAGGTGGCATCCTCGCTCTGCTCGTGCTGGCGCAGCTGCGCCCGGATGCGTGCAAGCAGGACAGCGAAGCGGAACGGCTTGGTGACGTAGTCGTTGGCGCCGGCTTCCAGGCCGAGGATCGTGTCGGAATCCGTATCGTGCCCGGTCAGCATGATGATCGGCGCCTTGTAGCCGCCCTTGCGCAGGATTTTCACCGCTTCACGGCCATCCATGTCCGGCAGGCCGACGTCCATGATCAAAAGGTCGATCATGCCGTTGCGTGCCGTGGCGACGCCTTTCGCTGCACTGGTTTCCTGGAGGACGTCGAATTCCTCGTAGAGCGACAATTGCTCTGCCAGCGTGGTGCGGAGGTCTTCGTCGTCGTCGACAACAAGGATAGTGCGTGAAGTCATGGATCAATCCGTTGTTTCAAAACTACAAAATGATAGGTGTGTCGTCGACTGGCATCCGTGTATGCGGATGTTGTCGCCTTAAACAGCCGATCACGGTAATTTGTTCCATGTCACCATCATACCCGAAAAACCGTGTGCGCAATGCGGCGGGCCGATCCTTGCGCACAGGTCTTCGAACACTGGTCGTTCGGGCACGGCCGGGTGATGGCACCAAGGGGCTTCTGCAGGCCGGAAGGCTTGTGTTTCCCTGTGCCTTGGGCAAGGGCGGGATTTCGTCGGACAAGCGCGAAGGCGATGGCGCTACGCCGCTTGCGGCTATGCGCATCCTGTCGGGCTATTTTCGCAATGATCAGTTTTCCGGCGCCCGACGCACGCGGCTCGGGATGGCGCCCATCGGCCCGGATCTCGGCTGGTGTGAAGTGCCGGACGACCGCAACTACAACCGGCCGGTCAGGATCCCGTACGGCGCCAGCCATGAACGGATGAAGCGGGATGACCGGCTCTATGATGCCTGTCTGGTGCTTGACTGGAACATCCGGCCGCGCCGCCGCGGGCGCGGCAGCGCGATCTTCTTCCATCTGGCGCGGCCGGGCTTCACGCCGACGCAGGGTTGCGTCGCCGTCACCGCGCAGACCATGGCGCGGCTGCTGCCGCTGCTGTCGGACCGGACCGTGGTGAAGGTGGTGCGCTGAGCGCCCGTTCAACGCAATTCAGGAAAACGCTTTAGCGACGCCGCTGCTGCCGGGGCGCCTGCCAGCCGAGATCGAGCAGGCCAAGGCGCTGCGGCGCTTCGGTGACGGTACGGGCAACATCTTCCCGGCGCAGGCCGACGTCGCGCAGATAGGAGTCCGAAAGCGCTTCAGCGTTCTGCAGCGGCAGCGATGCGGCGACACGAGCTTGACGCAACCAATCGAACACGGGCTGAATGCGGCTCGGGCGCGGCAGGTGGGATTTCAGGACAATAGCGGACATGACCAGATTCTTTCAAAGCAGCGAAGCTTAAGCTGCGCTTGGCAATTTTTGACTGACCCCAGTATCTCGCATTGAAACACAAGGGGGAAACGAGTAGTTCTTGGGAGATCATCAAGGGGCGCTTGAAGATAGTCATGTCCCGCCTGCTGCCTGGAACCCGTGCGCTGCGGACGCTGGAAGCCGCCGGCCGGCATCTCAACTTCACCCGCGCCGCCGATGAACTCGGGTTGACGCCAGCGGCGGTCAGCTACCAGATCAAGGAAATCGAGGACCAGCTCGGCCTTATCCTGTTCACGCGCACCAGCCGCAGCATCCGTCTGACTGAAGCCGGGCTTGCCCTGGTGGATGCGTCGGCAGATGCATTGGAAACGCTCAACAGGGCGGTCACCAAGGCAAAAAAACTTTCGCGGGGTGCGGCGCAGCTGAAGGTGACGGCCAGTGCGGAATTCGCCACGCGCTGGTTGCTGCGGCGTGTCGATGGCTTCCGCAAGCTATATCCCGACATCGATCTGCGTTTCGACATCACCTATGACGTGCGCGACTTCGATCGCGACGATGTCGATGTCGGCGTTCGCTTCGGTACCGGCAGATATCCGGGGCTTCATGCCGAGAGACTGTTCGAGAACGTCATCATTCCGGTTTGCAGCCCCGAATTGCTGCGCCAGGGACCGCCGCTCAACGAACCGCGCGACCTGCTCAAACACACGCTGGTTCACATCGAATGGGTGCGCCAGGGTATTGTCTGGCCGAACTGGCGCATGTGGATGGCGGCGGCCGGGGTGGAAGATTTTGACGACAGCCGCACCGTGGTGATGACGACGTCGACGGATGCCATCGCCGCTGCCGCCGGCGGAAACGTCGTGGCACTGGCCGATTTCGCCATGGTTGCCAACGATCTGTCGGAAGGTCGCCTGGTGCGACCGTTCGAGCTCGGCATCAAGGTGCCGCCGGAATTCGCCTATTTCCTGGTCTATCCGGAAGCGTCGGCGCAGGATGCGCGTATTGTCGCCTTCAAGGACTGGATCCTGGCCGAGGCGCATGCGCCTCTGGTCGATACCGCGCGGCGACCGTGGGACGATTTCTAGCCGACTTGGGCAAAGCGCCAGACGGTCGTTCGCTTGACCTCGGCATCCTCCAGCGCACGCGTTACCGGCACTTGATAGGTTGCCAGCCGTTCCAGGCCGGTCTTGGGCAGATAGGCACGGCCGGGATCCCCGATCAGGATGTCGGCCCCACGCGCCGTCAGGGCGGAAAACCATGGCAGCAGCCGCTCTGCGAACGGCTTTTCGTAAAAGACGTCGCCGGCGAGCACCACATCCCAGCCGCTGTCAATGCCGACCTGATCCTGGCCGTTGAAACCAACTGCCACATCATTCGCCATCGCATTGAGACGGATCGCGGTTTCGCAGAAAGGGTCGATGTCGGCGGCTTCGGCCGAAATCGCCACAGCTCTCATCGCCGCGATGGCGACGAGACCCGAGCCTGACGCGAAATCAAGAACGCGGCGGCCACGAACTGTCCCCGGATGGTCGAGTATGTAGCGTGCCAGACCTTGCCCGCCGGCCCAGGCAAAGGCCCAGAATGGTGGCGGCAGACCGATTTCGGCAAGCTCTTCCTCGGTGCGCCGCCACAGATCATGCGCCTCGTCAGCAAGGCGCAGCGTGATTTCGGGCACGTGCGGCGGCGCCATCGGCGCCGTGTTGTCGAGAATGAAGCGTTCGGCGGTTTGCGGCGTCAGCGTCACGGTGCGGGGTTGAGGCCGCCCATGCGACAGACTTCCTTCCACTCTTCCGGCGTCACCGGCTGCACCGACAGCCGGCCAAGCCTGACCAGCGCCATTTCCGACAGCTTCGGGTTGTTCTTGATGTCCGCCAGCGTCGGCGGTGTCGGCACGTCGCGGACGGCGCGGATGTCGACGCACTCCCAGCGCGGATCGTCAGTCGTGGTGTCGTGATGCGCCAGTGCGCAGACCTCGGCAATGCCGACGATGTTGAGCCCTTCGTTGGAATGATAGAAGAAGCCGAGATCGCCGATCTGCATCGCCTTCATGTTGTTGCGTGCGGCATAGTTGCGCACGCCGTCCCATTGCGTGCCGGCCTTGCCCTTCTCCTTCAGCATGTCGAAGGAGAATTTGAACGGTTCGGATTTGAAGAGCCAATAGTTCATCGTGGTCCCTCTGCTGCCCGGAAATAGCTGGTTTTGTTGTTCGCAGGTTCCTACTGCGACCTGCCTGCCGGCTCAGGCTTCGGCCGGCTTGTTGAAGACCCAATTCCACGGCTTGACGTCGACGCTCTCGAACAGGCCGGCCTTCGCGTAAGGGTCGGCTGCGGCAAGCGCTTCTGCGGCGGTCAGGTCGGCTGCCTCGACGACGACAAGGCTGCCGTTCGGCTTGCCGTCGGCGTCGAGAAAGGGGCCGGCGAAGGCCAGCTTCTTTTCGGCGTTCAAGCCGTTGAGAAAGTTGACGTGATCCGGGCGCGCATCGAGGCGAACCTGGAGATGGGCGGGTTTATCCTTGCAGATCAGCGCAAACAGCATCGTGCTTCCTCAGTCGATTTCGGTTTAGTCTGTCTCGGTTTTTAGGGGCCGCGTCATCAGCATGGAGACGGCCTCGCTGATGGTGATGGCGCCTTCCAGGATGGCGGCGACGGCGGAGATGATCGGCGCGTCGATGCCCTGTTCGGCGGCAAGGCGGGCGGCGATCGCCGCCGTCGGCACCCCTTCGGCCAGCGGCCGGCCGGCCAGCGTCTCGCCGCGTCCGAGAGCCAATCCGTAGGCAAAATTGCGCGATTGCGCCGATGAGCAGGTGAGCATCAGGTCGCCGAGGCCGGAAAGCCCCATCAGCGTCTCCGGCCTGGCGCCGAACGCCGCGCCGATGCGGCGCAACTCGACAAAACCGCGCGTCACCATGGCGGCCTGGGCGCTGGCGCCGAGGCCGGCTCCGTTCACGGCACCGGCGGCGAGTGCGAAGACATTCTTCAGCGCGCCGCCGATCTCGACGCCGACGAGGTCGTCGCTGGAATAGCAACGCAGGTTTTGCGCGGAAAACAGTGCCGCAAGTTCGGCCGCCAGAACCTCTTCACGGGCAGCAACGACCACGGCGGTCGGCAAGCCCTTGGCGACGTCGGTGGCAAAGCTCGGCCCCGACAGGGCAGCGATCGGATTTTCGGGCAGGATCTCGCCGGCTATCGCCGAAAGCAGGGCGCCGGTGTCGCGCTCGATACCCTTGGCGCACAAGACCAATGGAGTGCCACCAGCAACGTGTTGCCTGGCTTCGCCAAGCACCTGGCGCAGCGACTGCGCCGGCGTCACGACAAGGATGCAATCGGCGCCACCGAGGACCTCACCCAACGATGAACTCGCCTCAATGCCCTGGTCGAGGACGATGCCGGGCAGGTAACGCGGGTTCTCGCCCCGGCGGATCGCCGCCACCATGTCAGCGTCGCGGGCCCACAAGGACACCTGATGGCCGGCGCGCAGCATTGCCTGCGCCAGCGCGGTTCCCCAGGCTCCGCCGCCCAGAACAGCGATGCGGCGGACGATAACATGCGGTTCGCTCATGCCTTGGCTCCTCGCCTGCCCGAACCCACCACCGGCGCCGAAACAGCATCGAGTGGCCAGCGCGAACGCGGCACGAAGTCGAATGCGTTCTCTTCCTCGAGACCGGCGTTGAGGCGTTCGATGCCCGCCCAGGCGATCATTGCCGCGTTGTCGGTGCACAGTTTCAGCGGCGGTGCAACGAAGCGGAAACCCGCTTTGTCGCAAAGTGCTTCCAGCGCCGCTTTGATCATCCGATTGGCGGCAACGCCGCCGGCGACGACGAGCGCAGGCTGCTTTTGGTCCGGAAATTCCGCCTTGAAGCGGGTCAGGGCCCGCGAAACGCGGCCCGCGAGTGCGTCGGAAACGGCCGTCTGGAATGAGGCGCAGACGTCGGCGACGTCCTGTTCGGTTAGCGGTGCAATCGCCTGGGCGGCCTGGCGCACGGCGGTTTTCAGCCCTGAGAAGGAGAAGTCGGGCTGGGCCGACCCTTTCATGGGGCGTGGAAAGGCAAAGCGGCTCGGATCGCCTGTTGCCGCGGCCTTTTCAACATTGGGTCCGCCCGGATAGGGCAGGCCAAGCATCTTGGCGGTCTTGTCGAACGCTTCGCCAAGCGCGTCATCTATGGTGGTGGCCCAGCGCTGATAGTCGCCGACCCCGGCGACACGCACGATCTGGGTGTGCCCGCCGGAGACCAGAAGCAGCAGGTAGGGAAAGGCGAGGCCATCGGTCAGCCGCGCGGTCAAGGCATGGCCTTCAAGGTGGTTGATGGCGAGCAGAGGCTTGCCGGCAGCGGCGGCAATGGCCTTCGCCGTCATCAGGCCGACGATCAGGCCGCCGACAAGGCCGGGGCCGGCGGTCGCGGCAACAGCGTCAATGTCACGCAGGTCGGTGCCGGAATCGGCAAGCGCTGCCTCGACAATACCGTCCAGCGCCTCGACATGGGCGCGTGCGGCGATCTCGGGCACGACGCCACCAAATGCCGCATGTTCGGCGATCTGGCTAAGCACGACATTGGACAGGATTTCCGGCGCGGAAGCGCCATCCAGCGCCACGACGCTGGCTGCCGTTTCGTCACAGCTCGTCTCTATGCCCAGAACGCGGATCAATTCGCCGCAAACCTCGATGATTGCCGATCAGCAACTTCCCCGTTAGGAGAAGGCTGGATATGCGGAGCTCAGGCTCCGAGCCGGGGTTATCACGGACCGCGCTTGATGCAAACAACCTTGAAGATTGGAACCCGAGGCAGCCTGCTGGCGCTGGCGCAGGCGCATGAAACGCGCGACAGGCTGATGGCGGCGCATGGATTGCCGGAAGACGCCTTCGAAGTGGTGGTGATTTCGACCAGCGGCGACCGCATCCAGGATCGGCCGCTGTCGGAAGCCGGCGGCAAGGGGCTCTTCACCAAAGAGATCGAAGAAGCACTGCTGGACGGGCGCATCGACATCGCCGTGCACTCGTCCAAGGATATGCCGACGACGCTGCCGGACGGGCTGGAACTGTCCGCTTTCCTGCCGCGCGAGGATGCCCGCGAGGCTTTTATCAGCCCGAAAGCGGCGCGCATTGCCGATCTGCCGGCGGGAGCCAAGGTCGGTTCCTCCTCACTCAGGCGTCAGGCGCTGATCTGCAGGATGCGGCCCGATCTCGATGTGGTGTTGTTTCGCGGCAATGTGCAGACGCGGCTGCGCAAGCTGAACGAGGGCGTCGCCGATGGTACGATTTTGGCGTTGGCCGGGCTGAAACGGCTGGACCTGGAGCATATCGCCACCGATATCATGTCGCTGGAGGCGTTTCCGCCAGCGCCGGGCCAAGGTGCGATCTGTATCGAAAGCCGAATCGGCGATGGGAATGCCGGCACCATGCTGGCTGCCATCCACGATGTCCCGACGGGCCAGGCACTGGCCTGCGAGCGCGCTTTCCTCGCGGCGCTCGACGGTTCCTGCCGCACGCCGATCGCCGGTTATGCGACGGTGATCGACGGCAGGCTGTCTTTCTCGGGCATGATCCTGACGCCCGATGGCAGCGATGTTCGCGAAGTAGCGCGAAACGGGCTTGGCAGGGATGCGGCAGCAATCGGTGCCGAAGCCGGAGAGGATGTGCGGGCGCGGGCCGGCGCACACTTCTTCGAAGGCTGGAGCTGATGCGCTGCCGGGACGCCGGGAAATGAAACGCGTTTTGGTGACGCGGCCGGAACCTGGTGCCAGCCGGACAGCAGCGCGGCTCCGGGATCTCGGCTTCGAGCCGATTGTGCTGCCGCTTTCGGAAACATGCGCGTTACCGGCTGCCCTGCAGACGCCGCTCGAGGCCGTTTCCGCTGTGCTGGTGACCAGCGCCAATGCCGTGCGTCATGCGTCCGCAGGCATGCTGCGTCAGCTTTCCGGTCTGCCTTGCCATGTCGTCGGGCCCAAGACGGCCGCCGCGGCGCGCGCGGCGGGACTTTCCGTTGTCGAAACGGGATCGGGCGACGCCAGGCAATTGGCCGCGTTGATCGCACCTTCGCTTGCTGGCACCACCGCGATCTACCTGTGTGGTCGCGTCCGCTCCGCGGATTTCGAGATGTTTCTTGCCGATGCAGGCGTCAAGATCCTGCCGGTCGAGAGCTATGACACCTTGCCTGTCGACTATCCCGGCAAGGTGGTGGCGACCCAACTCGCGGGCCAGCCTGTGGCAGCGGCCTTGCTCTACTCGGCCAAGGCGGCGCAGGCCTATTCGATTTTGGTGCAACGGCCGGAATTGGCGCGCTACTTTGAAGGAACGCGCGTGTTGACGCTGTCGGCACGGGTCGCAGACGCGGTGGGCCAGGGTTTTGCAAGGCGGCCGGCGGTCGCAAGGAGTCCGGACGAAGACAACTTGCTGGCGTTGCTCGACGCGCCGGAATGAGGCTGCTTCATCATAGCGCCCCTTTTCACAGCTTGGAGGTGTGGTAGACCGTTTTTAGCCTGCCGCCTGACGGTCCGAACCATTTGGGGAGCCGAAGCATGGTCAAGACGCCCAAGACGCGCCATTCCAGGAGCCGTCGCGAACCGGTGACGATCGATCTCGATCCCGCCGATGTCTCGCGGGTGGGCGGCAAGGACCAGTCCGACACCGGCAAACAGCCGGAACAGATTCCGGGCGCTCAATCGCAAGCACCGGAAGCCGAATCGTTAGATGCGGCTTCGGCCGGCGCTTCCGAATCCAGCACGGCGACGTCGGAGGACAAAACCTCCCAATCGCGAGGTTTCGACTACGATTTCGGTGAGCGCGATGCCCGGCCACAGCCGAAGGCGGCGGAGGCTGCACCGGAAGCGACCAAGCCAACCGATCAGGGCAAGACCAATGGAGGCTTTGTGAACGATCAGCCTGCTGAACCGAAACGAGCCGGTGTCGGCACGCTTGCCGCCGGCGTGATCGGCGGTGTCGTGGCGCTTGCCGGTATGGGCATTCTGCAGGCAGCCGGCCTGTTCGGCACTTCCGATACGGCTGCCAAGAGCGAGATTGCAGGGCTGAAAAGCGAGGTCGCTGCGCTCAAGTCCAATTCCGATGGTTCCGCACAGCTGGCCACAGCCCTGGACCAGGTGAAGACCGATGTGGCTGCCCTGAAGACGGTACCGGCCGCAGGCGTCGATGAAGGGCGCGTGAAGGCGCTGGCCGACAAGATTGCCGAACTCGATACGGGGCTCGCCGCACTGCGCAGCGAAAGTGGCGCCGCAGCCGTCGATCTGGGTCCGTTGAACAGCAAAGTGACCACGCTGGATGCGCAGGTGCAATCGGCTGAGCAGGCTGCAGCCGCGCTGGATGGCCGTCTAGGTGCGGTCGAGCAGCAGGCGTCACAACTTGCCAGCAAGGTCGAAGCGCAGGCTTCGCAGCCCAAGATCGCGCTGGCCATCGCCGCTTCGGCGCTCAAGGCCGCGCTCGAGCGCGGTGCGCCGTTCACCGCGGAGCTCGATACGTTCGCGGCGGTCCGGCCGGACGCGCCGCAGATCGCGATGTTGCGCAGCTATGCCGAAAAAGGCATCCCGACCCGCATCGACATCGCGGCCGGGATGGGTGCCGCCGCCAATGCGATGGTCTCGGCGGCAACGCCGGTCGATCCTGACCAGAGTATTTTCCAGCGCCTGCTGACCAGCGCCGAATCGCTGATCAAGGTCCGCCCCATCGGTGCCGTCGAAGGCAAGGGCGCGCCGGAAACCGTGGCGCGCATGGAAGTCGCCGTGAACCAGGGCGACTATGCCAAGGCGCTCGCCGAATTCGACACGCTGCCCGACACGGCCAAGGCCGCGGGCGCTGATTTCGCCGGCAAGCTCAAGGCGCGGCAAGAGGCGGAAGCGGCGGTGAATGAGCTGGTATCCGGTGCAATGAAGGGGTGACGAGATGATCCGTATCCTCTTCTATCTGGCAATCATCTTCGCGCTTGGGCTGGGTTTCGCGTGGCTGGCCGACCGGCCCGGCGAAATGGTCGTCACCTTCTCCGGTTACCAGTACCAGGTCAGCCTGATGGTGGCGGCGATGGCTGTCGTGGCGGTGGTGGCTGCGGTGATGCTCACCTGGTGGTTGCTCAAGTCGATCTGGAACAGTCCCTATGCAATCGCCCGGCATTTCCGGGTGCGGCGCCGCGACCGTGGCTACCAGGCGCTGTCGACCGGCATGATCGCCGCTGGTGCCGGCGATGGCGCGCTGGCGCGTCGCAAGGCCAAGGAAGCGGTCAAGCTGATCCGCTCGGACCAGGAGCCGCTGATCAATCTCCTCGATGCGCAGGCGTCGTTGCTGGAAGGTGACCATGACAGCGCCCGCCTGAAATTCGAAGCCATGCTCGACGATCCCGAAATGCGCCTGCTTGGCCTGCGCGGCCTCTATCTCGAAGCCGAGCGGCTGGGCGACCGTAACGCGGCGCGGCACTATGCTGGTCGCGCGGCCGCGGTTGCGCCGCAACTGGCCTGGGCAGCCGAATCGACGATGGAAGAACTGGCCGCCAGAGGCGACTGGGACGGTGCCTTGACGCTGGTCGATGCGCAGAAGTCGAGCCGCCAGGTCGAACGCGATGTCGCCAACCGGCGCCGGGGCGTCCTTCTGACGGCCAAGGCAGAGGCGCTGCTGGACAGCGATGTCACCGGGGCCAAGGCGGCTGCGCTTGAGGCGAACAAGCTGCTGCCGGAATTCACTCCCGCGGCGATCGTTGCCGCCAAGGTGCTGTTCAAGCAGAACGACCTGCGCAAGGGCTCGAAGATCCTCGAAACGGCATGGCGTGCGGAGCCGCATCCCGACCTCGCCGATCTTTATGTCCATGCCAGGACAGCGGATGCCGTGCTCGATCGTCTCGGTCGCGCCCGCAAGCTGCAGGAGATGAAGAAAAACCACCCCGAATCCTCGCTTGCGGTGGCGCGGGCGGCGCTCGACGCGCAGGATTTTGCGCTGGCCCGCGAGGAGGCCGCGGCCGCGGCCCGCATGCAGCCAAGCGAAGGAACCTATCTGCTGCTCGCCGACATCGAAGAGGCCGATGGCGGCAATCAGGGCAAGGTGCGACAGCTGCTCTCGCAGGCCGTGCGCGCCCCGCATGATGCCGCATGGGTCGCAGATGGCGTCACCGCAGAACGCTGGGCGCCGATCTCACCGGTAACCGGGCGGATCGACGCTTTCGAATGGCGTGGGCCGGTGGAGCGCGCAGGCCGGCTGATCGAGGCAAGCCGCCCGGTTCCTGAAGTGGCGCCACCATCGCTTGCCGGTCCCGAGCGCGACGACGATGACGTTGTCGTGCTCGACGCGGAAACCGTTCCGGTTTCCAGCAGCGCGGCAGGGACACCCAGGCCCGCTCCGGCATTGGACGCCGATGAAGCACTGCATCAGCCCGACGATCCCGGCGTCGGACCCGAAGACGAGGTTGAAAAGTCGCGTCGTTTCCGCTTGTTTTGAAAAGCTGTGACTTGATCGCGCTCCGGAAAGGACCAGATTATCCTTATGTTCGAACGTGTTCTGTCTTTTCTGAAAGAATTGCCCGCTACCGGCGCGCGTGCCCATGCCGGGGCGGATGATCCGCGGGTGGCGGCAGCAGCGCTGCTTTACCACGTCATGAGCGCCGACGGCGTGCGCCAGGACGTCGAATGGGAGCGGTTCAAGGCCATCCTGGCCGAGACCTATTCCGTGGAGGGCCAGGAGCTGGAAGCACTGGCGGCAGCCGGCGAGAAAGCTGACAACGAGGCAATCGACTTTTACGCCTTCACCAGCATTCTCAAGCGGGATCTCGATCCGGAGCAGCGCAAGGCCTTCATCGGGCTGATGTGGGAAATCGTCTACGCGGACGGTGAATTGCACGAGCTTGAGGACAACACCGTCTGGCGGGTGGCGGAACTGCTCGATGTCGAGCGGGTCGACCGGGTGGCTGCACGGCGCAAGGCGGCAGCCGAAGTCCCCGGGGCCAAGGGCAACGCGAACGACGAATGAGCAGGGCCGGACATTCGTGAAAGCTGATCAGCGGCCCCGGATCCTGGTTGTTCTGCATCAGGAAAATTCCAGCCCTGGTCGCGTCGGCCACATGCTGATCGAGGCAGGTTACGAGCTCGACATACGTCGGCCACCGCTGGGTGATCAGCTTCCGCAAACACTCAGCCAGCATGCCGGGGCGGTGGTGTTCGGTGGGCCGATGAGCGCGAACGACGATCACGAGGAGTTCGTCCGGCGCGAGACCGATTGGCTGTCGGTACCTCTGAAGGAAGACAAGCCGCTGCTCGGCATCTGCCTGGGCGCGCAGATGCTGGTCAATCATCTCGGGGGCAAGGTCGACAGTCATCGCGACGGGCTGGTCGAGATCGGCTGGTATCCGCTGCGCGCCACCGAGGAAGGCAAGAAGCTGATGCACTGGCCGGAGATGGTCTACCATTTCCATCGCGAGGGCTTTTCGCTGCCGAAGGATGCGACGCTGCTCGCCACGTCGGACACCTATCCCAACCAGGCCTTTCGTTATGGTGACAAGGCCTGGGGCATCCAGTTCCACGGCGAGCTCACCCGCATGATGATGCAGCGCTGGGTCGTGCACGGTGCGCATCGTTTCGAGCTACCGGGCGCCCAGCCCGGCCGCGATCATCTCGGCGGCCGGTTGATCTGGGATATGCATCTGAAACGCTGGCTGGGCGAATTCCTGGAAACGATCTTCGGCCGGCCCGTCGCCTAAGTGGCCGGCTACTTAGGAATGTCGAGACGGCGTACCTTGCGCAGGTCCGGAAAAAGCGCCGCCCAGATGCCGGCCACCACGATGGCGCCGACACCGCCGATCACCACCGCCGGAACCGTGCCGATCAGCGCCGCCATGGTGCCTGCCCTGAATTCGCCGACCTCGTTGGATGCGCCAACGAAGACCTGGTTGACGGCATTGACGCGGCCACGAACCTCGTCCGGCGTCCACAATTGGATCAGCGTTTCGCGGATGTAGACGCTGACCATGTCGGTAGCACCGAGAAACGCCAGCGCGACGATGGACAGCCAGGTGACGGTGGATGCGCCGAACAGAGCCGTGAAGGCGCCGAACACGGCGACAAAGAAAAGCATGACGGCTCCGGCATGGTCGCGAAGCGGGTGACCGGCGAGCCAGACTGCCACGCAAAGCGCGCCAATGCCTGGAGCGGAGCGCAGCAGACCAAGACCCCAGGGGCCGAGATCGAGAATATCGCGCGCATAGACCGGCAGCAGCGCCGTGGCGCCGGAAAGCAGTACCGCGACGAGGTCGAGCGAGATCGCGCCCAGTACGACTTTTTCGCGCCAGATATAGTGGAAGCCCGCAAACAGGCTCTCCAGGCTCGGTTTGTCGGTCTCGTTGCGCTGGGCGGGTTTCGGGATGCCAAGGATCAGCAGAAGTGCGAACAGCATCAGCACGGTGGCGGTGCCATAGGCGACTTCGGACGACAGGCCATAGAGTAGGCCGCCGGCAACCGGGCCGATGATGGTCGCGGTCTGCCAGGCAGAAGAGTTCCACGCAATCGCATTGGCGAAGTCCTTGGGCGGCACCAAATTGGCTACCAGCGAAGCGGAAGCCGGACCGAAGAAGGCGCGGGCAATACCGAAAAGGAGAAGCACGCCGAAGACCGGCAACGGCGAATATAGCCCGTGCCAGGTCAAGAGCAGCAGCACCAGCGCGCAAGCTGCCTCCATCAGTGTTGCCAGCGCCATGATCCTGCGACGGCCGAAGCGGTCCGCGACGACGCCGGTGACCAGAACCAGGACGAGCGATGGCAGGAATTGCACGATGCCGACAAGGCCAAGATCGAACGGATCGCGCGTCAGGTCGTAGATCTGCCAGCCGACCGCCACGGAAACGACCTGCGTGGCAAAGGTGAGGAGAAAACGTGAGGCCCAATAGTTGCGGAAGGCGGTGTGACGGAAGGCAGCATAACGCTGATCCGGAGACGGTCGGGATTCGGAGGACATTGAATTCAGCCCCTGGCGGTTTACACAGGCCGGCCGGGCTCTTCCACCATGGGCGCTGTTCCGGTGCGGGAGCTATAAACCAGTTTGTCGCGCTGCGCGCGCATAAATTTCGCAATGCTTGCGGCCAGCGCGTTCTCGTCTCTCGCGGAAACGCGCTGGCTCTTTTTTATACAATTCCGGACGCAAAACCGCTGCGCACTTTTCCTGGAATTGCTTCACGGTGAAAAGTCTGTCCGGTTAGTCGCGCAATGCCGCCGAGATGGCGCCGAGGCCGCCGCGGAGTTCGTCGGCCGACGGCCAGCCGAAACCGACGCGAAAGAAGCTTTTCGGCGTCTCGAACCAGTGGCCGGGGCCGACATAGGTGCCGTGTTGTTCGAGCAGCCTGACGTAGAAGCCGTCGAGATCGAAATCCGGCGCAACGTTGATGCGCGGAAAGCCGACGACACCACCCGATGGCTGCACCCAATCGACCTGCGGCTCTCCATCAATCCAGTCCTGCACGATAGCCCGCCGCGCCGCCATTTCGGGCAGTAGCTTGCCGAGGAAGGCATCGCGTTGTTCCAGCATGCTGCGGGCAATCGCTTCGTCGATGACGCTGCCGCAGATGCCGATCTGTTCCTTGGCTGCCAGGAACCTCTCCTGCAGCTCGGCATCGCGTGTGATCAGCCAGCCGATGCGGATGCCTGGAATGCCGAAGGCCTTGGACAGTGAAGAGACACTGATGGCGCGTTTGCTGAGCGACGCGGCTGTGGGCAGCCTGGTGCCATAGCTCAGGTCGCGATAGGTCTCGTCGACGAGGAGATAGCAGCCGTGTCGCTCGGTGAGGGCGATCAGCCCATCGAGATCGGCGCGGCTCATCATCGTCCCGGTTGGATTGTGCGGGCAGGTGACGCTGATATAGCGGGTCTCGGGTCGCAGTGCGGCGGCGATGCGCGTGATATCGACCGCGAAGTCTTCCTCGAAGGTGAGGTCGACATAGCTGATCGCGCAGCCGATCGCTTTCGGGGTCTCGATGTTGGTGGCGTAGTTCGGCCGCACCACGACCAGATGGTCGCGTTCCGACAACAGCGATGTGGCGATGATGAAGAGCGCGCCAGCCGCACCGGCAGTGACCAGGACATCGTCCGAAGTCAGGCCGTTGTCCTGGGCGGCGATCAGTTCACGAAGTGGCCGGTCACCGCGATGCTCACCGTAGAAGAGGGTAAGATCCGGCAGCTTGATCCCGATATCGGAGAGCTTCTGGTCGGCGATGGAGCTTTCGGAGAGGTTGTAGCGGATGCGGTCGTAGCCATATTCCTCCGGCGCCTCTTTCTCGATCACCATGCGCGCGTAGTTCATCGGCAAACCTCCATCCCGTGGAGCGCATAAGGACACCCCATCATTTCGATTTGATATAAGCCTAGGAGAGAAGGCTTGCGCGAAACAATCCCGACTGCAGCGCTCCTGAATCAGTTTCTCGGCTGCAGGCCCGAGACGATCAGCGCGTAGTATTGCAGGGCGAATTCGGTAGCGCGGGTTTTGCCTTCCGGCCGGAACCAGCGCACCATCCAGTTCATCAACGACAGGACCGCGCGGGCAGCGATGGTGACATCGTCTATGGCGAACGCGCCGCTGACCTTGCCGTCGGCGAGCAGACTGCGCAGCAGCGTTTCATAGCGATCCCGCAGCGCCAGCTGTTGTTCCGTCCAGTGGTTCTTTTCGATGCCGCCGAAGCCGTGCAGCATGACGACGAAGGCAGCATGGTTGGCTTCGAGGAATTCTGCCTGCGCCCGCATGAACGCTTTCAGCCGGTCAGGCGGGGTTTCCGATGCGTTCACTTCCGCGCTGACGGCAGCATATTGCCGCTCCAGAAGGTCGATCATCATCTCGTCGAAGATGTCTTTCTTGGTCGGGAAGTAGTGATAGACGGCGGCCTTGGTGACGCCCACCGCCCCTGCGACATCGTTGAGCGAGGCGCCTTCGAAGCCATGGGCAGCGAACAGCTTCGCCGCGGCGTCCAGGATTGTGGCACGCGGTGCCGGCATGCTTGGCGGCCGACCGACCGGAGCTTTCGCTGTCTTGACCTGATCCGACCGTTGACGAGGCATGGCCCAAGTTTTATTACCGGCCAGCCGGTTTGTAAATATGAACGGTGCCACCTGCGCAATTGGGAAGAGGTGCGATCATGGCCGAAGCAGCATCAGCCGAAAACAAGGTGAGTGTCGAACATCGCGGCGGTGTCGCGATCGTCACGATCGACAATCCGCCCGTCAACGCGCTGTCGTTCTCGGTGCGGAAACCGTTGCATGACGCGCTAGTCCGGTTGCGTGACGATGCAGCCACGGCCACCATTGTTCTCACCTGCGCCGGCCGCACCTTCATCGCCGGTGCCGACATCACCGAATTCGGCAAGCCGATGCAGGATCCGGACCTGCGCGCGCTGATCGCGCTGCTGGAAGCGATCGAAAAGCCGACCGTCGCAGCCATCCATGGCACTGCGCTGGGCGGCGGTCTGGAACTGGCACTCGCATGCCATTACCGTGTCGCCGACAGGACTGCGAAGCTCGGCCTGCCCGAAGTCAAGCTCGGCCTGCTGCCAGGTGCCGGCGGCACGGTACGGCTGCCGGCACTGGTCGGTCCGCTGAAGGCACTGGATATGATCACGTCCGGTACGCCGATCGCGGCTGCCGAGGCGCTGGAAGCGGGTCTCGTCGACACGCTCGCCGTCGATGGGCTGGTCGCAGACGCTGCTGCCTTTGCCGCCGTCAAGGCTGCGGAAGGCGGCCCGTTCGTCCCTGTGCGAAGCCGGCGCGACAGGATCGAAGCCGCCGATCGCGAACAGCTGGAAACCCGGATCAAGGCCGTTGTCGGCAAGGCCAAAGGCCTGCGGGCTCCAGTCGCCTGCACGGAAGCGGTGCGCAACGCCGTGCTTTTGCCTTTCGATGAGGCGTTGGCTGCCGAGCGCGCGCTGTTTGTGGAACTGGTGGCATCGGACCAGTCCAAGGCGCAGCGGCATCTGTTCTTCGCCGAGCGCGAAGCCGCCAAGGTGGAAGGCGTCGACAAATCGGTGAAGCCGCGGCCAATCCAACGTGTCGGCATCATCGGCGCCGGCACGATGGGTGGTGGCATCGCCATGGCTTTTGCCAATGGCGGCATTGCCGTCACCCTGGTCGAGGCGGCGCAGGATGCGCTGCAGCGCGGGCTCGATCGCATCGAGAAGAACTATGCGATCTCGGTCTCGCGCGGCTCGCTGAGCGAGGCGGCCAAGACGGCGCGCATGGGACTGCTCTCCGGCACCACGGACTATGCGTCTCTGGCCGACTGCGACCTCATCATCGAAGCCGTGTTCGAGGACATGGCGGTGAAGAGAGATGTGCTTGCCGCCATCGACGCGGTGGCGAAGCCGGGTGCGATCATTGCCACCAATACATCCTATCTCGACGTCAACGCGCTGGCTGCTTCGGTCAGTCGGCCGCAGGATTTCGCCGGCATGCATTTCTTTTCGCCGGCCAACATCATGAAGCTGCTGGAAATCGTGCGCGGCAAGGACACGGCTCCCGATGTGCTGGTAACGCTGCTGTCGCTCGCCCGCTCTATCGGCAAGGTGCCGGTGGTGGTCGGCGTCTGCCACGGTTTCGTCGGCAACCGCATGCTCACGGCGCGTGGCGCCGATGTCGAAGCCTTGCTCCTGGAAGGGGCCAGCCCGGCTGATGTCGACAAGGCATTCACCGATTTCGGCTGGCCGATGGGGCCGTTCCAGATGTGGGACCTCGCCGGGCTGGATATCAGCTGGCGCAATCGCAAGGCACTCGGCAAGACGGCATTGATCGCAGACTGGTTGTGCGAACAGGGCCGTTTCGGCCAGAAGACCGGTCGCGGCTTCTATCTCTATGCAGATGGCCGCACTGCGCAGCCCGATCCGGAACTGGCCAACCACATCGCCGCCGAGGCGAAGCGGCTGGGCATCGCGCCGCGTGTGATCTCAGCCGAGGAGATCATCGAACGCACGCTCTATCCGCTGATCAATGAAGGCTCGCGCATTCTGGAGGAAGGCATCGCGGCACGCGAATCCGACGTCGACCTGGTCTGGGTCAATGGCTACGGTTTCCCGCTCGGCAAGGGCGGTCCGATGTTCTGGGCGCGCCAGAAGGGACTGGCAGGGATCGTCGAGCGCCTGGATCATTGGCACCAGAAGACCGACAAGGACGTGTTCAAGCCGTCGGAATGGCTGAAGGCGGCTGCAGGAGCGTAATGGAATTCCGTTGGTGGAGCTGAGGGGGATCGAACCCCTGACCTCGTCATTGCGAACGACGCGCTCTCCCAGCTGAGCTACAGCCCCGTCCAGCGGATGGCGCATTTATGAGGCGAGGCGCTCGGCTGTCAAGCGAGCTTTGGGCACCAGCCGTCGTCGCTCCGCCGTTGGCGTCGCCCGGTCTTCAGCGCCACTGTCCCACCGCGCGGAATGACAACGATCATCTTCGAGGCTAAGAAACCGGGAAAACGCCTCAGGCTTGCCCGGCTCTTGCCGCATCGGTGCGCAATCGCTAAATGTCGGCAACACTCGGAGACCTGCATGATCGCCCTTATTCAAACCGTCGTTCTGGCGCTTGACCTCTACTGGTGGATCATCATCGCCTCGGCCATCTTCTCCTGGCTCTACGCCTTCAACGTCGTCAATCCGCGCAACCAGGTCGTCGGTACGATCGGCAACGCGCTCTACCGGCTGACGGAACCGGCGCTGCGGCCCATTCGCCGCATCCTGCCGGATCTCGGCGGCATCGACATTTCGCCGATCATTCTTCTGCTGATCCTGTTCTTCCTGCGCCAGTTCATCCTGACGACCGTCGCTCCGGCGCTTGTCTGAACAGAACGATGGGCGAAATCTTTCGCCTGCGCGCCGGTGGTATCGATCTGTTCGTACGGCTGACGCCGAAAGCGCCGTTCGATGCCCTGGAGGGCATGGAGACGTCTGCCGACGGTCGTTGCCATCTCAAGGCGCGCGTGCGCGCCGTTCCTGAAAAAGGCGCTGCCAACACTGCGTTGGAAAAGCTCGTCGCCAGGACGCTGGCAATACCGGCATCGGCGGTGACAGTTGCGGCGGGTGGTACGGCGCGGTTGAAAACGTTGCATGTCAGCGGCGATCCGGCCGAACTCGTGGCACGCGTCCGAGGCAGCTTCGTCACAACTGCATAGCGGTTTCGCGTAAAACAAAAGGTTGGAGCGTCCTGCGAAAACGGAACGCCTAGCCTTACCGTGGCATGGGCACGATTTTAGCGATAAAGTGCCGGACAGCCTCAGCCGGAGACCGTCATGCGCGCCGTTTTCGCCTTTCTCGTCCTTGCAGGTTTCTGCCAGTCCGCGTCGGCGGGCAACATCTCAAGCGCCTACACGGACCTCGTCACCGAGAAGGATTGCCTGACTTATACGAAGGCCGGCGAGAACGATGGCGACTGGGCAGATCTCTCCTGCGCCGGCTATCGCGGATATCCGGTCCTGCTTACCTATGACGACGCGCGCGAATCCGTGTTCTACGGTTTTCCACCTGCTGACATGACGTCGAGCTGGGAAAGCTTTGTCGGGTTCAACAGCGCCGGGCCGAAGGTTGAATGGCGGGTGGAAACGACCGGAGATGTCTCGGTTCCGTTCGCCGCGATTCATCGGCGATCCGTCAGCAGCGGCGATGACGGCTCGAAAAAGACCGAGGTTCTGGTGGTGGCAAAGGTTGCCCAGATGGAAGGGCGCCAGGGCTGCACCGTCGCGCTCGTTGCCACTGACAGTGCAAATGCGAATGAGGAAGCCCGCAAGATCGCCGACGAGAAAGTGCGCTCCTTCACCTGCGGCAAGGACGCGCGCATCACCGTTGGCGAGGTTCCGGCCTTTGGCCGGGTCGACAATTGAAAATGCCGGCCGCAGCGGTTTCTCGGAAACGCTGCGGCCGGCATTCATAAAGCTCAGGCGATCCTACTTCTTGGCGGCCTTGGCGCGCTCGATCGCCTCGACGATCATCTTCCTGGCGTAGGCGGCATCGTGCCAGCCACCGATCTTCACCCATTTACCGGGTTCGAGATCCTTGTAGTGCTCGAAGAAGTGCTCGATCTGCTTGAGGGTGATCTCCGGCATATCGGTGTGGTTGAACACCTTGTCGTAACGCTTGGTGATGTGCGACGACGGCACCGCGATCACCTTCTCGTCCTGGCCGGCATTGTCTTCCATGATCAGAACGCCGATCGGGCGCACGTTGATGACACAGCCTGGAACCAGTTCGCGCGTGTTGCAGACCAGAACGTCGATCGGATCGCCGTCGCCGGACAAGGTGTGTGGTACGAAGCCGTAATTCCCGGGATAGCGCATCGGCGTATAGAGGAAGCGGTCGACGAACAGCGTGCCGGCTTCCTTGTCCATCTCGTATTTGATCGGCTCGCCGCCAACCGCTACCTCGATGATGACATTGACGTCTTCCGGCGGATTCTTGCCGATCGATATCGCTTCGATGCGCATGGGCTACCCTCGCTTTGGCGCAGTCCTGAAGGGATCTGTCATCAGGTCATGCGCAAGATGAAACGGCTTGCCAGGCAGCGTGTTTGTGCAGGACCCGACAATCGCGCACCGAATAACGGGCGAAACGGCTTTGTGCAATGCGGCAATGCGTGCGGACAACGACCGGCCTTGGCTGGACAGCCGGCTCAATCCCAGACGAAAGCGACCTTCTTCAGCGCTTTCTGTTCGAAGATCTCGACACCTTCGGCGATATCGCGGCCACCTTCACCGGTATAGAAGGCAAGCGCATTCTGGTTCTCTTCCAGCGCCCAGACCACCAGACCGCTCAGGCCATGATCGGCAAGTTTGCGGCGCGCGGCCGTAAACAGCCGGCGTCCCAGACCGATACCCTGATATTCCGGCCGCAGGTAAAGTTCATAGATCTCGCCCTGCTGGCGCAGTTCGCTGGCGCGATTGCGCCCGACGGTCGCGTAGCCAGCAATGGTGCCGCCGATCTCCACCACCAGCACCGTGGCAGCCCGGCGGATGGCATTCGCCCACCAGTCTGAGCCACGACGGTTGATCATCGCCGTCAGCGTCTTGTGCGGGATGATGCCGCTATAGGCGCCACGCCACGCCTCGAGATGCACGTCGGCTATCCCGACCGCGTCGCGGGGCTCTGCCTTGCGGATGTCGATGACCAGCGTGTTCATGGTTTGTTAACCATAGACCCGGTCGGGACGCTTGCAAAGAGTCCGCCTTGCTTTCGCACAAGCGAAAAATACTGGGCCACGCATCAGGCTCAGAGCCGTTTTCAGCAAGTGCGATGCGTGGATGCGGTGCGCGCGGCGCTTCGATGGTTGGGCTAGATCTCGACCAGATGATCGTCGAGCTCGTTGACGTCGCCTGGGCCAACCGGGAAATGCTGCGCCAGCACGGAGCCGACAGCGCCGATGGCACCGACAAAACCGTCCGCCAAGCGATCGTCACCGGCATGGGCGGTCAGGTCGCGCACAACGCCGTCCCAGATATGCTGGCCGACCTTGGCGTCGATGCCGCTGTCGGCAACCACCTCGGCATAGCGTTCTGCAATCGACACGAAGATCAGCACGCCGGTCCGTGCGGCGGTGCGATGCACGTTGCGGGCAAGGAACTGCTTCACCGCATTGGCGTGCGCGGCCTTGTAGCGCTGCCGGCGCGGCACGAAATGGATGCGCAGGCGTGGCACCAGCCACAGAAGGACAAAAAGGCTGATGGCGGCCACTGCCTGCACGATGAGGAAATGCGGCAGGCGCATGGTCAGCCACAGTGCTTCGAGCACATAACCGAAAGCAATGCTGACGGCGAACAGGGCAAGCGTCGCGGTGAAAGCGGCCTGGAAGAAGTATCCGTCGCTCGAGCGGGCCACCACGCAGTAGATTTCGCCGCTCGTCGATTGCTCTGCCGTACGGATCGCCTGGGCGATGCGCTCATGGTCGGCGTGGGTAAGGGAACGCGTTGTCATCTTCACCAGCTTCCCGAAGATCCGCCGCCGCCTGACGAACCGCCGCCGCCCGAGAAGCCGCCACCGCCGGACGACCACCCACCGCCACCGCCGGACCACCCGCCACCGCTGCCAGACGACCATCCGCCGCCACCGCCATTGTTTGACGAGCGCCGGTTGGTGTCGAACGTCATGCCAAGCCAGCGGTAGCGGCCCGGGCCGATCTTGGTGCCGAAGATCGGCGGCAGGACCGCCATGGCGAGGCCGCCGAAGAACAGCACTGCCCAGATGGTGATGAACAGCGCGAACATCACCTGTTCGGCGTCATATTCGCTGAAACTGTCCTGCTGGTGGCGTCTGCCGCGCGCTTCGAGCTCTTCGGGATTGCCTTCCAGCACCATGATCATGTCGTCGACGGCCTTGGTGATGCCGCCGGCGAAATCGCCACCGCGAAAGGCCGGCACCATGTCGTTTTCGATGATCAGCTTGGTGTGCAGGTCGGTCAGCGTGCCTTCCAGGCCGTAGCCGACCTCGATGCGCATCTTGCGGTCGTTCTTGGCGACCAGCAGCAGGGCGCCGTTGTTGTCGCTGGCCTGACCGAGCTTCCAGGCGCGGAACAGCCGGTTGGCGTAGGGCTCGATCTCCTCGCCGCCAAGGCTGTCGATGGTGGCGACGACGATCTGGTCAGAGCCTTTCTTCTCGAAATCGGCCAGCTTCTGCTCCAGGGCCGCTTTGGTGGCCGGATCGAGCATGCCGGCATTGTCGACGACACGTCCGGTCAGGGCCGGCAAGTCGTCGGCCAACGCCATGCCGGCGAGCAGCATGGCAAAGAGCGCTGCAAGCAGCATTTTCAATGCAACAGCCCAGCGCATCACCTGCGCCTCAGGCGCAGGCCAGCGGTGGGATGGCGGGAAGGAACGCAAGGTTCAATCGGTCCTGGTCAGCAGCGTGGCACTCAGCCACCCTGTCCCGCCGGCTTGCTGGTGCCGAAATCGACCTTCGGCGTCTGCATCTTGTCTTCGCTGATGGTGAAGTTCTGGAAGGGCTCGTTGGAGCGGAACCAGAAGGTTGCCCACAGCACGGATGGGAAGGTCTTGAGCGTCAGATTGTAGTCCTTGACCGCCTGGATGTAGTCGCGGCGCGCCACCGCGATGCGGTTTTCGGTGCCTTCGAGCTGCGCCTGCAGCGCGATGAAATTCTGATTGGCCTTGAGATCGGGATAGTTCTCGGTGATGGCAAGCAGGCGCGACAGCGCGCTGGTCAGGCCCGACTGGCTGTCCTGGAATCGCTTGAAAGCTTCCGGATCCTTGAGGGTCTCGGGCGTCACCGTGACCTGCGTGGCCTTGGAACGCGCCTCGACCACGGCGTCCAGCGTATCCTTTTCGTGCGCGGCGTAGCCCTTAACCGTTTCGACCAGGTTCGGAATGAGGTCGGCGCGGCGCTGATACTGGTTCAGCACTTCGCTCCAGGCCGCCTTGGCGTTTTCTTCCGCGGTTGGAATGGTGTTGTAGCCGCATGCCGACAGCAGTGGCAGCAGAAGCGCCATAAAGAGGAAGGCCGGCAGGTTGCGGGGAAGCGAAGACAGGCGCTGGGCGTACATGAGCGGTCCCTCGTTTGCTCGAATAGTGAAGCAATACCATAAAGATCGCAGGAGAAAACGCCTTTGCGCTACCCGACCCGCATGTGGGCGTGGCGCAGCTTCGCCGTCGACGAGGCCCTGTCATGATGGTGAGGATCAGTTTAGGATCATCGAAAAGAGGGTCGCCGTGGCAGGTCAACCGGACAGGGATAACGAGCACGAAACACGCCGGATTCTTGACCGGATCGCACGCGAGTCCGCGCCACATCCTACGCGTCTCGAGGAAGATGAGAACGATCCCATCGAACGCTGGGGCACGCTTATCGGTCGCGGGCTTGGGCTTGTTGTCACGATCGCCATGCTGATTGGCGTCGGCTATTACCTCCATCACTCATAGGAAAAGCATGAACGCCAGCCAGTCCGAGGCGCCCCGCGCCGTCATCGTCGTGTCCAGCCACGTTGCGCGTGGTTCCGTCGGCAATCGCGCCGCCGTCTTCGCGCTGGAAACGCTGGGTTTCCCGGTATGGGCAGTGCCGACGGTGATCCTGCCCTGGCACCCCGGTCACGGCCGTGCGACAAGGATCGTTCCGCCAGCGGAACAATTTGCCGCCCTGATGGCCGACCTGGGGCGCGCACCCTGGCTCGGCGAGGTTGGCGCCGTCCTTTCCGGCTATCTTGGCGAGGCGAGCCAGGCCGACGCGATCGCCGATCTGGTCGGCGCGGTCAAGGCGAAGAACCCGCGCGCGCTTTATGTCTGCGATCCGGTGATGGGCGATTCCGGCGGGCTCTATGTGCCCGAGGCGACCGCCAAGGCCCTGCGCGACCGGCTGATGCCGCTAGCAGATATCGCCACGCCGAACCGTTACGAGCTTGCCTGGATGGCGGGGGCCGAGCTGCCGGATCTGAAGTCGACCACGGCGGCGGCGCTGGATGCCGGGCCGGCAACCATGCTGGTGACGTCGGCGCCAGCGATGATGTCGGGCAGCACCGGCAACCTCCTGCTCGATTCCAATCAGGTCGTGCTGGCTGAGCACCGCCTGATCGACAGGCCGCCAAACGGTCTTGGCGATCTGACCGGCGCCGTCTTCCTGGCGCGCACGCTTTCAGGGCAGCCGCCCGCCAAGGCCCTGCAGTCCACGACGGCTGCCGTCTACGAAATCCTGGCGCGCACGGCCAAGCGTGGCGGCGACGAGCTGCAGCTCGAGACCGACGCGCAAAGCCTGTCGCAACCGATGGCCATGGTGCAGATGCGCCATCTCACGCATCCGGGCCGGGGTCGCACCGCGTGACGGGAAAGCGCGACGCATAGAATGTCGGAGCGTCCTATGCGGGGCCATATGGATGCGCGGCACTCCAGTGTCACCCTGGCCGGGGTCGACGGCTGCAAGGCAGGCTGGATCGCGGTGCGGCGGGATCCCGCCGGATCGCCGGTCGCCTGCGTCTATCCCGGTTTCGCAGACCTGCTGGCGGCTCTTCCACCCGATGCGATCCTAGCCGTCGACATGCCTATCGGTCTGCCGGAGGTTTCAGGCCGCGGTGGGCGCGGACCCGAGGCATTGGTGCGCCCCCTGCTCGGCGAGAGGCAATCCAGTGTCTTCGCCATTCCCTCGCGCGCGGCGGTGTATGCCGACACGGCCGCCTTCAGCACGGTGGAGGCCTGGTACCAGGCGCATCGTTGCGCGAGTGCCGTCGCGGCAGCGACATCCGATCCGCCGCGTGGGGTTTCCATCCAGGCTTTCGGCATCTTTGCCAAGATCCGCGAGATCGACGGACTTCTGACGGCGCAACCGGATCTGCGACCGCGGATATTCGAATCGCATCCGGAAGTCGCGTTCTGGCGGCTCAATGACGGGCGCGCGATGCGCTTGCCCAAGAAGATCAAGGGCGCGGTCAATCCCGCCGGCATGGAAGAACGGCGGATTCTGCTGACCCGTCATGGCTATACACGGGCCTTTCTCGACCAGGCGGCGCCAAAAGGCGCGGCTGCTGACGACTTCCTCGATGCTGCCGCCATGCTGCTGATCGCCGGCCGGATCGCACGGGGTGAAGCGGTTCCTTATCCGAATCCGCCCTTGGTCGATGGCAAGGGCATTCCCGTCGCGATCCACGTATGACCGGCTCTGGGCGCAAGCTATGCGTCATGCAGAGCACTCGTGGGCGAGCCATGACAATTTTGCATTGATTGCGTGGCCAATTTGCCGTTAGTGCAGTTCCAGGAAAAATGTGTGGCGGTTTTCCGTCCGGAATTGCGCAAAACAAGGACGTAGAGCGTTTCCGCGTTTCCGTTAAAAACGGAAACGCTCTAGTGCCTTTCGCCGTGGAAACGAGCCGTCGCCGTCCAGCCTGGAAAGGTCCAGATGCCGCATCTCCCTGAACATCTCATTGCCGGCTATCGCAATTTCATCAACGGCCGCTATGTGGCCGAGGCCGATCACTACAGGTCGCTGGCGCGCGAGGGCCAGGCGCCCGAGACGATGATCGTTGCCTGCTGCGACTCGCGCGCGGCGCCGGAGGTGATCTTCAACGCCGGACCCGGCGAACTGTTCGTGCTGCGCAATGTTGCCAATCTGGTGCCGCCCTATGCGCCGGACGGTGAATATCATTCGACGTCGGCGGCCCTCGAATTCGCGGTGCAGAGCCTGAGGGTCAAGAACATCGTGGTCATGGGACACGGCCGCTGCGGGGGCATCCGCGCTGCGCTCGACACGACCTCGGCGCCGCTGTCGCCTGGCGATTTCATCGGCAAGTGGATGAGCCTGATCGCGCCGGCCGCGGAAGCCGTTTCGGCCTCGACCATGATGACGACCGGCGAGCGGCAGACGGCGCTGGAGCGCATCTCCATTCGTTACTCCATCGCCAATTTGCGCACCTTTCCGTGCGTCAAGATTCTCGAAGGCAAGGGCAAGCTGACCCTGCATGGCGCCTGGTTCGATATCTCCACCGGCGAGCTGTGGGCGATGAACAACGAAACCGGCGACTTCGAACGGCCGGACTTCGGCTGAGCAACGACCTTCCCTTCTCCTCCATACAGGCCTAGAGCGTTTCCGCTTTTCACGGAAACGCTCTAACTTTTTGTTTTGACGCAATTCCGGACGGAAAACCGCTACCCACTTTTCCTGGAATTGCTCTAGGTTGCATGGAGGAGGTGTCGCGTTGTGCCTGTTCCCGGCTCGTCGAAACTCCCTGCGGTCGTCCTTTATGCACTGATGCTGGGCTCAGCACAGGCTGACGACAATGCTGTCATCGGCCGCTGGTATGCCGCGCTGCTGGTTGCAGACCGCGGCGGCCTTGCCGACATACTGGCAGACGATGCCCGCGTCCGGTTGCAAGATGTCGATACCGAGCAGAACAAGCAACAATTCCTCGCATCGATGGACGAATGGCAGGGCGCGGTGAAGGGTGCGAACATCCGGCACCGTGTCGAGAGCGCGGACAATGGCCTGGTGACCGTCGTCGTCTGCTACGATTTCCCCGGGAATGATCTTTTGACGAGAGAGGTTTTCGCTCTGACCGACGAACGCATCACCGCATCCTCGCAAGCGACAATCGCAGAAAATTGCGACGGCTTCTGAGAAAGCTGCGCAGGGCGCTGGATCGCTGGCTATTTGATGCCGGCCGGCAGGACTTGTCGTTGCACCGGCCACCTCATGAGCCTACATCGGGGAGATATCGTTATTCCGCCTTCCCCGCATCCCGCGAAAGTCCCGTCATGTCCGTATCCGATCTCGCCGCCCATCCCTTGACCAACTGGCAGGGGCCGTTCGGTCTGCCTGATTTCACGAAGATCGGCGATGGCGACTTCGGGCCGGTGTTCGACGCGGCACTGAAGGCGCATGAGGCCGAAATCGAGGGCATAGCCGCCAATACCGAACAAGCCACCATCGAAAACACCCTGCAGGCGCTGGAGCTCGCCGGTGAGGCGCTGGATCGCGCTTCCTCGATCTTCTGGTGCCGGGCCGGTGCCCATACCAACGACACGATCCAGGCCATGGAGCGAGAGGTCGCACCGAAGATGTCGCGACATTTCTCCGCGATCTCGATGAATGAGAAGCTGTTTGCCCGTGTCGACGATCTTTATGGGCGGCGCGAAAGCCTGAAGCTCGATGCCGAGACATTGCGTGTCCTGGAGCGGACCTGGAAGGGTTTCGTCCGATCCGGCGCCAAGCTTGATGCCGACGGCAAGAAGCGGCTTGCCGCGATCAACGAAAAACTATCCTCGCTCGGCACCAGCTTCGGCCAGAATGTGCTGGCCGACGAACGCGAATGGGCCTTGTTTCTCCATGAGAGCGATCTTGCCGGGCTTCCGGATTTCCTGAAAAGCGCGATGGCGGAAGCCGCCGAGACGCGTGGTCAGAAAGGTCGCTACGCGGTGACGTTGTCGCGGTCGATCTATGAGCCCTTCACCACCTTCTCCGAGCGTCGCGACTTGCGCGAAGCGGCGTGGCGAGCCTTTACGCAGCGCGGCCAGAACGGCGGCGCCAGCGACAATACCGCCGTCGTGCGCGATATGCTGGCGCTACGCGCCGAGAAGGCAAAGCTTCTGGGCTACGGGTCCTTTGCTGCGCTGAAACTCGACGACACAATGGCCAAGACACCGAAGGCCGTCCACGACCTGCTCGACCCGGTCTGGGAAAAGGCGCTGGAGAAGGCAGCCAGCGACCAGAAAGAACTGGAGCGACTGGCGACAGCGGCCGGCAGCAACGAACCATTCGCCGCCTGGGACTGGCGCTTCTACCAGGAGAAGCTGCGCGCCGAGAAGTTCGCTTTCGACGAAGCCGAGCTGAAACCTTACCTGCAGCTCGACCATGTCATCGCGGCCTGTTTCGACGTCGCGACAAGGCTGTTCGGCCTCACCTTCGAAGAAAAGAAAGGCATTGCCGGCTGGCATCCGGATGCGCGCGTGTTCGTGGTGAACAATGCCGACGGATCGGAGCGGGCGCTGTTCCTGGCCGACTATTTCGCCAGATCGTCCAAACGCTCTGGCGCCTGGATGAGTGCGCTGCAGTCCGGCTACAAACTGGGCAAGGGCGCGAAGCCGATCATCTACAACATCATGAACTTCGCCAAGCCGCCGGCAGGCGAGGCGGCGCTGCTGTCAGTGGACGAGGCCAAGACGCTGTTCCATGAATTCGGCCACGCGCTGCACGGCATGCTGACCGACGTCACCTGGCCATCGGTGTCAGGCACCTCTGTGAGCCGCGACTTCGTCGAACTGCCTTCGCAGCTCTATGAACATTGGCTGACGGTGCCGGCCGTGCTGGAAAAACATGCGCTGCATGTGAAGACCGGCAAGCCGATGCCGAAGGCGCTGCTCGACAAGATGCTGGCTGCGCGCACCTTTGGTGCTGGTTTCGCCACGGTCGAATTCACGGCGTCGGCGCTGGTCGACATGGCCTATCACGCTCGGTCGGATGCACCATCCGAGCCATTGGTATTCGAGGCGGAGACGCTCGAGAAGCTGGCGATGCCGGACACGATAGCCATGCGCCACCGCACTCCGCATTTCAGCCATGTCTTCGCGGGCGACGGCTATTCAGCTGGCTACTATTCCTACATGTGGTCGGAAGTTCTCGATGCCGATGCGTTCTCGGCGTTTGAGGAAACCGGCGATCCGTTCAATCCGGCTTTGGCGAAGAAGCTGCGTGAAAACATCTACGCGGCCGGCGGCTCGAAGGATCCGGAAGAGCTTTACACCGCCTTCCGCGGCAAGATGCCGACGGCGGATGCCATGATGACGAAGCGCGGGCTGACCTGAGGCCGGCCTTTCTTTCTGCCAAGCGGATGGTGCTAGCTTTTCAGGCTGGCGCCGATCAACAGATCAGCCTGCTTGGCGACGGACTGTGACGGACCGCCAGGGCCGAAGACCTGGCTTGAGATGTAAGCGCCTTCGATGAGGAGCAGCAGGCCGTCACCAAGAGTGGCGGGGTCGGCTGCGCCCATATCCTTGGCCATGGCGCGCAGTCGGCGGCGCAGTTCGCGCTTGTTTTCCTCGCTGACCACGCGCGCCGGATGGCCGGGTTCGGGGTACTCGACGGCCGCGTTGGTCATGCCGCAGCCGCGATAGCCCTGCTTCTGCGAGCGTTTGCCGACCCGGGTCAGGAAAGCGATGATCTGCGCGCGCGGGTCGCCCGGATGTGCCGCCACCGCCTCGTCGAACCGTGCCCAGAACTCGAGGTCGTATTTGCGCAGATAGGATGCTGCCAGTTCGTCCTTGGACGAAAAGGAGCGATAAAGGCTCGGCTTGGTGACGCCGGCCTTTTTTACGATCTCGTCGACGCCGATCGCCCGGATGCCCTCGCGGTAGAATAGGTCATGCGCGACGTCGAGGATCTTCTCGGCCGCCGGCGGCAAGGCTGCGTCTCGCGAAACGCTGGCTTCAATATTTTTGTCAGTGGGCATGAGGCGTTCCAATTGACATGTTACTAACCGGTACGTACACATTCGGCAATTGCAACGTACCGGTCAGTAACATGATAGTCCAGCCCCGCCCGTTTGGCCAGCGCTACGCCTTCGTCGTCGTTGCGGTCATCTTTCTTTCCCTACTGATCGCCGCAGGCCTGCGTTCAGCACCCTCGGTGATGATGCTGCCGTTGGAAAACGACTTCGGCTGGCGCCGCGACGTGGTGTCGCTGGCGGCCGCCATCGGCATTTTCCTCTATGGCATGACCGGCCCGTTTGCCGCTGCGCTGATGGAGCGTATCGGCCTGCGCAAGACGGTCATCGGCTCGCTGGTGGTGATGTCGGCGTCGACCGCGCTCTCCCTGTTCATGACGCAATCCTGGCAGCTCATCGCGACCTGGGGTGTTTTCTCCGGTGTCGGGTCGGGCGCTGTGGCCACGGTGCTCGGTGCCACCATCGTCAACCGCTGGTTCAAAACCAATCGCGGCTTGATCATGGGCCTGATGTCGGCATCCAGCGCCACCGGCCTGCTGATCTTCCTGCCGTTCCTGGCTTGGCTCGCGCAGTCTGGCGGCTGGAAACCGGTGGCGCTTGTCATCGCCATCGCCACGGCGGCACTCGTGCCACTGGTGTGGCTGCTGGTACCGGAGCGGCCGGCATCGATCGGCCAGGTGCGTTTCGGCGCCGAACCGGACGACGTTCCGCCGACGCCTCCGGCCGCGGCTGGTAACTTCATTTCCCATACGCTGGGCACGCTGCGTGAAGCAGCCAGGACACGTGTTTTCTGGTACCTCTTCGCCACTTTCTTTATCTGTGGCTTCACCACAAACGGCCTCGTCGGTACGCATCTGATCGCGTTCTGCGCCGACAACGGCATCAACGAGATCCAGGCTGCCGGCCTGCTTTCGCTGATGGGTATCTTCGACCTTATCGGCACCACCCTATCGGGCTGGCTGACCGACCGCTTCGATCCGCGCAAGCTGCTCGGCGTCTATTATGCCATCCGCGGCCTGTCACTGATGTATCTGCCATATTCCGGTTTCTCGGCGACCGCGCTCATCATCTTCGCTGTATTCTATGGGCTGGACTGGATCGCCACCGTGCCGCCGACGCTGCGTCTGTCAAACGAGGCCTTCGGCGATGCCAAGGGACCGCTGGTGTTCGGCTGGATTGTCGCGGGCCATCAGGTCGGTGCGGCCGCGGCGGCCTTCTTCGGCGGTGCCATGCGCGAGTTCCAGGGCAGCTACGAGCTCGCCTTCGTCATAGCGGGCATGACCGGCATCATCGCGGCCTGCCTGTCGCTGCTGATCAACACCAACCGCCCGATGCTGCAGCCGAAGGGGCAGCCGGCCTGACGCTCCGTTCTTTGTTATTATGCAATTCCGGACGCGGCACATTTTGCGGGAATTGCTCCAGCGTCGGCGGCCTGTGAATCGTCAAGAAAGGTTCATCTGTTCGAAACCTGACTGAAACAATGGGCGGAGACCTTGGCGGCTCCCACTCGCCGCCAAGGAGCCAGCCATGCGCCAGCCAGCCAACCTCAGCCGCCGTGTCTTCCTCGCCTCGACCGGCGCAGCCGGTCTGGTCGGGTTATCCGGCCTGGCCATGCCTTACTATTCCCGTGCGAACACGCGTCCGGCTTTCACCCACGGTGTCCAGTCTGGTGATGTCGACGCGGTTTCCGGCATGATCTGGACGCGTGCCGACAGGCCCGCCCGTGTTCAGTTCGAGGTGGCGACGACGGAAAGCTTCGCCAACGCCCAACGGCTGGCGCCGCTCAATGCACTGCCTGACAGCGACTATGCGGTGAAGCGCCTGCTCGGCGACCTGGCGTCCGACCAGGACATCTTCTATCGCATGACGTTCGCCGACCTGAATGACGTCAATGCGGTTTCCGAGCCGATGGTCGGCCGGTTCCGCACCGCGCCGACCTCCCGTCGCTCTGTACGCTTTGCGTGGTCGGGGGATACTGCCGGTCAGGGCTGGGGTATCGATGAGGTCGGCATGAAGACCTATGCCTCGATCGCCAGGCACACGCCTGATTTCTTCCTGCATTCGGGCGACACGATCTATGCCGATGGCGCCATGAAGGACGAAGTCGATCTCAAGGACGGCACAAAGTGGAAGAATGTCGTGCTCATCGACGAGAAGCGCAAGGTCGCCGAAACGCTCGATGAATATCGCGGCCAGTGGAAATACAACCTGCTCGACAAGAACCTGCTCGCCATGAATGCGGCACTGCCGACTTTCTTCCAGTGGGACGACCATGAGGTGATCAACAACTGGTCGAGCTCGAAAGACCTGACCGCCGACGATCGTTACAAGGAAAAGTCGATCGCCGTGCTGGCAGCGCGTGCGGGCCGTGCTTTCCATGAGATGACGCCGATCCGCTTCACGCCGACTGAACCCGGCCGCATCTACCGCAAGATCGCCTATGGGCCGCTGGTCGACGTCTTTTTCCTCGACATGCGTTCCTATCGTGGTGCCAACGGTCCGAACCTGCAGACGGAACTCAATACGGAGTCACGCATGCTGGGCGAACAGCAGACCCGCTGGCTGAAGCGCGAGCTCGCCACTTCCAAGGCGACCTGGAAAGTGATTGCCGCGGACATGCCGATCGGGCTGGTCGTGTGGGATGACGGCGCCAACAAGAAGGGCTCGGAAGCGGTTGCCAATGGCGACAACGGGCCGGCCAAGGGGCGCGAACTGGAATTTGCCGATCTGCTGCGCTTCATCAAGAATGCCGGCATCACCAACACGGTCTGGCTGACGGCCGACGTGCACTACACCGCTGCCCATCACTACAGCCCCGATCGTGCTCAGTTCCAGGATTTCGAGCCGTTCTGGGAGTTCGTTTCCGGACCGATCCATTCCGGCACCTTCGGCCCCAACGATCTCGACATGACCTTCGGGCCGGAGGTGAAGTATGTGAAAGCGCCAAGCGCCGAGCAGGGCCAGAACCTGCCGCCTTCCGCAGGCTTCCAGTTCTTCGGTCTGGTCGACATCGACGGCAATACCGAGCAACTGACGGTCAGGCTGATGGATCGCGACGACAATGAACTCTACAAGACGACGCTCGATCCGGTGCGGGCGGCTTGAGCGGAGATCAGTGCTCGAAGCAGGCGGCCGGAACGTTCGGCCATGTCGCCTTGTCGCAGCCGACATCGGCCTGGCGCTGCTTGAAGGCGGCGCTGACCGGGCCGGTAACGATCGGATCGACGCCGTCCGGAGCATCGGGGAACAGCTTCTCCGCCTGCGTCGAAACCACCGCCATCGGCTTGTCGGCAGGCGTTGCAGCCGACCAGGCGCCACCCAGCGCAAGCAAGGCGACCAGGGTGGCCGACAGGGAGATCATCACGAACCGGTTCAGACTGCGTATCATGGACGCCCGAATGCTCCACAGCGGAAAAGGTTCCGCGCTTGGTTAATGAAATTCTACGCTCCTGCCACTTAACAAAAGATGACCAACGAATTGCTGGCACGCCTCCCCCTTTCGCAAATGCGAAAAACCCTGTATGAGCCGCGCAACCGAAAAAGGCGGCGTCTCGATTTGACTATCCGGGCGTGCTGCCTGTGCAACCTCCGAGACCCAGCATGAACCTCCGCAATATCGCGATCATCGCGCACGTCGACCATGGCAAGACCACGCTCGTCGATCAGCTTCTCAAGCAATCCGGCTCGTTCCGTGAAAACCAGCGTGTTGCAGAACGCGCTATGGATTCGAACGATCTCGAAAAAGAACGCGGCATCACCATCCTGGCCAAGGCGACTTCTGTCGACTGGAAGGATACCCGCATCAACATCGTCGACACCCCCGGCCACGCCGATTTCGGCGGCGAAGTCGAGCGCATCCTGTCGATGGTCGATAGCGCGATCGTCCTGGTCGACGCCGCTGAAGGCCCGATGCCGCAGACCAAGTTCGTTGTCGGCAAGGCGCTCAAGGTTGGTCTCAAGCCGATCGTCGTGATCAACAAGATCGACCGTCCCGACGGCCGTCATCAGGAGGTCATCAACGAGGTGTTCGACCTGTTCGCTGCCCTCGATGCGACCGACGAACAGCTTGACTTCCCGATCCTGTACGGTTCGGGTCGCGACGGTTGGGTCTCCGAGAACCCGGAAGGCCCGAAGGACCAGGGCCTCGCGCCACTGTTCGACCTCGTGCTCAAGCACGTTCCGGCTCCGACCGTTCATCCCGGTCCGTTCCGCATGATCGGTACCATTCTCGAGGCAAACCCGTTCCTCGGCCGCATCATCACTGGTCGCATCGAATCCGGCACGCTGAAGTCCAACCAGCCGGTGAAGGTTCTGCACCACGACGGTACGTTGCTGGAAACCGGCCGCGTCTCCAAGATCCTGGCCTTCCGCGGACTTGAGCGCCAACCGATCGAAGAAGCCCAGGCAGGCGACATCGTCGCCATCGCCGGCCTCTCGAAGGGCACCGTCGCCGACACTTTCTGCGACCCGTCCGTCACCGAACCGCTGCATGCGCAGCCGATCGATCCGCCGACCGTCACCATGTCCTTCATCGTTAACGATTCGCCGCTCGCCGGTACCGAAGGCGACAAGGTGACCAGCCGCGTCATCCGCGACCGACTGCTCAAGGAAGCTGAGGGCAATGTCGCGCTGAAGATCGAAGAATCGGCCGACAGGGACTCGTTCTACGTGTCCGGCCGCGGCGAACTCCAGCTCGCAGTGCTGATCGAGACGATGCGTCGCGAGGGCTTCGAGCTGGCCGTTTCGCGGCCCCGCGTCGTCATGCAGAAGGACGAGAACGGCGAGCTGATGGAGCCTGTCGAAGAAGTCGTCATCGACGTCGATGAGGAGCATGCCGGCGTCGTCGTGCAGAAGATGTCGGAGCGCAAGGCCGAGATGGTCGAACTGCGTCCGTCGGGCGGCAATCGCCAGCGTCTGGTGTTCCATGCGCCGACGCGCGGCCTGATCGGTTACCAGTCGGAACTGCTGACGGATACACGTGGCACGGCCGTGATGAACCGTCTGTTCCATTCCTATCAGGCCTACAAGGGTGAACTGCCCGGCCGCACCAACGGCGTTCTGATCTCGAACGACCAGGGCGAGTCGGTTGCATTCGCCATGTGGAACCTCGAAGATCGCGGCCCGATGGTCATCGACGCCGGCGTCAAGGTTTACCAGGGCATGATCATCGGCATCCATAGCCGTGACAACGACCTTGAGGTCAATGTTCTGAAGGGCAAGAAGCTCACCAACATCCGCGCTGCCGGCAAGGACGAGGCCGTCAAGCTGACGCCGCCGATCCGCATGACGCTGGAACGCGCTCTGGCCTGGATCCAGGACGACGAGCTGGTCGAAGTGACGCCGAAGACCATTCGCCTGCGCAAGCTCTATCTCGACCCGAACGAGCGCAAGCGCTTCGAGAAGTCGAAGGTCAGCGCGGCCTGATGATTTGAAAGGGCGGGGTTTTCCCCGCCCTTTCTTGTAAATTCGACTGCTTCGGAATGTCTTGGCAGAAGCAATCGCCTGCCGCACGCAGTCTTGGATTTTTGAGCGCTTCGGAAGCTGTTTGTCCGAAGCGTTGAATTTGGGCTTTGTCCATCCCACAGTAATAGATACTTGCTGGGGGACTGTGATGAGCGCCAGACTTAGGCTGCTGGCGACATATTTCAGCATCATCGAGGCGCGGATTTGCTTGTCCAAGCTTGATGCCTACGGTGTCTATGCGCTTGCACCGCTTGCGGTCGTATCGGTGGCACCTCACTGGATGACCATGCATGGTGGTGTACCTGTCTGGGTTTTTGAGCAAGATCTCGAAGCGGCCCGGGCGTTACTTGCAGCGGTGGAGGGCACGCCGAAAGCGCCACGCCGTCGGATTCTTGAAGGCATAAGCGGGGTGCTTCTAATCTTCTTTTTCGGAGTGCCGCCGGGACCCTCCCCCGCATTCGCGCGCAGCCAGCTTTGGTTTTCCGGAACGATGGCCGTTGTGCTGGCTCTCATAGCCTTTCTCCACGCAAGCCAGCTCGGTCTCGTATAGCGTTCAACAGGATCGTTTCGCTGCATTCCTGTGGCAGATCGATGCCGATTCTGCTGCCATCGACTGCCAACCTGTTGAGCCTGATATTCGTTTTAGGATGATCTAGCCTTGCTATCATCGCGATCCGGGCTCGCGGCAGGCCGAGCTCCATCGCCAGGAGACGATCAAGTCGGATGGAAACGGAGCTTGGCAGACGGAGAAAGATCTCCAGTCGTGTCGGCCTGTCTGGCCTGTCTCCCAAGACTTCCTTGCACGCGATGCTGCCGGCGAATTCCTCGACACGATGTGCGGCCTGGCGCAGGGCCGCGACATCGAAGGCGAAACGGTTCGCCAGCGCCGGATCGTTGGCTTCCAGGCCGGAGAGCAGATCAGGGTCCAGATTCCGCGCATTGCGGCGTTCGAAAAGCGTGTGGTTCCAGGTCTCGTCGCAGGTGACGCACTTGTAGACAAGCCAGGCGTCGAGCCGCCGGCCATTGGCGTTGAGGCGGAATTTGTCGCTGCACTCGAAGGCGCGCTGTGTGCCGCAACGCGGACAGCTGCGCCAGGGGCGAGGAGAACGGTTTGCAGTGAGAGTCCATCGGACGCGGAGCGTGCACGACATGCCGGTTGGTCCTTCCCGTCGGGAAGTCCGTCCAAGCGGCGATAAACGAGATGCCTCTTGTGAAGGCGCGGAATGGCGTTCGTGTGGAGGTCAGGCAGTTTGCCTTCGAGACTGGCGCCGAAGCGCTGGCCAAACCGGTCTCGAACCACCACAGGAACGAACGCAATATTGAAATCAGCAGCGTTTGCACGCTGCCATGCGAGTTCTGGGAGAGCTGACGAGACCGGCGGTTACGATGGCAAAGTCGGGAGCCTGGGGCTGATGACGATGCGGCGTTCTAGCGAGCGGCATCGATGAGATCAAGCGGTGCTGCTCGGTCTTCTTCTGGCGATGAATGCTTCCGATTGCATCGAACTACTTTCCGCCTATGCTTCAGCGCCTGACGGAGCATGCCATGACATTCACATCCCTTCTTATTTTCGCCGGTGCGCTGTTCGTCGCCGCCGGCTCCCCCGGTCCCTCGATCGCGGCACTGGTGGCGCGGGTGATCTCGAAAGGATTCCGGGACGTGCTGCCGTTCCTGCTCGCCATGTGGATCGGTGAAGCGATCTGGCTGTCCTTTGCCGTGTTCGGGCTGGCGGTGGTGGCGCAAACCTTCCATCTCGCCTTCGTCGTCATCAAATGGCTCGGCGTCGCTTATCTCGCATACCTCGCCTGGAAGATGTGGACGGCGCCGGTGGAGACGGCCGAGGGCACTTTGCCGAAGGAAGATTCGCCGGTGAAGCTTTTCCTTGCCGGCATGGCGGTGACGCTCGGCAATCCCAAGATCATGATGTTTTATCTGGCGCTGCTGCCCACCATCATCGATCTTGCTTCGGTCTCCATGCTGGGATGGATGGAACTGACGGCGACGATGGCTGTGGTGCTGATCGTTATCGACTTCGCCTGGATCCTGGCCGCGGCACAGGCGCGCAAGCTTCTGAAAAGCCCTCATGCCATGCGCATCGCCAATCGGGTTTCCGCTGGCACCATGGCCGGTGCTGCCGCCGCGATCGCGACGCGAAGCTGAGCTTCTTTTCCTCTCGCCGTGAATGGGGAGGGGAATTCTATCTCGCCATTGCGTGGTATTCGGCGTTCGGGCGCATGTCGATGGCTGCCGCGACGCGATTCGACATGTTGAAAAAGGCAACCGTCGAAGCGATGTCCCAGATATCGCGGTCGGTGAAACCGGCCTTTCGTAGCGCCTCGCGATCGGCCTCGACGATCTTTGCCGGCTGTTCGGTCAGTTTGACCGCGAATTCGAGCATGGCGCGCGGCTTTTCGGTAAGATCGGCGGCACGGAAGTTCATCACCATCATCTCGCCGAATGCCGGATCGCCGGACAATTGCCGCACCGCTGCACCGTGTGCGGTCAGGCAATAATAACAGTGGTTGATGGAAGAGACGACGACGGCGATCATCTCGCGCTCGAGCTTGGAAAGCCCGGAATCGCCGAGCATGAGGTCGTTGTAGGTGTCGGTGAAGGCGCGCAGCTTCTTTTCGTCGAAGGCATAGGCCTTGAGCACGTTGGGCACGAGACCGAGTTTTTCCTCGCATTTGGCGAAGTAGGTCTTGGTAGTTTCGCTGAGTTCCGCCTGCGGCAAGTCCAGCGCGGTGATTTTCTCGCTCATCGCGATCTCCTTTCGCCAATGTCTGCAAATTTCTTATGCAGGCAGCATTTTTCTTAGGCAGCCGTCAAACCTTTGTCGCCAAAAGGCGTTCATCTGCTACGATAGTCGCAATGCAGCCTATGGCGGAGGTAAATCGCATCATGGCCAGCCTGAAGTCCGCAACCAAGCCAAAGAAACCGGTGGTAAAGGGAGGCGGAAAAGAAGGTCAAAGGCCAGGGCGGCTGGCAGACTATCTGCTGGCAAGAGCTCCGTCCGAAGACGTTGCGGCCTATGACGCCGCCGACCTCGCCCGAGCCGCCGAACTGGCAGAGAGTGCCGTTCTCCGCCACAAGAAGGGCGAAAGCATCGTCTCGGTCGAGACTGCATCCGGCGTGTCGCGCCAGGGTCGGCCGGTGACGGTGATCACTGTCGTCAACGACAACATGCCTTTCCTGTTCGATTCGATTCTCGGCGAGATCACCGAGGCCGCAGGCGAACCGACGCTGGTCACCCACCCCGTCATTGCGGTCAGGCATTCGAAGGCCGGCGTGGCCGAAATCGTCGGTGATGGCGGCCTGGCCAAGGAAGATGCCGGTCTCGACAAGCTTAGTGTCGTGCACGTCCATATCGGCCGGCTTTCCGAAGAAGCCGCTGCGGCGCTCGCTGCGCGGCTGACGAAGACGCTGGCGCAGGTGCGCGCTGCCGTGACGGACTGGAAACCGATGCTGGCACGGCTCGACCAGGCGATCTCCGAGTTCCGCTATGCACCGGTGCCGCTCGACAAGAAGCATGTCGCCGAGGGCATCGCTTTCCTCGAATGGCTGCGCGACGACAATTTCACCTTCCTCGGCATGCGTGAGTTTAAATATTCCGGTGGTGAGAAAAGCGGCAACCTGGAGCGTGCGGAGAAGCCGGGACTGGGCATTCTTTCCGATCCGGATGTGCTGGTGCTGCGACGCGGTACCGAGGCGGTGACGACGACGCCTGAGATCCGCGCATTCCTGCATGGACCTGAACCGCTTATCGTCACCAAGGCCAATGCCAAGTCGGTGGTGCACCGGCGCATCTATCTCGACTACATCGGCATCAAGACCTACGACAACAATGGCAAGCTGGCCGGCGAGCTGCGCATCGTTGGCCTGTTCACCTCGACCGCCTACACGCGCTCGGTGATGAAGATCCCTTATCTGCGTTCCAAGGCGGAAACGGTGATCGCCAAATCCGGTTTCAATCCGGACGATCATTCCGGCAAGGCGCTGATCAACGTGCTGGAAAGTTATCCGCGCGACGAGCTGTTCCAGGTGCCGGTTCCGACCTTGCGCAAACATGCCGAGGCGATCCTCGGTTTGGTCGAGCGGCCACGGGTTCGTGCGCTGGTGCGCGCCGACCAGTTCGACCGCTTCGTATCCATCCTCGTCTTCGTACCGCGTGATCGCTACGACAGCGTCGTGCGCGAAAAGATGGGCGTCTACCTGAAAACCGTTTTCGATGGTCGTTTGTCGGCTTACTATCCGGCTTTTCCAGAAGGCGGGCTGGCTCGCGTACACTTCATCATCGGCCGCTCCGGCGGCAAGACGCCCAAGGTCGAGCAGGAAACGGTCGAGGCAGCGATCCGCGATATTGTGCGCACCTGGGAAGATGCATTGGCGGAAGCCGCCGAGGCCGGTGGCAATGATCCGGCGTTGAAAGCGATCGCCGCACGATTCCCGGAAAGCTATCGCGATTCCTTCTCGTCGGCTGTGGCGTTGGTCGATGCTGAACGCATTGCAAAGCTCTCGGCCGCGAATCCGATCGACATCGATTATTATCGCGACGCCGGCCAGGCGCCGGAACAGGCCTCGCTGAAGATCTATCATCACGGCAGCCCGGTCGCGCTGTCGCGGCGGGTGCCGTTGCTGGAGAACACCGGATTCCGGGTGATCAGCGAGCGCACTTTCGAGATCGACAAGGAGGACGGCAGCCGCGTCTTCATCCACGACATGGAGCTGGAGAATGCCTTCGGCCAGCCAATCGATCTCGCCGACGAGGGGGCGCTGTTCGAGGACGTGTTCCTGGCGGTGTGGCGTGGCGACGTCGACAATGACGGCTACAACAGCCTTGCCCAGACGGCTGGGCTGAAGGCGACCGAGATTCTGGTGCTGCGCGCCTATGGCCGGTACCTGCAGCAGGCGGGCATCCCGCAGAGCCAGGATTTCATAGCTGCGACTCTGAACCGTTATCCCGATATCGCGCGGGGCCTCTATGCGCTCTTCGTCGCGCGGCATGGAGCGGACGCGGCGGGCGATGGCGTCACTACGGCCAAGCACCTCAAGGCGAAGATCAAGGACGCGCTGGAGGATGTTCCCAGCATCGACGACGACACCATCATTCGTCGCTATCTCAACCTTATCGAAGCAACGCTGCGGACCAACCATTTCGTGGAAGGCAAGAAAGAGCGTGGCCAGTCGCTGGCGATCAAGCTCGATTCGCGCGCCGTCGACGGCTTGCCAGAACCGAGGCCGTGGCGCGAGATTTTCGTCTACGGCTCCGAGGTGGAAGGCGTGCATCTGCGCTTCGGCGCAGTGGCCCGCGGCGGCCTGCGCTGGTCGGATCGTGCCCAGGATTACCGCACCGAAGTTCTGGGCCTGGTGAAAGCGCAGCAGGTGAAGAATGCCGTCATCGTGCCGGTGGGCGCCAAGGGTGGCTTTTATCCAAAGCGCCTGCCGTCGGCCTTCCAGCGCGACCTTTGGTTCGAGGCGGGCCGTCAGGCCTATATCAACTTCGTTTCGAGCCTGCTGTCGATCACCGACAATATCGGCATAGACCATGTCGTGCCGCCGGCCGGGGTGGTGCGCCACGACGCCGACGATCCGTACTTCGTCGTCGCAGCAGACAAGGGTACAGCAACCTTCTCCGACACCGCCAATGCGATTTCGGAAAAGCACGGCTTCTGGCTGGACGATGCCTTCGCTTCGGGCGGTTCGGCAGGCTACGACCACAAGAAGATGGGCATCACCGCCAAGGGTGCCTGGGAAGCGGTGAAGCGGCATTTCCGCGAAATGAACCGTGACATCCAGACATCGCCCTTCACGGTGGTCGGCGTCGGCGACATGTCGGGCGACGTGTTCGGCAACGGCATGCTGTTGTCGGAACAGACGAAGCTGATCGCTGCCTTCGACCATCGCGACATCTTTATCGACCCGGAACCGGACATGGCGGCCTCCTTTACCGAGCGCAAGCGCATGTTCGACCTGCCACGTTCGAGCTGGCAGGACTACGACAAGTCGAAACTGTCGAAGAACGGCGTCATTGTCTCGCGCAACCAGAAGTCGATCACGCTTCCCGCGGAAGCCGCTGCGGCGATCGGCCTCGCCAAGACGACAGCGACGCCGGCCGAGATCATGACCGCCATCCTGAAGGCTCCGGTCGATCTTTTGTGGTTCGGTGGCATCGGAACCTATGTGAAGGCCGTCTCGGAGACCAATCAGGACGTCGGTGATCGCGCCAACGACCCGATTCGCGTCAACGCGATGGATGTGCGCGCCAAGGTGATCGGCGAGGGCGCCAACCTTGGCGTCACCCAGCGCGGCCGCATCGAATTCGGCCTGGCCGGTGGACGCAACAACTCGGATGCGATTGACAACTCAGGCGGCGTCAACTGCTCCGACGTCGAGGTCAACATCAAGATTGCGCTGGCTTCGGCAATGCGCAAGGGTTCGCTGGCACGGCCGGCGCGCAACAAGCTGCTGGCCGAGATGACCGACGAGGTCGGCAATCTGGTGCTTTCCAACAATTACGAGCAGACGCTGGCGCTGTCGCTGGCCCGCAAGCGCGGGCTGGCCGATATCGCTCACCAGGGTCGCTTCATGGCGGCGCTCGAAGCACGTGGGCTGCTCGATCGTGCCGTCGAGACGCTGCCGTCGCCGGCGGCCCTTGCCGAACGTGAAGCGCGCGGCGAGCCGCTGACCCGGGCGGAACTCGGTGTTCTGCTCGCTTATGCAAAGATCGTGCTGTTCTCCGACATCGTCGCTTCGGATGTGCCGGACGATGCGCATTTCAACACCGACCTGACCGGTTACTTCCCGGAGCGGATGGTCAAGAAGTACAACGAGGAGATCCACGGTCACCGGCTGCGGCGCGAGATCATTGCCCGTGTCGTCGCCAATGATCTCGTCAATCGTGGCGGTCCGTCCTTCACCAACCGGCTCATGGAAGCGACCGGCCGCAGCGCGGCGGACGTGGTGCGGACTTTCGCGGTGATCCGCGACGGTTTCGGCCTGCCGGCGCTCTACAACGAGATCGATGCGCTCGACAACAAGATCGACGGCCAGGTGCAGATCGATCTCTACCAGATCGTCAGCCGGCTTATCTTTGTCACCGCAGGGTGGTACCTGAAGAACGATGCGGGTACCGCACCGCTCGGTCAGCGCATCGCCGAATTGCAGGAGGCGCGCAAGGCGCTTGAACCGAAGCTGGTGTCGCTGCTGTCAGATTTCTCACGCGAGCGGCTGGAAGAGAAGCGGCACGGCTTGTTCAAGGTCGGTACGCCTGACAAGCTGGCCGAGCGACTGGCACTGGCCGATGTCGCTGAACTGTATCCGGACATTGCGCTGGCATCCCGCCTCGCCGGTTCGGACATCGTCGCGGCGGCGAAAGCATTCTTTGCTGTCAGTGAAGCCTTCCGCATCCCACGCATCGAGGAAGCCGCGCGATCGGTGACACCGCCGGACTATTACGACCAGCTGGCCCTGTCGCGTGCCACAGATACGATCGGCGCGGCAAGGCGTGGCATCGCCGTGGCGGCGCTGACGCAGCATGGCAAGGCTGCTGATCCGGTCGCGGCCTGGCTGGAAGCTGGTGGCGAACGCATCGCTCGCGTGCGCGAACGGCTGCAGGCGCTGACGGAGGGCGGCGAGATTACGGTGTCGCGTCTATCGGTCGCCTCCGGCCTGATGAGCGATCTGATCGGGGCGTAATGCCCCGATCTCTGTTCGAAAGCTCTAAGGCTTTTATGCTGCCAGCCGGGTCCGCGAGAGCCCCTCGCGGATATGGCGGGCGAGCTCGAGTGTCGCCGGTGCCGCATCGCGCCCCGGCAGATGCAAATTGATCGCGAAGGATGGTAGCTGCGGCAAACCGGCCTCCGCAGGCAGGATATCGAGGTGCGGTGGTACGGTGAACGCGAGCCAGGCCGTTACCGCAAGATCCGTTGTCACCGTGGCGGTGGTGGCATCGATGCTGCCGTTCTCGAACACGGTGCGCCATTCACGACCCTGATCGTGCAAGGCTGCCAGGACTGCAGGCCTGAAAGCGCAGGTTTCAGCGACCATCGAAACCGGCAGCGGTGTCTTCAGATGTGCGCCACCGCCCCGCGCTCCAACCCAGACCAGGCGGTCGACGGCGAGGCACTCGCCTTCGGAGGCGCCCAGTGGTGTCTCGACCAAGGCCAGATCGATCTCACCCTTGGCCAACGCATGCGCAAGGTCTGGCGAAGCAGCGCAGAGCAGCGAGATCTCGACCTGCGGAAAGGCATCCGCGAAGCCTTTCAACACCGGTGCGATCAAAGGGCCGGCTAGGTCGAAGGGCACGCCGAGCCGTACCGGCCCTTCCACACGCCGCGCCGTCATGTCGGCCCAGATTTCGTCGTTGAGGCCAAGCAGTCGCCGGGCCTTGCCCTGTAACCGCTCCCCGGCGCTGGTGAGTCTCAGGCCACGGCGGTCGCGTGAAAACAGCTCATGACCGAAGGCCTTCTCCAGCCGCGCGACCTGCTGGCTGACGGCGCTTTGCGTCAGGTGCAGTGCATTGCCGGCAGATGTCATGTTGCCGCGCTCCGCAACGGCAAGGAAAGTCCGGATCAGAGCGAGATCGAGATTGCGGGCCATGGTGGCATTATGAATGCTAATGCTGATCATAATCAACATGCGTTTCTCTAATGGCCAAGCAAGCGGTAGCTAGGACGCCGCAACTGCCGCCTGGAGAAGCGCATGTCGCCCGAAACCGTTTTGCCATTGGCTGTCTTTGCGCTGGTCTCCACCATCTCACCGGGCGGTGCCACGACACTGGCAACGGCCTCGGGCGCTCATTTCGGCTTTCGCCGTTCGATCCCGTTGATGGCCGGCATTGCTGCCGGCCTCGCCTCTATGGCAGCGGCGGCCGCCGCGGGACTTGCGGGTGTGCTGGAGGCGATGCCATCGCTGCAGCTTGCCATGAAAGCGATCGGGTCCGCCTATCTGCTGTGGCTCGCCTGGAGGGTCGGTCGCTCCGGTCCGCCGCGCCTCGACACCAATATGGCGCGGCCGACCAGCTTCACCGGGGGATCTGGCTGTTGTGGTTCAATCCGAAGGCCTGGGCGATGACGCTCGGAGCCGCGGCTTCGTTCGCAGCGCTCGCCGTCGGCCCGGCCCGGCTTGGCGCGCTGCTGGCGCTGGCTTTTGGCGTTGCGGCCACCGTCTCGCTGTCACTCTGGTGCACCGCGGGCTTGTTGATGGCGCGGCTGCTCAGGACTGAGACGCAATGGCGCGCCGTCAACATGGTGCTCGGGGTGCTGCTCGCGCTGTCGATCGTGCCGATGTGGCTTTGAACCAGATGTCGAACGCGTGGACGGGCGAGCAAGTCGGCTTCATCGGTCTCGGCGTGATGGGGCAACCGATGGCGCTCAATATGGCACGAGCAGGGGTACCATTGCTGGTATGGAATCGATCGTCAGAGCGCAGTGAAACACTGGAAGCTGCGGGCGCGAAAGTGGCAGTGAGCCCCGGCGAGGTTTTTGCCAGGACGCACATCGTCATCCTGATGCTGGCCACCGAACAGGCGATCGACGCGGTGCTCGCGCGTGGCACCGCTGATTTCAGCACTCGCGTGGCTGGCCATGTCGTCGTCCACATGGGTACGACTTCGGCGGGGTATTCGCGCGTGCTGGAGGCAGATATCCGCGCCGCAGGCGGCCAGTATGTCGAGGCTCCTGTCTCCGGTTCGCGCAAACCGGCGGAAGCTGGGCAGTTGGTGGCAATGCTGGCAGGAGAAACGGAAGCAGTGGAGGCCATTCAGCCTTTGCTTATGTCGATGTGCCGCCAGACGGTTCCATGTGGTTCGGTACCAAATGCGCTTCTGATGAAACTCGCGGTCAACATCTTCCTGATCACCACGGTGACAGGCTTGGCTGAGTCCGTGCATTTCGCCGAGCGGCACGGGTTGGATCTTGCGCGCCTGACGGCTGTGCTCGATGCGGGGCCGATGGCGAGCGATGTCTCGCGCATCAAACTGTCAAAGCTGGTTGCCGGCGACTTTTCCGTGCAGGCGTCAATCACCGACGTGTTCAAGAACAACCGGTTGATTGCCGAGGCGGCGCGTGAGGCGAAGATTGCCTCACCTTTGCTCGATGTCTGCTACCTGCTTTACGGCGAGACCGAGGCACTTGGGTTCGGCCAGTTCGACATGGCCGCCGTCATCCGCGCGATCGAAGATCGTACGTGGCGGAACAGCTGACGGTCACCCAAACGGGCCGAAGCTGTGCGATCGTCGCGCTTTGTGCAGAGGCATCAGGCCCGGGTCTTTGCAGTGCCACGAAAAACGTGCAGACATGAGCCACCGCGAACGGGACGAAAGCGGTGGAGGACAGATGAGCGACGTGACCATGCAGCGCGCTTCCGGGCGCGGCATCTGGGGCTGGATGTTCTTCGACTGGGCGGCCCAGCCTTTCTTCACGCTGGTCACTACCTTCATCTTCGGTCCCTACTTCGTCTCGCGCCTGTCGGCGGACCCCGCCATGGGCCAGGCAGTATGGGGTTATGGCCTGGCTGCGGCAGGACTGGTGATCGCAGTGCTGTCACCGATCCTTGGTTCGATCGCCGACCAGACCGGGCCCCGAAAGCCGTGGATCGCGTTCTTTGCGACGATCAAGATCGTCAGCCTGTCGCTGCTCTGGTTTGCAGCGCCGGGATCGAACCTTTTCCTGATCGTGCTGTTCTTTTCGCTGGCCTCGGTGGCGGCGGAGTTTTCGACGGTCTTCAATGATTCGATGATGCCGCGCCTCGTGCCCAAGGCCGAGATCGGCAAGATCTCCAATGTCGCCTGGGGGCTGGGCTATCTCGGCGGCATGGTGGCGCTGATCTTCGTCGTGGCATTGATGGCGGGATCGCCGGAGACCGGCAAGACGATCGTCGGCCTCGATCCAATTTTCGGGCTGGACCCCAAGCTCGGCGAAGACGCCCGCGCTACCGGGCCGCTCTCGGCGCTATGGTATTTCATCTTCATCCTGCCGATGTTCTTCTTCACACCGGACGCGGTGAAGGGCATGCCGGTCGGGCCAGCGGTCAGGCAGGGGCTGGCGGAGCTGAAATCGACACTGGCCGAAGTGCGCAAGCGGGTCGGCATCTTCCGCTTCCTCGTCGCGCGCATGATCTACCAGGACGGGGTCAATGCACTGCTCTCGCTCGGCGGGGCCTTCGCGGCAGCGATGTTCGGCTGGTCGATCACCGAGATCGGCGTGTTCGGCATCATTCTCAATGTCGTCGCCATTCTTGGCTGCTGGGTTGCCGCCCGACTCGACACCGGGCTTGGGTCCAAGGTGGTCGTGATGATCTCTCTGGTGCTGCTGACCATTGCCACCGTCGGCATCATTTCGACCGGGCCGGGTTATACGTTGTTTGGCTGGCTGCAGCTTCCCGGCATCGATACGGGCAGCCTGTTCGGAACCCCCGCGGAGAAGGCGTATATTGTCTACGGGCTGCTGATCGGCCTAGCGTTCGGGCCGGTGCAGGCTTCGTCGCGCTCATACATGGCGCGCAGCGTCACGGCGGAGGAGTCAGGACGCTATTTCGGCATCTATGCTTTGGCAGGGCGGGCAACCAGCTTCCTGGCGCCGTTCCTGATCGCCACCGTCACGGCGACGACCGGTTCGCCGCGTCTTGGCATGGCGATGATCATCCTGTTCCTCGTTGCCGGCATGGCGATCCTCGCCGGAACACCTTATCCGGCCGACAAGACGGAAGATTGAGGCCGGTCCCCCCGCGCGAACGGGTAGAAAAATCAGTGCCTGAAATGCCTGATCCCGGTGAACACCATGGCGATGCCATGGTCGTCGGCTGCCTTGATGACGTCGTCATCACGCATCGAGCCGCCGGGCTGGATGACTGCCGTTGCACCGGCCTCGACAGCGGCTAGCAATCCGTCGGCAAAGGGGAAGAACGCATCCGAAGCTACCACCGCCCCCTTGGTCAGCGGTTCTGCATGGCCGGCAGCCTCGGCAGCATCCAGTGCCTTGCGTGCCGCGATGCGCGAGGAATCGACACGGCTCATCTGGCCGGCGCCTATGCCGACCGTGGCGCGGTTCCGGGCATAGACGATGGCGTTTGACTTCACGTGCTTGGCGATGCGGAAGGCAAATCTCAGATCAGCCATTTCGGCTTCGCTCGGCGCGCGTCTGGTGACGATTTTGAGGTCGAGATCATCGACCACGGCGTTGTCGCGGTTCTGCACCAGCAGGCCGCCAGCCACCGATTTGACGATCGTGCCGGTCTGGCGCGGGTCGGGGAGGCCGCCGGCGACCAGCAGGCGCAGGTTCTTCCTGGCTGCGACGATTGCGGCCGCCTCTTCGGACACCTGAGGCGCGATGATCACTTCGGTGAAGGTCTTGACGATCTCCTCCGCTGCTTCGGCGTCGAGCAGGCGGTTCAGCGCGACGATGCCGCCGAAAGCCGAGACCGGATCGCAGGACAGGGCCTTGAGATAAGCTTCCTTCAGCGATGCGCCTTCAGCCACGCCACAGGGGTTGGCGTGCTTGATGATGGCGACAGCGGCCGTGCGTGCGGGATCGAATTCACCGGCCAGTTCGAAAGCGGCGTCGGTGTCGTTGATGTTGTTGTAGGACAGCTGCTTGCCCTGCAACTGGTGCGCGGTGGCAACGCCCGGGCGCTTGTCGCCGTTGATATAGAAGCCGGCCGACTGGTGCGGGTTCTCACCATACCGCATGACGCTTTCCAGGCGTCCGCCAAAAGCGCGCCATGTCGGCTGTTCGATCTTCAGTTCCTCGGCGAACCAGCCGGAGATGGCGGCATCATAAGCCGCCGTGCGCGCGAAGGCCTTGGCCGCCAGATGCTTGCGGAAGTCCAGTGGCAGCGCACCGGCATTGGCGGCAAGGGTTTCCAGCACCGCGGCATAGTCTTCCGGTTCCGTGACGATGGTGACGTAGGCATGATTCTTGGCCGAAGCGCGCACCATCGCCGGACCGCCGATGTCGATGTTCTCCACGATGGCGGCATAGCCGGCGCCGGAAGCGCGGACCTGTTCGAACGGGTAGAGATTGACGACGACGAGATCAATCGGCTGGATGGCGTGGTCGCGCATGGCAGCGGCATGTTCGGGATCGTTGCGCACGCCGAGCAGCGCGCCATGCACCGAAGGATGAAGCGTCTTGACGCGGCCATCCATGATCTCGGGAAAGCCGGTCAGTTCGGAAACGTCACGGACTGCAATGCCGGCAGCGGCGATCGACTTGGCGGTGCCGCCGGTCGAAACCAGTTCGACGCCAGCCTTGCTAAGGGCGCCTGCGAAATCGAGCAGGCCGGTCTTGTCGGATACGGAAAGCAGCGCGCGGCGAACCGGCACGAGATCGGGCGCTGGAATGTTCTTGGCGGCAACGGCCATGGCTGGCAGCCTTTCTGCGGGCTGGAGAGGATGGTCCGGGCCGTAGCACAAGGAGCCTCAAAATCAAGCTCAGTCGGCACCGGCGCCGGCACAAACTCAGGCCGGAAGCGCGTCGATCCTGTCACGCCAGAAGGTCAGGCGTTCCTTCAGTGCCGCCCCTTCGGGCCGAACGACGTCGTCGAAGCGCTCGAGCACGTCGATGGCAATGGCATCCTGGCCATATTGATTGTACGCCGTCTGCAGCCCGGATGCGCGATGGTTGCCGAGCCGGAGCGTGAACCACAGCCGGTTCGGCATGGCGTCAAGATCCGGTGAGTGGCCAACCCATCGCTGGCTCGTCTCGGCACAGGTCAGCGCATAGATGCCCGCCGGAACGTCGCGTTTTTTGTAGGCCGCCGTGGCGGTCTTTCTGTCGATGCTGCTCATGATCGAAACCTTTCGGGCCGCATGTAGGGGGTGCGCCGCCGCATGTCAATTATACCCGGGTAATAATTGACATGCGGCGCGAAACCAGTCATGAAGAGCGGGCCAGGGAGAAATTCGATGTCTTTGACCGCTGTCAGCACCGCCTTTCAGGGCGATCACCGTGTCGCGGACGGACCGCTGGTCGAAGTGGCGCTCGCTGTCAAAGCCCGCGATCACATCCGCGATGCACCCATATTGGTCTTTGATGACGCCACGGGGGCTGTTGTCGACCTCGATCTGCGTGGCTCGGATGCCGAGATCGTTTCGCGGCTCGCCGCGCGCTTCCCGTTGATCGCGGCTGTCAAATCCGTCGCCGAGGACCAGAACGAAGAGGAAGAGGCCGAGATCGCCGCGCGTGGCCGTGGCCGGCCGAAGCTCGGCGTGGTGGCGCGCGAAGTCACGCTCCTGCCGAGGCAATGGGAATGGTTGGCCGCTCAGCGGGGAGGCGCTTCGCAAGCGCTGCGTCGGCTTGTCGATGCCGCGCGCCGTGCCGATGGCGATGAAAGCGCGCGGCGTGTTCGGCGGGAAGCATCCTACCGCTTCCTGTCAGTCATGGCCGGGAACCTGCCCGGCTTCGAGGAAGCGTCGCGTGCGTTGTTCGCCGATGATCGGGAGAAATTCGAGCGACACATGGCGACCTGGCCCGCGGATGTCAGGTTTCATGCACAGAAGCTCGCTGGATTTACACCAGGCGAATGATCCAGCCTGCGAGCAATCCCAGGAAAGCTTCCGCGTTTCCATGAAAAACGGAACGCTCCAGGATCAGGATCACACCCTCGGAGCAAATCCTGCCTGGCCGGTGCGGACAAACTGCCAATGGACCTCCGGAAAGGTTGCTGCCTGGAAATGCAGCACGATCTGCCGGCTGCGGCGTGGTCCGACGATGCCGGCAAAAAAAATCGATTCCTCGACCTCGGGCTGCACCTGCGGCGAGGTAAATACCCAAAGGTCCCCGCCTTCGGCGGCGAGCACCAGCCTGTCATGCTCGTCGCGGAACAGGCTGGCATCGGGGTGGATATGGAAGCGCACGGCCACGGTGTCACGTCCATCGTTGCGCGTTGCACCGTTGCCGGCCCGCAGGAAACGGTCGCGGCCGGTCAGCACATTGCCGTTTGCCGACAGCACCAGCTCACGCTCGTGCAAGATGCCGAAACGCTGCGCGTAGCCGTCATGGCGAGCGACGAAGCCCTGGCGGCTACCGTCATCGAGGCGTTCACTCGAGACCTTGCGGGGTCCTCCGAGCAAAGGTGACCCCGGCAGGCCGCCAAGTCGCATCGACAGGGCGAAACGTGCCGAGGATGTATCGTTGAGTGTTGCCGTGGAATGCGCGGCAGTGGCGCGCGCCAGCGGACGGAATTCAGCTGCGCCATAGGTGTCGACGCCGGCATTGACGATGTAGTGCTGGCGCCCCGACGACAGTTCGAACGACAGGCAGCCGGCATGGGCTGAATTGGAAACATCGATCGGCGGCGGGGTACCGGTGTCGGCGATCACCGTCACGTCGCCCATGGCCAGTCGTTCGTAGCCGGAATGGGGCGCATGCAGCAGCGGCGCGCCGGCGGTGTCGTCGTGACGCAGGATCGCGGCGATGCGATCCTGAATGGTGGCGCCCATGCCGTTGAAGCGGGCGAGGCTGCCATCGTGATGGCGAAAGAAGCGCAGTGCAGGCAGCATGCGGTCAATGGCGCCTATCAGTGCCGTCGGTGGCGTCTCCGCCTGGTTGGCATAGGTTTGCCGCAGAGGCAGAAGATCGGCCAGGATTTCCAGAACCGTTAGCGGATTGCGCGAAATATGTCCGCCATCGGGAAGGATCTGGCGGTCGAGTTCTTCGCCGAGATTGCGTGTTGCCGAGCGCAGTGCAGAAGCGGGCGCAGGCAGGGAGAGCGCGGCAAAAGCGAGCGCGACGCGCGCGCGCAGCCTGTCCTTGCCGTCCGGCATCTCGCGCGCCAGCGAACGCAGGTAACGGATCTGCACGGCAAGCGATTTCAGGAAGGCGCGATAGAACGGGAATTCGGCGCCCTGCAGCACGACCGAGGAATGCTGCTGCCAGGCGATGATGCGCTTGGCGGTGGTGGCCGGTTCCCACGCCGGGCCGGCGATACGATTGCCATGCTGGGTGATCCAGTCGGAGACCAGCGCGCGGGAGTTGGCCGCGGCGAGGTCGGTGCCGGCGGCACGCATGTGGCGCAGCCAACGGAATCCGTGCAACGAGCGCACCCAGCCGTCATGGGCAACATCGAGCTGAAACGGTGACAGGCCGCCGGTCTCGACCAGATGGCCGGAGAGCGGGAAGCGGCCGTAATAAATCTCGTGCGCGATCTGTGGATCGGCAAGCCTGAGGTCGGGTGGCGCGATCAGCACGCGTTCGGGCGTACGGCCCGAATAGCGCCATCGATAGACAGGCCCGGCGCGCAGGCGTCGGCGCGCCTTGCGCCAAAACTCCTTCGCGACGAGCGTCCACAGACGCGTCGTATCATCGGCAGCCAGTGCCAAAAACCACCTCGAATTGTCCCGTCCGCCCGCATGAATTATAGGATTCAACTATATTCTTGAAAGCGAATTCAGCTGGAAGCCCACAGATCAGGGTAGCGCCATACCTTTTTTGGAGGGTTTCGAGGTATTTTGCCGAGGCATCAAGCGGTGAAGTGGCGTTCAAGGCTGCCTGCGGAAGCGGGCAGCAAAGAAACCGTCGAGACCGGAAATTGCCGGGTCACCAAGATCGAAGCCAGCCGGCGTGGTGCGCAACGTCCCCTGCTTTGTGACGAAGGTTTCGATGTCCGGCATTTCGTCCGGCCGAATCGGATGGTCGGCGACATCCGCCGTTTCGGCCAGGAAGGCGCGATGCAGGTCCTCGCCTTCGAGCGGATCCAGCGAACAGTTTGAGAAAACGATACAGCCGCCCGGCTTGACCAGCGTCACGGCCTTTTCCAACAGCCGCCGTTGCAGCCCTGCGAGCTTCTCGATGTCAGCCGGCGTCTTGGTCCATGGCACGTCGGGATGACGCCTGACCGTGCCGGTGGAAGAACAGGGCGCATCCAGCAACACGGCATCGAAAGCTTCAGCCGGAGTGTAGTCGAACAAGTCGGACTGGGCGATTTCGGCACCCATGCCGAGCCTGTCGAGATTTTGCTTCAATCGCGCCAGCCGGCTCTTCGATGTGTCGACCGCAGTGACCTTCGCACCAGCCAGGACGAGTTGTGCCGTCTTGCCGCCCGGGGCAGCGCAAAGATCGGCGATACGTTTGCCGGCTATATCGCCCAGCAGTCTGGCCGGCAGGGCAGCAGCAGCATCCTGCACCCACCAGGCACCCTCGCCAAAGCCCGGCAGCTCGGGAACCGAAGCCGGCAATTTTGCTACCCGCACCGTACCGGTCGGCAGCACGATGCCGCCAAACTGTTCCGCCCAGTATGTCGGATTGGCCTTCACGGTAAAATCGACCGGCGCCTCGACCCGATGCGCGGCGAGGATGGCGTGCGTGGTTTCCTCACCATAGGCCTTGCGCAGCCGGTCACCGAACCATGCCGGCGCGTCGTCGGTGGTGGCAAGTGTCTGTGCCAGTTCGGCGTCCTTGGCACGGGCCAGCGCGCGCAGCACGCCATTGACGAGGCCGGAAAAACGCGCGGTGCGTGGGTCGGCCTTGGCGTGGGTGACGGCGAGGTCGACGGCGGCGCTGTCGGGCACGTCGAGAAACAGGATCTGCGCCGCCGCGACATGCAGGATATGTGAAAGCGTGGTGGCATTTGCCGGCAACGGCTTTTCAAGGCGACGCGAGAGCAAGCCGGCAATGGTCATGCGATGGCGCAACGCGGTGACCAGGATCGCGCGCACCAGGGCCCGGTCACGGCCATCCAGCGCTCGATATTGCGGGTGTCCGTGCTCGTTGTCGGTCAGCCCGTCCAGCGGGGTATGGGCATCGACGACCGCCGCCAGCAGCCGTGCCGCCGCCTGGCGGGCGGCGAGGCCGGGTGCCTGCGGCGCATTATCAGAACGATGAGGCGATGGCTTGCGGGCAGCCCTGCCAGCTTGCTTCACTGCCATGGGCCTTTCGGGCCGGACGGATTGCGGCCCCAGGGATTGGATTTCGGCGCTTCCTGTTGCTCGCTTCCGCCTGAGGAAGGTTCGGAGCTGCCCCATGGGCCGGCCGAATCGATCTGGCCGTGGCGCGGCGAAGGCGCCGCTTCAGGACGCGTCGCTTCGCCGGCCTGGCCCATTTGCGCGGCAAGCGCCTGCAACGCAGCGATGCGATTTTCCGTATTCGGGTGGGTGGAGAAGAGGTTGTCCATGCGTTCGCCGGAAAGCGGATTGATGATGAAAAGATGCGCGGTGGCAGGATTGCGTTCGGCATCGTCGTTGCGGATGCGTTCGGCGCTGCGCGCGATCTTGTCAAGGGCGGAAGCCAGCCAGAGCGGATGGCCGCAGATTTCCGCGCCGCGCCTGTCAGCCTCATATTCGCGGGTGCGGCTCACCGCCATCTGCACGATCATTGCAGCGAAAGGCGCAACGATCATCGCCACCAGCACGCCGATGAAGCCGAGCGGATTGTTGTTCTCGCGGTTGCCGCCAAAGAAGAAGGCGAAATTGCCGAGCATGGAAATGGCGCCGGCAAGGGTCGCCACGATGGTCATGGTGAGGGTGTCGCGGTGCTGCACATGGGCGAGTTCATGCGCCATCACGGCGGCGACTTCTTCATGCGACAGGCGCTGCAGCAGCCCGGTCGAGGCAGCAACTGCGGCGTTCTCGGGATTACGGCCGGTGGCGAAGGCATTGGGCTGGTCGGTGTCGATCAGGTAGACACGCGGCATCGGCAGGCCGGCATTGGCGGCAAGGCTCTTCACGATGGCATAGAATTCCGGCGCGCTGCGTCCGTCGACTTCGACGGCGTGGTTCATCGACAGCACCATTTTGTCAGCGTTCCAGTAGCTGAAAAAATTGGTGGCAATTGCGATGACCAGCGCAATCATCATGCCGCCGGAGCCGCCGATCAGGTAGCCGACACCCATGAACAGCGCCGTCATGGCGGCCAGAAGCATGGCTGTGCGCATCGTGCTCAAATGTTTCTCCATCGCCTGGCAAGGGTTGATCCCTCGCCTTGGTTTCGTTGGAGCATTTCCAGCGAGAAAAGCCGCCGCCAATGCTCCATCTTCTTAATTTGCCGCAATTCCGGACGCAAAACCGCAACGCGCTTTTGCTGGAATTGCTCCCAGAGCGTTTCCGATTTTCTCGGAAACGCGGAAACGCTCTTGTACCTTGTCTACGCAATTCCGGACGCAAAACCGCTGCGCACTTTTGCTGGAATTGCTCTATATGATGGTTAGAAGCCCAAGCCGTTTCAATCCACTGGAAGAAAAGCATGCCGGACGAAAACCGCAAGCCGCACGAGATGCCGGTCGAAGCAGGCCAAGATAAGGCACTTTCGCCCGCGGCAGAACGGGCGCTGGCCGAAGCACAGCTTCGCCGTCAAGCCTATCGTCAGGCCGAGGCTGCTTTGCCCAAGGAGATTGGCGGGCGTGGCGGCAATGACCCCAATCGCTATGGCGACTGGGAAGTGAAGGGCCTGACCAGCGATTTCTGACGCGGACTTGGACAGGATCCATCACGGCGGGGTTTTTCCTGGCGCCCGTCGGCGACATCGATGCAATCCCCTACGCTAAATTAGCGTTTTATAATCCACATTGTCGGCTCGGCCTGAACCTTTACCGCGCATTTACCTTCGTTGCGGTTAGGGGCCCGGGAAAGCCCGGCCTTTACCAAGAAAACACCAATACTGGTCCAGATGCCGCGCCATCCGGCGGAAAAACCTGCGTCAGCAATCCAGGTTCCGTGGGCGGGAAAAGGGCGATGATGGGTTTCGGCACGCTTCGACGGCTGGTCGGCAGGTTCTGCAGGGACCGCGACGGCAATTTCATGGTCATGGCGGGCATTGTGCTCGCGATCTTGGTGTTGGTCGTCGGCTTTGCCGTCAATATCGGGCAGATGATGAACGCCCGCTCGGCGCTCGGCAATGCCATCGATGCAGCGGTAACCTCGACAGCGCGGGAACTCACCACGGGAACTGCGACGGAAGAAGAGGCGACGAAGACCATCAAAGTCTATCTCGATGCCAACAGCACCGGCGGCACCTTGGCCAACAATCAGATCGTCATCGACAAAGTGACCTTGGATCGGAAGCAATTCACGCTCCAGGTCGACGCGCATGTCGACGTTCCGCTCTATTTCCCCTTGTTCGGGGCAGAGAAGACTCGACGGGTGTCGCAGACTGGCGCTGCCGTTTTTTCGTTCCGGCAGATCGAGGTCGCGATGATGCTCGACCTAACTGCTTCGATGAAAGATGGAACAAAGATAAGGGATCTCAAAGCCGCTGCGAAAGATGGGATTGATGCAATCTTCGACGACAAAAGTCCTACCCGACCACGGGTACGTGTGGCTCTGATACCTTACGCAAATGCGGTGAACGTAGGCCGCAGTTTGGCGGCAAGTTCTGTTTTCATCGAAAGTGCTGCGAGCGATAGAAAACAGGCGCCAGGCAGCGCCGCGCAGAGATCTTCGGCGAATACAAGCAACAGCATAAATAACCCATTCAATTGCGCTACCGAGCGCAAAGGGAAAGACCGATATACAATGGACTATACCGACAATGGTCCAGAAATTAATATGGTTAATCGAGATCTAATCTTGTCAGAGTTTGCCGGCGGGTTCCCATCGAAGCTAGATCGGTATAATAATGTTATTGCTCAGGGGTATGGCGCCTCTCAGATATGTCCGACTGCGGAAATAATGCCGCTCTCGTCGGATGTAACGGCGCTCAAGTCGAGAATCGACGCGTTCGAGTTTGCAGGCGGTACGGCAGGGCACATTGGCGTGCAATGGGGCTGGTATCTGCTGTCGCCAAATTGGGCTGGGGTCCTTGCCGAGTCTCAGAAACCCATGGGTTATGACAGTACCACGGTTGGAAAATACGCGATCCTGATGACGGATGGCCTGTTCAACCTTTCCTACTTCGATGCTGCTGACGTCTATGGGGCGTACCTAGATGGTAAAGCTGCGCCACGTGATGCGGCAACCGAGCTTTGTGCAGGTATGCGTGCCAAAGGTATAGAAATCTACACGATTGGCTTCGATCTCTACAATCGCAACATCAATGCCGATTCCCGGGCTAAAGCCATCGACCTGTTGAAGAATTGCGCGAGCCCCGATACCGGCGGTATGAAACACTTCTTTGACGCCTCTACCGGGCCAGAACTGAAGGCGGCATTCAAAAAGATCGCTGAAAACCTCAACAAGCTAGCGTTGACCAAATAACCAGCTCGGTCTTCTCGAAAAGCTTGCGGGGTTTCAAAGAGTGCTCCACAAAAACGGAAAAGGCCGCCACATCTTGCGATGGGCGGCCTTCCGTGGCTTTCGTCCAGGCGCGGCCCGTGGCCACGATCCCTTCGGACCGTGCGCCGCGCGTCTCGCGCTTCAGCGGAGAGGCTGCTCTCCGTGAAGGCGATCCGCCGGGATCACGCTCTGGAAAACGAAATCACTCGACATCGGATCACCTCCTTTCAGTTCGTTGAACACGCAGACAAGGTGGTGTGTTTTGCGCTCAAGCGCAAGTGCAGGACCGCAACATTTCAAGCCGCCGCGACAAGAGCGTTTCCTTTACGGAAACGACCTACTCCTTAGTTTTCCGCAATTCCGGACGCAAAACCGCTGCTCACTGTTGCTGGAATTGCTCAAGCGCCGGAATTCCGGGCTTCGCCAAGTGCAGGATGTCGAAGGCAGAGCCTTGCTGGGGCGTGCTGGCGGCTTTGCTGGAGAGCCTGAAACGTGACAAGCGCCAATTGGCAAGGTCGATCGCCGTCACCGCCGCATAGGTATCGGATTGCTTGACGATCGCGGTGTTGCGTTCGTTTTCGTTGCGCTTCAGCGCCGCGAAATCGGTGGCCGGATCAATCAGGACATCTTCGCGATAGACCGAACGTGCCCCGATTGCCGATCCGAGATGGACATCGAGCGGCAGCCAGGTTTCGATGGCTGGGCGGCCGAAGCCGTCAATCACCTTCTGGAAGCGTTCGCCGGTAATAAAGTCGCTGGCCGCCTCGTCCGCCAGCCACAGATAAAGCGAGGAATAGGCGTTGTTGATGGCGCCGTTCTCGCCACGCCGTTGCGCGACGAATGCCTTGAAGCCGAGGCCGGGCGTGTCGTCCCAATCCGGACCCAGGCTGGCCGCCCGCTTGGCAAGCTTGTCCATCTCATAGTCGGCGGGAAGGCGGTGGATGTACTGCATCATCAACATGGCTGTTCTCCTTGGTTGAGTGGAACTTGCCATCACTTGGACATTATGAAAACATATTGTGAAATATATCAATGATAAGAATTGAACATGATAGATCATACCCGTACACTCGATATCGACACCGTGCAGGCTTTTGTCCTCGTCGCCGACCTGGCCTCCTTCACACGGGCGGCGGAGGTTCTCGACACATCGCAGGCCACGGTCAGCCTCAAGCTGAAGCGATTGGAAAGCCGTCTCGACAGCCGCCTGCTGGAGCGCACGCCTCGCCATGTCCGGCTGACCTCGCAAGGCGAACGCTTCCTGCCAGCGGCGCGCAACCTGCTGGAGGCGCATGAGCGCGCGCTTTCCGGTATTCTGCCATCCGTACCCAGCCGATTGACGCTCGGCATCAGCGATCATGTTGCCGGGCCGGAACTGCCGCTGTTGCTGGCCAGGCTGAATGCCTACGATCCGTCGCTGGTGGTCGAGGTGCGGATTGCCTCGTCGCGCGACGTCGTTGCCAGATACGGCCATGGCGAACTGGATGCGGTGATCGCGCGGCGCGGCGATGACAACGCCGATGGCGAGATCCTGTTTCGCGAGCCGTTCCGCTGGTTCGCATCGCCATCGTTCCAGCATCGCTCAGGCGAGCCATTGAGGCTGGCAGCTTTGGCCGCGCCCTGCGGTATCCGCGCGCTCGCCATCGATGCACTCGACGAAGCTGGCTTGCCGTGGACGGAAGCTTTCGTCGGCGGCGGCGTGTTGGCACTCGGCGCAGCCGTGAGTGCGGGCCTGGCTGTCGCGGCCCTGGCACAACGGGTGGCACCCGCCGGCGCCGTCGATGTCGGCGAGCGTTTCGACCTTCCTGAGCTGCCAGCTCAGGATATCGTTCTGATGGCCCGGCCGGGGCGGCGCGAGGCACGGGACGTGCTGAAGGTCCTTGCCGCTGCCTTCAGAAGTGCGGCCGGGCGGTAACGGGCCTCTGCGCAGGCCGCGGCTCCCAAGCAATTCCAAGAAAAGTGCGTAACGGGTTCCGTCCGGAATTGCGTAAAACGAAACTGGAGCGTTTCACCGTTTCGATGAAAACGGAAACGCTCCCGGGTTCATCCGGTCGCCATCCTGGTCGGGTAACAAGGTGGCGCTGACGGAGAAACCGAGATGAGCCGCCGCGCTGAACGCGATATCGAAAAGATCTATCCGAGAGAGGAATTCGTCGCCAAGCTGCGCCGGCTTGCAGATGCGCTCGAAACCGGGAAACGGTTCGAAATCAGCATTGGTGGCGAAAGGATCCGCGTACCCGCCGGGGCGGTGGCGAGTGTCGAACACGAGCGCGGCGAAGACGAAGAAGAGATCGAATTTCAGCTTCGATGGAGCCGTAACATCGCCGGAGACGAAACCGCCTCCGGCGAGTAGCCTGTTCCAGGATGCCCTAGGCTTTCTTGTTCTGGCGGTTGCTGACGAGGTCGTCGACGACGGCCGGATCGGCCAGCGTCGAGGTGTCGCCAAGCGCGCCGAAATCGTCCTCGGCGATCTTGCGCAGGATGCGGCGCATGATCTTGCCCGAACGGGTCTTTGGCAGGCCCGGCGCGAACTGGATCTTGTCGGGCGAGGCGATCGCGCCGATCTCCTTGCGCACATGCGCGATCAGTTCCTTGCGCAGGTCCTCGGTGGGCTCCACGCCGGCCATCAGCGTGACATAGGAGTAGATGCCCTGGCCCTTGATGTCGTGCGGATAGCCGACGACAGCGGCTTCCGAGACCTTGTCATGGGCGACGAGCGCGGATTCAACCTCGGCCGTGCCCATGCGGTGGCCCGACACGTTGATGACGTCGTCGACGCGGCCGGTGATCCAGTAATAGCCGTCCTCGTCGCGGCGGCAGCCGTCGCCGGTAAAATATTTGCCCTTGTAGGTCGAGAAATAGGTCTGCACGAAGCGTTCGTGGTCGCCATAGACGGTGCGCATCTGGCCTGGCCAAGAATCGGTAATGCACAGATTGCCGTCGGCCGCACCCTCCAGCACCTTGCCGTCATTGTCGACCAGTTGCGGCTTGACGCCGAAGAACGGCCGCGTCGCCGAGCCGGCCTTGAGGTCGGTGGCGCCGGGCAGCGGCGTGATCAGGATGCCGCCCGTCTCGGTCTGCCACCAGGTGTCGACGATCGGCACTTTCTTTTCGCCGACGACGTTGAAGTACCATTCCCAGGCTTCCGGATTGATCGGCTCGCCGACCGAACCCAGGACACGCAGGCTCTTGCGCGAGGTTTTCTTCACCGGTGCCTCGCCGGCGCCCATCAGTGCGCGGATGGCGGTCGGGGCGGTGTAGAAAATGTTGACCTGGTGCTTGTCAACCACTTCCCAGAAGCGCGACACCGACGGATAGTTCGGCACGCCTTCGAACATCAGCGTGGTGGCGCCGTTGGCCAGCGGGCCGTAGAGAATGTAGCTGTGGCCCGTCACCCAGCCGACGTCGGCTGTGCACCAGTAGATGTCGCCGTCATGGTAATCGAAGACATACTGGTGCGTCATCGAAGCGTAGACGAGATAACCGCCGGTGGTGTGCAGCACGCCCTTCGGCTTGCCGGTCGAGCCCGAGGTGTAGAGGATGAACAGCGGATCTTCCGCCTTCATCTTCTCGGGCTTGCATTCGGCCTTAACCGTCCTAACCTCGTCGTGGTACCAGAGGTCGCGGCCCTCGACCCAACCGATCTTGCCGCCGGTGCGGCGCACCACCACCACGGACTTCACCGCGGTCTTCTGCTTGGCGGCGATCTCGACCGCCTTGTCGGTGTTTTCCTTCAGGGGAATGCTTTTGCCGCCGCGCAGTCCCTCATCGGCGGTGATGACGAAGGTCGAGGCGGCATCGACGATGCGGCCGGCCAGGGCGTCCGGCGAGAAGCCGCCGAACACCACCGAATGGACCGCGCCGATGCGGGTGCATGCCAGCATCGCATAAGCGGCTTCCGGGATCATCGGCATGTAGATGGTGACACGGTCGCCTTTCTTGACGCCGTGCTTCTTCATCACATTGGCGAGCCGGCAGACATGCTCGTGCAGCTCGTTGTAGGTGATCTTCTTGTCGTCGTAGGGGTTGTCGCCTTCCCAGATGATGGCGACCTGGTCACCGCGTTTCTTCAGGTGGCGGTCGATGCAGTTGTGCGAGACGTTCAATTGTCCGTCTTCGAACCACTTGATCGACACCTTGCCGTCGAAGGAGGTGTTCTTGACCTTGGTGTAGGGCTTGAACCAGTCGAGGCGCTTGCCGTGCTTGCCCCAGAACTTGTCCGGGTTTTTCACGCTCTCCGCGTACCACTTCACATACGTCTCATTGTCGATCAGCGCATGCTTCTTCCATGCCGGCTGTACGCGGTGGACCTTCGCCTCGGTCATGTCTTGGTCTTCCTCCTGAGATCGGCCGCCGGTTGGCGGCGTAGCGGCCTGCCGGCCGCGAAATCGCGGGCATTATTATCAGTTCGGACGTTACGGCAACATTAGACATTGGGTTTGGCTGTCCGTGACAGAAAATTACGTGAAACCGTACACGGCCAGGTCGAGCTGAAGGCGTGGATCACACGTTTAAAGACATGGTTAACGTTCGAGGCGCACAGTTTTTTCCGGGAGGACCGGCAAGGGGTTGTTGAAGCTCAACACACCCGAGATCAACTTGCGAGGGCTGCCATGCGCGACCATTCCGAACTGGAACTGCTGCTCAAGGGCTACGGGCTGACGACGGCTCGCATCCTCTACCACTATCCCGACCACCCGCACCTGTTGCAGACCTACATCTGGCAGGACTACGACATCGCTCCCAAATTTCCGATTTTGGGCGCTTTCATCACGTTCTGGCGTGAGAAGCTCGAAGGACCGCTGCATTCGGTCTGCTTCACCCATCGGAAGCTGATTTCAGCCAGTGAATGGCGCAAGGTCGACGGAGAGATCCTGCTGCACTGAGCGGCCGGGGCTGCACCGGGAGCGCCAATGCGGCAGTCGTGACCTGCGGCCATTCCCGGCGTGGTTGTCCTTTGCCAGACCCCCGGGTGGTGAAAGCCATAGCCAGCGTCGACGTTCATTTCTGGCCCAAAAGCTCATCTGCTTATCGGCTCTGGCTGATTGCAAAAGCCACGGCACGCGGTTAAGCGCGAACCCAAGGCTTTGGTCGATCCCGAAGCCGCAACTTCGCTACTTTGAGTTGGCGTCTGATCCTTTCCGAAAATCGATCCCGATTTTCGCGGTCATGCGCCGAGGTTCGCTTGAGGAGGATTCCCGTGAATACGAAAAAACTGCTTACCGGCGTTGCGTTCGCCGCTTCCGTGCTGGTTGCTGCTACTGCTGCCCGCGCCGACATTGTCATCGGTCTAGTCGCACCGCTGACCGGCCCTGTTGCCGCTTATGGCGACCAGGTCAAGAACGGCGCTGAAGCCGCCGTAGAAGTCATCAACAAGGAAGGCGGCATCAAGGGCGAGAAGGTCGTGCTGAAGCTCGCCGACGATGCCGGCGATCCGAAGCAGGGCGTTTCTGCTGCCAACCAGCTGGTCGGTGAAGGCGTGAAGTTCGTCGTTGGTCCGGTCACCTCGGGTGTGGCCATGGCCGCTTCCGACGTGTTCGCCGAAAACGGCGTGCTGATGGTGACGCCGACCGCAACATCGCCGGACCTGACCAACCGCGGCCTGACCAACGTCCTGCGCACCTGCGGTCGTGACGACCAGCAGGCGGAAGTGGCGGCTGCCTATATGCTGAAGAACCTGAAGGACAAGAAGGTCGCCGTCGTCGATGACAAGGGCACCTACGGCAAGGGTCTGGCCGACTCCTTCAAGAAGGCGATCAACGCCGGCGGCATCAAGGAAGTCAGCCACAACTCGCTGACCCCCGGCGAAAAGGATCTGTCGGCTCTCGTTACCCGCCTGAAGTCGGACGGCGCCGAAGTGATCTATTTTGGCGGCTATCATCCCGAAGGCGGCCTGCTTGCCCGCCAGCTCGCTGACGCTGGCGTCAAGGCGCTGATCATCGGCGGCGAAGGCCTGTCCAACACCGAATACTGGGCGATCGGCAACCAGGCTGCTGCCGGCACGCTGTTCACCAACGCGACCGACGCGCTGAAGAACCCGGATTCGGCGCAGGCCGTCGAAGCACTCAAGGCCAAGGGCATCCCGGCTGAAGCCTTCACCCTCAACGCCTATGCCGCCGTCCAGGTGCTGAAGGCAGGTATCGAGAAGGCCGGCAAGGACGATCCGGCAGCTGTCGCCACCGCGCTCAAGGGCGGCGAAGCCATCCCGACCGCTATCGGCAAGCTGACCTATGGCGAGACCGGCGACCTGACCAGCCCGAGCTTCTCACTGTTCAAGTGGGAAGACGGCAAGATCGTCGCAGCCGAATAAGGCTGACGAACCGATGAAAAAAGAAAGGCCGGGAGTTTCCCGGCCTTTTTTGATTGCAGGAGCGCGGCTTTACCTGTGGCCGAAAATGGCCGAGCCGACCCGCACTGAGCTGGCGCCGAAGGCCACGGCCAGTTCGAAGTCGCCGGACATTCCCATCGACAGTTTTTCGACGCCAGCCTCGCGGGCCAGTTTTTCCAGAAGCGCAAAATGCGGACCGGGGTTCTCGTCGGCCGGTGGGATGCACATCAACCCCTCCACGGAGAGGCCGTGCACGTCGCGGCAGCGCTTGACGAACGCCACTGCATCTTTCGGTTCGATACCGGCCTTCTGCGGTTCCGAGCCGGTGTTGACCTGCACATAGAGCCTTGGCGCCTTGCCTTGGCGGGTGATTTCCTTCGCCAGTTCCGACGCGATCTTCTCGCGGTCGACCGTCTCGATGACGTCGAACAGCGAGACCGCCTCCTTGGCCTTGTTGGATTGCAGCGGGCCGATCAGGTGCAGTTCGATGCCGGAAAACGCTTCGCGCAGCGCGGGCCATTTGCCTTGCACTTCCTGCACGCGGTTCTCGCCGAAGATGCGCTGGCCGGCGGCGAGCACCGGGCGGATGGCGTCGGCGTCGAAGGTCTTGGAAACGGCGACCAAGGCCACGGCGTCGGCCGGTCGGCTCGCTTCGCGCTCAGCCGCAGCGATTCTCGCTTTCACCGTTTCGAGTTGCTGAACCGCGTCACTCATCTGCCAACCTGTCCCGATCCTGCTGTTTTTCCCGGGCCTTGAGACCCATGTGGTTGACGGGTTCCCGAAAGCATGGTGAAGACCCGGACCATGTCCTTGAACTGCCGGACCAACCGGCGGTTTCCCGCATGCTTTGTAAGTGAAAAACCGGCCATGGCAACCGAACGATATAATCCTCGCGCAGCAGAGCCCAAGTGGCAGAAGGCATGGGACGAGGCCAAGCTCTTCGAAACGAAGAACGACGACCCGCGGCCGAAATACTACGTGCTCGAGATGTTTCCCTATCCCTCGGGGCGCATCCACATGGGCCATGTGCGCAACTACACGATGGGCGACGTCGTGGCGCGCTGGCGCCGCGCCATGGGCTACAACGTCCTGCATCCGATGGGCTGGGACGCGTTCGGCCTGCCGGCGGAAAACGCAGCGCGTGACAACAAGGTCAATCCGCGCGACTGGACCTACAAGAACATCGAGACGATGAAGGGCCAGCTGAAGACCATGGGTCTGTCGCTGGACTGGGCGCGCGAGATCGCGACCTGCGACCCGAGCTACTACAAGCACCAGCAGAAGATATTCCTGGATTTCTGGAAGTCCGGGCTGGTCGAGCGCAAGTCGGCCAAGGTCAACTGGGATCCGGTCGACATGACCGTGCTGGCCAACGAACAGGTCATCGACGGGCGCGGCTGGCGTTCGGGTGCGCCGGTGGAACAGCGCGACCTGACGCAATGGTTCTTCAAGATCACCTCGATGAGCCAGGACCTGCTCGACGGTCTGGACACGTTGGACAAGTGGCCGGAAAAGGTCCGTGTCATGCAAGCCAACTGGATCGGCCGTTCCGAAGGCCTGCTGGTCCGCTGGGCGCTGGCCAATCCGCCCGCCGGCGAAACCGAGGTCGAGGTCTACACGACGCGCCCGGACACTATTTTCGGCGCGTCGTTCCTGGCGATCGCCGCCGATCATCCGCTGGCCAAGAAGGTCGCGGCCGGCAACCCTGAACTCGCGGCCTTCATCGAGGACGTACGCCACATGGGTACGTCGGCGGCGGCGCTGGAGACGGCTGAGAAGAGGGGCTTCGACACCGGACTGCGCGTGGTGCATCCGTTCGACGAGAGCTGGACGTTGCCTGTCCATGTCGCGAATTTCGTTTTGATGGACTACGGCACGGGCGCGATCTTCGGCTGTCCGGGCCATGACCAGCGCGACCTCGACTTCGCCAACAAATACGGCCTGCCGGTCACCCCGGTGGTGCTGCCGGACGGTGTCGATGCCGCCAGCTTCCACATCACGGAAGAAGCCTTTGTCGACGACGGCGCGATGATCAATTCGCGCTTCCTCGACGGCATGCGCTTCAAGGAAGCTTTCGACGAGGTGGCGACCAGATTGTCCGGCGTGACGATCGGCGATCGGCCGCAGGCCGAGCGCAAGGTGCAGTTCCGCCTGCGCGACTGGTTGATCTCACGTCAGCGCTACTGGGGCTGCCCGATCCCGGTCATCCATTGCGAAGCCTGCGGCGCCGTGCCGGTACCGGCAAAGGACCTTCCGGTCGAACTGCCGACCGACGTCACCTTCGACAAGCCGGGCAATCCGCTCGACCATCATCCGACCTGGAAGCATGTCGGTTGCCCGCAATGCGGCAAGCCGGCTCGGCGCGACACCGACACGATGGACACCTTCGTCGACTCGTCCTGGTATTTCGCCCGCTTCACCGATCCCTGGAATGACAAGGCGCCGACGACGCTCGACTATGTCGACGGCAAGAACGGCTGGCTGCCGGTCCGGCAGTACATCGGCGGTATCGAGCACGCGATCCTGCATTTGCTATATTCGCGCTTCTTCACGCGTGCCATGCAGGTCACCGGCCATGTCAACGAGGTGAAGGAGCCGTTCGAAGGCATGTTCACGCAGGGCATGGTGGTGCACGAGACCTATCGCGCCGGCACCGGCCCGAACGCGTATTGGGTGCAGCCCGTCGACGTCAACATCGTGGATGTCGATGGCAAGCGCAGCGCCACGCTGATTGCGGATGGCAGCCCGGTCGAGATCGGCGCCATCGAGAAGATGTCGAAGTCGAAGAAGAACGTCGTCGATCCCGACGACATTCTGGCGAGCTACGGCGCCGACACGGCGCGCTGGTTCATGCTGTCGGATTCGCCGCCGGAACGCGACGTCATCTGGACGGAGGCTGGTGTCGAAGGCGCGCATCGTTTCGTGCAGCGCATTTGGCGATTGATATCCGAGGCTGCACCTGCGTTGGCCGGCGTCAAGGCGTCTGCTACCAGCGACGGTGCCGCCGCGACAGTCTCCAAGGCAGTTCACAAGACGGTGAAGGCTGTTGGTGAAGACATCGAACGCCTGTCCTTCAACAAGGCGGTCGCTCGCATCTACGAGCTGCTCAACACCATCCAGCCGGCGGCGACGGCTCTCGTCGATGGCAAGGCTGACCAGGCCGGCGCTGCCGCGTTGCGCGAGGCGGTCGAGGCGCTTGTCGTCATGATCGCACCGATGATGCCGCATCTGGCGGAAGAGTGCTGGACGGCCTTGGGTGGCGAAGGGTTTGTGGCGAATCAGCCCTGGCCGCGTTTCGACGCCGCGCTGGTGGTCGACAACGATGTCGTCTATCCGATACAGATCAATGGCAAGAAGCGTGGCGATTTGACAATCGCCCGTGACGCGGACCAAGCTCAGGTCGAACAGGCCGTCATGGCCCTGGACTTCGTACAGAAGGCGCTCGAGGGCAAGGCGCCGCGCAAGGTGATCGTCGTGCCCCAGAGGATCGTCAATGTCGTTGCCTGACACTCGTAAGACAGCGGCTCCGTTCGCACGGCGCGCAGTGCTTTTCGGCCTGCTTACCGGCATGGCGCTGGTTTCGGCCTGCCAGGTGCGGCCGCTCTATTCTAATCAGCCTCTGTCGACCGGTTCGACTGTAAGCGCGCGCGAAGAGCTGGCTTCCATCGCAGTGAAGCCGGTTTCGTCGCGTTATGCCCAGCAGGTCCGCAACAACCTGATCTTTGCCTTTACGGGCGGCGCGGAACGGACCGCCAACCCTGTCTATTCGCTGACGCTCAATGTCACCGAATCGGTGATCTCGACCGCAAGCATCCAGGTTGCGAAGGATCAGGACCAGCCGACGGCCGGTACGGTGATCATGACGGCCGCCTACACGCTGACCGATGCCAAGACCGGCAAGGCGGTTGCGAATGGCCAGCGTTCGATCTCATCGTCCTTCGACAAGCCGGGCCAGGAATTCGCGTCCTATCGCGCGCAGATCGACGCCGAGAACCGTGCCGCGCGCGAACTCGCGGAACTGCTGCACCTGGCAGTGGCGCAGGATCTCACCAAGCCCGGCGCCAAGTAACCGGCGCGCTGGCGAGCGGCGAAACCATGCGCCTGACGGGGCTGGTTGCTGAAGGGTACCGGTCGCTCAAATCGATCCGGCTCGAGCTTGGCCAGGTCGCATTGTTCGTTGGTGAGAACGGCGTCGGAAAATCCAATCTCTACCGCGCCCTGCAGCTGATCAAGGCAGCCGGTGAAGGCACGCTTGCCCGTTCGATCGCCGGCGAAGGCGGTATGCAATCGGCGTTGTGGTCGGGCAAACGCCGTCTGGGCCAGCCGGTGCGTGTCATCCTGCAGGCGGATATCGAAGATGACGAGACGGCGGCGCGTTTTTCCTACCGGGTGGAGATCGGCTTGCCGCCGCCGGTTTCAGCTGGGTTTGCCTTCGAACCGCACGTCAAGGAAGAAGCGCTGACGGTCGAGACCGGACGCCGTCCCGTGGAGATGATGAGCCGCAAAGGGCCGACGGCCCATGGCCGCGACAGCGACGGCAGACGGACAGAGCACTCCGTGAAACTGCTCAATTCAGAGACGGCGCTGGCGGTACTCGGGGCATCGGGCCGTTATCCGGAGACGGGTGATCTGCGGGCGGCGGTCTCGGGGTGGCGCTTCTATCATGGTTTCCGGACCGACGCCGATTCGCCGGTCAGGAAGCCGTCGCTGGCGATTACCGCGACGCTGCTCGACGAAGATGGTGGCAATCTCGCCGCCGTGTTCGCGACGCTTGCCCATATCAGGCAGGACACGGTCGACCTTGATCGCGCGCTATCCGATGCGCTGGGAGCAAAACTCGAAGTACCGGAGCCGGGCGAGAGCGCGACATTCGGATTGCGGCTTCCGGATTTTCCCCAGCGGCTGTTCCGGCCGCAGGAACTGTCGGATGGGCAGATCCGTTTTCTGGCGCTGGCGGGAGCGCTGATGTCCTATCGCCTGCCGGGGCTGATTGCACTCAACGAGCCGGAGGCCAGCTTGCATCCACGCATGCTGCCGGCGCTGGCCGACATGATTGCCAAGGCGGCGGAACGCACACAGCTTTGGGTCGTCACGCATTCGCGTGATCTGGCCGGCCTCATCGCCGACCGCACCGGTGCACGAGCGCTCACCGTGGTACGCCTGGACGGCGCTACGACCATCGAGGGTCTCAGGCTCACGGGTCGGATTTCGGACGATGACTAGAGCGTTTCAGCGTTTCGCGGAAACGCTCTGGTTTCTCCTTCTTGTGCGCTCCGGACGAAAACCGTTACGCGCTTTTCCCGGCCCTAGCGGGTTGCGGTAACATCGGTGCGAGGCTTGATCAGCTTCCAGCCCAGCGTCATGCCGGCGGCGGCAATCAGGATAGCGATCGCTCCCACCAGTTGCAGCGGATGAAGGCGCTGTCCGAAGACGACGAAGTCGGCGATGATGGCGACAACCGGGTAGATGAAGGACAGCGCGCCGACGAGATTGGTTGGCAGTTTCTGGATCGCGCCGTAGAGCAGGATGTACATCAGCCCGGTGTGCAGGATGCCGACCGCGGCGAGCAGAGCCCAGGTGCGGGCATCTGCTGGCAGGCTCGTGAGATTGGCGAACGGAACCAGCATCAGGATACCGACGGTGACCTGGATGAGCGCGATCAGGTGTGGCGGCACGCCCTTCAGCTTCTTCGCCACGATCGCGGCAATCGCATAGAAGAACGCCGCGCCGAGCGCCAGCAGGATGCCGACCAGGTAGTTCGAGCCGGTATGGGCGGCGTCGGGCTTGGCCTGCACGATCAGCAGCATGCCTGCGAAGGCAATCGCCAGCCAGCTCACTTTGGTGAGCGTCAGCCGTTCGCCGAACAACAGCGCACCCAGCGCCACCAGCATGAAGGGCTGGGTGTTATAGACGGCGGTCGCGATCGAGATCGAGGCTCTCGGGAAGGCGGCGAAGAGCAGCAGCCAGTTGGAGACGATGGCGATGCCGCCGATGATCGCGTAGACGATCTGCTGGCGCGAGATCACGTCGCGCCTGAACAAGCCAAGGGCGCCGCAAACAATCAGCAGCGTGATGGCGCCGAAGGCGCAGCGCCAGAACACCACGTCCATCACCGGCTGCCCGGACAGCACGACAAATACGCCGATCGTTCCAGAGATCGCCATTGCAGCGGTCATCTCGACCGTTCCACGTGTGTTGTCCGACATGATGCGACCTTTCTTTCGTTCGTGGCCGTTTTGTACGCCCCCGAACGTTCGGGATATATGGATCATGAAAGGTATTTGCGGGTGAGACCCTAATTCTGTAAGGTCTGATGCATCAAAACCCTAAGGATAGGTGATGTTGGACGATCTAGACCGGCGTATTGTCGAGATACTGGTCGACGATGCGCGTATTTCACTGAAGGAGTTGGCGGCGCGTGTGAACCTGTCGTCGCCGAGCACGTCGGAGCGATTGCGGCGGCTGGAGGAACGCGGCGTCATCCGCGCTTTCACGGTGGATGTCGATCCCGCCGCGCTTGGCTATACGCTGCAGGCGATCGTGCGCATCAAGCCGCTGCCGGGCAGATTGCACCAGGTGCAGAAACTGGTCGAGGAAATTCCGGAATTCACCGAATGCGACAAGGTGACCGGTGATGACTGCTTCATCGGGCGGCTGCACATCCGTTCGATCAGCGATCTCGACAGGATCCTCGACAAGATCACCGACAAGGCCGAAACCAGCAGTGCCATAGTCAAGGCACAACCGGTGAAGCGTCGGCTGCCGCCGTTCGCCTGAACCGTGCCGGACAAAAAAGAACCGGCGCCTGGATGGCGCCGGTTCTCTTCAAGCGAAAGCTGAAATCAGCCGATCTTCTGGCCGGTCTTGGCCCAGTCGGCGAGGAATTGTTCGAGGCCCTTGTCGGTGAGCGGGTGCTTGACCAGCGCCTTCAGCGTGGCTGGCGGGATGGTGGCGACGTCGGCGCCGATCAGGGCAGCGCGCTTGACGTGTTCCGGCGTGCGGATCGAGGCGGCCAGGATCTCGGTGTCGAAGCCGTAATTGTCATAGACCTGGCGGATCTCGGCGATCACTTCCATGCCGTCGAAGCCCATGTCGTCGAGACGGCCGATGAAGGGCGAGATGAAGCTGGCGCCAGCCTTGGCGGCGAGCAGCGCCTGGTTGGCCGAGAAGCAGAGCGTGACGTTGACCATGCGGCCTTCGGCGCGGATGGCGCGGCAGGCCTTGAGGCCGTCGAGGGTGAGCGGCACCTTGATGCAGACATTGTCGGCGATCTTGGCCAGCACCTTGGCTTCCTTCATCATGCCATCGAAATCGGTGGCAGTGACTTCAGCCGAAACCGGACCTTCGACGATGTCGCAGATCTGCTTGGTGACTTCGTCGATCTTGCCGCCGGACTTCAGGATCAGCGACGGATTGGTGGTGACGCCGTCGAGCAGGCCAAGCGCGTTGAGTTCCTGGATTTCCTTCACATCTGCGGTGTCGACGAAGAATTTCATGGTGGTCTCCTTGGGGGGAATGAGGCACTGCGCTGTTGCAAGCGTTCGGGGCTTGGCGTTGCTCTTTGCTCTAGACCAAAGTCGGGGCAAGGTCACGCGTCATGAAAGAAGATTCGCCCTTCACGACGGCCGCGCCCGTCCTGGTGCCGATGCCGGCCGAACGAGCCTACACCTACGCGGTGCCGGAACGCATGCGCGTGGTGCCGGGTTCCATCGTGCGGGTGCCGCTTGGACCCAGGCTGGTCGCGGGTGTGGTATGGGATGGCATCGTCGAGCATGTCGAAGCCCGGAAGCTGAGACCGATCGAGCATGTCTTCGATTGTCCGCCGATCGATCACGACATGCGCCGTTTCGTCGACTGGATCGCACAATACACGCTGACCCCGCCCGGCCTTGTCGCGCGCATGCTGCTGCGCGCGCCCGAGGCGTTCGATCCGGAGCCGTGGATCGAAGGCCTGCAGCGCACCGCCACGATACCGGACCGGATGACGAGCGCCAGGTCGCGCGTTCTGGAAACCGCCGATGGCGGCCTGGCGTGGACACGCTCGGGCCTGGCGCATGCGGCAGGCGTCTCTTCGACCGTCATCGATGGGCTGAAGGCGCAGGGCGTGTTCGAAACGGTGATGATCCCGCCGCGCCCCGTGGTGGCCGCACCCGACCCAACCTATGCGCGGCCGGAACTGACGCCGGATCAGGCGGCCGCCGCCGAAACCTTGCGCGCAGGGGCGGCCGCGGGGACTTTCGGCGTGACGCTGCTCGACGGCGTTACCGGATCAGGCAAGACGGAAGTCTATTTCGAAGCGGTGGCGACAGCGCTCGAAAAAGGCAAGCAGGTGCTGATCCTGCTGCCGGAAATCGCACTCACCCATGCTTTCCTCGAGCGCTTCCAGATGCGCTTTGGCGCCAAGCCGGCGGAATGGCATTCCGATCTTGCGCCGAAAATGCGCGAGCGCGTGTGGCGGCAGGTCGCGGAAGGCACGGTGCGGGTGGTGGCCGGTGCACGCTCGGCGTTGTTCCTGCCGTTCAAGGAACTCGGCCTTATCGTCGTCGACGAGGAACATGACCCTGCCTACAAGCAGGAGGATCGCGTTTTCTACAATGCCCGCGACATGGCCGTGGTGCGCGGCCATATCGGCGCCTTCCCGATCGTGCTCGCTTCCGCGACGCCTTCGGTCGAGAGCCAGGTCAATGCCAATCAGGGTCGCTATGCCCGTGTCGACCTGCCGGCGCGCTTTGCGGAAGCCGCCTTGCCCACCTTGCGCTCGGTCGACATGCGCCGCGCACCGCCGGCACGCGGCAACTTCCTGTCGCCGTTGCTTGTCGAGGCGATGACCAAGACCCTGGCGAGGGAAGAGCAGTCGCTGCTGTTCCTCAACCGACGCGGCTATGCGCCGCTGACGTTGTGCCGGTCCTGCGGCCATCGTTTCGGCTGCCCGGTCTGTTCGGCGTGGCTGGTCGAACACCGCTTTCGCGGGCAACTGGTTTGCCATCATTGCGGGCACAATGAGAGGCGTCCCGACGCCTGCCCGGAATGCGGCACTCTGGATCATCTGGTGGCCTGCGGGCCGGGCGTAGAGCGCATCGCCGAAGAGGTTGTCGCCACTTTCCCGGACGCGCGCACCATCGTGCTGTCGTCCGACCTCGTCGGCGGGGTGCGACGACTCAGGCTGGAACTGGAGGCCATCGCGAAAGGCGAGGCCGATATCGTCATCGGCACGCAACTCGTCGCCAAGGGGCACAATTTCCCGAACATGACGCTGGTCGGCATCGTCGACGCGGATCTCGGCCTTGCCAATGGCGACCCGCGCGCGGCCGAACGCACCTTCCAGCTTCTCTCGCAGGTGACAGGCCGTGCCGGCCGTACCGGCAAGAAGAGCCTTGGCCTGCTCCAGACCTATCAACCGGATCATCCGGTGATGCGGGCGATCGTTTCCGGAGATGTTGGGGCCTTCTATGAACGCGAGATCGCCGAGCGGGAGCGCGCTGCGCTGCCGCCGTTCGGACGACTTGCCGGCATCATCGTCAGCGCCGAGACGCGCCATGACGCTGAAGCACACGCGCGCGGCTTGCGCCGGGCAACGCCGGAAGCGCCGGACATCTTCGTGCTGGGCCCCGCGGAAGCGCCATTGGCGCTGGTCGGCGGCCGTCACCGCTTCCGTCTGCTGGTGCATGGCGAACGGCGCTCCGACATTCAGGGTTTCGTGCGCCAGATGCTGGCGGAGGGGCCAAAGGTTCGCGGTTCGGTGCGGGTGAGTGTCGATATCGACCCACAGAGCTTCCTGTGAGGTTGTTTCCTTGATCTGCGCCGACAGGAGCGATCTCGAATACCACCCTCTCAACCGGGAGCAGCATGGCGCAGCCGTGGCGGAATTTTACGAGCGGGCCGCCGACTATGTCCTGATGGAGCGTGGCCAGCCTCCTGGCACCGAGGCCGTTCAAGCTTTCTTCGAGGATTGTCCTCCGGGTTGCGATCCGGTCGGCTCCATCAAACTGGGATGCCTTGATCGGCAGGGTTGGATCGCCGGCATTTCGGACATGGCGTTCGGCTTTCCCGACACGGCGGATGCCTATATCGGCCTGTTGCTCGTCGATCCCGGGATGCGCGGGCAAGGGATCGGCCGATGTTTTCTGGACCGTCTTGTTCATCGGGCTCAAATCAGGCGTTGCAAGCGAATGCTGGTTGCCGTGATCGATGAAAACGCGCGAGGCCGGCGTTTCTGGGAGCGCGAGGGGTTTGTGCTGGAAAAGACCTTCGAGCCACGGGATATCGGCCTGAAGAAGCACGTGTTGCATCGGTTGGCGAGACCGCTTTGAACGCAGTCGGTCAGAGCGGTCTGGCCACGGTCAGCAGGAGCGGCGCGTGTTCCGCCGTGTCGGTTCGCATCAGCTGCCAGCCCGCGGCTTCGAGGTTGCTGCGAAGTCCGGCGGCGATCGGTCCAACCTGATCTGTCGATGGTTGCTCATAAGCGAGGACAAGCCTGCCGTCCGGCTTGATGAGGCCGGGCTGCTGGCAAGGGATGGCAAGAGGAGAGCAAAAGGTTTCCGCAAGCGGAAAGTTTTTGTTGCCATGCCGCCTGCAAGCAAATAGTTTCCGCCAATGGAAACTATTGAGGACCCTTCATGTCGCTGACCCTGTATCTCCATCCGCTCGCCGCGTTCTGCCACAAGGTTCTGATCGCGTTTTACGAAAACCAGGTGGATTTCCGTTCCGAGACCGTCGACCTCATGGATCCCGGTTCGGCGGCGCAGCATCTGGCGCGATGGCCGGTGGGCAAGATCCCGGTTCTGCATGACGCTGCCCGCAATCGTGTGGTGCCGGAAACCAGCATCATCATCGAATATGTGCAGCAGCAATATGCGGGCCCATTGCCGATGCTGCCGGAAGCTGCGGACGCGCAACTCGAGGCTCGTTTGTGGGACCGCTTTTTCGATCTCTATGTCAGTGAGCCGATGCAGAAGGTGGTTACCGACCGGCTGCGGCCGGAGGGTGGCAACGATCCCGTCGGCGTTGCTTCCGCCAGGAAGACCCTGGACACCGCCTATGCCATGATCGATGGGCAATTGGCCGGGAAAAAGTGGGCCACCGGTGACGACTTCACCATCGCCGATTGCGCCGCGGCTCCATGCCTGTTTTTTTCTTCGATCGTGCATCCATTTGCTGCCGATCAGGATAGTCTCTCCGCCTATTTCGAACGTTTGCTGAAGCGGCCGTCGGTCAAGAGAACGCTTGAAGAAGCGCGGCCATTCTTCTCAATGTTCCCCTACCGCGCAGTCATGCCGGAGCGTTTTGCAAGCGGCGCCGCCTTTGTCTGAGGTTATCCATGCAGCAAGCCCAGCCCCTCGACCGCATCTTCCTGGCACTCGCCGACCCAGGCCGACGCGGCATGGTCGAACAGCTGGCGCGTGGTCCGGCCACGGTGAAAGAACTGGCGCAGCCGGCCAATATGCGACTGCCGTCAGCGGTCAAGCATCTCAAGGTTCTCGAAGAGGGCGGCATCGTGGTTTCGCGCAAGGCTGGCCGCACCCGCACCTATGCCATGCGGCGCGACGCATTCTCGCCGGTGAACGATTGGGTGGGTGCGCGAGAAACCGCTCTCAATGCCGCATTCGATCGCCTCGCCCAAGCGATTGCTGAAATGCCTGAAGAGGAACAATCATGACGATCGAGCACAAGACCTTTGTCGTTGAGCGTGAGCTGGCAGCCAGTCCGAAGCATGCCTTCCGCTTTTTTTCGGAGCAGGCGCTCAAGGAGCGCTGGACCTCCTGTCATCCCGACTGGACCGTGCTTGAGGAGGCGTTCGATTTTCGCGTCGGCGGCATCGAGGCCAAACGCTGGCGTACCGACAAAGGGCATGAGCAGACTTTCCTTGCCCGCTATCTCGATATCGTGCCAGCGAAGCGCATTATCTATGCCTTCGACATGAGCTTCGCAGACGAACGGCTTTCAGCGTCGCTGGCGACGGTCGAGTTCTTTGCCGAGGCGGCCCAGACGCGGATGGTCTTCACGGAACAGATCGCCTGGCTTGGCGATGCCAACGCGTTACCGTTGCGTATCGCCGGTACCGGCGAGGGGTTGGACCTGCTCGCGGACATCATCGCGATGGAAGCCATCGGTGTGCACTAGGCTACGGTTTTTATTGTGATATATCAATTGATATATCACTTGTCGGACTTCCAGCAGTTCGCATTGGCTCGCTGAAAACATGCGTGAAGGTTCACAAGGTCATCGCCAGGAACAGGCCGCCGACAACGGCAATGTTGACGATGAAGGTGGAGCGCAGGCCCTCTCTTTGTGGGCCGGAATAACGCCAGAAATTGAGTGCTAGCGTGCTTGCAGCGATTGTGAACACGATCAGGGCGACCGCGGCATAAGGTCTGTAGAAACCGAGAGCCAGACACAGGCCGGCCGTTATCTCGAGCATTGAGCCGGCAGCGAGCAGCGGCACCGGTGCCGGGAAGCCATGCTCGCCAAGCTGTCCGGTGATGGCTCGGAAGCGCAGGAAATGCTCCAGTCCCGCCCAGACAAAGACGCCGCCGAGCAGGATGAAGCCCAGATGCTGAACGAAAAAGAGCATGGCAGACCTCGCATGGTGTGAGCGTGTCACATCATGTCCCGGCATCTCGCCATGATCTTGAAAGAAACGGCCAAACGGTCCGCTTCAGTCGTCCGGCGTGCCAGCCGTGACAGCGGCTAGCCAGCGGCGCACGATCTTCTGTTCGTCTTCGGAATATCCGGCAGCAAGATCGACCTCTAGCAGCCGGACGCGTCCGCGTGCCTCGGCATAGAGCGCCTCACCTTTTTCGCTCAGTTCCAGCTGGCGGATACGCTCGTTGCTGGCATGGCGACGTTTCACGATCGTCCCGGCCTTTTCGAGGTTGGCAACGATGACGCTGAGCGTCTGCGGCGTCAGCAATGCCGCGCGTGCCAGATCGGCGTTGGACAGGCCGGGATAGGCATTCAGCATCGCCAACACCGCGAATTGCGGCTGGGTGATGCCGAGATCTGCGAGTGTCGCCTCCATGCGGTAGCGATAGGCCCCTGCCGCCTGGCGCAGCAGATAGCCGAAATAACCATCCTCACCGCGCTTGCCTTCGCCGGTGCGTGGTATCTGCTGTTTGGAATCCGCGCTGGCTATGACGTCTCTCCCTGCTCAGTTGGTGTGGCCTTCATGGTCATCGGGCAAAAACACCGTCAAGGGCCCACAATTCTCGTCCGCGACGAACATGGCAAGCAAGGAAGCAGGTTCGGTCTTGCTGGCGTTCTCCGCAAACAGATGGATTGCGCCTTTCGGTTCAAACCAGCTCTGTCCTTCGCTGTAGGTCATCGGCGGCTCACCTGCGAGCTGTGATTTCAGCGTGCCTTTCAAGACAAAGGCGGTGACGTTGCCGGGGTGATGATGGCGGGGCGTGTAGGCATCTGGCGGGAAGTTCACGATGGCCATGGTCACGGCCTTGCCGGGAATGTCGGCCAGGGGCGTGCAGGAAATCGGTTTGATTTCAGTCGCTGGCCGGGCTGAAGCTGAGGCAGGCAAACTGCCCTCTGCCATGTGCATGGCAGCCGGTCGCGGCTTCGACACCGCGAGATAGACCCCAGCGAGAGCGATAGCGGCCACAAGGATCGCGGCCGACAAAGCGTATCGCCGCTTCGGCGTAACTTGCGATACCCTGTCGTTGAACACCTGACTCATGTCCTGTTTCTCCTGAAACCGGCATCCCATCCGAGTTCCGCGGCGGCCTTCTCGGTGGAAACCTGATCGTTCGGTTGTGCGATGTTGTAGATGCCGCTGCCACGGTCGACGGCGAGCAAAGCCGCGCCGGCCGCGGCGTCGACATGCACTGAGGCGCCGGGTTTTGGCGCATCACATCCGGTACCTGGGCCGTAGAACTGTCCGTAGCGCAGGATGACGGCATCCATCGGTGCAGCGAGAACCTGACTTTCCAGTGCAATGACGCCATTGACGCTGATCGCGCGGGGCCCTTCTGCGTCGGCATCCAGAGGGTCCTGTTCACCATGTGGCAGTGGGCCGGGCGCGTAAGCCCAGGCGATGCTCTGCGCGATCAGTCGTGTGGCGCCAGCGCGCTTTGCCGCCTCGACGAGATTGCGGGTGCCTTCGTCGCGTATGCGGGCGTTGCGCACGATGGCTTCGCCCATCTGAGCTGGATCGAGATCCTTCGGCAGGTCGGTCAACTGATGAATGACGATCTGCGGCCGGATTTCTAGCATGGCTGCCGCCAGCGTAGCGGCGTCGAAGACATCAACGATTGCGGCTCTTGCGCCTGCCGTTTCCAGGTCTTCGGCTTTTGCTGCCGAGCGCGTGGCGCCCCATACGAGATGGCCGCCTTCTACAAGCATCGGTACGAGGCGCTGCCCAACAGCTCCCGTAGCACCAGCGAGAAAAATCCTATGCCTCATCCAGGTCGTCTCCATAGTGTCAAAGCACTGATATCAGTGCACTGATACCGCGTCAAGCGATGACGATGCGATGATGGTGCGCACGGCCGCGCGCTTGACTTCCCGGAACGATGATCTTCAATGCGGCCTCGTTACGAGGGGACTACAATGGAATTTTCATTTCCTTGGCCGGCGACCCAGGGCGAATGGCTCGCATGGTCTAGCGCGGCGGTCACGCTGCTGCTCGGTCTGGCCCTGTTCTTTGCGCCGGGTCTCTGTTTCAAGCTGCTACGCCTGCAGCCCAAGCCGGAAAAACCGGAGGCGATCGCCGAAGGGCGGGCGCGCATGGCTGGTTTTTATCTCGGCGTCGGGCTCTGCGCGATTCTCCTGGCCCAGCCGCTGCTCTATATGGCGCTCGGCTTCTCCTGGCTGTTCACCGCCTTCGGGCGAATCCTCGCCATGATGTCGGATGGCGCCAACACACCATACAACTGGGGTGCAGTCGTCGTGGAGATCGTGCTGGCGGTGTTGCCGCTTGCCTTCGCCTTCGGCTTTTTGCCCTGAATCACGGTGAATCCGCCGCCAGCCATTGAACTCGGCCGCCGGATGCGACAAAAGTGCCTTGAAAGCATGTCCGTGGACGCATTGCGGTCCTGAAAAGCCTGTGCTAGACGGCAACCGACTTTCGACCCGGGGACAGCGGAAGCCGCGTCCCTTGGCTTGAAAAAATGCAGTAAGGTCAAAGATTTAGCCAGAGTTTTCGCTCGCGCCAACGATCTGCGGCCTCTCAGACAAGAGAAAAGACGGTCCGTGGCCCAAACGTCCTCGCCAATCTCCGCTGTCGCAGAACGCTATGCGTCATCGCTTTTCGAGCTGGCACTTCAGGCGAACTCCATCGCCAAGGTCGAAGCAGATCTCAGCAGTTTCGAGGCCCTGCTTTCCGGTAGCGATGATCTAAAGCGCCTGATCGAGAGCCCGGTCTTCTCGACCGAAGAACAGGTCCGCGCCATCTCCGCCATCGCCGACAAGGCCAAGATCGTCGGCCTCGCCGGAAACTTCCTGCGCGTCGTGGCCGGCAACCGGCGCCTCTTCGCCGTGCCTGGCATGATCAAGGCGTTCCGCCGCATCGCTGCCGAGCATCGCGGGGAGACTGCCGCCGAGGTGACGTCGGCGCATGCGCTGACGTCGGCCCAGGAGGCCGAACTGAAGACTGCACTGAAAGCTGTCGCCGGCAAGGACGTTGCGATCACCGTTACGGTCGATCCTTCGCTGCTCGGTGGCATGATCGTGAAGATGGGCTCGCGCCAGATCGACACGTCGCTTAAAACCAAACTCAATTCGCTCAAGCTTGCACTGAAAGAGGTCGGCTGATGGACATCCGCGCCGCGGAAATTTCCGCAATTCTGAAAGACCAGATCAAGAACTTCGGCAAGGAAGCCGAAGTCTCCGAGGTGGGTCAGGTCCTGTCGGTGGGCGACGGTATCGCCCGCGTCTACGGTCTGGACAACGTCCAGGCCGGTGAGATGGTCGAGTTCCCGGGCGGCATCCGCGGCATGGCGCTGAACCTCGAAGCCGACAATGTCGGCGTCGTTATCTTCGGTGCCGACCGCGACATCAAGGAAGGCGACACCGTCAAGCGTACCGGTGCCATCGTGGACGTTCCGGTCGGTCCGGGACTGCTCGGTCGCGTCGTTGACGCGCTCGGCAATCCGATCGACGGCAAGGGCCCGATCAAGGGCGTCGAGCGTCGCCGCGTCGACGTCAAGGCGCCGGGCATCATTCCCCGCAAGTCGGTGCACGAGCCGATGTCGACCGGCCTCAAGGCCATCGACGCGCTCATCCCGGTCGGCCGCGGCCAGCGCGAGCTGGTCATCGGTGACCGTCAGACCGGCAAGACCGCCATCATCCTTGACACCATGCTGAACCAGAAGTCGGTGCACGAAACCGGCCCTGAATCGGAAAAGCTGTTCTGCGTCTACGTTGCCGTCGGCCAGAAGCGTTCGACCGTTGCGCAGTTCGTGAAGGTGCTGGAAGAGCGTGGCGCGCTCGATTACTCGATCATCATCGCTGCCACCGCTTCGGACCCGGCGCCGATGCAGTTCCTGGCGCCGTTTACCGGCTGCACCATGGGCGAATATTTCCGCGACAACGGCATGCATGCCCTGATTTCCTACGACGATCTGTCCAAGCAGGCCGTTGCCTATCGTCAGATGTCGCTGCTGCTGCGCCGCCCGCCGGGCCGTGAAGCTTATCCGGGCGACGTCTTCTACCTGCACTCCCGTCTGCTTGAGCGCGCTGCGAAGCTTAATGACGACAACGGCAACGGTTCGCTGACCGCTCTGCCGGTCATCGAGACGCAGGCCAACGACGTGTCGGCTTACATCCCGACCAACGTGATCTCGATCACCGACGGCCAGATCTTCCTTGAAACCAACCTGTTCTTCCAGGGTATCCGCCCGGCCGTGAACGTCGGTCTCTCGGTGTCGCGCGTCGGCTCGTCGGCCCAGATCAAGGCGATGAAGCAGGTTGCAGGTTCGATTAAGGGCGAGCTCGCACAGTACCGCGAAATGGCGGCCTTCGCGCAGTTCGGCTCGGACCTCGACGCCGCAACGCAGCGCCTGCTGAATCGTGGTTCGCGCCTGACGGAGCTCTTGAAGCAGCCGCAGTTCTCGCCGCTCAAGACCGAAGAGCAGGTCGCCGTGATCTTCGCCGGCGTGAACGGCTATCTCGACAAGCTGTCGCTCAATCAGGTCAGCAAGTTCGAGCAGGGTCTGCTCTCGCATATGCGCAACGCCGGCAAGGCGGTTCTCGATGCGATCCGCAAGGAGAAGGCGCTGTCGGACGATCTGCGCGGCAAGCTGAAGGCCGAGATCGACAACTTCGCCAAGACCTTCGCGTAAGTGGCGGAAGACGGGACCGGGTTTGAAGCATGCCTTCACTAAAAGACCTTCGTAACCGTATCGCCTCGGTCAAGGCGACGCAGAAGATCACCAAAGCGATGCAGATGGTCGCTGCGGCGAAGCTGCGTCGTGCCCAGGAGGCTGCGGAAGCGGCGCGTCCCTACTCCGAACGGATGGGCGCGGTGCTGGCCAACATCACCCAGGCGGTCGGTGGCGGCAGTGACGCTCCGGCGCTGATGACCGGCACCGGCAAGGACGACGTGCATCTGCTCGTCGTCTGCACCGCTGAGCGCGGCCTGTGCGGTGGCTTCAACTCGCAGATCGCGCGTCTGGCGCGTGACCATATCCGCAAGCTTCTGGCGGCCGGCAAGCAGGTGAAGATCATCTGCGTCGGCAAGAAGGGCTTCGACATCTTGCGCCGCGACTACGCATCGCTGATCCTCGACCGCGTCGACCTGCGCGAAGTGCGCACGCTGAGCTTCGTCAATGCGGATGCGATCGCCAAGAAGGTGATCGGCCTGTTCAACGATGGCCAATTCGACGTCTGCACGCTGTTCTATTCGAACTTCAAGTCGGTGATCAGCCAGGTTCCGACCGCGCAGCAGATCATTCCTGCGGCGATGGAAGCTTCGGGTGAAGCCAGCAACGGCGCCGCCGTTTACGAATACGAGCCGGAGCCAGGCGAAATCCTTTCCGACCTCATCCCGCGCAACATCGCGGTGCAGATCTTCCGTGCGCTGCTTGAAAACGCAGCCGGTGAGATGGGCGCCAAGATGAGCGCGATGGACAGTGCGACGCGCAACGCCGGTGATATGATCAACAGGCTGTCGATCACGTACAACCGTCAGCGTCAGGCGCAGATCACCAAGGAACTGATCGAAATCATTTCGGGCGCCGAGGCGCTCTAAGCGTGAACCGCGAGGGCCGGTGGCCTTCGCACGGAGCACGCGGTAACCAAACGGACGAAAAAGGGTAAACACGATGGCGAAAGCAGCGACCCCGAAGAAGGAGGCACCGGCGAAGGCCGCGGCTGCTTCCAAGGCGCCTGCGGCGGCAAAGACCGCCCCGGAAAAGAAGGCGGCCGCTCCCGCAAAGGCAGCGGCACCGGCCAAGACTGCAGCTCCGGCGAAGGCTACGGCCCCAGCCAAGGCTGCCGCGGCAGCGAAGGCTCCAGCCAAGACCATCGCGGTCAAGGCCACTGGCTCTGCCGGCAAGGTCCGCCAGGTCATCGGCGCCGTTGTCGACGTGCAGTTCGACAACCATCTGCCGGCGATCCTGAACGCGCTGGAGACCGAGAACGTCGGCAACCGTCTGGTTCTCGAAGTCGCCCAGCACCTCGGCGAAAACACCGTGCGCTGCATCGCCATGGACTCCACCGAAGGTCTGGTTCGTGGCCAGTCGGTCTACGACACCGGCGCGCCGATCTCGGTTCCGGTCGGTCCGGGCATGCTCGGCCGCATCATCAACGTCATCGGCGAGCCGGTTGACGAAGCTGGTCCCGTCGACGGCATCGAAATCCGCTCCATCCACCAGCCGGCCCCGGCCTATGTCGACCAGTCGACGGAAGCGCAGATCCTCGTCACCGGCATCAAGGTTCTCGACCTGCTCGCACCTTATGCTCGCGGCGGTAAGATCGGCCTGTTCGGCGGCGCCGGCGTCGGCAAGACCGTTCTCATCCAGGAACTGATCAACAACGTTGCCAAGGCGCACGGCGGCTATTCGGTGTTCGCCGGTGTCGGTGAGCGCACCCGCGAAGGCAATGATCTCTATCACGAGTTCATCGAGTCGGGCGTCAACAAGAAGGGCGGCGGCGAAGGTTCGAAGGCGGCGCTCGTCTATGGCCAGATGAACGAGCCGCCGGGAGCCCGCGCCCGCGTCGCTCTGACCGGTCTGACGGTCGCCGAGTATTTCCGCGATCAGGGCCAGGACGTGCTGTTCTTCGTCGACAACATCTTCCGCTTCACCCAGGCGGGTTCGGAAGTGTCGGCTCTGCTCGGCCGTATTCCTTCGGCCGTGGGTTATCAGCCGACGCTCGCCACCGACATGGGCGCGCTGCAGGAGCGCATCACCACCACCACCAAGGGTTCAATCACCTCGGTGCAGGCCATCTACGTGCCAGCCGACGACTTGACCGACCCGGCGCCGGCAACCTCGTTCGCGCACCTTGATGCGACGACCGTGTTGAACCGCGCCATCTCGGAAAAGGGTATCTATCCTGCGGTGGATCCGCTGGACTCGACCTCGCGTATGCTGGATCCGCTGATCGTCGGTGACGAGCACTATCAGGTCGCCCGTCAGGTGCAGTCGATCCTCCAGCGCTACAAGTCGCTGCAGGACATCATCGCCATCCTGGGCATGGACGAGCTGTCGGAAGAGGACAAGCAGACCGTTGCCCGCGCCCGCAAGATCGAGCGCTTCCTGTCGCAGCCGTTCTTCGTCGCCGAAGTGTTCACCGGCGCCCCTGGCAAGCTGGTCGACCTCGCCGACACCATCAAGGGCTTCAAGGGTCTCTGCAACGGCGACTACGATCACCTGCCGGAAGCCGCCTTCTACATGGTCGGCAACATCGACGAGGCGGTCGAGAAGGCCCAGCGTCTGGCTGCCGAAGCGGCTTGATCGCAAAAAGCAATCGCGCGGACGATAACGTCCGCGCGTTTCGTTCCGAGCGTTAGTGAGACGACATGGCTAAAGCTTTCAAATTTGAACTGGTCTCGCCCGAGCGTCTGCTTGTCTCGGAAGAGGTCGAGTCCGTCGTCATTCCGGGTGCGGAAGGCGAGATGACCGTCATGGCGGAACATGCTCCGGTCATGACCACCATCAAGCCGGGTGTCGTTACGGTGAAGCCGGCTTCCGGAAACGTACAGCGTTTCGTGGTGTTCGGCGGTTTCGCCGACATCCTGCCGTCTGGCTGCACACTGCTGGCGGAATCGGCTGTCGCTGTCGAGGATATCGACCGTTCCGACATCGCCCGTCGTATCCAGGAAGCGCGCGAGGACATCGCCGATTCCAAGGACGACGCGTCGCGCAGCAAGGCGGAGCAGTTCCTGCACCAGCTGACCACGCTGGAAGGCGCACTCTTGCCTGCCTGACGGATTGGACATACTGAATTGAAAAAGCCGGGCAGAGCCCGGCTTTTTTTGTTGGGAAGCGGCGTCCAAACACTGGCAATGGACAAGCCTATGTCCTAACGGCGTCGTGCTTAGCCGGCGGCAGATGCAATCGTTAGTAATCCATCTGCAGTCACAAGCGTACCGCTCGCCGTGAGTTGAGCCAGCGCTCCTAAGATTGAGTTTCGTAACTGGGCACTAGTTGCCTTGAACCCGAGGAGGCGTGACACTCGCGTTACGATCTCTTCTTCTGTTGCACCTAGGTTGGCAGCAATGACCTCGATGGCGCCTTGTGCGAGCTCTTCCACCGAAATTGATTCAGGCTTTCGCAACCCGGGAGAAAACACCTGACTTCTATCCCGTAGCATGACCGCTCCTCCAGGATGAAAAAGGAAGTCTCCACGGCGCTCAACCGAACCTCGGCTTTCGGCCGTCTTAAGACCACGCTCCACAGCTTCTTGGATTCTGCCACCTGCACGTAAAAGGCCCCAGGCGTCTCGGATACGGCTGACTACCTCATCCAAATGAATTGGCGCTTCCGTCGAGACAACCTCTTCAACAAGCCCTGCCATAAGACCAACTGGAGTTTCGTGTAACTCGTAAGTGCCCGGGCGCTTCACTTCCGTCTCCACATAGGCGCGTCTCGGATTGTCTGCAGGGGGCACTTCCGCCAATCCAACTTCTGTGAGATCCCCGCGATCCACCGTGACCACTTCGACCGCAATAGCACGGCTGCGCTGGAATCCGAGTTCTAGCCTTGCATCGAGTTCCGTTCTTGCCCCTTCGATCGCTGCAATAGTTCGCTCAAGTTGTTCTTGTGGGCGTTGGAACCAATCAGGGCTCCAAATTCGGTGGATGATCCAGCCGTGATCTTCGAGGACTGCTTGCCTGAGACGATCTCTGTCTCGCGCAGAGCGAGACGAATGGTACGCAAAACCGTCACATTCGATCCCAAGAAGGTAGCGGCCGGGGCGCTCTGGATCGGCAATCGCGAGGTCGATAAAGAAGCCCGCAATGCCGACTTGTGCGTGAACTTGGTATCCTCTTTCAATGAGTGCGTTAGCAACCTGTTCCTCGAATACGGAGTCTATCTCTCGCGGGGTTGAATGAGAGATCGTAAGCCTTCCCGTCCGCGCAAAATGCAAAAACAGTTTGAAGGCGAAGATGCCTTTCCCCTTGCCACGCTCAAGGTCGATATCGTCGTCTGTTATCGAGGCGAATACCTCACATCGACGCTTGGCTCGACTGATCAGAACGTTCAGGCGTCGTTCGCCACCCTCGGCACCCAGTGGACCGAAACGCATCGCCATATAGCCCTGGGCGTTCCTCGCGTAGCCAACAGAAATAATGATGACATCGCGCTCATCGCCTTGAACGTTTTCCAGATTCTTGACGAAAAATGGTTCGCTGGGATGGGCATGGAAGAAGTCCTCGGTATCCGGGTTCAATCGCCGAAGAGCCTCAAGCTCGTCCTGAATTGCCCGCCGTTGGCTTACTGAGAAAGTCGCGACGCCGAGGGACTCCTGAGGGTTTGTTTTGGCATGCCGAATAATGGCCTCAGCGACAGTTTTGGCTTCAACTGCATTCGTGCCTGTCCCACCTGAATCGAACACCCCATCCGGTACGTGGTGGAAGCGCAAGCCCATTCCAGCTTCTTGGGTGTAGGGGCTCGGAACGATGAATAGACGATTTTCGTAAAATTGGCTGTTGGATACAGCAATCAGTGATTGGTGGCGGCTGCGGTAATGCCACCGGAGCATCCGCTCTGGAAGGCCGCGAGCAATGAAGAGCCCGAGAATACTCTCAATATCTGCGACTTGTGCTCCCTCGCCTTCGTCATCCTCGGGCTGTGATCCTGTCATCTTTGCAAAGAACGTAGTCGGCGGAAGCTGACGCTCGTCCCCCACAACAACGACTTGTTTAGCTCTAGCAATTGCTCCTAAGGCGTCTACCGGTTGGATTTGAGATGCCTCATCCATTACAAGCAAATCAAACGACATCTTTCCGGGTGACAGAAATTGTGCCACCGACAGCGGGCTCATCATGAAGACAGGTTTAATGGCCTGAATGGCTGGGCCAGCCCGCAACATCAACTGTCTAATGGGTATATGGCCGCGTTTGCGCGCCATCTCAGAGCGCAGCAATCCAACGGGACCGACACCGCCATCTCGCGGCGGAATTCTTCGATGATGAGCCGTGACAACTTCGATCGCCGCTGCTTTGATGCGCTGCCTGTCCAAGTCTCCAAAGTCGCGCACTGCTCGCGAGTGCAACTCACCATCGAACCGTACTAGTCCAGGTTCCTCAGCGGCCATTGCCGTCAGAATGGTCTCGTAATAGGCGATATCAAACGACGACCCTAGGGAATTTGTAGCCAGTCGTCCGTCGGCGACAGCGGAGACCAACTCTCCAAGGCCCGCTTTCGTTGCGCTTTCATGAAGTTCTCGATAGGCGACCCATTTCGATAGTTGCTCATGACGTTCCAACCATGAAGCCAATCTCAAGTTCAATTCCTGCAGGTTCACGTCACGGAAATCATTCGTACCAAAGAGTGATGTCGTATCGCTGTTCAACTCAGCGGTAAGAGATTCGAGCCCGCGAATAGTTTCCTCGCCTTTATCATGAACTTGTTGAGCTGAAGTGGCGACGTCGGTTCCATTTCGTAGGCGCGCAGCGAGGTGCCTTAATGCACCGTTTTGTCTAATCCAAAGCTCTGCGTTGGCAAGTTCTGCCCAATTTGAGGTCCGACCGGTCCAGGCAGCGCCCATCGAGGCTTCGCCGAGAACCGTAGCCTCGCCAATTGACGTAGCCAGCCGCTGTAGTTCCAGCAATTGGCTTGCAAGCTTGATGCGCTCTCCGATAGACGCCGGAATTCGAACAAACGCTTTCCTCGATACTTCATCCGCATCGAAGACAGATTTGGCTCTTTCCTCCAACAAATCCAAACGAGCTCGCTCCACGGAGGCTACGTCGCCCAGTTGGGACGAAGCAAGGTGCCCTAGATCGTCCCAGAAGCCTTCGATTATCGGCCGGCCAATCTCAAGAATCTTGCGTACGCGCTCTGCTCGGGCGCCAGCCTCTGAGCGCTCAGCTAGGCGCCCGGCAATTATCCTCGGCTCAGCGCCTAAACCGCGAAGAGTCCGCATCCATTCCACCAGAGCTAGCAACGGCGCCGAAGATGACCGGTCGCCTCGCCAATCGGCTCCGAAGGCCGATTTACCGAAAGAGTCGCTTTCGTGAATCTTCTTAGCTGCTACCTGCCCTTTCATAAGCGTATCGAGTAAGCCGACTAACTCGGAGTTGGGCGTATTGGGATCTGAAACGATGGAGCGTGTCAGTGCTTTTGCCCGACGATAATCGCCACTCACGGCCTTCAACAATCCAGTATGAGTCGCTAAAGCCTGTCTTGTAGCTGCAACATCCGTTGACCATGCGACATCTGCAAACTTTCCCTGGAGCGCCACGCGCGCAGCCTCCAGTACCGCGACACTTTCGGCGAGTTCGCCTGCCTGTTCCATTCCAGAGTCCCACACCGTGGCTGCAAAGGCTTCCGGACTTGCATCGGGAGCTGCGGCAACCCGCTCGCCCATTGCAACCAATCGGAGGAATCCTGAAAGTGTATTAGGCAGCACAGAACCACCCAACTCCTGGTTCAATCGTTCAGCCTCGTCATTCAGTCGCGGCAACAGGATGGTGAGTTGCCGGGCCCGAAGAAACCCATCGACTGGGAAACTCGCAGGCAATTTGGAAAGCTCTGTATCCAGCCCTTCAATCGACTGATCGACCGCATCAGGTTGAAGATTCTCGGACAACTCAGCGAACTTTCTCTCGAAGTCAGTCCCGGTCCAAATCAGCGCTGAGATCTCCTTACCCTCTTCATCCCAACATGAGGCTGTAAGCGCATTAGGAGACAGAGATGGGGCCGCAGCGAGAATTTCGGCACGTCTCAGAACGGGCGTAAAATCTCGAAGCGTCTGAGGTTGATCATGTTCGATCTCCCTCGCAATTGCGGAGAGGTGCCGCCGCACGGTTGTGAGTTGTGACAACAGGTTTTCAATACGAGGGAGCAATCTCTCGATTGTGGTGGGAAGTACCACCTCAAGTCCTACACCACGCCACGGATGATGAAGCGGCAGCCCGATATCGTCCACCCGTTGAGCTATCTCATCGAGCATCCTTCTTCTTGCGCTGACGTCCGCTGAGGCCCATGTAGTCGCGCCATTCAAGGGGATGTCCACAGGGCGTTGGCCCTGCTGGCGTAGGCGAGTTAGCTGTCCAAAAATCTGGTATGCGGTTAGCCCCGACGGACTGTGATGTTCGTGCATGCGGATGGCGTGCTCGTTCAATTTGTCTCGAACCTCAAGCAATTGGCTAGCCAATGCTGAAGGGAACTGCCCCCGCGGCGATCCGAGTTGCCAGGTGCGCCTCAACTCTTCAAGCATCATTCGCTTGTTGGCTTTATTGCTGTGGAGTTCGAGGCACGCGTCACCGACTCCTGCGTGGTCCAACCGTCGTTTGACTACCTCAAGTGCCGCCATTTTTTCTGCGACGAAAAGGACTGTTTTTCCGTCAGCCACGGCAGATGCGATAATGTTTGCGATGGTTTGCGACTTGCCGGTACCGGGCGGTCCCTGGATCACCAAATCCCGACCGCTACGCACATCGTGAATTGCAAGTGTCTGCGAACTGTCGCTATCCACAATGTGGAGCATATCAGCAGGAGAGATCACCGGATCGATTGCGAGATCGTCCGGCATCAAAGGTTCGTTGATTTCAAAACCGTCCGCGAGGAGAGCTCGAATCTTTGGCTGATCGGCAATCTGCGCGCTTTCGGGCCAGTTCCCAGTGTCGAGATCCCGATACATCAGGAACTTCGCAAAAGAGAAGAAGCCGAGGACCATATCGTCCGGAAGAACTTCCCACCCCTGTTTGGTCGAGACGGCAGCAGCTACGGCTTCAAGATAGCCATTCGGGTCGAAATCATCTCCGACATCGAACGTAGGCAATGTCAGCTGGTGGACTCGATCCAGATAGGCTTCGAGAGAGAGGTTTGTGGTTTGATCTTCCGCGCGAACTCGGAGCCGAAATTTTTCCCCAGCAGTTCCTCGCTCCAGTTTAACCGGGACCAATATCAGCGGCGCGTGGCGGATGTTTTCCTTATTGTTTGGATCGATCCACTTCAGCATACCTAGCGCGAGAAAAAGGATGTTTACGCCCTGTTCCTCCTCCAGGGTACGGGCATCGAAATACAAGTCCAGCAGGCGCTTTTGTAGCCCCGTCGGGGTCATCCGCGTCTGAAGTCCTGTATCCAGGTGCCTTCGCGCCATACCTCTGTCGTTAAGTTCGTCATCTTCAGGTTGCGCGAGCGCTATTGGGGAGTAGTCGTCCTCCTCCTCGTCTTGGAGGTTCGGGCTCATGGCGCCTTTCTTTGGACGATCGGGTTTTCCGGGCAGGAACGTGAACGCCTTTGCCTCATTCACAAGCAATCTGTAGATCTCCGATGTCCGTTCGTCGACAACATCGACGGTTTTGGCGCTTTTGGAGAAGCGTGGGACATTCAACAGACGGTTTCTCGCCGACAAATCCAGTAGTTCTGTCCGCGCGCGTTCCAATTTTTCCGCCAGCGGCAGATTACTCTGAAAGACAGAGCCTTCGAATTCCGACAATTGTTTCGCCCCTCAAAAAATCGAGACAAATAGAGCGTAGACAGGTGCTGTCTGCAATAACAAAGGTGTTATTCCAATGACGTATTATCGCTTGATGAGCATGTCACCAGCTGGAGTCTTCCGAGTAGCGCCAGCGCATGTAATATTGTGAATGAATCTCAGAAAGGGAATTTTCTTTAGTTGCTCGCCTCTCTCCCACTATGCGTGTCGTTCTAGAGGTGAAACCGCAAATTTTTGCTCGAACGACTAAGTATTCCAGATGCGCCTTGCATTGCCTGACAGCAATTTCGTTCGTTCTTCTGTGCTTGTGCCCTCGAGCAAGGCGTGCGTGGCGGCGACCCAGGCCGAAAGTCCGCCGCCGAGCGTGCAGACCGGCCAGTCGCTGCCCCACACCACGCGATCCCAGCCGAAGCTCGCTATCACGTGTTCGGCATAAGGCCGCAGCGTCGCGACGGTCCAATCGTCAGGGTTTGCATAGGCGACGATGCCAGAGATTTTGCCCACCACATTCGGCCGGCGGGAGATTTCGGCAATATGTTCGCGCCAGGGATGCTCGACCCTGCCATTGATGTCGGGCACACCGCAATGATCGAGGACGAAGGTGGTGTCGGGCGCAAGGTCGATGAGCGCGATTGCCTTGGGAATCTGGTGCGGCTGTACGCAGAGATCGAAAGTGAGGCCGCTGCCGATCCGCCCGATATTTTCCCGAAACAGGGCGCCTTCGGACATGTCGTCCGGCACGACATGCAGCACGCGGCGGAAGCCTTTGACGAAGGGATTGCTGCGGACGCGTTCCAGATAGGCAGGAAAGCTGCTTTCCTCAGGCCTGCAGGCAGCGATGGCGCCACGCACAAGACTGTTCGCCTCTGCGGCAAGCGCCGCCACGTAGCTGGTTTCCGCCTCGATGTCGTCCGGGTGGACATCCACCTCCATGTGGAAAGCAGCCTCGATACCGGCGCGCCGCGCCTCGGTCGCATACTCTTGCTGCGGGAAGTCACGATCGAGCGCCGGCACATTGCCGAGCCAGGGATAACGCAGCGCCTGCCTGTGGATCAGATGCAGATGGGTGTCGAAGATCATGCGCGTTTCCCTGAATGCGTCGGCGAAAACGCGCCTTGCTTCGGCTATGAGAGCATCATTCCGACGGGAAAGAAATGCCTGTTGGCGGGAAGCTTTTTTGCCGCTGCGGCGGCAAGACGCTATGGCCAAGGCAATGGCCCTTCCCTAGAGCGTTTCCGTTATTAACGGAAACGCGAAAACGCTCTAGTTCTTTGTTTTTACGCAATTTCGGACGGAAAACCGCTGCGCACTTTTCCTGAAATTGCTCTAAGGTGCGGCGACAGCCAGAAGCCATGCGGGGCCTGCCTCGAGGAGGATGATCTGATGGGTTCACTCGAAGGCAAGACCGTGGTCGTGACCGCGGCCGCGCAAGGGATTGGGCGAGCAACCGCCATCGCCTTTGCCGAGGCTGGCGCGAGCGTCGTTGCTACCGACATCAATGAATCCCTGCTTGCCGAATTGGCCGGGATAAAAGGCATTCGGGTCCGCAAGCTGGATGTCCTCGACGATGTTGCGGTCAGGCAGGTCTTCGCCAGGATCGGCCGCGTCGACGTGCTGTTCAATTGCGCGGGCTTCGTTCATTCCGGCTCGGTTCTGGAGATGAAGGACGGCGATCTCGACTTTGCATTCGACCTCAACGTCAAGTCGATGGTGCGCACCATTCAGGCGGTGCTGCCGGGCATGCTGGAACGCGGCGATGGTGTCATCATCAACATGTCGTCGGTCGCTTCGAGCATCAAGGGTGTGCCCAATCGCTTTGTCTACGGACTGACCAAGGCAGCGGTGATCGGACTGACCAAGGCGATCGCTGCGGACTTCATCACGAAAGGCATCCGCTGCAATGCCATCTGTCCCGGCACCGTCGACAGCCCGTCCCTGGAGGGACGCATGCGTGCACAGGGGAACTATGAGGCTGCGCGGGCCGCGTTCCTGGCGCGCCAACCCACAGGACGGCTCGGCACGCCGGAAGAGATCGCGGCGCTGGCGGTGCATCTGGCCGGTGCCACCTACACGACCGGCCAAGCCTACGCCATCGACGGCGGCTGGACACTGTAATCATTTGGATTGAACTGGAGGACTGCATGAAACTCGTTCGTTATGGCGCCGCCGGCGCCGAGAAGCCCGGCCTCGTCGATGCGGACGGCACGATCCGCGATCTGTCAGGCCATGTCACCGATATTGGCGGCAAGACGCTGGACCCGACGTCGCTCGCCGTCCTTGCCAGGATCGATCCGAAAACACTGCCGGCGGTTTCCGGCAAGCCGCGCTTCGGCGCTTGCGTGGCGGGCACCGGCAAATTCATCTGCATTGGCCTCAACTATGCCGATCATGCCGCCGAATCCGGCCTGCAGGTGCCGCCCGAGCCGGTCGTGTTCATGAAGGCGACTTCCGCCATCGTCGGACCGGATGACGACGTGCTGATCCCGCGCGGGTCGCAGAAGACCGACTGGGAGGTCGAACTTGCCGTCGTCATCGGCAAGACCGCGAAATACGTCGCGGAGGCGGAAGCCCTGGATTATGTCGCCGGCTATTGCGTCGCCCACGATGTGTCGGAACGTGCTTTCCAGACGGAACGTTCCGGCCAATGGACCAAGGGCAAAAGCTGCGACACTTTCGGCCCGACCGGCCCGTGGCTGGTGACCCGGGACGAGGTCAAGGATCCGCAGAACCTCAAGATGTGGCTCATGGTGAATGGCGAGACGATGCAGAACGGCTCGACCAGGACGATGGTCTATGGCGTCGCTTTCCTGGTCTCCTATCTGTCGCAGTTCATGAGCCTGCACCCAGGCGACATCATCTCAACCGGCACACCGCCCGGCGTCGGCATGGGCATGAAGCCGCCGCGCTATCTGAAAGACGGCGATGTCGTCGAACTCGGCATAGAAGGGCTCGGTAGCCAGCGCCAGACGTTCAAGGCGGATCTCTGAGGGGCGGGATACCTGCGCCCCGCAGCTTTTGCTGCGGGGCAGCGGCTGTTTGGGTGTTCAGGCGCGGGCACGTCGCCGATCGTCCTTCTTGTCTGCTTCCTGGGTGGCCACGACCTTTCGCCATGGCGGCACGCCATGGCCGGCATTGAGCAGGAACAGCAGCGGCGGCGAGCGGCGTATCATCTGCAGGCCGATGACAGCGCAGAGCACCGCCAGGAACGGCAATGTGAAGAAGGTGATTGGAAAGAGGCCTGAGCCATAGTCGCCGAATAAGCGTCTGAAGACGATGCCGGCGAAGTTGAACAGGATAGCGTGGCTGCAGAACAGCACGAAGGAATATGGCTCCAGGCGCATGAGGACGGTTGCAAATCCTGAATGCCGGATCAGGCCTGTCAGGACCCAGAAGCCGCCAGCCATTGTGATGCGCAGCAGCGTGTCGAGCGTCAGGCGCAGTTGATCGTTCATTTCGCTGATCAGGATGTTCTGGACGCGGATGGTGATGAAGACCGCGACCATCACGGCAAGGCCAGCCGTCAGGAACAACGACACCCTGTCGATGGTGGCGGTGCCGGTTCCGGCAATGCGCAGCCACATGCCGAGAGAGAAAAACAGCAGCAGTTGTGGGCGCTGAAGCAGATAGAGATCTTCCCCAAACAGCGTGTAGAGGACGAGCAGTGCCATGGTCGGCAGTGCGAAGCGTTTCAGCCCCTGATAGAGAAACGGTGCCAGGAGACAGCAGACGAACAGGTCGCGCAAGAACCACAAAGGCACGTCGAGGGGCCATGCGGTGACGGCGAACAGTGCATTCACCCAACCGTGCAGTGTCGGGTCCGGCATGTCCCGCCACGTGTCCGTCATCAGGCCGTACGCGACCAGCAAGGCCAGCATGACCAGGTTCCAGGCCATCAGCGGCACGATCAACGTCCGGAACTTCGACCGTGCCAGCGTCAGCGGACCGGTCTTGAGCAGGCTGGCAACGATGAAATAACCTGAAACCACGCTGAGCAGTGAAACCGAGCTCAAACCCAGAAGGCGCGTGAAGACGAAATAGACGAAATCAAAGACCGGGGTATCGCGATCCTGGATGTTTTCCATGATGCCCGGCTGAACATGCACGAACATCATGAAAAAGATGCAGAGCACGCGCGCAATTCTGACACGGTCGGACACTAACGGCGGAACAGCCGGAAAGGGCGAGGGGCGGGACACATTGTTTTTCAAGATTCGTCTCCTCGACAGGTCGGCTCCGATTGACGGAGCGGCGAGCGGTGCGGTCTCTCAGGAGGCGGAGCACAGAGACGCAGCGGCGAATGGGCGATAAGCGAGGCCCAGATATCAGGTTAGGGGATTCGGACCGTTTGACGGCTTCACAAAATACAACCCCGGGTAACAGGGTGGGTCGGCGGCTTCGCCGGGCCAATGCCAGTACCCGGGCGATCATGAAGAACGCCAGATGATCAAGCGCGTCGGACGTATTCTCGGCCTGAGAGCAGGCGGGGCGCGCCCGCGCCTGCCGCGCCTGCGCCTCGACATGACGGACACCGTCGTCTATGCGATCGGCGACGTTCATGGTTGTCTGGACGAGCTTTTGGCGTTGGAAGACGCCATCGTTCAGGACGCGGCGACATTGCCGGGCCGCAAGCTCATCATCATGTTGGGAGACTATGTCGATCGTGGCCCTGCATCGGCACAGGTGCTCGACCATCTCACAGCGCATCCGCCCACGGGCCTGGAGCGCATCTGCCTGGCAGGTAATCATGAGCTTGCCATGCTCGACTATCTCGAAGGGCGGTCCAGTCTTGCCGCCTGGCTGCGTATGGGAGCGGAAAGCACGCTGCAGTCCTACGGCATCGATCACCGGCGATTGATCGAGATCTTCCGGGACCAGGAACAGGTCGACGACGCCATCCGCAGATCGATATCGCCGGCCCACTTTGCGCTGTTGCGCGCGATGCCGGTATTGATCGAAACCGCGCGCTATATTTTCGTCCACGCCGGTGTGCGCCCGGGCGTTCCGCTGGACAAACAGACGGACGAGGATCTCGTCTTCATCCGTTCGGCGTTCTTCGAGCGCGCGCACCTGCTCACGCGTTACGTGGTGCACGGCCATACGCCGGTCGAGCAGGCCGGCCGTGAAGGCATGCGTGTCAATCTCGACACCGGCGCCTTTTTTACCGGCAGGCTGACCGCCCTGCGCATGTGGCAGGACAAGGGCCGCTACCTCAGCAACCTCTCCCAGGACGACTAGAATGTTTCCCTGTTTCCGTGAAAAACGGAAACGCTCTGGAGCTTTGTTTTTACGCAATTCCGGACGGAAAACCGCTACGCACTTTTCCTGGAATCGCTCCAAGCGCGACCGGCTGGCCGGATATGCGGTGCTTGCCGTCACCCGATCAGGCCGGCTCCGTCCGGTTCGGTTCCGGCTCCGTTACCGTCTGCTCGACATAGTAGGACGCGTAGCGGTCGAGATATTGCTCGGCTGCGCCGAACATGCCGTAGCTCGCCAGCTTTTTCATGTCGGTGCGATTCAGGACGACACCGAGCGTCTTTGCCGCGATCTGGCGATCCGCCTGCAGTGCAGAGCGTACGAGCAGTCGCGGCGTGGCACCCCATTCGGCCACCAGCACAAAGCCGTCGGCAAGCGGCGCAAAAGCCTTGGCATCGACCACGGGTCCGAGCGGCGGCAGATCGACAACGACATAGTCGAAGGATTTGCGCGCCTCTTCCAGCAATGCGGCCATGGCCGGGCCCGAAATGAGCTCGCTGGTATGGGAGAGGCGCCGGCGCACCACGGCTGGAAGGATGACAAGCTTGGTCTTGCGGTCGACGAGGCAGGCGCTCTGCCAGCGCTGTTCGCCGACCAGTGCCTCGACCAGGCCCTTTTCCGGAGTGAGCGACAGACCGCGGCTGAGGCCCGGATTGCGCAAGTCGGCGTCGATCAAAAGGGTGCGGGCCCCATTGGCCGCGAGCAGTCCGGCGAAATTGGCGGCCGTCGTGGTCTTGCCCTCGCGCGGCAGCACGGAGACGAAACCGATCACCTTGCCATTGGTCCGGTGCAGAACGACATCGCTGGCCAGTTTGACGTTGCGCAAAGTCTCGGCAAAGGACGAAGCGGGCTGGTTGATCGCCACCCTGAGAATCCGTGGCGTGACGGTTTCCGGTCCGGGGGAGCTTGTCGTGGCGGTCTCGGCCGCCGGTTGCGCACGCGGCCGTGCGTCGGCGAAGCGGCCGCCGATTGCCGGCAGGTAACCGAGGAAGTTGAGGTCAAGCGCATCGCGTACGTCGTCGCCGGTGCGGAAGAAGCGTTCGCGGAATTCCTGGATGGCGCCCGCTGCCGCGCCGGCGAACAGGCCTAGCACGAGCGAGAGGCCAAGCACCATGGTCTTGCGCGGGCTGGAGGCGGAGGTCGGATTGCCGGCGGTCGAGATGACGCGGGCCTCGGCGATCGGGAAGGAGCGCTGCTGCGCGGCCTGCTCGTAGCGCGCAAGGAAAGCCTGGTAGAGCGTGTTGAGCGCCTGCGACTTCTGCTCGAGATCGCGCAGTTTCACCTGCGCCTGGCCGGTTTGCGAGTTCTGGCCTGCCAGATCGCCGACATTGCCGCGCAGCGAATCCTCGCGTGACTTCGCGACCTGGTACTCGTTGCGGTAGCTTTCGGTCAGCCGCTGCAGTTCGGCATAGATCTGGTTGGTCAGATTGGCCTGTTCGGTGCGCAGCGCCACAGCTTGCGCGTGGTCCTGACCGAAGCGGCTCGCGATGTCCTGTTCGCGCTTGCTGACGTTGAGATAGCGCGCCTTCATTTCATTGATGGCGGCGCTGTTGCTGCCGCTGGCGCCCTTTTCCTGCGGGATGGTGGCGTTCTTGACCGCATTTTCGGGACCGCTGTCGACGATCGCCTTGAACTGGTTGTAGCGGGCCAGCGCATTGGCGGTGTCGGCCTGTGCCAGGATGAGCTGCTTGTTGAGATCGGACAGCTGCTGCTCCGACATCAGTTCGCCGCGTGCCGCGGTCAGCCCGTTGGCCGCGCGGAACTGCTCGACTTCGAGGGCTGCCTTCTGCGAATTTTCGCGCAGCTCGTCGAGGCGGCCCTGCAGCCACACGGTCGCCCGCTGGGTGGCATCGAAGTTGGCGTCGAGATGATCGGAAAGATAGGCGTTGGCATAGGCACGCGCGATCATGCCGGCCAGCTTGGGATCCGGCGCCGTGAAGGACAGATCGATGACGAAGCTGCGCCCAACACGTTCCGCATGAACGCCATCCTGAAGGATACCGATTGCCTTGCCGATCCTGGCGTCCTGCTCGGATGCGGCATCGGTTTCAGGGCGTGACGAGAAGAGGCCGGCCGCGCTCTTGACCGTTGCCTTGAGCCAGCCGAGCGGCGAGCGCGGCGGATTGAGGAAGGCCTCGTTGTCCTGAAGCTTTTCGGCCAGCACGACGGCGCGGGCGAGCCGGCTCGATTTGAGGATTTCAACCTCCGACGACACCATGGAGTCGGCCTGCGGGCCGGCCTGCGGCGTCGGCTTTTCCTCGGCGAAACGGGTCAGGCTGTCGTCAAGCAGAATACGCGTCCCAGACGTGTATTGCGGCGGTGTCGCAACGAGATAGACCACCCCGAAGACCAGACCGATCAAGCCGAACAGGCCGACCAGCCGAGCCTGCCGGCGTGCTGCCGCCAGCAGGGCGTCGAGGTCAATGAAGTCCGATGAATCTTCCTGGGGTATGGGCTTCAACGGATAACTTCCCTGGTTCATGGCTGCTCCGGCGCTCCGTCGCGAAATGAAAAAAGCCGCCACGGCCATCCGCTGTGGTGGCCGTGGCGCGTCGTTGAGTTGTTCGATCTACCGGTCAGGCTGCGCGACTGCGGCGTGCCTGCGAAGCGATCATCTCCTCGATCGGTTCGAACACCAGGTCGCAAATGTCCTTGCGCGCCAGCGCGAAGGCGACGTTGGCCTGGATGAAGCCATCCTTCGAGCCACAGTCGAACATGCGGCCCTCGAATGGCGCGGCGTAGAATTTCTGGCTCTCCGACAGCCGAACCATGGCGTCGGTGAGCTGGATCTCGTTGCCGGCGCCACGCTCCTGCGTGCCGAGAATGTCGAAGATCTCGGGCTGCAGCACGTAGCGGCCGTTGATGTAGTGGTTGGAGGGGGCAGCCTCAGGTGCCGGCTTTTCCACCATCTCGGTGATGGTGAAGCCCCCGCCGATGCTGGCACCCTTGCCGACGATGCCGTAGCTGCCGGTTTCGAGCGGATCGCATTGCTCGACCGCCACGACATTGCCTCCGGTTTCGAGGTAGAGGTCCATGGCGCCAGCAAGACAGCCGCGGTCGCCGAACGAAACCATGTCTGGCAGCAACAGCGCGAAAGGCTCGTCGCCGACGATATCGCGTGCGCACCACACTGCGTGGCCTAGGCCATGCGGCGCCTGTTGGCGCGTGAAGGAGATCGTGCCGGGCTGCGGCTGCATGCGGGTGAGCGAAGCCAGCTGTTCGTTCTTGCCGGCGCGCGTGAGCGTCTCCACGAGCTCCGGCTGAATGTCGAAATAGTCCTCGATCACATGTTTGTTGCGGCCGGTGACGAAGACGATGTGTTCGATGCCGGCTTCCAGCGCCTCGTCCACCGCATATTGCACGACGGGGCGGTCCACCACCGTCAGCATTTCCTTCGGCATCGCCTTCGTCGCCGGCAGGAACCGCGTGCCTAAACCGGCAACCGGTATCACCGCTTTTCTGACCTTTTTCATCACGTCATCCCTGTTTGCAAATCGAGCCCCTCCGCCCAATTTCAAAAATGGTTTGTTCAGCCGGCTTCGGATGAAGCCCGACCGGGTTGCAAGGTTGTCGCCAGGCGGCGCAAGCGCGCGGCGATCGGCATGCCCAGGTGCCGCAATGCCGCCGGATCGCGCAGCGCCGTAGCCGCGGCCTGAAGCGGCGAACGGGCCTTCAGATGCTTGACCAGCTTGAGGAAGGACGCAGCCTGCCTGAGGCTGCGGGTGCGCCGCGTCTGCGCGAAAGCCGAGCGCGGGTCGAGCCTATGCTGTTCCAGGAAGGCGACATCGGCCTTCAGCATCGCCTCGACATGATGCAGCTCCAGCACCCGCGAAATCGAGCCTTCGCGGATGTGATAGGCATAACCGACGCTGGGCTCGACAACGCAGCGGCCACCCTGGGCCATGGTCGAAGCCAGGAAGATGTAGTCTTCGCCGATGCGCAGGGCTTCGTCGTAACGCAACCGGTGCTGTTCCAGGAAGCGCCGCTCGAAAACCGGCTTCATGTAACCGAAGGAGAATGTGCTTTCGAACATGATGTTGGCGGCGATGAAGTCCGCGAGGGTGAGCTCCGGGCGCGCTTCGAGCAGCGCGGCATCGAACATCGCTTCGCGGCTGCCGGCGCTGTCCCGGACCACTTCGAGATTGTCGACGGCGATCTGGGCGTCTTGTGTCTCGGCTCGCGCGATCATGCGGCGCAGGCGTTCGGGACGCATCGTGTCGTCGGAATCGAGCACTGCGATCCAGCGACCTTGAGCGGCTTCCAGACCGGCATTGCGGGCACCACCAGGGCCACGGTTCTGGTCCAGCGCGATGACCTTGACCTGTTCCGGTGGAAAAGCGCGGGCGATCTCAATCGTGCGGTCGGTGGAGCGGTCATCGACGACGATGACCTCAACCGAGACGTCTTGTTGTGCGAGCGCGCTTTCGACGGCGCGGGCGATTGAGGCCTCGGCGTTGTAGGCGGCGATGACGAAACTGACGTCAGGCTGCATGAGGGCGCCCTCCAGTCGGTTCGTTGCCGTAGAGGCGGATCTCGCGAACGCCGAGCAGCCCGCTGATGGCGCCGATATGCATGATGCCGCGAAGCGCCTGGCGGTTGCGTTTGTGCGGGATGACGCCGAGCGCCGCAGCGCCAGCAAAACAATAGGCGGCCTTGGCTGCGGCCAGCCCGATCTGCACGGGCCTTCTTGCCGATTTTTGGCTTGCGAGCAGCCTGCCATGGGTCTGGCCCGAGCGGAAGCGGCGCTTGACCAGCCATTGCAGCCGAGCCCGGTCCGCTGTCACGGGTTCAAGCACCAGCGCGTCCTCGGCATAGGCGATGCGTCCGCCGGCCGCGTGAAGCTGCGAGAAATATTCGGTGTCTTCGCCACCGGTCTTGCCGAGCGACAGGTTGAAACGTCGTCCCTCGACATGAGGCGAAGCGCGGCGCAGCAGCACATTGCCACTGTAGCCGGTGTGGATCTGACCATCGACCCAGACAGGATTGGTCGAGTGGAAATCGCCGCGTCGCATCCAGCCGGGAGCCGTCGACGCATAGACCGATCGCACCGGTCCAAGCACGGCATCGGCACCGGTGGTTTCGGCCATTTCGATCAGTGCCGCGAGCCAGCCGGTCGTCACGGTCGAATCATCGTCGACGAAGGCGAGGAAGTCACTGTCGGCGGCATCGAGGCAGGCGTTGCGTGCCAGCGAGATGTTGGACGCCGGGCAATGGATGTAGATCAGATCGAAAGGCAGGGATGGCGCCAGAGAGCCAGCGAGTTCGCGTGCGCTGGGCGCTGTATCGTTGTCGGCAACGACGACGCGCGCCAGGACGTTGTCCGGCAGCTCAAGCGAGGCGAGCGAGCGCAAGGTTTCCGCCAGGTATGGCCTGCGGTAGGTGCACACGCAGACATCGACCCGGATCTTCGGCGACGGAGAGTGGTTCCCGGTCATGATGTCGCCGCCCCGCGTTTCCATGAGCGCAGAAGCTGCAGCCAGAAACCCATCGACCAGGCGAGATGCATGATCATGGCGCAGACGCTGGCAAGCAACCCGTAAGGATTGCGCTGACCGACGGCCATCCAGGCGCCGTAGCCGAGACAGGCGATGATCCAGAGACCCGCCGGCACGAGGGCGGACAGGCTGAGAAATGCCAGCGAAGCGCCGACGACGACCGGGAAGACCAGAAGTGGAATCGCCTGCCTCAGCTTCGGCCAGGTGCGGTGTTTGAGGATGTTGCGGGCGCGGCCGCGGCCGTAGCCGAGATACTGGCGAAACAGCGCGGGTGCCGAGGCGCGCGGATAATAGGTCATGAATGTCCTGTCGGTCATCCAGATCCGGTAGCCAGCGGCGCGCAGCCGGTAATCGAGCTCGGCGTCTTCGTTGTGGCTGAAGCTCTCGTCATAGCCACCGACGGCGCGGAATGCCTCGACGCGCATCAGCGCGTGGTGGCCGTGATCGGTCCAATGGCCCGGCGCGCCCTCGCGGTGCGGCGAGCCGCCATTGCCCAGTTTCGAATTCTGCGCGACCGCGGTTGCCTTCTGGAACAGGCCGAAGCCCTGCGTCGCCATCGAGACGACGACCGAATCGGCGCCGGTGGCCGACGCCTCCTCAATCAGGCGGTCGCAATAATCTGCCGGGTAGCCACCATGGGCGTCGATGCGGATGAAGAAATCAACTTCATCGCCATATGTGGCGACCGCCTGGTTGACCGCGGCGCTCTGCAGGCGTCGCGGATTGTCCAGAAGCACGATACGCGGGTTCCGGTCGGCGATCGCGCGAACGATATCGCGCGTGTCATCGGTGCTGCCGCCATCGGCGACGACAATGCGCAGATCGTTCCGCTCGGCGGGTTCGGAAAGTTCGGTCAGCAGCGCGCCGATATGCCTGGCTTCGTTCAGGCAGGGAATCACCACCATGCAGCGGAGGCCCTTCTTGCCGAGGGCCTGGATCTCTTCGCCTGTGGGGACTGCGGTGTCGAGAGCCGTCATGCCGCGACCTCCAGCAGGACATCCTGCGGTTCCTTGCCGGCAAGCCGGCCCAGCCGCGTTACCAGCGAGCGGCAATCATCCGGCACACAGATCCAGGTGCCGAGGTCCTGTGCGGTGATCTTGCCTCGACGCTCGCGGTAAGTGTCGGGATCGATGTCGCCCAGCAATGACGAGAGGTTCTCGACGGATGGTTCGTCAAGCAGCAGGCCGATGTGGCGATCGCCAAGGAAACGTGCCGTCTCGGTTCCCTTCATCGCAATCGGAACCGCGCCGAAACGGCAGCCTTCGTAGAGCCTGTTCGGCAGAAGCCAGCTCGAATTCAGGCCTTCCTCGAAAAAGTCGATGGCCCAGCAGAAATGCACTTCGCCGTAGATAGCGGCGAGATCGTCCGGGTTGCGATAAGCGCCCAGGAACGAGAGGTAAGGTTCGGAGCGCACGAAACCGTCGAAGTCATCGAACTCGACGCGGGCGGGTCGGCCACGCAGCACGACCTCGAAACGTCCCTGCATGCGGCGTGTGAAGTCTGCCAGCAGCTTCAGCGATTTGGCGCAGCGCAATGCGCCGAACCAGCCGATCTTCCAGGGTTGGCCATCTGCCGGCGGGGCCGGCAGTTTCGCTGGCAGAGCGGGTTTGCCGCTCAGGTCGAGGATCTTGTTCTGCAGCAGCACGGCTGGCACCCGCGTCTGGCCGAAAGCCTCGAAGTAGTCGCGAACGAAAGCGGGAGAACTGGTCAGCAGCAATTGCGCGTCGCGGCTGAACAGCCGTTCGGCGCCACGCAGCGTGCGGCCGACGGCGCCGGCGTCGAGCAGGAAGCGATGGATATCCAGGCACTCGTAGACGATCGGTGCGGACCCACCGAAAATGCTGCGCGCCCGGTTGGCCAGGGCCAGCATCTCGAGGTTGCGGCCGATGATGACATCCGGCTTCACGATGCCGGCGAGCCTGGCGCCAAGCGAGAAGGCTGCCTTGGCGATTGCTGCGACGCGCTGACCGAAGGCGCGGTCGGCGGTGACGCCGAGATCGATCGGCAACAGGTCATCGAAATCGGGCACCGTCTCGGCGCGGCGGAACCCGGCGAGCGTCACGGTGGCACCGCCGACCTGCAGCATCGTCACGCGCCGGCGTACCGCCGGGTCGCAAAGATCGTGGACCAGGTAAAGAATGTTCAGCATGCCGGACCGTCAGCTCGGGCGATTTCGGAGAATTGTTGCTTCGACTTTGAACCAGCGATCGCGCGTCGCGGACGGTTGGCCACCAGATGCGACAATTCTTCGAAATCGCACTGGCTGTCGCTGCGCCTCAAGGCGCGGATGAAGGGCCGCGCTCACTGCGTGCTCTTGTTCAGTTTGCAGACGATCGATTCCGGAAACTGGCAGGCGTCGCCGAGAGCGGTATAGGCGACACGATCCACCTCCGCCGTGATCTGTTGCTGAGGGCTGGCGAACGCGCCCATCCAGGACTTCAGCGTGTCGCTACCCCAGAGGCTGAGATAGATCTTGGAAGGGTGGCTGGGCAGCTTGGCGGGATCGGTGGCTTCCTCCACCAGCTTGCCGTCGACATACCAGGCGATACGGTCCTGCTGCCAGACGAAGGCATAGTCGTGGAATTCCTTGTCGGCGCCGCCGGGCACATCGACCAGCCTGGCCGAACCGACGCTCTTGCCGTTAACGTACTGGTTGACCTGGACCTTGGAAGGATCCTTGCCGAGCACTTCGAAATCGATCTCGTCGTGCGGCTGTTTGTGGACCGGACCGATGAACGAGAAAAAGCCGGTGTTGAGGCCGGAGCCCGCTGCGGCCTTCATGCGCACTTCGAAGGTGCCGTAGCCGAATCGCTTGTTGGTCTGCACCTCGCCGCAAACATTGTTGCGGCCTTTGCTTGGTTCCGCCTGGAAGCCAAGCTTCAAGGTGCCGTCCGACACGCTGACCTGCTTGGCCGACCAAGTGCAGTTCTGATGATCACCATTCGACCAACCATCGGAAACATACCAGCGCTTCTTGTCGAGCCTGTCGAAGGTCTCGATGAAAGATTTTCCCGTGGCTTTAGGTTCTTTTTGATCTTCGGCGTGCCCGGAACCCATACCCACGATGGATATGGACAATACGGACGCTACTGCGACAAAACAATTTAAGCCGGCTCGCGCCGGTATTCTCAGACTTGCAGCCATACCGCTTGCTACTTTCGTTTTGGGTCGCTCGCCTGCGCTGCGGACCCGCGTCAATTTCGGGCGAATGTTGCAATGCACATAAATTAGATTAGCGGATCACAATGTGACGTCAGCCCACATTCCTGTCGGCTGTGCGGTAACTTTTTGTGAGCGTCGGTTAAGCCAGCTGCTCGCGGGGAGCAGGCGCTGGCGTCGCGATCTCTTCATTTTCATAGGGAAACAGCTCGGCCTGCCCACGCAGGCTGGTAACAAAATCGATCTGTTTCTCGAGAGCCGCGATACGAGCCGAATAGCGGATCATCACGTCGGTAAGGTCGCTGATGGTCGATGACATCGAGGTGTCCTGTTCATCCTCGAGAGCCTGCTGCGAGAAGGCAGCCTGAGCGGCGATGCTTTCGTAGCGATCGCGCAGGCCGTCCCGCTCGCGCTCGATCTCCTTGCGCAATCCGTCGACCAGGCCAAGCATCCGGGCAGCACGGGTCGCATCCGTCTCGCGGTCGCGCCGGAGGCTTCTGACCCGGAACTGTTTGCGTGTATTGAATCCGAATAAGGCCATGGCCGGTCCCTTCTCCTGCCGTTCGTAACCTTACCCACCCACCGGGTGATATTACTCTGCCGCGGCCAGCCCCGTCGAGGCATGCCATTGCCAGGCAGTACGGACGATGGAACCGAGGTCGTGCCTGGGGTTCCAGCCAAGCACCGACCTTGCCCTCGCATTGTCGGCAACCAGAACAGGAGCGTCACCAGGCCGGCGACCTTCGCGGCGAATCGGGAAGGATGTGCCGGCTGCCGCCGCAATCGCCGTCAGCAATTCCTGCACCGTTGTGCCGGTACCGGTGCCGAGGTTGAGGGCAACGCTTTCGCCGCCGCCGAGCAGATATTCGACGGCACGGCCATGCGCATCGGCGAGATCGGAAACGTGGATGAAATCGCGCACGCAGGTGCCGTCACGCGTGTCGTAGTCGGTGCCGAACACGTTGAAGCCGTCGCGGCGGCCGAGCGCGGCATCGATGGCAAGCGGCACCGCATGCGTTTCAGGAAAATGCCGTTCGCCGATTCGCCCTTCGGGATCCGCGCCTGCCGCATTGAAATAACGCAGGACGACCGAGCGGAAGCCCTGGTGACGGTCGAGATCGGCCAGCATCTGCTCAACGATCAGCTTGGAACGACCATAAGGGTTGATCGGGTTCTGCGGGTGCGTTTCCCGCATGGGCACGTCGACCGGCAGGCCGTAGGTGGCGCAGGTCGACGAGAAGACCAGCTTGTCGATGCCGGCCTGCTGGGCCGCGAGAATCAGCGAAAGCGTGCCGGCGACATTGTTGTCGTAGAAGGCGGCCGGCGCCTTCACCGATTCGCCGACCTCGATCAGGGCGGCGAAATGCACGATCGCAGCCGGGCGGTAGGCCTCGATCACCGCTGCAAGCCTGTCGCGGTCGCGGATATCGCCGCGCTCCAGCGGGCCCCATTTCACGAATTCTGCGTGGCCGTTGCTCAGATTGTCATAAACCACCGGCGTGAAGCCACGCCCGGCCAGGTCCAGGCAGGTGTGGGATCCGATGTATCCGGCGCCGCCGACGACGAGAATGTTGGTCACAGGGATCGATCCTTTTCGGTTGCTGCGTTGGGTCCGCAGGGCCTCGCCGAGGAGGCGACAAATTTCAGCCCGAATGTGCTGGTCTTGGAGGGCTCGCTCCGGCCGACATCTTTTGTCACGCTTTTCAGGTTACAAGCAGCCGGCATGGGACGGGCACCGTTTGTTTGAACGAGCGGGCCGTGCGTCAGCGAGCTCTGGACGGGGGGCACCGACCGGAATCATCGGAACCACTTGCGCGGGTTCCTAACCTCCTGAAGGCGCGAAAAAATGACGAAATGCACAGTCATCATTCCCTACTACCAGCGAGAGCCAGGAATCCTGGCCCGTGCGCTGCGATCCGTGTTCGCGCAGACGCATGCGGATTTCGACGTGATCGTCGTTGACGATGCCTCTCCATTGCCGGCCGAAAACGATCTCGAAAATTTCGACGCCGCTGAGCGGGCGCGAATAACCGTTGTAAAACAACCGAATGCCGGACCCGGCGGGGCGCGCAATACAGGTCTCGACCGGATCGGCGCCGACACTGCCTATGCAGCTTTCCTCGATTCCGATGACGAGTGGACCCCCGATCACCTGAAGAATGCCGTGGCGGGCCTATCACTTTTTGAGGCGGATTGTTACTGGGCCTCGATCAAGGGTGGCGATGCCTTCTATTACCACTTCGGCGTGGCCGACCTCGCCGCGGTGACACAGGTGGTCCGCCTTTCCGAGCAGCCGCCTCTCGTCGAGGTTCCCGCGCTCGGCGCGACCATGCTGAAGAACTGGAGCTTCATGCACCTGTCATGCATGGTCATCGGCGAGCCGCTGTTCCGCAAGGTTCGCTTCGATGCCTCGCTGCGGCTGGCCGCCGAGGATGTGCTGTTCTTCTATGACTGCGTCAGAAGTGCTCGCCGTACCGTGCTTTCCGAGAGTTTCGGCGCGGTGCGCGGCGAAGGCATCAACATCTTCCACGGCCTGGACAGCGATTCGCCGCAGTTCCTGAAGCAGCAATTCAACACGTGGGTGGCGCTCGACCAGCTGGAAAACCGGTTCCAGCATGTCGCCGAGGACCGGGCGTCGATCGAAAGCTACAAGCAGACGGCACGCAACCAGGCGCTTTGGGGACAGGCGCGGCTGGTGAAGGCGCGCAAGGCGCCGCAATTGAGACAGCTGGCGGCCTGGGCCTGGCGCGATCCGAAACTTCTGCGCAGCGCCGTCAATCTCGCCGTTTCCAAGATTGCGAAGTAGGACCTTGTGATGCAACCATTCTACTGGGAATCCGCACACGGCAATTTTGGCGACGATCTCAACCTGTGGCTCTGGGACTTCCTGTTGCCGGGATTTCGGGACGTTCACGCCGATGTGCTTCTGGTTGGCGTCGGCACCGTGCTCAACCAGGTGCTGCTGCCGGCCGATGTGAAGAAACTCGTCATCGGCAGCGGTTTCGGCTACGGCTCGCCGCCGGACCTTTCCAACAGGGACGAGTGGGATGTCCGCGCGGTGCGTGGACCCCTTACAGCGCAGAAGCTCGGACTGGCGCCGGAACTGGGCATCATCGATCCAGCCGTGATGGTGGCCGAGATGCCGGAATTCCGCGATTTGCCAAGAACCGGCGGCGCGATCTTCGTTCCGCATTGGGAGTCGACGGTCGGCGGCATCTGGCCTGTAGTCTGCCAGGCAGCCGGATTGGGCTATGTCGATCCTTGCGGCGAAGCCAGGTCGGTGATCCGGGCGATTGCCCAGGCTGATCTGGTGGTCGCCGAATCCATGCACGCCGCAATCCTGGCCGATGCCTTCCGAGTGCCGTGGGTCGCGGTGACGACGTCCCGCTCGATCAATTCGTTCAAGTGGCGCGATTGGGCCACGTCGCTCGGCGTCGAATACAGGCCGCGACAGATTCCGATCTCGTCACGGGCCGAAGCGGTCAGCAAGGGAGCGCGGTTCTGGGGCTTCGGTTTCGAAGCGCCGGCAGCGGCAGCGAATGACACGAGCGGGCCCGACCACGTCGAAGAGCGTTCGCACGGTTCCGATACGAACGCCCTGGTGATGACGCGCAACGACCCGCAGCCGTCGATGCTGCGTTCCGTGGCCAAGCAGGTGCTGGCGGCGCCGTCGACGCTGGCATTGTGGCAGGCGCGCAAGGCGCGGCCGCAGCTCAGCAGCGATGCGGTGCTGTCGGAAAGGAAGGACCGCTTCCGCGACGTGCTTGCCGAGGTGCGGCGCGACTATCTCTGAGCGCCACTGCGCGCCGGCAGCAGATAGCGCAGCGCTGCCGGTTCGTCGCTGACGGGCCTCTGCCGTGCCCGCCGCGCTTCGAGCTTGTCGCCGAGGATGCCGCCCATGATCGCCGGCAGCGCGACAGGCCGTAGCAAGGCATGGATGCCGGCCCGTGCCAGGCCGCGCGAAGCCTTGACGTCGAGGAAATGGCGCAGCTCGTAGCGGCCCCGGACATGGCGTTCGTGACGGCTCAGCACGGTTCGCGCCGTCGCCGGCAATGGATTGGACAGCATGGCCAGGTCTGCTTCGTAGAGCCGCTTCAGGTCGTCTGTCCGGTGTCTGCCGCTCAGCGAATCGGGGCGTACGACGGCACCGTAGCCGCAGCCGTGAACGACCTTGTAGCGCGCACCCTTCAGCAGTGCGCGCGCATAAAGATCATAGTCTTCCCCCAGCCGCAGGCGCTCGTCGTAGCGCAGGCCATGCGCGTCCAGGAAGGCGCGGCGCATGACGGGCTTGAGGAATCCGATCTCGCCGCGCGAAGCACCGCGTCGCGAGATGTTGCCCTCGACGAAACCTTCGAGGTCGAGGAAGCGCGGGGCCGGCTCGAAATGCGGCACCTCGGGTTCCGGGCCATGTGCGCCACGGCTGTCGATGAAAACGATGTTGTCGGCGACAAAGTCCCAATCCTCACCGTCGATCAAGGCATCGAACCGGCCTTCCAGGAAGAAATCGTCGGCATCCAATATGGCAATCAGAGGCGCCTTGGAGTGTTCGATGGCGCGGTTGCGGGCATAGGCCGGTCCGTGGTTGCGCTCGAGGCGGAGGATATGCAGGCGGCCGCTGGCATCGTCGGCCTCGAGGCTGGCCTGGGCGGTCGCGTCCTGCGAACCATCGTCGACGATGACGACTTCGGAAACCCGCTTCTCGCGCAGCGCCGAGACAACCGCTCGCCCGATCGTCGCTTCAGCGTTCTTGGCTGCGATGATGACGCAGACCGTGGCGGATGAAGTCATCTCCACACTCCAGTTGCGGCCGCTCGCTTGCAGCCGATGTGTCCCCATACCGATTTGTGGCGTGTTGCCACGGTCCCACGCCGTGGTCGCCTGTTCGCAGAAGCGCAAGGCGATTTGATGACAGTCGGTGCCTGGGGCTGGCTGGAGTTGCTCTACGGCAGAGGCGAGCGTCCGACGCCCGGCAGTTGCGCGGTCTCGCCTTTCGCCTGCAGATCCTTGGCGGAAACGGTGGCATTTTCACCGCGAGCGAGTGTCTCGCCGCGATTCCTGGTCTCGCCGGAGCGCCACACCATGAACAGAATGGCGATGAAATATCCAACCTGAATGATGACCGCACAAATCAGCGTCTGGATGAAAGTTGTCCAAGCGGACTGAGTAATCGCATAGCTTGCTACGGCGAATGCAACCAGCACAGCGATAAAACCACGAAGGAATAACAGAAAGGACATCTTATCCTTTCCTGTCGTTCTGATTTCGTGTCGCGTTGAAACGCTTGGGCAAAACCTGTCTCCCGCCGTGACGGGCGCTGGTCTTACACCTCAGCTGGCGAAATCAAGACTCGCCTTCTTCAAAGCTTGAAGCCCAGATTTCCCATTTGCCCGCACGTCCTCAAATATAGGAATTTCGGCAACACTACGCAACACGCCACCGGATCACTTCCTTGCTCATGGTTTACCTTGGGTTCGCTGGAGATATTATTGCAACACGTCCGCATATGCGGTTGCGCTTGCAAAAGCCGAAGTGATGCTGTCCGCGTTATTTTAGCACTATTGGTTATCTTCGTGGCGGTTGCATGGAGAAATAAACTACAATTTGATAAATACCGAAATGTGGCGTGATTTTTGTAGTTTAATATTGAAAACATAAAGGAAATCAAACACAAAAGAGAGATTTCATGCGGCGTTCGAACATAGGAAAACCCGCAATGTTTCGATTCGTTACAAAATATGACTGCCATCTCGTTTTTGCGACCGATTTTCATCATAGAGGTGACATATCCAGCCCTCTATTGTTTGCATGCTGCGATGCAGCATCGTTGACCTGACCATTTTTTGCGGAGCAACAAAATGAGAGACGCCGCCAGATTGGCCAACGGCTTGTCATGCCAGCCGGACGAGGGGACGCCTCCCGCGATCGGTGGCGCTATCAAGCGCGGATTCGACGTTTTGGGCGCGTTGGCAGGCATCGCCTTGCTGAGCCCCTTGCTGTTGATGCTGGCCACGCTCGTGAAGACCACCGACGGTGGTGGAAGCATCCTCTACGGCCACCGACGAATCGGCCGCAACGGCGCCGTGTTCCGATGTTGGAAGTTTCGGACGATGGTGGAAAACGGCGATGCGGTGCTGGCAGCTCATCTGGCCAACAATCCGCAGGATCGGGAAGAATGGGATGCCACCCGCAAGCTGCAGAACGACCCGCGTGTGACCCGCGTCGGCGCGGTGTTGCGTAAGCTTTCGCTCGATGAATTGCCGCAGATCATCAACATCCTGCGTGGCGAAATGAGCTTTGTCGGCCCACGCCCGGTGGTGAAGGACGAGCTGGAACTCTACGGCACCGCGGCGGAGTTCTACCTGAAGTCCCGCCCGGGCCTGACCGGCCTGTGGCAGGTCAGCGGCCGCAACGATGTTTCCTACGGCGCCCGCGTCGCCTTCGACCAGCACTATGTCGAGAACTGGTCGTTTGTCTTCGACATGAAGATTCTGGTGCGCACAGTCCCGGCGGTGTTCTCGTCGCGGGGCAGTTATTGATCTCCCTGCAACCACCGGACGGGTTTTCGTCGGATCTTCTTCTCGAAGGTCTATCAAGAAAGGACGGCTTTCTTTGAGATATTTTCGAGCAGCTTCATCTGCATGGCTGTTTATCCAGGCTCTTGTCTGCGCTGGTCTCGTGTTGATGGCCACATCCGTATCCATGGCCGCCGATGACTATCGGCTGGACGCGATGGACAAACTGCGTATCCGGGTTGCCGAATGGCAGAGCGCTGAGGGCGCGGTTCGCGACTGGGCTACCATCAGCGGCGACTACAGCGTCAACGCTTCCGGGGTGGTTTCGCTTCCTTTCGTCGGCGAGCTCGACGTCAAAGGCAAGACCACGACCGAAATGGCGACGGCCATCGCCGCCGGCCTGCAGCAGAAACTCGGCCTGCCCGACCGGCCTGAAGCATCGGTCGAGATCGCCGAATATCGCCCCGTCTTCCTGGCCGGCGATGTCCAGACACCCGGCAAATACCCCTATGCGCCCGGGCTGACGGTGCTGAAGGCGATGAGCCTTGCCGGTGGCCTGCGCCGTGCCGACGGCGGACAGGGTGGCGTGCGCGACTTCATCCAGGCGCAAGGCAATTACGACGTGCTCGTCGCGCAGCGGAACGGCCTGCTGGCGCGCCGTGCGCGCCTGATCGCCGAGGCGGAGAACAAGGAGCAGATCGACTTTCCGCAGGAACTCAACAAGACCGACGTTGGACGCAAGCTGATGTCGGACGAGACGGCGCTGAAGGAGGCGCGCGGGAAGCGCCTGCGCCTGCAACTCACGGCGCTGGACGATCTCAAGAAGCTGCTGCAGTCCGAAATCGAATCGCTGGCGAAGAAGATCGTCACGCAGAACCGACAGGTCGAACTGTCGAAAGACGAACTGAAGAGCATCGGCGGCCTTGCCGAAAAGGGCCTCGTGGTCAACCAGCGCATCATGAACCTCGAACGGACCAGTGCCGAACTCGAGGGCAAGGTGCTCGATCTGGAAACAGCCAGCCTGCGTGCCAAGCAGGACATCTCCAAGGCAACACAGGATGCGACCCGGCTGCAGAATGATCGCGATACCGAAGTTGCCCAGAGCCGCCAGCAAACCGAAGCCGACCTTGAGGAGTTGGGCTTCAAGATGGGCATGTATTCGGGTCTGATGACCGAGGCGATGTCACGGGCTCCGGACGCTGCGCGCACCGCCAGCAACGGTGCCGAGCCAGTCATCCGCTACGCGATCGTGCGCACGGGCGAAGATGGCAAGGCGAACGAGACCGCTGCTGATGAGAACACGCAGATCCTGCCCGGCGACGTGGTGAAGATCGAGATCGCTGGTCCTCGCGTGACATCCAACTGAGACGGTCGCAAGAGCCGAGCATGACGAAGATGGCCGCAGACGCGTCGCGCGCCCGAACGGATGGGTGGCGCACAGCGCATCGATCTGAAAATCGGGACCGGTTTTCGGAATGCATGTTGCGCCGGCTCAAAGCATCGGAGCGTCCCTGGCATGTTCGGCAGAACGCGTCAGGCTCCGAGCACACCCATAGCGGAGCGATGTCGTGAGGATCGCCAAAGCACTGCTTGTGAACCCTGAGCGCAATTTCTGGTACGGCGCCGCGGCGGTTGCGGTGTCGATCTTCGTGTTCGCCTATTCGACCCGCTTCGGGCAAGTTTCCATTCTTGCTTATTACGCCTTCTGGCTGCCGCTCGTGTTCGTCGACTACAAGCGCGCGCTGGGCGACTACCGCCGGTTTTTCTGGATCATCGCCTTCGCGGTGCTTGCCTGCCTGTCCATGTTCTGGTCGGCGGCGCCCGGGGTGACGGCGCGCGCGGGTGTGCAATTGCTGTCCCATGTCGTCTGCGCTCTGATCGCGGCGCGCACGGTTTCAGTTCGCACGCTCAACATCGGCGCGCTGGGCGGCATCCTGATGGTGGTGCTGTTCTCGATTGCCTTCGGCCAGTACAATCTGGACCCGATCGACGGCACCTACAGTTTTGTCGGCGCGTTTTCGTCGAAGAACCAGCTCGGCCTGTTTTCGTCGCTCGGCATCTATTTCGCCTTCACGGCAATCGCGGTCCAGCATGAGCACGGCCTTTGGCGCTTGCTGGCCATCTTCTGTGGTTTGCTGTGTGCCTACACCTTGCTGGCTGCGCAGTCGGCGACCTCGGTGCTTGCCATCGGCGCCACGCTTGCTTTGCTGATCTGCCTGAAGTTGGCGATGATGTTTTCACCATCTGCCCGCAAGGGCGGGCTGGTGGCCGGCATGGCGATCGGCCTGCTTGTCATCTTCGTAGGACTCAATCTGGGCGCGGCCGATGCGGTGCTTGGCGCTTTCGGCAAGGATTCGACGCTTACGGGCCGCACCTATCTCTGGCAGCAGGGCTGGGAGGCAGCGATGCAGTCGCCCTGGTTCGGGGTCGGCTACCAGGGCTATTGGGTCCAGGGATTTTCCGAGGCCGAACGGCTTTGGCAGGAGTTCTACATCGGTTCGCGCAGCGGATTCCACTTCCACAACACCTACATCGAAGTGCTGGTGGAGCTTGGACTTGCCGGCATCCTGGCCATCTCGGTGCTGATGGTGCGCGTTCCCTTCGGCCTGCTGCTGCGCCTGATCGACGCGCGGCGGGATCCGGCTTCTTTCACCTTGCTCGGCATCGCGGTGATGTTCCTGATCCGCTCCTTCGTCGAAGTGGACGTCATAAATCCGTACGTCGTCGGTTCCTTCCTCGTCTACTACGCGGCGGGACAGCTGGTGCTGCCCCAGCGCGCGCCTCATTTCGCCACGACGGCGCGCCTGCTGCAGCACCGCACGGCATGAACAAGCTCTACGGCATCCAGTATCTGCGGGCCGCGGCGGCGCTGGGGGTGGTGATCTTCCATGCCGCCGAACGCAATGGTGGACATTTCGTCATCGGCGCTGCCGGTGTCGATGTTTTCTTTGTCGTGTCCGGCTTCATCATGTGGGTGCTGGCCGAGACGCGCCAACCCTCGCCGGTCGCGTTCCTGCGGGAGCGTATCGAACGCATCGTGCCGCTTTACTGGATCGCGACGGCGGTCATGGTGGCTGGGGGGCTGGCGGGCCTCTTTCCCAAGATGAAGCTCACCGTTTTCCATGTCTTCGGCTCGTTCGCCTTCATCCCGCATGTCTCGCCCAGCGACGGCGGTACCTGGCCGGTGCTGGTGCAGGGCTGGACGCTGAATTACGAGATGTTTTTCTACGTCCTGTTCGCGGCCGCGCTGCTCCTACCGGCCGCGCGACGCTTCCCGGTGCTGGCGCTGGTGTTCATCGGGCTTGTCTGCATCGGTGTCGCCATGCAGCCGGCCGGTGCGGTGCTGCGCACCTACACGAGCCCGCTGATGGCGGAATTCCTGATCGGGGCGGCGATCGGCAAGCTGTGGCTGGCCAATCGTCTGCCGCGAGCCGAACTGGGAATTCCCCTGCTTCTGGTGTCGATAGCCGGCTTCACGCTGGTCGGCCTGGGGTATGCTCCCTACGGGCCAGCAACGCTCGCCCCTCTGTCAGGCATGCTGCTGATCGGCGTGCTGTGTCTCGAAAAGGCAGGCCGCGTGCGCCATATGCGGGCTCCGACCTATCTCGGCGACGCCTCCTATTCGATCTATCTCTGGCACACGATCGCGATTTCGATCGTCGTGAAGGCGAGCGGGACAATCGGTTTGCCGGCGTGGGGCGCCTTCGTCGTGTCGATCATTGCCGGAACGGTTGCGGGACTGCTCTGCCACGAGTTGCTCGAAAAACCGATCGCCGCCTGGTTCAAGGCGCGCCGGCATCGCGCCCCTGTTCGCTACGCGGCCTAGTAAAACCGCGCAGCGGAGTTCGTAGTTGCGGGATTTTCCGCTTTCAACGTTCGTTCTAATGGATTGAACGCTTCGCAGGGCCCGGTGCGCCGGGCCTTGCGAAGGCCTCACTCGAACGCGGATGGTTGCAGCTTCCCGGCGAGCAGGAGATGCTGCAGCGCGTAGGCGACCGACAGGGCGTCGTCGAGCGCGTAGTGACCTTGGAGCGGCGGATGATCGACGCCGTAATATTGCGCCAGCTTGTTGCTTGGCGTTCTCGCCAGATCCTCGATTGGCATGCCCGCAGCCAGCAGCAGCTTCACCGCATTGGCGAAGCGCGGAGCCGGGATTACCGGTGCGATGCCTTCGACATAACAACTGATAGCGACCATGTTCAACTCGTCCTTGCCCCAGGACCATAGCCGCGCTCCATTCGAAAACGCGTCGACATCCTGCAGCGCCTGGCTGAGTGGAACACCTCGCGCAGCGATCACGTCCGAGGTTATTCCGGTCAACGCGGTGAAGAACGGGTCGATGTCATATTGCCGACCGAAGCGGTCCATCGGACGAACGTAGGATCTGTGAGTGTCCAGGATCGGAAAAGGGTCGTCCAGGCCGAGCCTCACCGCTCCGATCTGAGCGATCACCGGATCCGGATCATGGGCGCCGCACCAGAACCGGCGCTGCGATCCCTCCGCGCATAGAAACTCGCAGTCAAAGACGATCGCGGTTTTCACGGCCGTTTCCTTGCTTCGCCGGGGAGCCAGACTTAGTGCGCCATATCGGGCACCGATGTCGAGATCGAACAGGCAAGTCTTGCGGGATTGGCGTCATCCGGGCCAAATGACCCGTCATGGTTCGCCGCTACTACAACCTTCCGTCGCTGATTGCGCTCGCAGCTTTTGAGGCGGCCGCGCGCCATCTCAGCCTCACCAAGGCGGCGGAGGAACTCAACGTCACCATCGGAGCCGTTTCCAAGCAGATCCGTATGCTGGAGGAGGAACTCGGCAATCCGCTGTTCCTGCGCCGCCATCGTGCGCTCGAACTGACGCGGGAAGGCGAGACGATGGCGGCCGCGCTCAAGGAAGGGTTCGAGCGAATCTCATCGACCTTCCGGCAGGTCAAGGCTTCGGGCGGGCAGTCCAGCGTCACCATCGGCTGCACCATGGCGATGGCGCATCTGTGGCTGATGCCGCGCATGAGCGCTTTCTGGGCGAGCCACCAGGATATCGCCGTCGATCACGTCATCTCCGACCATCCGCGCGGTCTCGACCGCCCCGACATCGATCTCAGACTCCGCTACGGCAATGGCGAGTGGCCGGACGAGCTGTCGGCCAGGCTTTATGGCGATCGCATCTTCGCGGTGGCCAGTCCGGGCTTTGCGCGCGAACATGCCGTCGAGACGCTGGACGACCTGGCAGGGCTGCAATTGCTCTCCGTCGAGGGCATGGACTGGAGCTGGACGACCTGGGCCGATTTCTTCCGCGAGCTCGGCTGTCCCAACCGCCGGCTCAATGTCAGACGGTTCAACAGCCACGTCATCGCGCTGCAGGCGGCGCGCAGCGGGCAAGGAGCGGTGCTCGGCTGGGCGAGCCTGGTGCGACCGCTGATCGAAAGCGGCGACCTGGTGCAGCTCAGCACCGCCGAAATCGCGGCGCCACATTCCTATTTCGTCACCTGGAGCGCGCGCCGTCCGCTAAGCCCGCAAGCCGGCCTGCTGCGGGATTGGCTGCTGGCGCTCCACGACTGAACAGCAGCGGGTCAGGGGCGGGCAAGGCAATCGACCAGGTCCCTTTGCTCGGCAAAGGCTGGGTGACTGCGCGCCCAGCTTATCCAGTAACCGGCTTCCATATGCAGCGTGCGATCCGTCAGGCGCTTCAGCCTGCCGGCTGCGATGGCGTTCGCGCACAATGCGAGCGAGCCCAGCAGGACGCCGGCACCAGCTTCCGCTGCCCGCAGGGATTGCACGAAGGTGTCGAAGCGCAGCAAAGGCGTCGGGCCGGGCAGCTCGGCTGCTGCATTCGACCAATCCCGCCAGCCGAGCCGCGGCCCGGAAGTGGCGATACGCGGTCGGTCCTGCCAATCCGTGCCATCTCCCAGCAGGGACGGCGAGGCCAATGGCGTCAGCTCTTCGGCAAAAAGCTGGATTGCCTCGCGGCCTGCCCAGTTGCCCGTGCCAAAGCGGATCTCGAAATCGACCTCCAGCCGATCATAGTCCGGCAGGTTCTGGATGGTTTCGAACGAAAGCTGCACATGGGGCAGGCGGCGCGCGATGTCGGCCAGACGAGGAACGATCCACAGCTCGATCACCGAATTCGAGGCCGCGATGCTGATCTTGCGCCGTGGCTGCTCGAAGAGATTGGCCGCGCTGTGCAGCAGCTCCGCCAACGCCGCCTGGACGTGAGGGAGCCAGGCCTCGCCCTGCGTTGAAAGGATGACACCCCGCGCCTTCCGGCTGAACAGCTGCGCGCCGAGATGAAGTTCCAGGTTCTTGATGCGCTGGCTGACCGCCGCCTGGGTCAGGCCCAGTTCATTGGCGGCGGCGGTAAAGCTGCCAAGCCGCGCCGACGCTTCGAAGACGCGGATCCATTCAAGCGGCGGCAGGTTCTGCGCGGTTTGAGGCATAACGAATTTGAGGTCTTGCTGCCAGATATCGTTGTTTGTGCTTATGTGAGGTGCGGTGTCAAGTATCGGTCATCCCACCATTATCCGCTGAGGAGCGACCCATGGCAGGCAACACCCAATTCGAGATCCTGGACGGTGGCGGGGCGCTTGCGCTCGACCTTCCGGGCAAGGGCAGACATCGTTTCCACGCCATCTGGCTGCGCGACAATGCCTGGGACGAAGCGACCCGCGCGCCGGGGAACGGGCAGCGCTTGATAACGCTCGGCGATATTCCCGCCGATACGACGATCGTTTCGGCGCAGATCGATGGAAAGCAGCTTCATGTGATGTTCCAGCCGGAAGGCAGGACCATTGCCTACGATCTCGAATGGCTTGCCGGCCACAGCTATGACAACGCGCCGCGCCGCGTCACAGGGTGGACCGGTCCGGACATCGAGACCTGGGATGCGACACTGGGTGAGGCCATTCCAGTTGCTGATTTTGCGGCGGTGAGCCAGGACAGGGATGCGCTCGCCGCCTGGCTTGCCGGGGTGCGGCGCTTCGGGTTTGGCAAACTTGTCGGCGGTCTGGTGGAAAGCGGTGCGCTGTTCAAGGTCGCTTCGCTGTTCGGCTATGTCCGGGAGACGAATTACGGCCGCCATTTCGAAGTGCGGACAGAGGTGAACCCCTCCAACCTTGCCTATACCGGGCTTGGCCTTCAGGCCCACACCGACAATCCCTATCGCGATCCGGTGCCGACCCTGCAGATCCTCTATTGCCTGGAGAATTCGGCCGAGGGCGGCGAAAACATGGTTGTCGACGGATTCCGCGCCTGCGAGCGTCTGCGTGCGGAAAACCCGCGCGGTTTCGATCTTCTGGCCGGCCACTGCGCCCGTTTCGAATATGCCGGCAGCGCCGGCGTGTGCCTGCGCTCGCGCAGGCCGATGATCGAGCTTGCCCCGGACGGGGAACTGGTCGGCATCCGCTTCAACAACCGCTCGGCAGCAGCCATCACCGAGGTGCCGTATGACGACATGGCCGACTATTACGCCGCCTATCGCCGACTGGGAGAGCTGATAGACGACACGTCGATGGAAGTGACTTTCAAGCTGTCGCCGGGCGAATCCTTCATCGTCGACAACACGCGCGTGCTGCATGCCCGAAAGGGCTATTCAGGCGCGGGTTCGCGCTGGCTCCAGGGCTGCTATGCCGACAAGGACGGCCTGCTGTCCACGCTTGCGGCGATCGAGCGGCAGGAGGCGGCATGATGGCGAAGCCCGCTTCCGATACGCTGACGGCGGATACGATTGTCCCCTTCCTCGCCGATATCTTCGAGCGTCGCGGCGGTGAGGAGTATCTCGGGGAGCCGGTGACGATGGCCGAACACATGCTGCAGGGCGCCTATCTGGCCGAGCAGCAGGGCGAGCCGGAAATCATCGTCGTCGCGGCCTTGCTGCACGACATCGGCCATTTCACCAGCGAGTTCGGCACGTTCTCGATGGACGACACGCACGACAAACATCATGAAGAGGCCGGCGCCGAAGTGCTGCAGCGCTTCTTTCCCGATCTGGTGATTGACTGCGTTCGTTTCCACGTCGCCGCCAAGCGCTATATCTGCGCGACCGACCCTTCCTATTTCGGGCAGTTGTCGGCGGCTTCGATCCACTCGCTTAACCTGCAGGGCGGACCGATGAGCGCGGAGGAAATCGCCGTTTTCGAGACGAATCCCAATGTCCGCGACATCGTGCGGGTTCGTCATCTCGACGATGCCGGGAAGATCGCCGGCCTTGCGACACCGAACTTCCCGCATTACGCACCGATGGTGCAGCGGGTGGTCGATGCGCACTGCAAAGCACCTGCCTGATCGTCGCGCGGAAACCATCGGATTGCGCGGCTTGTGGTTCCCCTGCTCGCTTGAGTTGAATTCAAGCGAACAGGGTTCCTTATTCGCTTGAACAAGCGGGGTGCGCTGCGTTCTCTTTCCGCAAGGGAGAACGCCAGAGATGAGTATCGCAGATCTAAGCCAGGTCACGGAAACGCCGGCCCCGCATCGTCGCGGCGGCGGACGCATCGGGCGCAAGGCGCTCAGAAGTGCCGCCGTGCCGGCCTTCCCGACGCTGGTGCGCCAGATCCCGGCCTATGAGATCGTCCCCGACGAAGCGGTCGAGTTGATCCACCAGGAATCGCTGTCGATCCTCGAAGAGGTCGGCTGCGAATTCCGCGACGACGAGGCGATCGCCTTGTGGCGGCAGGCCGGGGCCGATGTCTCCGGCACGCGGGTTCGTCTCGACCGTGCCCTGCTGATGGAACTGGTGTCGAAGGTTCCCGCCGAGTTCACGCTCAATGCGCGCAACCCGCAGCGCTCGGTGCGCGTCGGCGGCAAGAATTCCATCTTCGTGCCGATGTACGGCGCGCCCTATGTGCGCGACCTCGACAACCACCGGCGCTACGGCACGCTGGCCGACCTGCAGAACTTCCACAAGCTCGCCTACATGGCGCCGGCGCTGCATTCGTCGAGCTCGATCATCTGCGAGCCGATGGAGATTCCGGTGCCGAAGCGGCACCTGCACATCATCCATTCGGCGCTGAAACATTCCGACAAGCCGTTCATGGGCATCGTGACGTCGAAGGATCGCGCCGAAGACACGATGGCCATGGCCGGTATCGTGTTCGGCGAAGACTATGTCCGCGACAATCCGGTGCTGGTGTCGATCACCAACTGCAACTCGCCGCTGGTGTGGGATGCAACCATGCTCGACGCCATGAAGGTCTATGCGCGCAACAACCAGCCGCTGATCCTCGCCCCCTTCGCGCTTTGCGGCGCCTCGACACCGGCTTCTTCGGTGGGCGCGGTGGCGCAGGTCAATGCCGAGGCGCTGGCGGGCGTCGCCTTCACGCAGCTGCTGCGTCCGGGATCGCCGCAGATCTACGGGCAGTTCATGGTCGCCGTCGACATGAAGACGGGTGCGCCCATGGGCGGCACGCCGGAAGCGGCGCAGATGATGTATCTCATGGGCGCGCTCGCCCGGAAATACCGGCTGCCCTGGCGCACCTCCGGCTTCCATGTCGGCTCCAAGCTCAACGACGCACAAGCGGGTTATGAAGCGAACATGCTGATGCATGCGGCTATCCTGGCCGGCGCCAACTACATCTGGCATTCCGCCGGCTGGCTCGAGGCCGGACTGGCCTGCGGTTATTCGAAATTCGCCACCGACTGCGAGCAGCTTGTCGGCTGGTACAAATATGCCGGCGGGGTTCCGTTCGAGGACTTCAAGGACGCGATGGCGGCCGTGCGCGAAGTCGGGCCGGCCGGCCACTATCTCGGCACCCAGCACACGCTCGATCATTTCGAGAAGGCCTTCTTCAGCCCGAGCATCATGGATTTCAATTCCTTCGAGCAATGGAACGCCGAAGGCGCGAAGGATCATGATGCGCGCGGCCGGGAGAAGGCGCGCAACATGCTGGCCGACTACGAGGAACCGAAGCTCGACGAGGGCATCGCCGAGGCGCTGGAGGATTTCATCGCGCGGCGCGAGGAAAAGCTGCCGGATACCGTCAATTGAAACAGATAGTCTCAGAGCGTTTCCGTTTTTCATGGAAACGCGGAAACGCTCCAATTCTTCATTCTTACGCAATTCCGGACGGAATTGCCGGGGCCTCCTAAATCGGCATGATCGGGCTGCAGGTTCCATTCAGATGCAGGCAGGCAGTCGTATGACTTCGCTACCCAAAGATCCGCTCCTCCAACCCTACCGTCTGAAGCATCTGGTTTTGAAGAACCGGGTGATGTCGACGAGCCATGAGCCGGCCTACTCCGAAGACGGCATGCCGAAGCAGCGCTACCGGCTCTATCATGCCGAGAAGGCCAAGGGCGGCATGGCGCTGACGATGACGGCGGGCTCGGCCATCGTGTCGCGCGACAGCCCGGCCGCCTTCGGCAATCTGCATCTCTATGACGATGCCATCGTGCCCTGGCTGGCCGAGCTCACCGATGCCTGTCACGAGCATGACTGCAAGGTGATGATCCAGATCACCCATCTCGGTCGCCGCACCGGCTGGAACAAGGCCGACTGGCTGCCGGTGCTGTCGGCTTCGCCGGTGCGCGAGCCGGCACATCGCGCCTTTCCGAAGACGGCAGAGGACTGGGACATCGAACGCATCGTCGGGGACTACGCCGCCGCCGCCCAGCGCTGTCAGGCGGCAGGTCTCGACGGCATCGAGTTCGAGGCCTATGGCCATCTCATCGACGGTTTCTGGTCGCCGGCCACCAACCGTCGCGACGACGATTTCGGCGGTTCACTGGAGAACCGGCTGCGCTTCACCGATATGGTGCTCGACGCGGTGCGGGCAGCGGTGGGCAAGGATTTCGTCGTCGGCATCCGCATGGTGGCGGACGAGGATTTCGCCGCCGGCCTTTCGAAGGAAGAAGGCATCGAGATCGCGCGCCGGCTGGCGAACTCCGGCAAGGTCGATTTCCTCAACATCATCCGCGGCTCGATCGAAAGCGATGCAGCACTCTCCAAGGTCATCCCGGTGACGGGCATGCGTTCCTCGCCGCATCTCGACTTCGCCGGCGAGGTCAGGGCCGCGACGAAGTTCCCGACCTTCCACGCCGCGCGCATCCAGGATGTGGCGACGGCGCGCCATGCCATAACCAGCGGCAAGCTCGACATGGTCGGCATGACGCGCGCCCACATTGCCGACCCGCACATCATGCGGAAGGTGATGGAGGGCCGCGAGCACGAGATCCGCCCCTGTGTCGGCGCGACCTACTGCCTGGACCGCATCTATGAAGGCGGCGAGGCGCTGTGCATCCACAATGCGGCAACGGGCCGGGAAGCGACGATCCCGCACGTCATCGAGAGGACCACTGGAGAGCGAAAGCGCATCGTCGTGGTCGGCGCCGGTCCGGCCGGGCTGGAGGCTGCCCGCGTCGCGGGCGAGCGCGGCCACACGGTGACGGTGCTGGAGGCCGCTTCTCAGGCCGGCGGACAGATCCGGCTTGCGGCGCAGAACCCGCGCCGCAAGGAACTGATCGGCATCGTCGACTGGCGGCTTGCCGAACTCGAGCGGCTCGGTGTCGATATCCGCTACGATAGCTGGGCCGAAAGCCAGGATGTGCTCGACCTCGATCCAGATGTAGTCGTCATCGCCACCGGGGGCATTCCGCAGAACCCGCCGCTGGAAGCGGGCGATGATCTGGTCACCTCGAGCTGGGACATCCTCTCGGGCGCGGTGAAGGCGGCCGAGAACGTGCTGCTCTATGACGACAATGGCGGCCACCAGGGCATGGGCGCCGCTGAACTGATCGCCAACCAGGGTGCGAAGCTCGAACTGGTTTCGCCGGAGCGCTTCTTCGCGCCGGAAATGGGCGGGCTGAACCATGTGCCTTATATGGCTGCTTTCCACGCCAAGGGCGTGACCATCACCATCAACACCCGCCTGCGTTCGGTGAAGCGCGATGGCAATCAACTGGTGGCGACACTCGGCTCGGACTTCGCCGGAGGGTGGCAGGCGACAAGGCTGGTCGATCAGGTCGTCGTCGAGCATGGCACGGCACCGCTGGACGAGCTTTATCTGGCACTGAAGCCGCTTTCCGCCAATACGGGCGCCGTCGACTATGAACGGCTGGTCGCCGGCGGCGACATCTTTCCCGCTCGCAACCCCGCCGGGTCCTTCATCCTCTATCGCATCGGCGACGCCGTCGCTTCCAGGAACATCCATGCCGCCGTCTATGACGGCGTGCGGTTCGGGCTGCGGGCGTGAAGGAGGCTGCCGCTACAACGGAGACATGAACGCAGAAATCCAAGGGAACCGGGCAGAACACAAAAGGGAGGAGAAAATGAGGTTCTTCAGAAACAACGGCGACCGCGTCCCCGCAGCGGTCGAGGCGATGGCCAGGGATGTGCTGGCTGGCCGCTTCGACCGGCGCGAATTCCTGGCGCTGGCGAGCGCGCTTGGTGCCTCGACGGCCCTTGCCTACGGGCTGGTCGGCCTGGCCGTTCCTGCTCCTGCCTTCGCCGAAGAGGCCAGGAAGGGCGGCACGTTGCGGGTCTCGATGCCGGTCAAGGCACAGAAGGACCCGCGCACCTATGACTGGGTGGAGCTTGCCAATGTCTCGCGCAGCTGGCTCGAACCGCTGGTGCGCTACACCCGCGAATTCACCTTCGAGCCGGTGCTGCTCGAAAGCTGGGACGTCAACGACGACGCCACCGAATATGTCCTGCATGTGCGCAAGGGCGTGACCTGGAACAATGGTGACGCCTTCACCGCTGACGATGTCGCCTACAACCTGACCCGCTGGTGCGAAAAGGCAGCTGCCGGCAACTCGATGGCCGGGCGCATGGGCGCGCTGATCGACGCCAAGACCGGCAAGGCCCGCGACGGCGCCATCACCAAGGTCGATGACCACACCGTGAAGCTGAAGCTGAGCGAGCCGGACATCGCGCTGGTTCCGAACTTCACCGACTATCCGGCGCTGATCGTGCATCGCAATTTCGACGCTGACGGCGCCGATCCGGTCAAGAAGCCGATCGGCACCGGGCCGTTCGAGCTGGTGTCCTATGCGGTCGGCCAGAAGGCCGTGGTCAAGCGGCGCGAAAACGGCACATGGTGGGGCGGAGAGGCACCGCTCGACGGCGTCGAATTCGTCGACTACGGCACCGATTTCAACGCCTCGGTGAATGCGTTCGAATCGGGCGAGATCGACCTCAACCTGGAAACACCGGCGGATTTCATCGACATCCTGGACAAGATGGATCTGGTGAAGTCGGAAGTCGCGACGGCGACGACGCTGGTTGCGCGCACCAACGTCACGCACAAGCCCTATGACGACCAGAGGGTGCGCAACGCGCTGCAGATGGCGGTCGACAACAATGTCGTGCTGCAGCTCGGCTACAGCGGGCGCGGAACGGTCGGCGAAAACCATCACGTCAGCCCGATCCAGCCCGAATACTATGCGCTGCCCAAGAAAGAGCGCGATGCCGCCGGCGCCAAGAAGCTGATGGCCGAAGCGGGCCAGGCCGACTTCGAGCATGAGCTGATCACCATCGAGGACGACTGGCAGAAGAACACCGGCGACGCCATCGCGGCGCAGTTGCGCGAGGCCGGCATCAAGGTCAAGCGGACCGTGCTGCCGGGTTCGACCTTCTGGAACGACTGGACCAAGTACCCCTATTCGATGACGATCTGGTACATGCGTCCGCTTGCCGTGCAGGTGCTGGCGCTGGGCTATCGCACCGGCGAGGCCTGGAACGAATCCGGCTATTCCAATCCCGATTTCGACGCCAGGCTGAAACAGGCGCTTTCCATCAACGATGTCGAGAAGCGGCGTGAGGTGATGAAGGATCTGGAGACGATCCTGCAGGAGTCAGGCGTCATCATCCAGCCCTACTGGCAGAAGCTTTTCTGCCACATGAGCAAGAAGGTACGGAACTACGGTATCCACCAGACCTTCGAGATGGATCTGCAGAACGTCTGGCTGGAACAGGCCTGATCGGTTTCAGCGATCGGCCGGCGCAGTCGACAGATCGTGCCGGCCGGCGAGGCGCCGTGTCATCGCGTCGAGCGACGGCCATGGCGGGCCCTCGCGCAAGGTACTGATGAGCTGTTCGGCCCAGTGCCGCCCGTCTGGAAACTGATCGCCCGCGTCCCACCGCCACGCTGCGACCATGGCGAGCACGAGGGCTCGGCATTTGCTCAGCAACGCCTGATCGACGTCCGGATAATGCTCGATGACCGCATCAGGCACATGCGCCAGGTCGAACTCCACCGGCCCCCGGCAACCTGTCTCAAGGTCGATGAACAGCGGCCCGAGCCTGGTGCTCAGCACGTTGCCGGGGTGTGGTTCGCCGTGCAGCAACTGTTCCACCGCGCCGTTCGCGACAATTGTTCGTGTCAGGCTTTTCAGCAGGCTGCTGAGAAATTCCCGATCCTCATCGGCCAGTTCAGGCGTCAGCTGACGATTGGCCAGAAGTCGCTCTGCTTCCGCGACCCGATCGGTGAAGTGCGGCGTGGCAATCGCGATCTTTCCCATGCCGGTGTGCAGGTTCCGCAATGAACGCGCATAGTCGGCCGGCGCGACATCCGGCGTGACGGATGCATGGTAGGTCCAGAATGTCTGCGCGAAACCATCGCGCTCGTAGACGCGCGGCGGAACGCGAGGTTCGAGCACGGCAATAGGGCTGCCGGTCTTGGCGAGCAGGTCGGCAAGCTCGACCTCGAACGGCATAGCTGGATCCCCGAAGGGCGCGACCCGGGCCAGGACGTCACAGGGCAGAAGGCGCAAGGTGAGCTTGTTCGAATTCTGGAGAACAACCGCATCATCGGCTGTCAGGCCAAGCTCTGAGGCGGTCGACTTGGCTGCGGTCATGGCACGTGGAACGTCGGTAGATTGCAATATGCGGTTCCGTCTTCATCTAATCAAAGGAGCACTTAATTTGGCAAATTCTTCATAAATGATGTACAATGAGCCGCCAAAAAAGATCAGGCCAAATATCATAACTAGAACACCGAGTATCCTGCTTGATCGGCTCGACCGGAGGCTCTCGATCCGACCAGTTATGGGGTCGAAAAGGCCACTGGAGCGCTCGCCTAGAAAGTGAATTGGTGTGCCGGATCCAAAAGAGGACTCCCATGTTCTCCCGGCAAAGTCTCCTTCAGTTATGCGAAACACGGGACTGAACGTATTGCCGTCTCCGTCTCTATTCTCAATCAGTCTGGTAACCTCGACACTGACTCGAACTGCTGTGCTGGCGAAGTGATGTTCGCTCCATTGAATCCAAATGCCTTCAGCGAAGATTAGAACGCCTACCCCGGCAAGAAGCGTGCAAACAAAAACCCCCATCACTCTTCCAATAAGATGTGGCGACCCTTGTATGAGGGAATATACCCGAGATCTTTGGCGAGGCGAACCTGTTCAAGAGGCCGTGGTGGCCTTTCCTGGGGCGTGCAAGTTATTTCCTATTTTGGCGCGCGCTACCACAAGCCCACCGGCAGTCCAGCGGGAGCGCTTAGGTCTTGAAACCTAGGCTCTATCGAGGGTGAAAGATAGTGGCGGAGAAGGAGGGATTCGAACCCCCGATACCCTTGCGAGTATGCCGCATTTCGAGTGCGGTGCTTTCAACCACTCAGCCACTTCTCCGCAGCGTGGTCGGCCTTGCCGGCGCGGCGCACTAGATAACGGGTGCTTGGCCGGGACACAAGGCCCTAAATGGCCTGATTTCGGCCCTTTTTGGCGAAGCCGGCTGGCCTTTGCCTTGACTCACCGCAAAGCTGCGGTTATGGACGGCCCGCATTCGGCGTGGGGGATTCTCCGCGCCGCTTGTTTTTGAACCCGCAGACTGACAAAAAGACGGCCGAACCGCCCCGAAAAGGACAAGCGGTTCAAAAAGGCCGACCGAACAGCGAAAGGCAAAAAATGTTCGCAGTCATCAAAACGGGCGGCAAGCAGTATCGTGTTGCCGCCAACGATGTGCTCAAGATCGAGAAGCTCGAGGCCAATGTCGGCGACGTCGTCGAAATCGGCCAGGTTCTGGCGCATGGCGAAGGCGAGAATGTCGTGATCGGCGCTCCGTTCGTCGACGGCGCGGTGGTCACCGCCGAAGTCGTCGAGCAGGGCAAGAACCGCACCGTCATCGCTTTCAAGAAGCGCCGCCGGCAGAATTCGCGCCGCAAGATCGGCCACCGCCAGCTGCAGACCACCGTGCGCATCTCCGAAATTCTGGTCGCCGGTGCCAAGCCTGCCAAGAAGGCGGCTGCCAAGGCCGAGGTGAAGGCGGAAACCGCTGCAGAGGCCAAGGCTGAAGCCGCTCCGAAGAAGGAGAAGGCTGCGCCGAAGAAGGCCAAGGCTGAGGACGCCGCTGAGTAAGACTGACTGGGCGGCGCTGCCGCCCGAGCAGGCTTGAAACGGAACGCGATCGCGTTCATAAGGGTTTTGAGGCGCCCCCGCGGCGCAAAGGAGCAATGAAATGGCACACAAGAAAGCTGGCGGTTCGTCGCGCAACGGTCGCGATTCGGAATCCAAGCGCCTTGGCGTGAAGAAGTTCGGCAGCGAAGCCGTCATCGCAGGCAACATCATTATTCGTCAACGTGGCACCAAGTGGCATGCCGGCACCAATGTCGGCATGGGCAAGGACCATACCCTGTTTGCGCTGGAAGCCGGCGTCGTAGCCTTCAACAAAAAAGCCAATGGCCGAACCTACGTGTCGGTGAACCCGACTCTTAAGGCCGCGGAGTAGCCGGTTCCGCACCAAGACACCGGCCCCCATCTCGGGAACCGGTGTCTGGCAAAGCCAGGAAAAGGATCAGGGGAGATGGGTGACCATCTCCCCTTTTTCTCGTGCCTGGAGGACTTTCAAAATGGTTGCCGAAGCGGACTACACGGACGACGGAGGCTTCACGATCGATAACCCGGTGCTGCGCACCGAACGCCTGGTGATGCGGGCGCCGTGCGAGACGGATGTCGATCAACTGGTGGCGCTTGCCGACAACCGCCACGTCGCCGAGATGCTCGCCCGCATGCCGCATCCTTATGGCATCGAGGAAGCCCGCACTTTCCTGGCCATGGCGCGTGCACCGCGCGGCGGCATCGTCTACGCACTGACCCTTGCCGAGAACGGCGCCTTCATCGGCTGTGCCGGGTTGAACAGCACCGACCGCGGCCTGGAGCTAGGCTACTGGATCGGCGAGCCGCACTGGAAGCGCGGCTACGCCACCGAGGCAGCGCATGCCCTGGTCGATCTTGCTTTCACGCGCACGACGATCCAGGTGCTGCATGCCTCCACCCGGGTGATCAATCCTGCCTCGCGCCGGGTCATCCACAAGTGCGGTTTCCAGTATGCCGGTCAGGGCATGCTGAATTCGATGGTCGCCGGGCAGGTGCCGGTCGAGCGCTACCGGCTCGACCGCAAGACCTGGACGAGCCTGAGGAGCTGGGTGCGGCTGTAATGCGTTCGGCTGGGCGGCACCGCCAGGCAGGTGTCGCTCGCTGGCGCGTTCCTGTTTTTCCAGGACGCTCCAACCCTTTGTTTTTGCGCGATTCCAGACGGAAACCGCGACGCACTTTTCCTGAAACTGCTCTGGCCGAACGGCATAGGCAAGACGATGACCGAGACGACATCACCCGCCATCGTGCCGATGGCTGAAGCCCATATCGAGAGTTTCCATCGCGCGCTCGACACCGTGGCGCGCGAGCGCAGATATCTCGCTTTCCTGGAAGCGCCACCGCTGCCGTCCACCCGCGATTTCGTGCTTGGCATGATGGCAAAGCGCAATCCGCAGTTCGTGGCGGTGGTGCAGGATGAGGTCGTGGGCTGGTGCGATATCTCGCGCCATGAAAGGCCGATCCATGCCCATGGCGGAGCGCTCGGCATGGGGATCATCCCGGCCTATCGCGATCGCGGGCTTGGCCGTCTGCTGATCGAAACGACGCTTGAAGAAGCGCGCCGGCAAGGTTTCGTGCGCATAGAACTGTCCGCCCATGCCGACAACACGCGGGCCATCGCCCTCTACAGGAAGGTCGGTTTCGTACAGGAAGGCGTGGAACGCGATGCGATCTGCATCGACGGGCGCTACGGCGACACCATCTCCATGGCGATCATCGACAAGGCGAACCGGGATGCCTGGCGAGCAACGATCTAGCTCAGCCCAGTTCGAGCCAGACCGGCTGATGGTCGGAGCCGTCCGCCTTGCGGTCGACCCACAGGCGTTTCAGCGAACCGGCCAGCGAGGCGCTGGTGAAGATGTAGTCGATGCGCTTGTGGTGGCTTTCATCCTTCGGCCGGTCAGGGTCGACCCAGGTGACGAGATCCGGTTCGCCGACATTCAGTCGCGCGGCGGCGTCGACAGCGAGGTCCGCGCTGAGAGGCTGGCCGAATTCGTGGTTGGGCAGGCCGGCGAACTCGGCATATTCCGGCGAACCGGCCAGCATGTTGAAGTCGCCCATCACGATGAAAGCCTCGGGACACGGCGGTTCCGGCAGGCCGATCTCGTCGAGGCCGCTCAGGCCGCCGCCTTCGAGCGCGTAGCCGAGCACGCGGTCGCGCAGGAAGCGGATCTGTCGGGCACGCTCGACGGGATTGCGATGGTCGAGATGGGCGGAATAGAAACGCACGAAACCGAGCGGTGTCTCGATCAGGGCTTCAAGGGCGCCGCGCTGGAAGTTCATGGAGCCGATGGAGCGGCTTCGCGGCAGCAGCAGGTTGCGCGACAGGTGGATCGGCGTCTTCGACAACACCATGTTGCCGAGCTGGAACGTGATCGTGTGCGCCCGGCCGCCAACGACGGACGAGCCGACATTCGCTTCGAAGTTGGAGCCATAGACGGCAAAATAATCGGGCAGCGCTTCGCCGAGGGCTGCCACCATGTCGTGCCCGCCATTGCGCGGGTTGTTGCGCGAAACCTCCTGAAGGGCGATCACATCGGCACCGCGGACGGCGTCGGCAATGCGGCCGATCTCGTAGCGACCGTCGAGGCCGAGGCCGTACCGGATGTTGTAAGTGACAACGCGCATGACGAACTCTCCCGCTCCGGCCGCAAAATCGACCGTCCCCACTCTCGCTCTAGGCCTTTCCATAGTTTAGAGCAGACAGGTTCATGAAACTCCATAGCAACAGAAGTCGCGTCTACCGATGAAATTCCTCGATCAGGCCAAGGTTTATATCCGCTCCGGCGACGGCGGAGCCGGTGCCGTCTCGTTCCGGCGCGAAAAGTTCATTGAATTCGGCGGGCCGGATGGCGGCGACGGTGGTCGCGGCGGCGATGTCTGGGTCGAGGTCGTCAACGGGTTGAACACGCTGATCGACTATCGTTACCAGCAGCACTTCCGTGCCAAGACGGGTGTGCATGGCATGGGCCGCAACCGTACCGGCGCCAAGGGCGGCGATGTCACACTCAAGGTGCCCGCCGGCACCCAGATCTATGCCGAGGACAACGAGACGCTGATCTGCGACCTGACCGAGGAAGGGCAGCGCTTCCGCCTTGCAGCCGGCGGAAATGGCGGTTTCGGCAACCAGCATTTCAAGACGTCCACCAATCAGGCGCCAAGACGCGCCAATCCAGGCCTGCCGGGTGAAGAGCTGACGATCTGGCTGCGGCTCAAGCTGATCGCCGACGCCGGGCTGGTCGGCCTGCCGAATGCCGGCAAGTCGACCTTCCTGGCGGCGGTCACGGCGGCAAAGCCGAAGATCGCCGACTATCCGTTCACGACGCTGCATCCGGGTCTTGGCGTCGCGCGCATCGATGCACGCGAATTCGTGCTGGCCGATATTCCGGGCCTGATCGAGGGCGCGCATGAGGGCGTCGGCATCGGCGACCGTTTCCTTGGCCATGTCGAGCGCACGCGTGTGCTGCTGCATCTGGTTTCGGCCCAGGAGGAAAATCCCGGCAAGGCCTACAAGACCGTGCGCAAGGAGCTCGAGGCCTATGGTCACGGGCTGGAGGACAAGGTCGAGATCGTCGCGCTCTCCCAGGCCGACACGCTGGATGAGGACGAACGCAAGAAGAAGCTGGCTTCGCTGAAACGCGCTGCCGGCCGTGCGCCGTTCCTGGTCTCTGCCGTCACCGGCGAAGGTGTCGAAGCGGTGCTGCGCGCGCTGATGGCCGTTGTCGCCGAAGCGCGTGCTGCCGTTCCGGCGAAAGTCGAGACGCGCTGGGAACAGTAGGACATGTCAGTGCAGTCCCTGAAGAAATATCGCCGAATCACGGTCAAGATCGGCTCGGCGCTGCTCGTCGACCGCACCACCGGGCTGAAGCGTGAATGGCTGGCCTCGCTGGCGCAGGACATCGGCACGCTGGCCGCCGGCGGTGCGGAGGTGCTGGTCGTGTCTTCGGGCGCCATCGCGCTCGGCCGCACCATCCTCGGGCTCGGCAAACGCGCCCTGAAGCTGGAGGAGAGCCAGGCTGCCGCCGCCGTCGGACAGATCGCGCTGGCCGGTGCCTGGTCGGATGCCCTGAGCGGCCATGGCCTGAAATCCGGCCAGATCCTGCTGACGCTCGGCGACACCGAGGAGCGCCGGCGCTATCTCAACGCCCGCGCTACCATCTCGACGCTGCTCAAGATGAAGGCCGTGCCCGTCATCAATGAGAACGACACGGTGGCGACGTCCGAAATCCGCTATGGCGACAACGATCGCCTGGCGGCGCGTGTCGCGACCATGATGGGCGCGGACCTGCTGGTGCTGCTTTCCGACATTGACGGGCTCTATACCGCGCCGCCGGCGCGTGACCCGAATGCCGCGTTCATCCCGGTGGTCGAGCGTATCACGCCGGATATCGAAGCCATGGCGGGTGCCGCGGCGTCCGAACTGTCGCGCGGCGGCATGCGTACCAAGCTCGATGCCGGCAAGATCGCCAATGCGGCAGGCACGGCCATGGTGATCACGTCCGGCACGCGCCTGTCGCCGCTGATGGCGATCGAACGCGGCGAACGTGCTACGTTCTTCAAGCCGAGCCCGACACCGGTGAAGGGCTACAAGACCTGGATCGCCGGCCAGTTGGAACCAGCCGGGCGGCTGACCGTTGATGCCGGCGCCGTCGGTGCGCTGCTGTCGGGCAAGTCGCTGCTGCCGGCGGGTGTCAGGTTGGTGAGCGGCAATTTCGCGCGCGGCGACACCGTGGCGATCCTGTCGCCCGAGGGACGCGAGATCGCGCGCGGACTGGTTGCCTATGATGCGGCCGATGCCGTAAGAATCGCCGGTCTCAAGACCGCCGAGATCGAAACGGTGCTTGGCTATGAGGCGCGTTCGGCAATGATCCACCGCGACGATCTGGTGGTCAGCCATGCTGGTGTGCAAGGTGGGGCCGGCGCGCAAGGTGGAGAATGAGCATGCTGAAGCTGCATGAAGGGTCGGCTGCCGACACGGTCCAACTGATGGACGCAATCGGCCGTAAGGCGCGGGCTGCCATGCGACCGTTGGCGATCGCGTCGACCGCTGCCAAGAATGCCGCTCTCTCCGCCATGGCGGACGCCCTTCTGCGCAACGAGAAGGCGATCCTGGAAGCCAACGCCATCGATGTGGCGAATGGCGAGGAAGCAGGGTTGTCGCCGTCCTTCATGGATCGGCTGAAACTCAATCCGGCGCGCGTCCGCGCTATGAGCGACGGCATTCGCGAGATCGCGGCGCTGAAAGACCCGGTCGGCGACGTGATCACCGAGTGGGACCGGCCCAACGGCTTGCATATCGAACGCGTGCGCACGCCGCTCGGTGTCATCGGCGTCATTTATGAAAGCCGCCCCAACGTGACGGCGGATGCCGGGGCACTGTGCCTGAAGGCCGGCAATGCCGTGGTGCTGCGCGGCGGGTCTGACTCCATCAATTCATCCGCCGCCATTCATGCCTGCCTTGCCGAAGGGCTGAAGGCCGCAGGACTGCCGGAAGACGCGATCCAGCTAGTGCCGACCACCGACCGCGCCGCCGTCGGCGAGATGCTCAAGGGCTTGTCCGGCAATCTGGACGTCATCATTCCGCGCGGCGGGCGCAGCCTTGTCGAGCGCGTGCAGACCGAGGCGCGTGTTCCGGTGTTCGCGCATCTGGAGGGCATCTGCCATCTCTACATCGACAAGTCGGCCGATCTCGACATGGCGGTGAAGATCGCGGTCAACGCCAAGATGCGGCGTACCGGCATCTGCGGGGCCGCGGAGACGCTGCTGGTCGACCGCGCCGTGGCTGCCACGCATCTCGTTCCGGTGCTGGAAGCCCTGCGCAGCGCCGGCTGTGAAATCCACGCCGATGCCGACGTGCTGAAGGCCTTCTCCGCTGCGACGCCGGCAACGGATGCCGACTGGGTGACGGAATATCTCGACGCCATCATCGCGGTGAAGCTGGTCGACGGTGTCGGCAGCGCCATCGAGCATATCGAGACGTTCTCCTCGCATCACACCGAAGCGATCGTCGCCGAGGATGCCGCGGCTGTCGAACGCTTCTTCAACGAGATCGACTCCGCCATCCTGCTGCACAACGCCTCGACGCAATTCGCCGACGGTGGCGAGTTCGGCATGGGTGCCGAAATCGGCATCGCCACCGGCAAGATGCACGCGCGCGGGCCGGTCGGTGTCGAGCAGCTCACCGCGTTCAAATATCGCGTGCGCGGCAACGGGCAGGTGCGGGCTTAACCGCTTCCGTGTCCTGGAAAAGGCGGCTGGGGACCAGAATTTGACATCGGACGGACCTCCGACCGCTGCCGGCCAAGGGACCGAATCCGCGCGCAAGCCGGACGGTGTCGCCGCCCGCTATCTGCGCATGCCCTATGTCGAAAAGGGCATGCAGGTCGGGCTGTTCGGCGGCTCGTTCAATCCACCGCATGCCGGCCATTCGCTCGTCGCCGAGATCGCGCTGAGGAAGCTTGCCCTCGACCAGCTCTGGTGGATCGTCACGCCGGGAAATCCGCTGAAGAGCACGCGCGAACTGGCGCCGCTCGCCGAGCGCATCCGGCTTTCGGAAAAGATCACCACGAATCCGCGCATCAAGGTGACGGCGTTCGAGGCCAGCCATCACATACGCTACACCGCCGACACGCTGGCGCTGGTGCGCGCCAAGAACCCGGGTGTCGATTTCGTCTGGATCATGGGGGCGGATTCGCTGCGCGACTTCCACCGTTGGCAACGCTGGCGACAGATTGCCATGACCTTCCCGATCGCCGTCATCGATCGACCCGGAGCAACCCTGTCCTTCCTGTCTTCGGCAGTCGCCAAGACCTTCGACTACGCCCGGGTCGATGAAGGCGACGCCCCGATTCTGGCGCATATGCGGGCGCCGGCCTGGACCTTCATCCACGGCCCGCGCTCGCTGCTGTCGTCCACCGCGATACGGCAGGCGGCAAAGAAATAGCGCTTTTCCAAGACAGATCAGCACTTTGATGGACAGGTGTGGCTTGGCTTGTCTTGAAACTGCAATGCGACTCTGCCTATCTAATTAACGTCACCTGATTTTGTTGGTGACTTCGTTGTTCTTGTCGTGAAAGGAAAGACACTGAGAACAGCACTGCGGAAGAAGGCCGACATCGTGCCTTCGGCGGCCGGGATAGGCGGCATCGACGCCTCGGCCCGCGCCATCAAGACAGTCCTTGCCAGTCTGGAAGACTCCAAGGCCGAAAACATCGTCTCCATCGACATCCAGGGAAAATCGAGCCTCGGCGACTACATGGTTGTCGCGTCCGGCCGGTCGAACCGTCATGTCACGGCGGTTGCCGATCATCTCCTCAAAGCGCTCAAGGACGCCGGCTACGGCGATGCGCGCGTCGAGGGGCTGGCCAGCGCCGACTGGGTGCTGATCGATTCAGGCGATATCATCGTCCACGTCTTCCGACCCGAGGTGCGTGAATTCTACAATCTTGAAAAGATGTGGCAGGCACCCGATCTCGAGGAAGAGACCCTCCACTGAGCCGTGAGGCTCCTTGGAGCAATTCCAGGAAAAGTGCGCAGCGGTTTTCCGTCCGGAATTGCGTGAAAACTGAGGGTTAGAGCGTTTCCGCGTTTCCGTTAAAACGGAAACGCTCTAGAGGCAGGGATGAAGATCATCATACATGCCGTGGGCCGGATGAAAGCCGGCCCCGAAAGAGATTTGGCAGCTCGTTACTTCGATCGCTTCGCCAAAAGCGGTCCCGCGCTCGGGCTCGAATTCTCCGGTGTCACCGAAATCCCGGAGAGCCGTGGCCAGACCGCCAGCGAACGCCGGCGCGAGGAAGGCCAGAAGCTGCAGACCCTGCTGCAACCCGGCGGAGCCTTGATCCTGCTCGACGAGCGGGGACGGTCGTTTTCCTCCGAAGAGTTCGCCGGCCGCATCGGACTGTTCCGCGACGGCGGCCGCAAAGCTGTGGTCATAGCCATCGGTGGTGCTGACGGTCACGATCAGTCGCTGCGCGACCAGGCCGATCTGGTGGTGTCGCTGGGCGCCATGACCTGGCCGCATCAATTGGTACGGGTGATGCTGGGCGAACAGCTTTACCGGGCGGGAACGATCCTTGCCGGGCATCCTTACCACCGATCATGACAGAGCATTTTGTAGCCGACTGGGATCACCTGGCGTTACAAAAATGCGGCAAAAACAAAACTTGGAGCGCTTCCGCGTTTCCGTGAAAAACGGAAACGCTATATCTCTTGTTTAACGCAATTTCCGGACGCAAAACCGCTGCGCACTTTTGCTGGAATTGCTCCAGCGGCAGCCCGGCCGACCGATTTTCGCCCCATTGCGGTCCGAGAAGGCCCGCGGGCAGGGCGCGGACATTTATGGTTGATGGTTCGTTAACGAAGCCGGAAATACAGTCGGCCTCCATGTTTGAGCGTATGGAATCGAAACCCCGTTTCATGCGCGGCTGCTTGATTGCTGCCGCGCTTGTCGTGTCGTTTTCCGCGCACGCCGAAAACACGCTCGACACGACCACCGGCATGGATGAAAGCCGTGCCGAATATGAGCGGGTTTCCAAGGAAATCACGCTTTCCGCCGAACGGCTGAGCAAACTCGCCGCCGATATCGCCACTGTTAAGAAGGATTCGGCTTCGGTCACAGCGGCGCTGATCCAGTCGGCCAAGACCGAGCAGAAGCTCGGCCAGGATATCGAGGACATCGGCGGCAAGCTCGGCGGGCTGAAGGATCAGGAAAAGAAACTGCGCGAATCGCTTGCCGCTCGCCGCGATGTGTTGGCGGAAGTGCTCGGTGCGCTGCAGCGTATGGGGTTGAACCCGCCCCCCGCCATTCTGGTCAAGCCTGAGGATGCGCTGTCATCGGTGCGCAGCGCCATTCTGCTGGGAGCGGTGGTGCCCGAATTGCGGCACCGCACCGAGATCGTCGTGACCGAACTGAAGGAGCTGTCGCGCGTGACGGCTTCGATCGAGGCGGAACGGACGCGGCTGGCGGCGGCGGTGACCGATCAGCTGGCCGAGAAGCAGCGGCTCAACCTGCTGCTTCAAGCCAAGGAGAGATTGCAGAACGAGACCGAAACCGCGCTGGCGGGCGAACAGAAAAAGGCGCGCGACCTTGCGGCGAAGGCGTCGAGCCTGAAGGATCTGATCGCATCGCTGGACGCCGAAGCCGAAAAAACGCGCAAGGCGGAAGAAAAAACTCGCCGGGAGGCTGCGTCCCAGGCGGATGCCGACGCCAAGGAAGCGGCCGCCGGGGTTCCGGAAGCGAACCGCCTGGCCTCCTCCGTACCGTTTTCGGCCATGCAGGGTCAGGTGTCGCTGCCCGTGACAGGCAAGATCCGGCGCCGTTTCGGCGGCGAGGACGGCACCGGCGGCACCATGCAGGGCGACATGGTTGCGACACAATCGGGCTCCATCGTCACCGCGCCGGCGGATGGGAGTGTCCTTTATGCAGGACCATTTCGTTCCTATGGACAACTCTTGATCCTGAATGCCGGCGACGGCTATCATGTCGTTCTGGCCGGAATGAGCAAATTGAACGTAGCGGCTGGCCAGGCCGTGCTCGCGGGTGAGCCGATCGGAACCATGGGCGAGGCCCGCGTAGCGAGCACATCGGCAACGCAGAATGGAAATACCACGCTGGAGCTCTACATCGAGTTCCGCAAGGATGGAAAACCCGTCGATCCTAACCCATGGTGGGCGGAGCGATTTTCTGGAAGGACGTAAGATGATGCGGAAACTGTCGCTCTTGGTTGCTGGCGCGCTGATGGGCGCGTCTGCCATGAGCCTGGTTTATGGGGTTCCAAGCTCGGCGGCGAATGCGGCAGGCTCCGACACCTATAAGCAACTCGCCATTTTCGGCGATATCTTCGAGCGCGTGCGCGCGCAGTATGTGACGCCGCCGGATGACAAGTCTCTCGTGGAAAATGCGATCAACGGCATGCTGTCGTCACTCGATCCGCATTCGTCCTACATGAATTCCGAGCAGGCGCAGGACATGCGCGTGCAGACCAAGGGCGAGTTCGGCGGTCTCGGCATCGAGGTCACGATGGAGAACGACCTGGTCAAGGTCATCACGCCGATCGACGATACGCCCGCGGCGAAAGCCGGTGTGATGGCAGGCGACTACATCGCCAAGATCGATGGCGACGAAGTCCGCGGCCTGACGCTCAACGACGCCGTCGACAAGATGCGTGGCGCGGTCAACACGCCGATCAAGCTGACCATCCTGCGTCAGGGTGCCGACAAGCCGATCGAATTGACCGTGGTGCGCGACATCATCAAGGTCAAGGCGGTGAAGTTCCGCGTTGAGAACGACATCGGCTACATGAAGATCACCTCCTTCACTGAGAAGACCTATGACGATATGCAGAATGCTATCGCAGAGATCAGGAAGCAGGTGCCGAAGGACAAGCTGAAGGGCTATGTGCTCGACCTGCGCCTCAATCCAGGTGGCCTGCTCGATCAGGCCGTGTCGGTTTCCGACGCCTTCCTGAAGCGCGGCGAGATCGTTTCGACGCGTGGCCGCGATCCCAAGGACGTGACCCGTTTCGACGCCAAGTCCAAGACGACCGATGAGATCGACGGCAAGCCGCTGGTGGTGCTCGTCAATGGCGGCTCGGCCAGTGCCTCCGAAATCGTCGCCGGCGCGCTGCAGGATCTGAAGCGCGCGACGGTTGTCGGCACACAGTCCTTCGGCAAGGGTTCGGTGCAGACCATCATCCCGCTTGGCGAAAACGGTGCGCTCCGCCTGACCACGGCGCTCTACTACACGCCGTCCGGCAAATCGATCCAGGGCAAGGGTATCACGCCCGACATCAAGGTCGATCAGCCGGTGCCGGCGGAACTGCAGGGTCGTGATCTGACCCGCGGTGAGTCCGACCTCAAGGGTCACATCAAGGGCGCTGAAGAGAGCTCGCAGGGGTCCGGCTCCGCTGCCTATGTGCCGCCGGATCCGAAGAACGACCTGCAACTGATCTTCGCTGAACAGTTGCTGCGTGGCGAAAAGACCGATCCGGCCTTCCCGCCGAACCCCGACAAGGCGGTGATGAACCAGTAAGACTGGCGCTTCGCGGCGGTTCTTTCAAAGGATACTGGCCGCTCGAACCAAGCAATGCGATGCTGCCGGGACCGCAAGGTTCCGGCAGTTTGATTCGGGGACTTGCCTACGCAGGGGTTAGCGGCTTGGCGGATTTCACCAAGGAGATCGAACGCCCGCTCGGACAGTCGGTCCGGGCGCCCGCGCCACGTCCTGCGCGGCGGTTTGGCCGCGGACAGATGGCAGCGGCTTTGGCGGTTTTGGTGGTTGTTGGCGCTTCAGCGGTGATCGCCCTCGGCGAAAAGCCGTTCCGCAAGCCCGAAGTTGTCGCCACTTCCGTGGCGCAGGACACCAAGCCGGTTGAAACGGCGGCCCAGGCCCCGGCTGCGGCACCAAAGCCGGCGGCGCAGCCGAAGAAGAGCGACGGGCCGCAGATCATCCGCGTTCAGCCCACCGAGACGGGCGGGCAGGCCGGCATCGTCATCCAGGACGCTTCCGCCGTCGGCCAGAACCTGTCCGTCGCGCATCTGCCCGACAAGGCGCTGATCGAAGACGGGGAAGGCGGTCCCTTGCCGATCCGATCGGCCGATGGCCGGCGACCGTTCGATGTCTATGCCCGGCCATGGTCCGGTGCGCGGGGTGCCCGCGTCGCCATCGTCATTGGCGGGCTCGCCGTGTCGCAAACCGGTACGCAATCGGCGATCGCCAAGCTGCCCGGCGAAGTGACGCTCGCTTTCGCTTCGCAAGGCAACAGCATCGGCCGCTGGATGCAGGAGGCACGTCGGCGCGGCCACGAGATCGTCATGCAACTGCCATTGGAACCGTTCGATTATCCCAACGTGAATCCGGGCCGCAGCACGCTGACCGTCGACGCCGGTGAGGAAGAGAACCTGAAGAACCTGCGCTGGGTGCTGTCGCGGACGACGAACTATACGGCAGTGATGAATTACATGGGCGCGCGTTTCTCGGGGGATGCCGAGGCCTTTGCGCCGGTGATGGCGGAACTCGCCAGGCGAGGCATCGGTTATCTCGACGACGGATCGTCGGCGCGCAGCGTCGCACCCGACCTAGCGAAGAAGGACGGCGTGCCGCTGGCGATTGCCGACACTGCGATCGACGGTGTGCAGGAGCGTGGCGCCATCCTGAAAAAACTAGATGAGCTCGAAGCGACGGCCCGCGCCAAAGGATATGCCGTCGGAACGGGCTCGGCTTTCAATGTCACCGTCGATGCTGTCGTGTCCTGGGTGAACGAGGCCAAGAAACGCGGTATCGAGATCGTGCCGATCTCGGCAGTGGCGATCGATCCGGAGCGGAAATAGGCATGGCGAAGAACAGACTGGTCGATCCCGAAACCCTGCCTTATCGCCCTTGTGTCGGCGTCATGGTGCTGAACGACCGAGGGCTGGTGTGGGTCGGACACCGCATCGCCGAACCGGACAGCGAATTTTCCGGCACGACGCAGCTCTGGCAGATGCCGCAGGGCGGCATCGACAAGGGCGAGGAGCCGCTGGTCGCGGCGCGGCGGGAAATCTATGAGGAGACCGGGATGAAAAGCCTCGATCTTCTTGCCGAGGCGTCGGACTGGATCAACTACGACCTGCCGCGCGATCTGGTCGGCATCGCCTTCAAAGGACGCTATCGCGGCCAGACACAGAAATGGTTCGCATTCCGCTTCCGCGGCGATGAAAGCGAGATCAAGATCAATCCGCCCCCCGGTGGCCATGACGCGGAGTTCGACGACTGGGCTTGGAAGCCGATGGACGACCTGCCCAATCTCATCGTGCCGTTCAAACGGAAGGTCTACGAAGAGGTCGTTGCAGCCTTCCGGCATCTGGTGGCATAACCGTTGCAGGAGCCAATCGTATTGCCGCGTGGAGTCGAAGATGGTCGATGCCGCGAGGATTTGCGCAGGAAAAGGAGATAGAGCATTCCGCCGTTTCCAAGAACGGTGAAAGCTCTAGACCACCCGAATTGACTGAAAAGACGCTCCATACGCCGGTGCAGCCCGATGAGGCGGCAGCCGGTGCCATCCTCACCATCGATCTCGGTGCCATCCGCGAAAACTATCGCCGGCTAAAGGCTCGCCTCGAAGGCGTTGCCTGCGCCGGCGTCGTCAAGGCTGACGGCTACGGGCTTGGTGCCGCGCAAGTGGCGAACGTTTTGCGCAAGGAGGGATGCGACACCTTCTTCGTTGCTCATCTGTGGGAAGGCATTCTGCTGCGTGACGCCTTGGGCGCTTTGCCGGCCATTTTCGTTCTGCACGGGTTTCTGCCGGGATCAGAAGTGCAAGGGGAGGCTGCCGGACTCATCCCGGTCGTCAACAGCACCGGACAGCTCGCTGCATGGCGCAATCTTGCGCGCCGGCTGGGCAAGACACTGCCGGCGGCGATCCAGGTCGACAGCGGCATGTCGCGTATCGGCATGGCGCCGGTCGAGGTGGAAGCGCTGGCGGCCGATCCATCCGCCTTCGAAGGCGTCGAACTCAAGCTGGTGATGAGCCATCTCGCTTGCGCCGATGAGCCGGAGCATGGCGCCAACGAGGCCGAAAGACTGGAGTTCGAACGGCTGCGCAGGATGCTGCCACCGGCACCGCTTTCTTTTGCCAACTCCTCCGGCATCTTTCTCGGCAAAGCCTATCATCACGACCTGGCGCGCCCGGGAGCCGCGCTTTACGGCATCAATCCGACGCCGGGGCGCAAGAATCCGATGCAGCCGGTGATCAAGCTGGAAGCCAAGGTGATCCAGACCCGCCAGATCAGCGCCGGGGCAGGAGTCGGCTACGGCCACACTTTTCACGCCAGCGGTCCGCTCAGGACGGCGACGATCGCGCTGGGCTATGCCGACGGCTGGCATCGTCGAACTTCGGCGGCAGCCTTTTTCGATGGCGCCGAATTGCCGTTCATTGGCAGGGTATCGATGGATTCGATCATCCTCGACATCTCCGCGTTGCCCGAGGGACGGCTGAAGGAAGGCGATCTGGTCGAGCTCATTGGCCCGTCGCATCCGCTGGACACGGTGGCCGATGTCGCCGGCACGATCGGCTATGAGGTGCTGACCAGCCTTGGCCGTCGCTTCCACCGGCGCTACGTCGGCGGCTGAGCGATCCCGTCATGCTTGACAAGCCGTGTCGGGTCGGCAAGGCTCGCGACATGAGCACTCTCGCCCATATCCGGACCTGCTTCAGGATCTGCCCTATCGCGGGAGCGTAGCCCCGGCGCGGACGCCCTCGTGCGTCCGTCCGTACCGGGGCTTTTTTCAAAAACAGAATTGATTTTCGAACTGAAGGCGGTGTGAACGCGCGTCGGTTCGATTGAAGGCCGCCACGCGTGCGGCCGGCCATGCATCGTCCCGATGCATCATCAACCCGAAGGAATCCAACATGCAAAGATCAATTAAGGTCCGTCCACCCGATACCATTCTGGTGACTGCGAATGACCATGGCCGCTTGACCGGCCTGGCGCGGGCATCGCTCGACCGGCTGCCCGACACCGCCGAAGAACTGCTTTCCGAAATGGACCGCGCAATAGTAGCTGCCCCCGGGACCCTGCCGGATACCGTCGTACGCATGGGATCCACGGTCGTTGCGCGAAACAGCGGCGGCGCCGAACAGCGAATGACGCTGGTGTATCCGGCCGAAGCGGACATTGCCGCTCAACGAATTTCCGTGCTTACGCCGCTGGGAACCGCTCTAATCGGCGCCGCGGTCGGCGATTGTGTTCGCTGGACCACACGCGACGGTCGCGAGATGGCGCTCGACATTGTCGCCGTCGAGCCGCCGCATGCGGATCGATCCGCAGGTGAGGCCCGGGCATGAACAGGACCTGCCGCCTCACCACCAAGGATTTCGCCATTCTGGAAACGATGCTGGAGCGCCGGCGCGCGCTGGACGATCCGCTGGTGCCGGTTCTGGAGAAGAAGCTCGCCAATGCCATGGTGGTCCTGATCGATTCCATCGATGCCGATGTCGTGACCATCAACAGTCGCGTCACGTTTCGCATCGGCGCCAATCCGGCGGAAACGCGCACTGTGATCCAGAACGAGGTCCGCGGCGTCGTCGGCGCCAGCCTGCCGGTGACGACGCCATGGGGACTTTCGCTGCTTGGCATGTCGGAGGGCGAAACCGGCTTCGTCGAACGGCCGGGCGGCGAGAGCGATCCGATCCGCGTCGTCAAAGTGTTGTTCCAGCCGGAAGCGGCGCGTCGTGCGAGCATCGCCCGACAGGCACGGCCGGCGCTCCGACTGGTCTACAGTGCCAATAGCATTATGCCACCACTTGGCGCGGTGGAGAAAATCCGGCAGACAGGGGCCGATGACGATCCGGGCGGCCCGACAGCGGCTTGACCGGGTGATTGGAGCACCTCCCGTTCGTTTGGACACGAAGGTGTTTCCGGGTCTTGAGGTTGCGCATCGTGCCGAGGATCACTCTGATTTTCGGGCCGATGCGCCGGGGCGAATGCGATCAAGGCATTCCGCTCCATCTTTATTTGTCGCATGATTCCGTAGCTTTCGGGATCGTGCTCTAGGAGCGGGGCGTATGAGAATTCTGGTACTTGGCAGCGGCGTGATCGGGGTGACCGCCGCTTATTATCTGGCGGAAGCCGGTCATGAGGTGACGGTGGTGGACCGCCAGAATGGTCCTGCACTGGAAACCAGCTTCGCGAATGCTGGCGAAGTTTCGCCGGGTTACTCGTCGCCCTGGGCAGGACCCGGTGTTCCGGTCAAGGCGATCAAATGGCTCCTGATGCATTTCGGTCCGCTGGTGATCCGCCCCAAGGTCGATCCAGCAATGGTGTCCTGGGTGCTGAAGATGCTGCGCAACTGCACCGAGGCACGTTATGCGGTGAACAAGGCGCGCATGGTGCCGATCGCCGAATACAGCCGCGATTGCCTGAAGGCGCTGCGCGCAGAAATCGGCATCGCATATGACGACCGTGCCAAGGGCACCCTGCAGCTGTTCCGCAACCAGAAGCAGCTTGACGGCACCGCCGGCGATATCGAAGTGCTGAAGCAGTTCGGTGTGCCTTACGAGGTGCTGGATCCGGCCTGCTGCATCGGCGCGGAGCCGGCGCTGGCCAACGTCAGGGGCAAGTTCGTCGGCGGTCTTCGGCTGCCGGGCGACGAAACCGGCGATTGCAAGATGTTCACCGAAAGGCTCGCCGAACACGCGGCCAAGCGTGGCGTGAACTTCCGCTACAACACATCGATCAAGGGCATCGCCACCGAAAGTGGGCGTATCGCCGGGGTCGATACCAGCGAAGGCCTGCTGAAGGCGGACGCCTATGTCTGCGCGCTCGGCAGCTATTCCCCGATCATGCTGAAGCCGCTCGGCCTTTCGATACCGGTCTATCCGATCAAGGGATATTCGATCACGGTGCCGATCTCTGATGCCGCCGGTGCGCCGGAATCGACCGTCATGGACGAGACCTACAAGGTCGCGATCACGCGCCTCGGCGATCGCATCCGCGTCGGCGGCACCGCCGAGATTTCCGGATATGACCTTGCCCTGCGTCCGGCGCGGCGCGCGACGCTCGAACACTCGGTCACCGACCTGTTCCCACGCGGCGGCGACGTGTCGAAGGCGAGTTTCTGGTGCGGGCTCAGGCCAATGACGCCGGACGGCCCGCCGATCATCGGCAAGACGCGCTACGACAATCTTTTCCTCTCCACCGGCCACGGTACGCTGGGCTGGACCATGGCTTGCGGATCGGGGCGGGTGCTGGCCGACATCGTGTCGGGCAAGAAGCCGGATATCGACGTCGGCGAACTTGGCATGTCCCGCTACGCCTGATCCTGTTTTGGGAACACGCCGGAACTTGCGAAGTTCCGGCGTGTTGAATGCCAGCGTTGCCGGCTGTTGCTATGCCTTCAGCGAACGCGGCTGCTCTTCCGACTGATACATCGAGATCTGGTGGCCGTCCGGGTCGGCGATCTCGGCCGACCATCCCCCCGGGGCATGGCTGACCGGCGTGACGATGGTGGCGCCTTTTTCCGCCAGGCCGGCAACGACGTCGTCAATGCCGCCTTCCGCGATCTCGAAGACGATGATGGGCGAGTTGCCCGGTCGCGATTCCTGCTGGAAGAAAATCAGTTCGATGCCGTTGGCGGTCTTGGCCATCAGCCAGTCATGGCCATCGCCAGCATCGCCCATATTCTCGATCTCGAGGCCGAGAACGTCGCGATAGAAGGTTTCGGTGCGGCCGATGTCGGCGACGAAATAGCAGATGGTGCCAAGCTTTCTGTTGCGAAACACGGGTGTCTACTCCTGGTTCGAGGGTTTGCGTTGGCTCTGTTGCCGCGCCATGCCGATTTGTGAGGGGATGCTCACCAAAAAAAGATGACCATCGGGGTCATGGCTGGCGAGAAGCACGCCGTCGCGACGGGCCGGTCCGAGCAGCGCGTGGCGGATACGGCCGAAATGCAGCGTGCCGTCGAGGCCGGGAATATCCTCCAGCCGATCGCCACCGGCGTTGCGCCAGCGCCGCCGGATCTCGGCGATGCGTTGCCGCAAGGTCGGGTCGGAGAGCTGCAGCAGCCAGATGATCTCCTGGCGCGTATGGCCGGTCAATGCGAGCAGCGCGGTGGTTCGGAGCGCCGCTGGCAACGTCGCCACAAAGGCGCTGGGCATGATCTCCTGCGTGACGGACGCTGCTGGTTCAGCCTGCCAGCGGGTTTCGCGCTGGCGCCGGCGTATGGCGGTGCGGGCTTCGAATGCGGCCCGCTTGCGGATGGCGCCCTGCAACCATCGGCGATTGTCGGGACAGGAAAGATCGCAGCGGCCAGCCTCGATTGCCGAAAGCAGCACGGCCTGAAGAAGATCTTCCGCCTCGTCCGGCCGCCTCGACGCGCGTTGGGCTTGGCGCATCAGCTCGACATAGGGTCGCGACAACACAATTTTCTCCCGAGCTGAAACGCCCAGCCTCTTTGTTTTGACGAAATTGCGGACGGAAAACCGCTACACACTTTTCCTGGAATTGCTTCTAAAGAAACAGGGCGCGATCCTTTTCGACAAGTCCGGCTATGAAGGAAGCCACCACCTGGATTCGCCTGAGCTGGCGTACGCTCTCATGGTAGACCAGCCAGTAGGCGCGGCGGATGGGCGGGGCCGCTTCCACGGACACCAGTTCGGGCATCGAACGGGCGACGAAGGTGTGCAGGATGCCGACGCCGGCGCCGGAGCGTACGGCTTCCGCTTGGCCCATGGCCGAGGATATGGCGAATGTCGAATGCCAGTCGTGGCTGAATTCTGCGGCATAGTCGAGCGACTGGCTGACGATCAGGTCCGGCACGTAGCCGATCAGTGTATGGTCTTTCAGGTCTTCGCGATTCCGCGGCAGGCCATTGTTTTCCGCATAGGCGCGAGAGGCGTAGAGGCCGAGCGTATAGTCGACCAGCTTGCCGGCGACCAGCCGGCCTTCCGTCGGCCGCTCCACCGTGATGGCAATATCGGCCTCTCGTCGCGACAGTGAGAAAGACCGGGGTACCGGCACCAGCTGCACGGTAAGCTCCCGATGCAGCGCTGTCAGCGCACCGAGCCTTGGTGCGAGATAGGCAACGCCGAAACCGTCGGGCGCACCAATGCGCACCGTGCCGGAAATGTCGTCGCCTTCGCCGGCTACCGTGGAGCGGGCGGCGATCATTTCGGCTTCCATGCGTTCGGCGATGTCGAGGAAACGCTCGCCGGCCGGTGTCAGTTCCGAGCCCGTGGTGAGCCGCCGAAACAGTTTGGTGCGCAACGCCTCTTCCAGGGTGGCGATGCGTCGGGAGACGGTGGCGTGGTTCAATTCCAGCCGTTTGGCCGCTCCCAGGATCTGGCCGGTGCGGGCAACGGCAAGGAAGATGCGCACGTCGTCCCAGTTCATGATATCTCCATGGTGGTCGTGAGGTCCTGCGGTGAGGAAAAGTGAAGCATCTTTGCGTCGTTTGATGCTTGTGTCCAGATCGATCTATAATTTTTGCACAACGGCTGCGATTTCGCTCACGTTGCGTTCCCGTTCCTAAAGACGGAGAATGGTTTCAATCAAAATCCAGGGAGAGAACCATGATCGACTACGGTCATTTCGTCGGTGGCAAGCGTGTCGCCGGGACCAGCGGCCGCAAGCAGGACGTGATGCAGCCGATGGACGGCTCGGTGCGCGGCACCGTGGCGCTCGCCTCGAAGGCTGAACTGCGCGCCGCGGTGGAGAATGCAAAGGAAGCACAGGTGAAATGGGCCGCGGTCAACCCGCAGCGCCGCGTCCGCGTGCTGATGAAGTTCCTGGAACTCGCCAACCGCGAATATGACTCGCTCGCCGACATTCTGGCTCGCGAACACGGCAAGACCATCGCCGACGCCAAGGGCGATATCCAGCGTGGTCTCGAAGTCGTCGAGGTCTGCATCGGCGCGCCGCACATGATGAAGGGCGAGTTCACCGATGGCGCCGGTCCCGGCATCGATGTGTATTCGATGCGCCAGCCGCTCGGCGTCGTTGCCGGCATCACGCCGTTCAACTTCCCGGCCATGATCCCGTTGTGGAAGATCGCCCCGGCCATCGCCTGCGGCAACGCTTTCATCCTGAAGCCTTCCGAGCGTGATCCGGGCGTGCCGCTGCGCATTGCCGAACTGTTCATCGAGGCTGGCCTGCCGGAAGGCGTCCTCAACGTCGTCAACGGCGACAAGGAAGTGGTCGACGCCATCCTGGACGATCCGGACATCAAAGCCATCGGCTTTGTCGGCTCGACGCCGATCGCGCAGTACATCTATTCGCGCGGTTGCGCGGCAGGCAAGCGTGTGCAGTGCTTCGGCGGCGCCAAGAACCACATGATCATCATGCCGGACGCCGACATGGACCAGACCGTCGACGCCCTGATCGGCGCCGGCTACGGGTCGGCCGGCGAGCGCTGCATGGCTATCTCCGTTGCGGTTCCGGTCGGCAACGACACCGCCAACCGGCTGATGGAAAAGCTGATCCCGCGTGTCGAGAGCCTGAAGGTTGGCCCCTCGACCGATTCCGCCGCAGATTTCGGCCCGGTCGTGACCAGTCAGGCGCTGGAGCGCATCAAGGGTTACGTCGATCTCGGCGTCAAGGAAGGCGCCAAGCTGGTTGTCGATGGCCGCGGCTTCAAGATGCAGGGTTACGAGAACGGCTATTACATGGGTGGCTGCCTGTTCGACGAGGTGACGCCTGACATGACGATCTACAAGGAAGAGATCTTCGGGCCGGTGCTTTCGGTGGTGCGTGCACCGCGCTACGAAGATGCGATCAAGCTCGCCAACGACCACGAAATGGGCAATGGCGTCGCCATCTTCACCCGCGACGGCGACGCTGCGCGCGATTTCGCCAGCCGCGTCCAGGTCGGCATGGTCGGTGTGAACGTGCCGATCCCGGTCCCGATCGCCTACTATACCTTCGGCGGCTGGAAGGCTTCGTCTTTCGGCGATCTCAACCAGCACGGCCCGGACGCATTCCGCTTCTACACCAAGACCAAGACGGTCACCTCGCGTTGGCCGTCGGGCATCAAGGATGGTGCGGAATTCGTCATTCCGACGATGAACTAGCCCGACGTTTTCGGGTTTGCGCGTCCTCGCCGCGAAGCGGCTGCGGGCGCGCCGCTGAGCATCAAGGATGGCGCGGAGTTTGTCATTTCGACGATGAACTAAGCCGATCCATCGTGCTGAAAATAGAACGGGCGCCTCTGGCGCCCGTTTTTTTATGCCTCGTCTTCTTCCTCGACTCCCTGCTGGTATTCGAGCAGATCGCCTGGCTGGCAGTCGAGTTCGGCGCATATTCGAGACAATGTCGAAAACCGCACACCCTTCACCTTGCCGGATTTGAGCAGCGACAGGTTCTGCTCGGTGATACCGACCTTGCTGGCGAGTTCCTTCGACCGCACCTTGCGGCGTGCCAGCATGACATCGAGATTGACGACGATCGGCATCAGATGAACCGCTTGTTTTCGTTTTCGACTTCTGCGGCCACGGTCATCAAGTGCCCGAACATCACCAGCACGCCGGACACCAGCAGGGTCAGCAGTTCGGGCGTTCCAAAACCGATGGAAAGGAAGCGCTGTCCGGGCGGCATGTCGATAGACAGGATCAGGGAAACGACAGGCCGTGAGACAAGAATTGCCAGCGCGTTGACGAAAAAGGCGATGCCGGCGCGGCGCAGCCAGCGGGCGGCCTCTATGCCTATCGTTTCGTGTCGGGCGATTGCACGGAAGGCAGAGCGAAGACTGAGCAGACCGAAAACCATCGGTACCGTTTGAGCCAGGAAGGCCGCCGCCAGAAGAACGCCGGTGATATTCGAGCCCTGCGCGGGGATGGCAAAATCATATTGCTGGGCCGCGAAGGGAACGAATTTGTTCGGCTGGGCGAGCGCCCATGCCAGTCCAATTCCTGCCACAGCCAGGATCACCGCGATGATTGCGGTGACGAAAAACTCCAGCTGCCGGCTCAACCGGCGGGCACGCTCACGTTCTGTCATGATGTGGTCCTTATCTTGACGATTACATTTATTATCGTAAAACAATAATAATTGGCTGTCAAATATGGATATGATCATGCTGAAATGTATATCGCGCATCTGCGTTGTCACTGCCGCTCTTGCCATTGCAGGCTGTGCCTCCGTCACCCCTTCCGCCCTTCTCAAACTTGCCAGGATGGATCCGTTGTCGGCGGATCCGAAGATCCTCGCCGTCGCGGCTGTGATGCCGGCCGCACTCAAGCTGCGTACCGGCGATGTCGTGCTGGACTTTTCGCTGCAGGCGCCGGGGCCTTATGGTCCGGTGCAGGAGATCGCGATGCTCGAAATCGTCGAGGGCGACAAGACACCGGGCGTCGCGGCCAGCCCAAGTTTCGAGCACATCCAGCAAGCCAAGGTCGCGGCGAAGGATGTCGAGCGGCTGGCGGCGGGGTTGGCAAAGGCACGCGCCTTTCGGGAGACCGGTCGACGCGATGGAAAAGGCAATATCTCGGTGACGATCAAGGGCGGTTGCCGCAGTGGCGTCATCCATGATGGCCCGCTGACCGCGGCGATCTACATGCGTGTGAAACCGGGCGAGAAATTCTTCCCGCTCACAACGGCTATCGATCTGCGCGCCTTGTTCGGCAGTGACGCCATCGCGCGGTTCCCGGCCTGTTCGGACGGATGACGGCGCGGCGCTTGTTTTCGCGGCGACTGCCACCATATCGAATCATGAAGGTCCGCGATAAGTCGGGGCCATGCGGGTAAACACAAGGAGCGACATGATGAGGTCGCTGCGTTCCGCCTTGAGCGCATCGGTATATTGAGGCTGCCCATGTGCCTCCCTCGGCCGATGCAAGCGGGCGAAGGAGGTGCCGGATGGCACGTCATTCAGCTTTTCGATGGTTGAAGTCGCTTGCCGCTGCCGTTTTGATGACTTTTACGCCATCGCAGGCGGACGCGCAGGTCAGTTGCGGTCCGCGTGACGTCATCGTTGCCAGGCTTGGTCAACTCTTTCAGGAACATCAGGTTGGTTACGGCCTTATCGGCGAGGTCGCAGTCGTCGAGATCTATGTTTCGACGGCCGGTACCTGGACGGTTCTGATCACCGATTTAAGCGGCCGGACCTGCATCATGGGTGCCGGCGACGGATAGGAAAACACGACGACGGCCAAAGTCAGGGAGCGTGACAGCTGAGGGGGCCTATCGCATTGCCGCAGCCTGGGCGTGCAGGCGCAACAGCGCCATCAGCCTGTCGGCTTCGGCCGCGGCTGCATCCTGGTCACGTTCCAGGATGGCGCGGATCAGTGTGACGTGATTTCCAGCCGCCTCGGCGAGACCGGTGCCGCTTTGAAAACGAAACCAGAAACGACGGCTGTGTGTCTGCAGTGGTGCGACCAGCCGGGCGGCGAACTGATTGTCCGCAGCGAGCGCCATTGCCTCGTCGAGCGATTTATCCGCTTCGAGGTATCCGATGACGTCGCTGCCGACGACGGCGTCGTGCATGGCCAGCGCGGTTGCTTGCAGGCGAGCGACGATTTCCGGTGTGGCGAAACGAGCGGCCGAGCGAGCGAGAATGGTTTCGATGCCGCGACGCGCGTCGAGCACTTTCAGCCAGTCTCCCGCATGAAGGGGAGCGATTTCGAGGCCGGCGCGTGGACGCACCGCGACGAGCCCCTCCCAGGCGAGACGCTGGATCGCCTCCCGAACCGGCGTGCGACCGAGTGACAATTTTTCGATGAGGGCTCTTTCGGTGGTGACGCTGCCGGGGGCGAGCTCGAGCGTGACGATCATTTTTTCGAGTACGCGATAGGCTTTGGCGCTGACCGATTCAGCGGTTTCACCACGTTCCGTTTCAAGCTCTGCCGTGTTCAAGGTCGCTTCGTCCGCGTTGATATATTTTTTGATATATCAGCCCGTAAAGCCAATTGACAGAAGGAATTCATAAGAGATATATCAGTGATATATCAGATGGAGAGACCCTATGTGGACTGGAGTTTTCCCTGCCGTCACCACCAAGTTCACGGCTGACGATGCGCTTGACCATGCCGAGATGGAGCGCTGTTTCGCGCTGCAGATGGAGGCCGGCTGCGACGGCATCATCGTGGCGGGTTCGCTCGGCGAAGGCCCGATGCTGTCACTCGACGAGAAGATCGATGTGCTGAAGACGGCACGCAAGGTTGCCGGCAAGAAGCCGGTCCTGCTGACGATCAACGAGGCCGGCACCCGCGAAGCGGCAGCGACGGCCACGCGTGCGGCGAAGGAAGGTGCGGACGGCCTCATGGTCGTGCCAAGCCCGATCTACCATACCAACCCGCAGGAGACCGTGGCTGCGTTGAAGGCGGTCGCGACTGCCGGCGGCCTGCCGGTGATGATCTACTCGAACCGGGTCGCGTATCGTGTCGACGTCACCGTCGAGGTGATGGAAGAACTGGCTTCCGAGCCACTGTTCGTGGCCGTAAAGGAATCCTCCGACGACATCCGTCGCTCGACCGAGATCATCAACCATTTCGGAGATCGCTTCGATCTGTTTACCGGTGTCGACAATCTGGCCTTCGAGGCGCTGTCCGTTGGTGCCATCGGCTGGGTCGCTGGCCTGGTCACGGCCTTCCCGCGCGAGACGGTGGCCATCTACCAGCTGATGAAGCAGGGCCGTCGCGAAGAGGCATTGGCGATCTACCGCTGGTTCCGTCCCCTGCTGGACCTCGATGTCTCGACTTATCTGGTTCAGAACATCAAGCTGGCCGAGGTGTTCGCGCTGGGCACCAACGATCGTGTACGCATGCCGCGTCAGCCGCTTTCGGGTGAACGCCGCAAGGCGGTCGAAAAGGTGGTGAAGGACGCGCTTGCGGTGCGGCCAACCCTGCCGCAGTTCTGAAGTCAAGCGCAAGCCGGGGAGGGGTAGCGAGGTTCGCGTGGCGGAGGAGATCGACATCGCCATCATTGGTGCCGGCATCGTCGGCATCTGTGCTGCTGCGTACCTCTCGGAGGCCGGCCGCAATGTGGTGGTGTTCGACCGGACCGGCGTCTGCGAGGAAACCAGTTCCGGCAATGCAGCCGCCTTTGCCTTTTCCGACGTTCTCCCGCTCGCCCAGAAGGGCATGATCCGCAATTTGCCGAAATGGCTGGCTGACCCTCTGGGGCCGCTGTCCATTCCGCCTGCCTATCTGCCGACATTGCTGCCCTGGTTGTGGCGGTTCTGGCGCGCCGGCGCGCCCCGCCACCATGAAGCGAGCCTCGCCGCGCAGGCGGCGATGATGCGGCTGGCCGAAGCCGAATGGATGGCGCTGATGGACCGCTCCGAGACGCGATCCATGCTGCGCGAGGACGGTTCGCTCGAACTCTACGAAAGCGATGCGGAATTTCGCGCGTCCCTGTCGGGTTGGGGCGCGCGCGACCGCTTCGGCATCGGCTATCGTCATGTCGAAGGCGCAGAGCTTGCCGAACTGCAGCCCGGACTTGCTTCCCGTTTCATCAAGGGCACCTTCGTGCCGGGTTGGAAGACAGTCGCCGATCCCAAGCTGCTGGGAAAGGCAGTCTGGGCTTATGCGGAACGCGAGGGAGCGCGTTTCGAGAAGGCGCCCGTGATGCAGGTCAGCGCCGATGACCGAGGCGTCAGCCTCTCGCTGGCGGACGGTACCAGCCGGCGCGCCGGTCGCCTGCTCGTGGCAGCCGGCGCATGGTCGCGCCAACTCGTCCGCGCCTTCGGCGATACGATCCCGCTCGAGACCGAGCGCGGCTACAACACCACATTGCCGGCCACGGCCTTCGACGTGAAACGACAGCTGATCTTTTCCGGCCATGGCTTCGTCATCACCCCGCTGTCGACGGGATTGCGGGTCGGTGGCGCGGTGGAGCTAGGTGGTCTGAAGCGCGCTCCGAACTTCGCGCGTTCGCGCGCCATGCTTGAAAAGGCCCGGCAGTTCCTGCCAGGCCTCGATCCTGTCGGCGGCCGCGAATGGATGGGTTTTCGTCCGTCGCTGCCGGACTCGCTGCCCGTCATCGGCCGGGCTCATGCCGCAGCCAATGTGTTCTACGCATTCGGGCATGGTCATCTCGGGCTCACCCAGGCGGCCGGCACCGGGCGCTTGATCCGCGATCTGGTGCTGGGGCAAGCTGCGGCGATCGACCTTGCACCTTTTTCTCCAACCCGCTTCTGACTGGACAGGCAAAAATGGCGCGTCACACCTTCACCTGCATCGACGGCCATACCTGCGGCAATCCGGTGCGCCTCGTCGCGGGTGGCGGGCCCTTGCTCAAGGGTTCGACGATGATGGAGCGCCGCGCGCATTTCCTGGCCGAATATGACTGGATCCGCACCGGGCTGATGTTCGAACCGCGCGGCCATGATGTCATGTCCGGCTCGATCCTCTATCCGCCGACGCGCGAGGATTGCGACATCGCCATCCTGTTCATCGAAACATCGGGTTGCCTGCCAATGTGCGGGCACGGCACGATCGGCACGGTGACGATGGCGATCGAAAACGGCCTGGTGAAGCCGAAAACCCCTGGCGTGCTGCGTCTTGATACGCCCGCCGGCCTTGTCATCGCCGAATACAAACAGGTCGGTGAATATGTCGAAGAGGTGCGCATCACCAATGTGCCGGGCTTCCTCTATGCAGAGGGGTTGGCTGTGGAATGTCCGGTGCTCGGCGAGATCAAGGTCGATGTCGCCTATGGCGGCAACTTCTACGCCATCGTCGAGCCGCAGCAGAACTATCGGGATATGGCCGATCATTCGGCTGGCGATCTGATCGCCTGGAGCCCGGTCGTGCGCAAGCGTCTGAATGAAAAGTACAGTTTCGTGCATCCGGAGAATCCGGGGATCAACAGGCTGAGCCACATGCTCTGGACGGGCGCTCCGAGGCACCCCGAGGCGCATGCGCGCAATGCCGTGTTCTACGGCGACAAGGCGATCGATCGCTCTCCGTGCGGTACCGGAACCTCGGCCCGCATGGCGCAGCTCGCCGCGAAGGGAAGGCTGAAGGAGGGCGACGATTTCGTGCACGAATCAATCATCGGCTCGCTGTTCAGGGGCCGCGTCGAGAAGGCGGTTTCGGTAGCCGGCAAGCCTGCGATCGTGCCGTCGATCGGAGGTTGGGCGCGCATGACGGGATTGAATACGATTTTCATCGATGACCGCGACCCGTTCGCGCATGGCTTCATCGTCAACTAAGCGATCGAAAATGGGTTTGTCGGCGAATAAGGAGGAAATGTGACCGGTCGAAAAGACGCAAGAATTCGTCTTTTTAACCGATTTTGACGACCGAAGCTTCGAAAATCCATGCAAACTAATTCGGAATCGTCAAAGACATTGCTTTGTGCCAATGATACGGTCCGCCGTAGTCCACGAACCGGGCAACGATAATAAGGCAGTCGCAAGGCGCATTGAAAACACGCGCCAGACGATAGAAAAATGCCGTTGCAATCTGGGTTTGAGACCTTACGACTAGGGGAAATACGAGAGAGACGCGCCAGGGCAGGCGACGCCTCAGGGGAGCCTCGGGAATATGCAGTATTTCGTTCAGCAGCTTGTGAACGGGCTGACGCTCGGGTCCATTTATGGACTCATCGCGATCGGCTACACGATGGTCTACGGCATCATCGGTATGATCAACTTCGCCCATGGCGATATCTTCATGGTCGGGGCGTTTACCGCGTTGATCGTATTCCTGATCCTCGGCGCCATGTTCGCCTCGGTGCCGGTGGTCATTGCGCTGTTGATCATGATGATCGTCGCGATGCTGCTTACAAGCCTCTATAACTGGACGATCGAAAAGGTCGCCTATCGCCCGCTGCGTGGGTCGTTCCGCCTCGCTCCGCTGATTACGGCCATCGGCATGTCGATCGCGCTCTCCAACTTCGTGCAGGTCACGCAGGGTCCTCGCAACAAGCCGATCCCGCCGATGGTCAGCCAGGTCTATAACATTGGCGGTATCTCCGTTTCGCTGAAGCAGATCATCATCGTGGTGGTTACGGCGGTGCTGCTGGCGCTGTTCTGGTATCTGGTCAACAGGACGGCACTCGGCCGCGCACAGCGTGCATGCGAACAGGACCGCAAGATGGCAGCGCTGCTCGGCATCGATGTCGACCGCACCATCTCCATCACCTTCATCATGGGCGCTGCGCTGGCTGCCGTCGCCGGCACGCTGTTCCTGATGTATTACGGCGTCGTCTCCTTCTCCGATGGCTTCGTGCCGGGCGTAAAAGCCTTTACCGCGGCGGTTCTCGGCGGCATCGGCTCATTGCCGGGTGCCGTGCTGGGCGGCTTGCTCATCGGCTTCATCGAAAGCATGTGGTCGGCGTATTTCTCCATCGACTACAAGGACGTCGCCGCCTTCTCGATCCTGGCGATCGTGCTGATCTTCCTGCCATCCGGCATCCTCGGCCGGCCAGAAGTCGAAAAGGTCTGACCCCATGGCCGTTACCGTTTCCAACAACACGGGCGACGCGGTCGCCAACACGATGGCTCGCGCGTTCCGCGAAGCGATCTATGCCGGTCTTATCGCGCTTGGCCTCTTCGTATTGTTTATTGGCCTCAAAACCGATCAGAACATCCGCAACGAACTTGTGTTGATCCCGCGCTGGGGGACACTGGCAATCGTCGTGGCGATCACCGCCATTGGGCGGTTCCTCTATATCGCTTTCGTCATACCGGCGATCGAACGTGCCAAGGCGGAAAAAGCCAGTGCGCCAGTCGTGGTGGCTGAGCCGAGCTTCATCCGCCGCAATTTCAACCTCATAGGCATCGGCGTCTTGTTCATCTATCCGATCGTCGTTGTGATTGGACTGATACTCTATACGGGATCGGTTGCTGGCGGCTTCCAAGGCTCACTAAAGTGGGTCGACAACTTTGGCATTCAGATCCTGATTTATGTCATGTTGGCGTGGGGACTGAACATCGTCGTCGGGCTGGCTGGTTTGCTCGACCTGGGTTACGTCGCCTTCTACGCGGTAGGCGCTTATGCCTACGCGTTGCTTGCCACCCACTACGGCCTGTCTTTCTGGATATTGTTGCCATGTGCCGGCATCATGGCCGCGTTCTGGGGCGTGATGCTCGGGTTCCCGGTGCTGCGCCTGCGCGGTGACTATCTTGCTATCGTTACGCTTGCCTTCGGCGAGATCATCCGCCTCGTGTTGATCAACTGGCGAGAGGTGACCAACGGCGCCGCCGGCATTTCCGGAATTCCGAAGGTCTCGTTTTTCGGCCTGATGTCGTTCAACGTATCCGACCCTAATTACATCGCCAAGGTATTGGATATTGCCCAGTCGAGCGCTTACTATAAGATATTCCTGTACTATCTGGCGCTGGCGCTAGCGCTGTTGACTGCCTTCGTGACCATCAGGCTGCGCCGCATGCCAGTGGGGCGAGCCTGGGAGGCTTTGCGCGAAGACGAGATTGCTTGCCGCTCGCTTGGCATCAACACCACCACCACCAAGCTCACTGCCTTCGCTACCGGCGCCATGTTCGGCGGTTTTGCAGGCTCATTCTTTGCAGCAAGACAGGGCTTCGTTTCTCCGGAGTCTTTTGTCTTCATCGAATCAGCGATCATCCTGGCGATCGTGGTACTCGGCGGCATGGGGTCGCTTAGCGGCATTGCAGTCGCCGCGGTTGTGATGATTGGTGGCACCGAAATTCTGCGTGAGCTGGATTTCCTGAAGACGGGCGTTTCCTTCAACGGATGGACGATAATCCCCGGTTTCGGATCGGACTTCACGCCTGAGCTCTACCGTATGCTGCTGTTCGGTATGGCCATGGTCATCGTCATGTTGTGGAAGCCGCGCGGCTTCGTCGGCAGTCGAGAACCGACTGCGTTCCTGAAGGAACGAAAAGCGGTTTCAAGCTCCTTCACCAAGGAAGGACACGGCTGATGGACTCGAGTGCCCCCATGAACAAGACGCTTCTTCAGGTCGAGCATCTGTCGATGAAATTCGGTGGTCTCGTCGCCATCGGCGATCTGTCCTTCGAGGCGAGGCGCGGCGAGATCACCGCGCTGATCGGACCCAACGGCGCCGGCAAGACGACGGTGTTCAACTGCATCACCGGCTTCTACAAGCCGACCGAAGGCATGATCCGCTTTACCGGCCATGGTGGTTCGGAGTTCCAGCTGGAGCGTATGCCGGACTTCCAGATCACGGCCAAGGCCAAGGTTGCCCGCACTTTCCAGAACATCCGCCTGTTCTCGGGCATGACGGTGCTGGAAAACCTGCTCGTTGCCCAGCACAACAAGCTGATGAAGGCGTCGGGCTACACGATCGTCGGCTTGCTTGGCCTCGGCAGCTATCGTCGCGTGTCGGGTGAATCGGTCGAATTGGCTAAGCATTGGCTGGAAAAGGCGGATCTGATGGATCGCGCTGACGATCCTGCCGGTGATCTGCCTTATGGCGCACAACGCCGGCTCGAAATCGCGCGTGCCATGTGCACGGGGCCGGAACTGCTCTGCCTCGACGAGCCTGCCGCCGGCCTGAACCCGAAGGAATCGCTGGCGCTGAATGATCTCCTGCTGGACATCAAGAAGAGCACGGGCACGTCGATCCTGCTCATCGAGCACGACATGTCGGTGGTGATGCAGATCTCCGACCACATCGTCGTGCTGGAATACGGCCGCAAGATCTCCGACGGCGATCCGGCTTTCGTGCGCTCGGATCCCAAAGTCATCGCCGCCTATCTCGGTGTCGACGACGAAGAGGTTGAGACGGTGCTCACCGACGTCGGTGATGAGAATGTCATCGAGCAACTCGAAGCGCACCCCGATACGGCACATGGACCAAGCACGTCCGCGTCGATGATGGCCGGTCCGATCAGTGAAACCATCGACCATATCGAAGGCGAGCGGATCACCGTCTCCAAGGGGGCTTCGAAGGCTGCGCTGGTGGAAGCGCGAGCCAATGTCGCCTCGGAGAAGCCGGCAGCGCTGGTGGGTGCCAGGGCGCCCAGGAGCAGGGTTGTGAAAGCTGGTACCACTCCGGCAAAACCTGCGGCCAAACCGGCTGCAGCGAAGGCGGCAGCCGGCATTTCAAACCGTCTTCCCGCGCCGCGCGGCGGCAAGGCCGATAACCTGACCCGCATCAAGGGGGTTGGTTCCGTCAACGAAAAGAAGCTGAACGACCACGGCATCTATCATTTCGATCAGATCGCTGCCTGGAAGAAGGCCGATGTCGTTGCCGCGGAAGCCTATCTGGCTTTTGACGGGCGCATCGCCCGCGAGGACTGGATCGGCCAGGCGAAGTCGCTTGCCAAGGGCAAGGAAACGGAATTCTCGCGTCGGGTCGATGCGGGTGATGTACCAACAAGCCATGCGTCGGCAAAGTCCGCGGCGGCCAAGCGCGGGGGGCGTAAATAATGGCCGGTGCACCTTTGCTCGATATCAAGGGCGTCCATACCTATTACGGCAACATCCGGGCGCTGAATGGCGTCAATGTCAGCGTCAACGAGGGCGAGATCGTTGCCCTGATCGGCGCCAACGGCGCCGGCAAGTCGACGCTGATGATGACTGTCTTCGGCACACCGCGCGCCCGCAGCGGAACGATCACTTTCGGTGGCACCGACATCACGCAGATGCAGACGCATGAAATCGCCAGGCTGCGCATCGCGCAGTCGCCGGAAGGGCGCCGTATCTTCCCGCGCATGACGGTGATGGAAAACCTGCAGATGGGCGCCAGCCTCGACAACCTCAAATATTACAATGAGGACGTCGAAAAGGTCTTCACCCTGTTTCCGCGCCTCAAGGAACGTATCAGCCAGCGTGGCGGAACGCTTTCGGGTGGTGAACAGCAGATGTTGTCGATCGGGCGCGCGCTGATGGCGCGTCCGAAACTGCTCTTGCTGGACGAGCCGTCGCTCGGTCTGGCGCCGCTGATCGTCAAGCAGATCTTCGACGCCATTCGTGAGCTCAATCGCACGCAAGGGCTGACGGTGTTCCTGGTCGAGCAGAACGCCTTCGGTGCGTTGAAGCTCGCCACGCGCGGCTACGTCATGGTCAACGGCAATGTCACCATGAGCGGAACCGGCAAAGATCTGCTCGCCAATCCGGAAGTTCGCGCCGCCTATCTCGAAGGCGGCCATCACTGAGTTAGGGGTCTTCATCATGCAAGGCATCATCTATGAGGAAGCCTCTGTCTGGCAGTTCTTCTTCGTCACCTGCCTGTTGGGCGGGTGGGCAGCCTGGATGACGGGCCGGGCCTGCGCGCAAACCTGGCGGACGCGGCCGATGCTGTTCGTCTACATACTGGGCCTGGGCGTCGGCGTGCGCTTCATCCATCACGCCCTGTTCGAGGGCACGATGTTCACGCTGCAATTCTATGTCGTCGACACCATCGTGCTGATGGTGCTGGCATTCCTCGGCTACCAATACACCCGCACCAACCAAATGGTGACACAGTACAGCTGGCTATACGAGAAGGTTTCGCCACTCAGCTGGAAGGCGAAAGGCTGATGTTTTTGACTCATGCCGCTTCGACCAAGAATCGGCGTGACAAGGCCTTAAAATGAGGCAAAGTACGTTTTCTGCGATTGGGGTGGGCATCGCGTGAAAACTCTATCATCGCCCGCCCGGGAAATGGGAGCGTTTCAATGAGAAAATCACTTTTGTCCGCCGTGGCCCTGACCGCGCTGGTCGCGTTCAGCGGCAACGCGTGGGCTGACCTTCAGATCGCCGTTGGTGCCCCGATCACTGGCCCCAATGCTGCCTTCGGTGCGCAGCTGCAGAAGGGCGCCGAAATGGCCATCGCCGAGATCAACGCGGCCGGCGGCATCAATGGCGAACAGGTCAAGCTTTCGGTCGGTGACGACGTCTCCGATCCGAAGCAGGGTATTTCGGTTGCCAACAAGTTCGTCGCCGACGGTGTCAAGTTCGTGGTCGGCCACTTCAATTCGGGCGTGTCGATCCCGGCCTCGGAAGTCTATGCCGAGAACGGCATCGTCGAAGTGACGCCTGCTGCGACCAATCCGGTCTTCACCGAGCGCGGTCTGTGGAACGTGTTCCGCACCTGCGGCCGTGACGACCAGCAGGGCGGCATTGCCGGTGCCTACATCGCCAAGAACTTCAAGGATGCCAAGATCGCGGTCATCCACGACAAGACCCCTTATGGCCAGGGCCTCGCTGACGAAACCAAGAAGGCGATGAATGCCGCGGGCGTCAAGGAAGTCATGTACGAAGGCGTCAACGTCGGCGACAAGGACTTCTCCGCTCTGATCGCCAAGATGAAGGAAGCCGGCGTCACCCTGATCTACTGGGGCGGCCTGCACACCGAGGCTGGCCTGATCATCCGTCAGTCGACCGACCAGGGCCTGAAGGCACCTCTGATGTCGGGTGACGGCATCGTGTCGAACGAACTGGCCTCGATCGCCGGCGAAGCCGTGGCTGGTACGCTGAACACGTTCGGCGCCGATCCGCGCCTCAACCCGGCCAACAACGACCTGGTTGCGAAGTTCCGCGCCCAGGGCTTCGAGCCTGAAGCCTACACGCTGTATTCCTATGCAGCCGTGCAGGTTATCGCCCAGGCCGCTGCTGCCGCCAAGTCGAACGACACCAAGGAAGTCGCCAAGGCGCTGCACGAGAAGGGCCCGTTCAAGACCGTTCTCGGCGAACTCTCCTATGACGAGAAGGGCGACCCCAAGCTTCCGGGCTATGTCATGTACATCTGGAAGAAGGGCGACGACGGCAAGTACACCTACGTGCCGAAGGTCGACTGATTTTTCTTTCGGTCCTGATGAAATGCCCGGCGCCATGCGCCGGGCATTTTCTTTTGCCAGGCGCGTTTATTCAAAAAGCAGGCCGCTCCGGCTGCTGTCGCGGGTCGCGATTATTTTGCGTTCCTTGCCCGGATGACGTTGCGGAATTTTCCGCGACTTTCCCGTTTCCGAGCGCCCTGGCTGCCTGAAACGTATTCATTTCGGGAGGGTGCTTATTTTAGTTGCACTGCAGCATTTTCCCGCTAATCATGCGGCCGCCTTTCTTTCCTCGTCGGCTGGAGTACCCACTTGGCAATCACGAAGATCCTTGTCGCCAACCGTTCCGAGATCGCCATCCGCGTGTTTCGCGCGGCCAACGAGCTGGGACTCAAAACGGTGGCGATCTGGGCGGAAGAGGACAAATATTCGCTGCATCGCTTCAAGGCCGACGAAAGCTATCAGGTCGGTCGCGGACCCTGGCTTGCCAAGGATATGGGGCCGATCGAGAGCTATCTGTCGATCGATGAGGTGATCCGCGTCGCCAAACTCTCCGGCGCCGATGCCATCCATCCAGGCTACGGCCTGCTGTCGGAAAGCCCGGAATTCGCCGAAGCCTGCGTGGCCAACGGCATCACTTTCATTGGTCCGAAGCCGGAAACGATGCGTCGGCTCGGCAACAAGGTGGCGGCGCGCAATCTCGCTGTCGAAGTCGGTGTTCCGGTGGTGCCGGCGACCGATCCGCTGCCGGATGATGCGGAAGAGATCAAGAAGCTGGCCAGGGCGATCGGCTATCCAGTGATGCTGAAGGCCTCCTGGGGCGGTGGCGGCCGCGGCATGCGCGCGATCCGCAGCGAGGCCGATCTCATCCGTGAGGTGACTGAAGGCAAGCGCGAAGCCAAGGCGGCTTTCGGCAAGGATGAGGTCTATCTCGAAAAGCTGGTCGAGCGCGCCCGCCATGTCGAGGTGCAGATTCTCGGCGATACGCACGGCAACGCGGTGCATCTGTTCGAGCGCGACTGTTCGATCCAGCGCCGCAACCAGAAGGTCGTCGAGCGCGCGCCGGCACCTTACCTCAGCAATGAGCTGCGCCAGGAACTCTGCGGCTACGCGCTGAAGATCGCCAACGAGACCAGCTATATCGGCGCGGGCACGGTCGAGTTCCTGCAGGACGCCGACACCGGCAAATTCTACTTCATCGAGGTCAATCCCCGTATCCAGGTCGAGCATACCGTCACCGAGCAGGTGACCGGCATCGACATCGTCAAGGCGCAGATCCACATCCTCGATGGTTTCGCAATTGGTGCGCTGGAGTCCGGAGTGCCGGCGCAGAAGGATATCCGGCTGAACGGCCATGCCCTGCAGTGCCGCATCACGACCGAGGATCCGGAACAGAACTTCATTCCTGACTATGGTCGCATCACTGCCTATCGCGGCGCCACCGGCTTCGGCATCCGCCTCGACGGCGGGACGGCCTATTCGGGCGCGGTGATCACCCGCTACTACGATCCGCTTCTCGAGAAGGTCACGGCATGGGCGCCGACATCGGATGAAGCGATCTCGCGCATGAACCGCGCCCTGCGCGAGTTCCGCATTCGCGGTGTCGCGACCAACCTGACCTTCCTCGAAGCCATCATCAATCATCCAAGCTTCGCCGACAATTCCTACACGACGAAGTTCATCGACTCGACGCCGGAACTGTTCGCGCAGGTCAAGCGGCAGGATCGCGCCACCAAGCTGCTCAACTATCTGGCTGACGTGACCGTCAACGGCCATCCCGAAACGCGTGGCCGGCCGAAGCCCAATCCGGATGCGGCGGCACCGATCATCCCGTGGTTTACCGCGCCGATCCCCGAGGGCACCAGGCAGAAGCTCGATCAGCTCGGTCCTGAAGGCTTCGCCAAATGGATGCGCGGACAGGATCAGGTGCTGGTCACCGACACGACCATGCGCGATGGCCACCAGTCGCTGCTGGCGACCCGTGTGCGCACGCATGACATCGCCCGCATTGCCGGCACCTATGCGCGCGCGCTGCCGCAGCTTCTGTCTCTCGAATGCTGGGGTGGCGCCACCTTCGACGTCGCCATGCGTTTCCTGACCGAGGATCCGTGGGAGCGGCTGTCGCTGGTGCGCGAGCGGGCGCCGAACATCCTGCTGCAGATGCTGCTGCGCGGCGCCAACGGCGTCGGCTACACCAATTACCCGGACAATGTGGTGCAGCATTTCGTCAAGCAGGCGGCGGAAGGCGGCATTGACCTGTTCCGTGTCTTCGACTGCCTGAATTGGGTCGAGAACATGCGCGTCGCCATGGATGCGGTCGGCGCAGAGGGCAGGCTGATCGAAGCGGCGATGTGCTATACCGGCGACATCCTCGATGCGAACAGGGCCAAATACAGCCTGAACTACTATGTCGGGCTGGCCAAGGAACTGGAGGCGGCCGGTGCCCACATCATAGCCGTCAAGGACATGGCCGGCCTGCTGAAGCCGGCGGCGGCGCGCGTGCTGTTCAAGGCGCTGCGCGAGGCGACCGACCTGCCGATCCATTTCCACACGCACGACACGTCCGGCCTGTCGGCCGCGACCGTGCTGGCGGCGGTGGAGAGCGGCGTCGATGCCATCGACGCTGCCATGGATGCCTTCTCCGGCAACACCTCGCAGCCTTGCCTGGGTTCGATCGTCGAGGCGCTGAAGGGCACGGACCGTGACCCGGGCCTCGACCCGAAGTGGATCCGCAAGATCTCGTTCTACTGGGAAGCGGTGCGCAATCAGTATGCTGCCTTTGAGAGCGACCTCAAGGGACCGGCTTCCGAGGTCTATCTGCACGAGATGCCCGGCGGACAGTTCACCAATCTCAAGGAACAGGCGCGCTCGCTTGGGCTGGAGACGCGCTGGCATGAGGTGGCGCAGGCCTATCACGACGTCAACCTGATGTTCGGCGACATCGTCAAGGTGACGCCGTCTTCCAAGGTCGTCGGCGACATGGCGCTGATGATGGTCAGCCAGGACCTGACGGTGGCCGATGTTGAGAACCCGGCCAAGGACATCGCCTTCCCGGATTCGGTCGTTTCGATGCTGCGCGGTGATCTCGGTCAATCGCCGGGCGGTTGGCCGGAAGCTTTGCAGAAGAAGGCATTGAAGGGCGACAAGCCGATCACGGTCCGCCCCGGCTCGCTGCTCAAGCCGGCGGACCTGAAGAAGAACCGCAAGGAGATCGAGGAGAAGCTCGGTCGGAAGCTGCCCGAGAATGAATTCGCCTCGTGGCTGATGTATCCGAAGGTGTTCTCCGACTTCGCTTCCGCGCAGGAAACCTATGGTCCGGTCAGCGTGCTGCCGACGCCAACCTATTTCTACGGCATGAAGCCGGAAGACGAGGTTTTCGTCGACATCGAGAAGGGCAAGACGCTGGTCATCCGCTGCCTCGCCGTCGGTGATACCGACGAAAAGGGCATGGTCACCGTTTTCTTCGAACTCAATGGGCAGCCGCGCCGCGTCAAGGTGCCGGACCGGGCCCATGGCGCTTCGAACGGCAAGGCCAGGGCGAAGGCCGAGGCTGGCAACGACGCGCATCTCGGCGCACCGATGCCAGGCGTGGTTTCGGGCGTGTCGGTTGCCGCGGGCCAATCCGTCAAGGCCGGTGATGTCCTGCTCTCGATTGAGGCGATGAAGATGGAGACGGCTTTGCATGCCGAGCGCGACGGCGTCGTGGCCGAAGTGCTGGTCAAGGCCGGCGACCAGATCGATGCCAAAGACCTCCTGGTGGTGTTCGGTTGAGGCAACGGTTCGGCCACTGCTGACAATCAGGCCTTGACCTGTCAGGCCCGGTCGGGCATCGAACCGGCCGGAAAACCGGCTGCCGCTTGCCCGAGTCGTGGCCGCTGAAGACAAATGGAGACCATCATGGCCGACGAAATCACCGAGACCAGCCAGACTGTAGCCGCCGGTCAGTTGCGCGCGCTCATCGAGCGCATCGAGCGTCTCGAGGAAGAAAAGAAGACGATCGCCGATGACATCAAGGATGTCTATGCGGAAGCCAAAGGCACCGGCTTCGACACCAAGGCGATCCGCGCCATCGTGCGCCTGCGCAAGCAGGACCAGGCCGAGCGGCAGGAAGAAGAATCGATCCTCGATCTCTATAAGGCCGCGCTCGGCATGGTGTGATCCGCGTCGGCTTCAGCCGACGTCGTCAGGAAATCGTTCGTCCCGATATGCCCCGCAGGCGCAGCGCCTTGCGGGGTTTTCTTTTGTCGAAATCGGCCTCGGTCATTCCCGCCTCCTGCAACAACGTCGGGCTGGTGCTGATGACTGCAATATTGATTGATCGCTTCCAGCGAAAAGGGAGCGAGATGCCTCGTAACGTTGCTGCAATGCGGCAACCGCAAAAGCCGATCAGCAAAATGATTTCTCGGGGCTCGTCATGCGTGGGCGTCATGTTATCTGCGGCGAGACCGTCTCGCCGGCAGGCCTGAAGATATGTGGCGCCACCGCTGCGGCTCTGCTGGTTCAGGAGTGATGGTGCTGCGTCGCTCGATCGCCTTTCCCGTCGCTGTTCTGCTGATCGTCGGGATGGCGGTCGTGATGCTGCTCAGCTCGGTGCTCACCTTCGCGATTATTCTCAGCATCGGTGTGGAAGACCGTTTGCAGATCAACACCAGCGACCTTTCCCGGACCCTGAACGCCGCTGTCATCTACGACTCCGAGGGACGCCTGGCGCTCGACCAACGGAAGCTCGAAACGAGCATCATCACATTCGCCGAGGCGCAACCCACCTACTGGTACGTCATCGAGGACGGCCGCCAGGTGATCTCGCGAGGGCGACAACCCGCGATGGCCAAGCATGTGTTCGACCAGGCTCCACGCGAGATCGAATATTCCGAATTCCGGTACCGGCAGGACGGCCAGGAGATGCTCAGTATCAAATCAGTCAGCCGGGATGGCGGCCTGAAGATCGTTTCGGCCGGCGGGATCGTGCTTTCGAACTGGGAAACCGTGCTGGTAGCCCTCGCGCCGGCACGCTCGGCGAGCATAGCCGCGTTGTTGGGTCTCATTTTGGTGGCGACCACATCGATTGCGGTCGTCATCGTTCGGGGAACGATAGCAAGACCGGTGCAGCGCGTCGTCCGCTCCGCCGAACAGATCGACGGGCTGCCGAACGGTCGTCGGATTTCGGACGCCGACACGCCCCGCGAACTGAAGCCGATGGTCGCCGCCTTCAACACGGCGCTGACGCGGATCGACGCCGCTTTTGCGGCACAGCGCAATTTTCTCGCCAACGCCGCGCATGAACTGCGCACACCACTGACGAAAATGCGCTTGAAGCTGGAGCAGATACCGGACGGCGAGTTTCGTACCGGGTTGATCCGTGACGCCACGCGCCTCGGCTCCATAGTCACCACACTGTTGCAGCTCGCGCGTCTGTCCGGCCAGTCGCTGACCTTTGCGGCAACGGATCTTGGTGCCGTTTGCAAGGCGATCGTCTCGGATCTGGTGCCAATGGCGTTAAAGCAAGATATCGAAATCGAACTGAGGATGCCGGCGCGGTCGATTGTGATCGCCGGCTCGGAAGCCGCGCTGCGGGTCGCACTGGAAAATCTGGTGCTCAATGCGGTGCGGCATGCTACTGGCACGAAACTGATCATCGTGGAGGTGCTGCCGCCGGCCGAGGTTCGCGTGGTGGATTATGGTCACGGCATCCCCACCGAAGAACGCGGGGATGTCCTGCAGCCCTTCGTGCGCGGCAAGCACAATGGAGGCGAGGGGACCGGATTGGGTCTCGCCATTGTCGACCAGATCATGGGTGCTCATGGTGGGTCGGTGATGCTGGAAGAGACCGAAGGGGGAGGGCTGACCGTGCGCCTGGTGTTCCAAGCCGCCACGCCGTCGGATGTGATCCATGCCGACCAAGCGGGCTCGAGGCCGAGCCCTGAAAGCCCGGCGCGTTCATGGTGAGCGTTTCGCGCCAACCTACGTTCGGCTCAGCACGGCGACGACGGCGCCTCAATACCCTTGCGAGTGAGTTCCTCAGGAATTGTCACAATTGAGACGGAGCCGGTTTTCCAATTTCATTTTATAAAGGCCTGTTTTAAGCTTCTCTTTGGATGTAATGTTGCCGCAATATTTGTGCTTGCTTTGTCTCTCAGCATCATTGGCAAGGCGAGAAGCAACATGCTCCAAAACTGTACTTTGTGCAGCGGGATTTTTGCGCCCCCACTAAGGTCATCGTCGGTTCTCGGTCTTGCACTGCTGGCGACATCTGCAGTGAGTGGATGTGCCTCCACCCAGCCCGATAGTGGTATCTTTGATTTCGCTATCCCGTCGCCGCCAGCCCTGGCGTCCAGCGCCTCCGAAACCGGGACAAAGGGCAAGACTGAAGCACCGAGAAAGCAGCCCGCGGGAGCGGTGCTTGGTGCCCTGCAGTTCGGCCCGGGTTACAAGGTGCGGGGAGATGTATCGAGCAACGGCCGTTACAACATCTACACATTCGAGACAGGTTACGGCACCTACAACGTCATCGGCGATGCCCTTGCCCGCCGGCATATCCGCGAACTCGTCGCACTGGACGCGCTGAGAAAGCGCTCGAAGTCCAACGAATTCGCTCATGGCGTGGGCGACGCGGTCACCAGTCCGTTCCAGGCAGTCTATGCAACCGTAACAGATCCAGCCGGGGCGGCGGCCGCAACCTATTCAAACACCAGGCGCGCAATCCGGTCTGTCGGACAAGGTGTTTCGGATGCCGGCGAGTACATCGCCACATCCGGCAATCCCAAGAAGCGCCGGCCCGATCGTGAAGACGACAGCATGTTTGGAGGGTTCGTCGGCGTTCCGGAGGCCAAACGTCGCCTCGCCGCTGCGCTGGACGTTGATCCATACACACATTTCAAGCCGCTCGCGAAAGAACTGGATAAGGTCGCCTCATATTCCGCCGCCGGAAAGTTCGGTATCAACACTGCGGTCGGCTTTGTCTCGGGAGGCGCGGGTACGGTGATATCCGGCTTGCAGGCCGTCGATTCCATCACCGAACGAACGCTTAGCCTGAGCCCAGGCGAGGCCGCCACGGTGAACCGGGAGCGCCTTGAGAAACTCGGGCTACCAGGCCACGCCATCGAGAAGTTCCTGCTGAATGACAAGCTCACTCCAACGGAAAAGACACAGGCCGTTGGCTCCCTGAGTTCCCTGGCCGGAACGCAGGGACTTGCAGGCCTCGTGGATCTTGTCGCTGCCAGCGCAAGCAGGCACGATGCGTATGCGGCGTTGCAGTTGCTGGCATATGTGTCTGGACGGCCTTTTGGCGGGGGAAGGATCGTCAAGGTGGAGGTGATCGAACGTATCCCCGTTGTCATCTTGGCCGATGGCAGGCAGGTCGCAATCCTGACGTCGGACGATCTTGCCTGGACGCAAGAGAATGCCAGTCAGCTTTCCGGGCTCGGCGCCAAACTCGATGCCGATGGCAAACGACACGCCGCTAGGGAAATGCGAATTTCCGGCAAGATTTCTGCGTTGGCGCAGCGCGCATTGCAGCGCCAGGGATGGATTGTGCAAGGCAACACATTCAACAGCCCGCTTGAACCCTTCAAGATCGAGCCGGCGACGGCAAAGAGCAAGCTGCGGTTGACGAAAGCCTCTGCTTCCGTGCCCTGATCGGCACAGGCCGAGGAATATACCTCAGCGACTTCCGTCCTCCAGTTTCAACGATGCACCGGGCTCTGAGTACCTCGCCGCGATACCGCGATGGGAAAGCAGACTGCGGGCAGATCGGCCTTGTCATGTTTTGCAATTCTCAGTCGTCGAAGATCACTCGGAAATTTTTCGGATACCTCCCGGTTCTGATTCTCATCATGCTGTTGTTTGCAGGCCCCTTGGTGGTTCTGGCCACCAAGCGCACGACAACGGACCTGCCAATACCACTTCGGGAAAACGCGCCGGCTCTTGATTGAGGGGCGGCAGTATCCCTGTCGGGAAGCATGGCTTTGGGTGCGTCTCGCTGATCGGTATCCCCTGGTCATCAGCCGATCGAGCTCCAATCGCATACGAGCTTGTGCGTGCCGTTGAAGGCAAGGGTTCCGTCCGAATCCGCCACGGAAATGGTTACAGTGACACGCGGGCGAGACGGGAAGACGCCGATCACGCGCGCTTCCTTGCTATCAAAATCGATCGTGGAAGATCGGATCTGCAGCCGCTCGGAAAACGCCGTCATCGGAGCGCCGTCTGGTGAAATGAACACGCCCAAGATCAGGGGGCTGGAGATGCCGAGCTCGATGGCGATCGCATAGGGGTGTCCATCGCAGTTGAGGCTGACGGTGGCTGCCGCGGGATCGGCGGCACAGCACGAGACAACCCCTATCGCCAATACGAATCTCGACTTCGGAGAGTTCGCCTTGAAGGTTCTGCCCAGTTTGACGAACCCGCCTATCGACCGTCGGAAGTCTGTGATCCGGTCCATTTTTCGCTGACGGCCCCGTCGTGTTCTTTCGGGTCGTATTTCTTCACCTGAAGCCCAAGACGATCGACCGTGAGCCGCCCCATTGCGCGCAGGATGCTGTAGCTGGCAATGACCGCGTCGCGCTCGGAGGCTGCCAGATTGATCTGTGCGCTGACAACCACGTTCTGCGCGTTCAACACATCCAGCGTGGTCTGCTGGCCGACATCACGCTCCTCGATCACGCCGCTCAGCGCCAGTTGTGCGGCAGCGATTGAAGCACGGTTGGCATCAACATTCTCGCGCGCAGCCTGATAAGCAGTCCACGCTGCCACGACCGCGTTGCGGACCTCATCGCGCGTGACATCGACATTGATCCGGGACTGGCCGAGCTTCTCCTTCTCTTGACGAACCTGGGCCGACGTACGGCCGCCCGAATAGACAGGCACCGTCAGCGCCGCGCCGACACTGGTGGAGGTTGATGAGCCATCGCTGTCTTCGTCGCTGGGCGAGCTGGCCCGATATTTCCGGGAGATCCCTGCCTTGGCATTGAGCGACGGCAGCAGCGCACCTTCCGCCGCCTTGACGCCAAAGCCCGCAGCATCGACCCGATGCTGGTCGGCCAGGATGGCCGGGTTTTCGCTACTGGCGCTGGCGATGGCGTTTTCGATGCTCGACGGCAGTTGTTTTCCCAATGGTGCAGGGGCCTTCAACTTGCCCGGCTGGACACCGACGATCTGGCGGTAGATGGCGGCGCTGGCGAGCGCCTGCGCCTGCGCGGCGTTCAGCTTTGCCCGCGCCGTCGCCTGGCGCGCCTCAGCCTGGGCCACAGCGGTGCTGGTGCCTTCGCCGACCTCCAGTCGCGACCGTTCGGTGCGCACCTGCTCGGTCAGGAATTTCAGATTCTGTTCGGACAGCTTCGCGATCTGACGATCATGGATAACGTTCATATAGGCGCGTGCGGCCTCGAAGAGGGTGGTGTTCTGTTGGGCGTTCAATCCTTCCGTCGCAGCGCCTACTTGCGCCTGCGCCTGGGCAACATTGTTCTTTGTCTGGAAGCCGTCGAACAGGGGCTGGTCGATCTGCACGCTGAAACTGCCTGTCGTCACACGTCCTGAAACAGGTCCGCGTGTCGCCGAATAGTCGACCTTTGCCGAACCGGTGATGGTCGGGCGCCAGCCGGATTTGGCAATCGCCACCCCTTCGTCGGTCACGCGAACGCCAGCTCGCGCCGAATTCAGGGTTGAATTGTTCTGATAGGCCTTTGACAGCGCTCCGAAGATCGTCTCGGCGTGCGCTGCTGTGGGCACGGTCAACGTGGCCGAGGAAATTGCCACCGCAAGGATACTGCCTCGAAAGAATGACACGCCAAGTTCTCCGGTTGTCTTCGATCTGGATCACCCTGCACGGTCCGTCACACCTCCAGCGCTGAAGGTGCACATTCACCCGTGTCGAGGTCAGCCGTCTGAAAGCAGCGGAGCGTTAGAACGCGCACATTGCTTGGACATTGCGATGCCGCGGATTGTTGGCAATTCGGGTGAAATTCTAGCGCGCTGCCGTATCGAGCCAGATCGTCACCGGTCCATCGTTGACCAGCGCGACTTTCATATCGGCACCGAAGACACCGTTCTGAACGACAAGCCCGAGCGAACGGATGCGAGTTGAAAAATCCTCATAAAGAAGTCGCGCCTCTTCCGGTGGCGCTGCCGTGCTGAAGCCGGGGCGATTTCCTTTCGTTTCGGCCGCGAGCGTGAACTGGCTGACGACGAGGGCAGACCCGCCCGTATCGAGAAGCGATCGGTTCATCCGGTCCGCGTCGTCCTTGAAGATGCGCAGGTTGACGATCTTGCGCGCGAGCCAGTCACCTTCCTTGTCGGTGTCGTCCCGCATTGCGCAAACGAAGATGAGGAGACCGTTTTCAATCTGTCCCACGACACCGGCCTCGGTCGTAACGGACGCCGATGAGACGCGCTGGATGAGTGCTCGCATGCGGGACCTTTGCTGCAAAGGGTGAGATCTGAGCAGGAGACTACCTGTCTTTCCTGCCGCTTTCTCATTTTGCGACGTTGGTCCACAAGATGTGCAGCGACGAGGGCACGGCCGAATTGCGCGGATCCAGGCATCCACAGCGTCTTAAGACAGAGACTATCTGACGACCAGCTTTGAAGACATGCGCTGTTCGACCGCACCGGCGGTCCATGCGATCATCGCGGTTATGATGAAATAGACCGCGGCAGTCGTCAGCAGGATGGGAACCGGCAAGAAGCTCGCCGACGCGATGCGATTGCCGATGTTGGTGAGTTCGATCACGCCGATGGTGTAGGCCAGTGAGGAATCTTTCGCGAGCGCGACGAGATTGTTGACGAGCCCGGGCATCGCCAGTCGAAGCGCCTGTGGACCCTTGACCAGAAACAGCGTCTGGCTGGCGCGCAGCCCAAGTGCCAGGGCAGCTTCTGTCTGTCCCGCGGGGATGGCAGCAAGAGCACCCCGGATGACTTCGCCGTTGTAAGCCCCGACATTCAAGGTCAGAGCCAGCAAGGCGGAGGCAAAGGCGCTCAGCGTCAGCGAAGGGATGAGACTGGGAAGGCCGAGATAGACAAACAGAATCTGGACGAGCAGCGGTGTGCCTCGCAGGACAGCCACGAGAATGCTGGCCGGGAGCCGCAACCATCGGCTGTTCGACCCTCCAGCCAATGCCAGGGCCACTCCGATCAACAGGCCACCTGCACCGGACATTATCGTCAGCAGAACGGTCGTACGCACTCCCTGCTCGAACTGCCCGGCATTGTTGCCGATCGGGTCCGGAAGCAGCGAGAGCGGAAGTGCGGAAAACAGCAGAAGCACCAAAAGAGACAGGGAAGCGGCGACGGCCAGCCGATCGGGCCTTTTCTCGAAGATACGCCGGTCCACACGGGTCAAAGCTGCGCTCGCCATCGTGCCTAACCTACTTGCACGAGATGTCGGCGTCGAACCAATGCCTGGAGATCTGCCCGTAGGTTCCGTTCCTGACGATCTGGGCAAGCGCATCGGAGATCGCCGTGGAAAGATCGAGTTCACCTTTCTTGACGGCGGAGGCCACCTGATCTTCGATCAGCACGGGACTGATCGCCAGCCCTGCATCGGGATTGGCTTTGATCGCCTGAAGCGCAACAAGGGAATCGGTCAGCCAGATATCGGCGCGCCCCGTCACCACCGCCATGCGTGCGTTCGTGTCCTGCGGGAAATTGGTGACACTCGAGAAGAAGCCGAGCTGGTTCGCGCGTTCCACATAAACGCTTCCGGTGAGCGTAGCGGCGACTTTGCCCTTCATCCCGGCTTCGGTTACCGCTTCCGGTTTTCCGACGGCGACCATCCCGGAACAATAATGAGGCGCCACCCAGGTGGCGGCCTGCAAGCGTTCGGGAGTGGAGGTCATCGATGCCACCACCCAGTCCCAGCGATCCTGCTGCAGGCCGACGAGCAGCGCGTCAAAGCCGACATTCACCCATTCGGCCTTGAGTCCCATCTGCGCGGCAATGGCATTTGCAACGTCGACTTCGAATCCGGTCAGCTTGTCGCCCTCGAAGAAGGCAAACGGTGCGAAATAGGCTTCGGTCGCGATGACGATTTTTCCCGTTTCGCGAACCTCGTTCAGGCTGCGTGCGGTCGATGGCGATGCCAGGCAGATCGAAAGAAGGGAAGCGAACAGGGCTTTCCAGCGGATCATGAGGCGCTCCTTGATGGCTAATTGTTTCTGGAGTGCAGCGCGGCGACGATTGCATTGACCATGAGGCGGCCCGCCGTGATGCTTGTGATCTGATTGGGGAGGTCAACGCTGGGAGCGACCTCGACCACATCCATTCCAACAAGGTGCTGCCTGGCCAGCGCCGCTATGATCGGCTGGACCTGATCGACGCGCAGGCCGCCTGGAACCGGGCCGAGAACGGCAGGCATGACGGAAGGATCCAGGCCGTCGGCGTCGATGGTCAGGTAAAAAGGCCCTTTGCCTTCAAGATGTTGCATCACCGGCGAAAGGCCTTCCTCATGGACTTCCCGCGCGGTCACGATCTTTGCCCCCCATTCCAAAGCGGCCTTGACCTCGGCTGCACGGGCGCTCCCGGTTCCGCGGATGCCGATCTGGGTGATGCCGCTGATCCAGGGGAGCTCCGACGCGCGCCGGATCGGGCTGGAATATCCACGGCGCGAACCGCGAACTTCGTCGCGCCAATCGATATGGGCATCGATCTGAACGAGGTGAACAGGACGGCCGATGGCCTCCAGGGCATGGACCACCGGAACGGTCGCGCCGTGGTCGCCTCCCAGGATCGCGCTGAACTTCGACGACGCAAACTGGCGTTTCACGATCGCGACAGCGGCTGAAAAGTAGTCATCGAACGATTGGTCGCCCAGGTTGAGGTTTCCGCAATCTCGGCCGCCCTCCGGGAGAAATGTTCTGAGTGGGCCGCCGATGTCGAAATCCCAATGGAGAGGCCCATCCGAAAACTGTCCGGACTGGCCGCGAATGGCTTCCGGCGCCAGTGCCTGGTTGTTGGGCCTCGGTTCACCTGAATAGTGCTCGCTGTATGGAATGCCGAGCACCGAAGCTTGCACCTTGTCCCATTGCTCCCAGTCCGTATTCACGGTCCAATCCAGGAATGGTCGTAGTGGCGCAGACAGCTTCATGTATTCCTCGCAACGCTGCATCGGACGTTGCGTAGATCGTTGCGCCTGCAAGCGCCAACGACTAATCTTAAGTACCCCTTAGGAGAACTTAAGTGGACTTGCGCGACCTGGCGACACTGGTGGCCATTGCGGAAAACGGCAGTCTGGAAGCTGCCGCGCGGACGCTTCACGTGACTGCGAGTGCCGTTTCCCAACGTCTGGCAAAACTGGAAGACTCCTTTGGGGATCTCCTGGTCATACGGGAGCAGCCGACACGGCTGACGATGTCCGGCGAAGCGCTCCTGCGCACGGCAAGGCAAATCGACCTGCTGCTCGACGAAGCACGGCAGCAGGTAGGGCAACTGACGGAAACGGGCACGATCACCGTCGCGGTTCATCACGACTCGCTTGCCGCCTGGTTTGTCCCGGCGATGATCAAGTTTCAGGCCGAGACCGGTCGCATGCTTGAGATCCTGGCGGTGGATCACACGCGGACCCGCGCGCTGCTGCGGGCAGGAAGCGTTGCGGCCGCGATTTCGAGTGACCCCGACGCTTTGCCCGGATGTGATGTCGATGCCATCGGCGCGCTGCGCTACTGGGCAGTGTCTTCTCCGGACAAGGTCAATTCGGCACAGGAAGGAACGCTGCCCGTCATTTTCTTCGAGAAAGAGGACACCCCCACGTCAGCCGCTCTTGCCAGGAAAACGAACAGCCCGCTTTCGGCGGTGCGCTGCTATATACCCAGCGTTGCCGACATCGAGACAGCCGTCATGCATGGTGCCGGCTGGGCTGTGCTTCCGGAATCGTTGATTGCAGACAAGCTGGCGAAAGGCGATCTGGTGGCCCTGGACGACGAACCCGCCCTGGAGATCGATCTGTTCCTGCACAGTTGGCGCAGCGAAAGTCGCACCATTAAGTCCTTGCGAAATGCCATCCAACAGGCATTTTCGGCAGCGGCGAAACGATGAATTCCACAACAGTCGACCCCGTCGCCAGACAAGGATTGTGAATGAGTTCCGGACTGCTCGCCTTACTCGACGATGTGGCTGCGATTGCCAAGGTCGCGGCCGCCTCCATCGACGATGTCGCCGCGCAGGCCACGAAAGCCGGCGCAAAAGCCGCGGGCGTGGTCATCGATGATGCGGCCGTAACGCCTCGCTACGTCGTCGGTTTCACGGCGCAACGCGAGCTGCCGATCATCGCGAAGATCACGATCGGCTCACTGAGGAACAAGCTCATCTTCCTGCTTCCAGCTGCCTTGCTGCTCGGATGGCTGGCACCCTGGGCGATCACGCCGCTGCTGATGGTCGGCGGTATCTATCTATGCTTCGAAGGCGCGGAGAAGGTGCTGGAAATCTTCTTCCCGCACGCCGAGACGGAAAATGGCGTGGCCACGGCTACTCCGGTCGAACCTGCCAAATTGGAAAACGAAAAAGTCCAAGGTGCGATCAGGACAGACTTCATCCTGTCGGCGGAGATCATGGCCATTACGTTGGCCGCAATCCCTTCCACGAGTGTGCTGACGCAGGCAGCCATCCTTGCGGTGGTCGGCATCGGCATCACGCTCGGGGTTTATGGCGTCGTCGCCATTATCGTGAAAGCCGATGATTTCGGATTGGCCCTGGCAAGGACCCAGGGACGCTTTCTCGGGTTGGGTGGTGCATTGCGCGCCTTCGGGAGAGGGGTCGTGACGGGGATGCCTTATTTCCTGAAAGTGCTCGCCGCGGTTGGGACGGCCGCCATGATCTGGGTTGGCGGCGGCATTCTCGTGCATGGTCTCGAGACCTTCGGCTATGGCGCGCCCGCGCATCTTATCGAAGCCGCGGCGGAAAAGGCGGCGCACTCCATTCCCGTGGCGGGTGAACTGCTCGCTTTCCTGGTTTCGGCGGCTGCGGCAGGGCTGATTGGCCTGGTTGTCGGCCTGCTGACGATCCCGCTCGTGCAGAAGGTTCTTGGCAACTCGCACGCGGCGTGACGAGCGAAACTAAGCTCTTGCAGAGACCGAGGATGGGCCGAGGCCTTCGCCAAGCCATAGATGGTTTCATATCTTTGCATATGCATGCAAATAATTTGAATCTCATCCGGCTTGATACATGCATGCACATACAAATATATGAAGCCACACGAGAGCGATTGGACAGCGCCTCGTCGAGACGGTGACGCAGGTGATCCGGCCAGGCCGACCTGTCTTGGAGAAGGCCGTCATAGGCCTCGGTCATGAAAGGGATACCACAATGAACTGGTTCTATCTTGGGATTGCCGTGATCTTCGAGATCGCGGTCGCGATCAGCGCGGGCAACGCAAAGGGCTTCACCAGGTTCTGGTGGACGGTCGCCACGCTCGTCAGCGGTGCGATCGGCACCTTCTTCCTCAGTCTTGCCCTGCTCACCTTCGACGTCGGTGTCGGCTACGCGATCTGGACCTCGGTGTCCGGCGTCGGGATCGTCATCCTGGGCGCGATCTTCTTCGGGCAGCAGCTGAACTGGAACAAGGCGTTCGGCATCGCTCTCGTCATCGGCGGGGTCATCGGCCTGCGTCTCAGCGGAGCGGCCTGAAGCCGCCTCGTTGCTTACAGATCGGAAAGGAAACAGAGATGACACGCTCAAATGAAATGCATCAGGGCGCCGGCCGCGCCTGGGTCATGCTGCTGCTCGCCGGCGTTTTCGAAATCGGCTACGCCCTCAGCGTTGGCGGCAGCCAGGCGTTCACGGTCCCAGGCTGGTCGATCGCCGCGCTGATATTCTTCCTGCTCACGCTTTACTTCCTGAGCGCTGCCTTGCGGACCATCGATGTCGGGATCGGTTATGCGGCATGGGCTGGCATCGGCTCTGTCGGCGCCGCTGCTTTCGGCAGCGTCCTGCTCCATCAGCCGCTCACCCTGGTTCAGGCGTTGTGGCTCGGCGTCATCATTGTCGGCGTCGTCTGGTTGAAGCTGGCTGACAGCGCCAAGCTTCGGGGACAGGCCTGATGGCCGACGTCTGCTATGCGTCACTGCTGGAGGAAGCCGTCGCAGCCGCCGTGGATCACGTCCACAATGGCGGCATCCCCTTCAGCGCTTTCGTCGTCGATCGGGACGGCGTCATTCTCGGGCGCGGCATCAACCGCGTCCGGGAGCACAACGACCCGACCGCCCATGCCGAAGTCGAGGCGATCCGCGATGCCTGCCGCGCGCACCAGAGGAGCCGGTTGACCGGCACGACGCTTCTGGCCTCGGGAGAGCCCTGCGCGATGTGCTACATGAGCGCATTGTATGCGGGGGTCTCGGAAGTGCTCTACGCCGTCGATCGCGACGAGGTTGCCGCCTATGGTTTCGACTATCGCGGCACGTATGATCTGTTTGCCCATGACCCGCGAAGCTGGCGGCAGCCTGCTGTCGGGAAGCTTGCCGTATCCGGGCGCTTGCAACCGTTCATGGCATTCCTCTCGCATGCGTCCTAGATGCTGTCACCCTTGAGATAGATATTGCATGAGCATACATGTAGCCACGTCAGCAATTGCGCGAAGCGGAGTCTGCAGAGCATGCCGAGCAAAAGCGATTCATGGGTCAGGTTGATCCAGACCGTAGCGAGTGTCGAGGCCGATCTCGGCGAGGTGCTGCAGGGCCAGCATGGCCTGGGCCTGTCGGAATACCGTGCACTGCAGGTCCTTTCCCGATCCGTGAATTCCGAACTGCGAATGCAGGACCTCGCCACACATTTGCGGCTCAACCAGAGCTCGGTTTCGCGAATGGTCGAGCGCCTGGAACGCAGCGGGCTCGCTCTGCGCGACCTTTGCCCTGATGACAAGCGCGGCGTCTATGCGGTTCTGACCGACAAAGGACGGGAGCGTCTCGTGAGCGCTCAACCCGACTATGACAACGCGCTGGACGGCGCGCTCAGGGACCATGGCGGCGAGGCATTGCTGTCCGCAAGGCTGGTTGACGCCGACTAGAGCATTTCCGGCGAAAACAGAATCGTCGGGAGTGCTCTATCTTCTTGTTTTCGTCGACGCTCGTGAGCGATGCGGCCTTACAGATCTGAAAATCCGATCCGGTCGACCATCGCCAGTTCACGCTGGCGAGGGTGGGCGTGCGACGTGGTCATGTAGGAGCCGCCCATATAGACGAGCGGTTCGATATCCCGATTGGGCAGCAGCGCTTCCATGATCTCTCCGACGAAGATGGTGTGCGAGCGGAACGAAATCTCGTTGATGACCTTGCAATCGAAGCTGGCGACGGCACCCACCAGGGCCGGCGCGCCGGTTTCGAGTTCGCGCCAGGAGCGGGAAGCAAAGGCCTGGTCGCGCGTGGCGGCCGTGCTGAATTGCACCGCGAAGTCCGCGTCGGGATGGGCGAGCAGGTTGACGCAAAAGATGCCGCTGCGGCTGACCGCTTCGTTGCTCTGGGACGAACGGTTCACGCACATCAGCAAGGACGGTGGATCGGCCGAGAAGGACGTCACCGACGTCGCCACCAGCCCGGTGCGGCGGTTTTCATCCACGGTCGTGATCACGCACACACCGGCGGCCAGCCGTCGCATGCCGTGCTTGAAGAGATCGAGACTGATCATGATTGTATCCTGCGGTCGCGTATTGGCCTTGCCATGAAGCCTGCCCGGAGGCGACGCGTTCAGTTGCGATTGAGGTGTCCGGCGGCGTGGAGATATTCGAGCGCGATGCCCGAGGCGCGAAAATCGAGCTGATCGCGCCGACCGCGCAGCGTCGTCACGTCGCGCCAGTAGCGTTGCATCTTCTGGCCGTTGCGGGACGCGGTCGAACTGGCTGTCCGCAACAGAGGTTCCACGACATCTGCGACCATCTTCTCGACCATATGGTACATGCCATCCAGCCGCACGCCGGCCTCGTTGGTGAATGGCGTGATGCCGGCGACCGATCGCGCCGACCTTTCCATGTAGATTTCGGCGCCCCGGATGGTGGCGGCGCGCGCGGTGTCCGCGGTCACGACGGCGAGCCCCAGCGTGCGTTGATAGTCTTCCATGTCGATGCGAAGCCTGCCTGAAAGCCCGGCGTTCCTGGTCTTGATGATGTGGATGTATTCGTCGATGGCGGCTTCGGCCGTGCCGACCGCCATTGCGGCCAGGCTGCCCTCGGCGAAGGCATTGAACAGTCCGCCGTAAAGCGGCTCCCCCTTATGCAGCCTGCTGCCGGGCGTATCGCCGAACAGCGTTGCGGCGTGGTTCATGCGGATGGTCATGTGCGTCGGCACGAAGACATTGTCGAGCACGACGCCGTTCGAGCCGCTGCCGCGCATGCCGAGGAGGTCGCCCCAATCGTCGAGGATCTCGAATTGACCCTTCGGCACGACGACGGTCAATGTCGGGGCGATCCAGCTCGTCTCGCGGCTGGCGGTGCGGCCATGAATGTCAGGCACGCTCATGCCACCCATGAAGAAATCGGCGTGCGGTGCGCCAGAGCAGTAAGCCCAGCGGCCACTGACCCGGTAGCCGCCTTCGACCGGCAAGGCCATGGCATGGTCGGCGTTGAAACTCCACGGCGCACAGAAATCGGGGCCGCGCGCGAACACTTCGTCCTGGCCGTCCTGTTCGAGATAGGAGGAAACCTGGACGGCGTGCGCCGCGCCCAGTGCATACCACCAGCCCGTCGAAGGGCAGCCCCGGGCGATCTCCATGATCGCCGCGTAGAAATTGGGCAGCGCCATCTGGTAGCCGCCGTAGCGGACCGGCGATAGAATGCGGAACAGACCGGCATCGCGGATGGCCTGCGCGACCTCGGCGCTCGGACAGCCTCGCTCTTCGCAATCGGCCTGCTCGTCGCGCAACAAGGGCTGCAGAGCACGTGCACGCCGCAGCAATTCCTCAAGGTTCGGCGTGTCCGCTCGACCCGCCATCGTCACGCCCGGCTGGTCCATAATCGGTATCCTCCGCTCACGGTCCCGACTCTAAACGGCTGCACGCGGCTCGAAATACCCTCGCGCAGGGACGTGTGTCGCTTTGGGGGCATCACCCTTCACGAGGATGAACGGCCGCGCGCATCCCCGCTAGGTTTGCCTCGCGACGACAGCCGGGCGTGCTGAAGCGAAAAGCGTGGCCATGAGAAAAGAGTTGCCATGAGAAAAGATCGGGCCCTTATCCTCGATTTCGGCGGGGTGGTGACGCGCACGCTTTTCGAAACCCACGATGTCACGGAGCGGGTCCTCGGCCTGCCCGCCGGCACGTTGGGATGGCGCGGACCCTTCGACATCTCCACCGATGCTCTTTGGGTCTCGATGCAGAAGCAGGAGATATCGGAACGCGAGTATTGGCGTCTCCGCGCCGCCGAGGTCGGCCAGTTGCTTGGCGAGCGATGGAACGACATGCAGACCTTCGTGCACAGGGTCAGGGGCGCCGATCCCGATCTTGTCGTTCGGCCCGAGGCCCGCCGAGCGATCCGGGAAGTACGGGGGGCAGGACTGCGGCTTGCCATCCTGTCCAACGAACTGGATCTCTTCTACGGTGCCGACTTCCGCAAGAGGCTGCCGTTGATCGAGCAGTTCGACGTCGTCATCGATGCGACCTACACCGGCATCCTGAAGCCGGATCCCAAGGCCTATGAACTGGTCGTGGCGGCGCTTGGTGTGCCGTGGGAAAATTGTGTCTTCGTGGATGACCAGCGCAGCAACATCGAGGGTGCGGAAGCCGTGCAATTGCCGTGCGTGCATTTCGACGTAACGAAGCCCGACGAGAGTTATGACCAGGCACTCGGCATGCTCGGCCTGTGAGCATGCCTTCACCCCCAAAGGGTATGGCCAAGAATTGGGAATCCACCACCATGCCAGGAGCAGGCGGCTTACCATCGAGGCGTCTCTTGCAGTGCATGTTGCCCCTGGCCGTTAACCCGTCGCCCCAAAAAGGGCCGGGCAACGGCGCGGGAGCCAATAAATTGGGGAGCGAAGCTCATGACATATGAAATCGGCCGCAGAGGTTTTCTCAAGGGAACGGCTGGCCTCGTCGCATTCGGTGCGATGATGCCCGGTGGAATGGTCAATCCGGCCTTGGCCGAAGCGCCCGCGAAGGGCGGCACGCTGACAATCGGCGCGCTCGGGCAGGCCGGGCTTGGCCCGTTGGATCCCCACCGCCCGTCGGGCGACCTCGGGACCAACCTGGCAAACCAGTTCAACGTCTTCGAGGCGCTCACCAAGCAGTCCAATGAGGGCAACATCGTCATGTGTCTGGCGGAGTCCGTCGCGCCGGCCGATGACACCGCCACCGTCTGGATCGTCAAAATCAAAAAAGGCGTGAAGTTCCACAACGGCAACGAGCTGAAAGCCGAGGACGTGATCTTCAGCCTCAAGCGCATCCGCGAGCCGGGCAGCATGACGAGCGGTCATCTCGGCCCGATCAAGTCCTTCGAGAAGGTCGACGACCATACCGTGCGGCTGGTGCTGGAGGCGCCGCGAAGCTGGTTCCCCACCGCGCTCTCCGATCCATACTCCAGCATCCTGCCGGCTGACTACGACCCGAAGGCGCCGGTCGGAACGGGCCCCTTCAAATACGGTCAGGTCGTCCAGTCCCAGTCGGTGACGCTCGACCGCTTCGACACTTATCACGGCACGCCGGCCATTCTGGATCAGGTGGTGCTGCGTCCGTTCGAGGACGCGTCGGCGATGCTGAATGCGCTCCAGTCCGGCCAGATCGACATCATCAACGAGGTGGATGCCTCCCTCGTCGGGGAGGTCGAAGGCGATGACCGGTTCAAGGTCTACAACTCGCCCACCGGGAAATTCTATCCCATCCAGATGCGCACAGACGTCGCGCCGTTCAACGACGCGCGCCTGCGGCAGGCGCTGCGGCTGGTCATAGACCGGCAGGCCGTGCTCAATTCCGTCTACAATGGCAACGCCACTCCGGCGAGCGACCTCTATGGCCGTTACGATCCGGATTTCGACGGCGAATTGAAGCGCGAGCGCGACGTCGCCAAGGCGAAAGCGCTGGTCGAGGAAGCAGGGCTCGCCGGCACCCAGCTCGAACTGATCATGTATCACGACATGGCTACGGCGCTGGTGCTGGCCGAAAACGCCAAGGAGATCGGTCTGACCATCACCGTCAAGCAGCTCGACGGCGCCTCTTTCTACAATGAGGAATATATGGACCGGCACTTCTTCGGCGGCGATTACTGGCCTTCCGGACCGATCTTCCTGATTTCGTCCCTGGCCGATGGTCCGAATGCAGGCCTTGACCAGTTGCGCTGGCGCGACCCTGAATATCTGGAACTGTGGAAGAAGGCATCCAACACGCTCGACGAGAAGGCGCGCCGGGAGATCACCTTGAAGCTGCAGGAGATCCTGTTCGACCGTGGCGGTTGGATTATTCCGGTCTATCTCAACGAACTGGCGCTGTGCAAGGCGGCGGTCGTCGGCCTGCCGAGCTTCGACCAGAGCGGCGCCGGCATCTATCGCGCACTGCCCGGCCTCGGCTTCGCGGCCTGAGTATGTTGCGGTGGCATATCATCCGGCGGTCGGCACTGGGTGTCCTCACCCTGTTGCTGATTTCGCTGATCGTCTTCTTCGCCACCAATGTGCTGCCCGGCGACGCGGCGCGCGCCATATTGGGGCGTAGCGCCACGCCGGAAGCCGTCGCCATGCTGAAGGCCCAGCTCGGCATGGACCGGCCTTTGGTGGTGCAGTATCTGAGCTGGATCGGGGGACTGCTTCATCTCGACATGGGCATGTCCCTCATCAGCCGCGGGCCGGTCTGGGACATCGTTCAGCCCCGGCTCATGAACACGCTGCTGCTGCTTGCCGCGACCAGTCTGGTGGCATTGCCGATTTCCTTCATCATCGGCATCGCCATGGCCATCAAGCCCGGTGGCGGCTTCGACACCATGACGAACGGCTTCCTGATCGGCACTGCCGGCATCCCGGAATTCGTCGTCGCCATCATCCTGGTGCTGCTCTTGTCCACGCAGGTGCTGCATCTGCTGCCCTCGACCGCGCTGGTGCCGCCGGGGCAGTCCGTGCTCGGCAATCCGCAGGTGCTCGTGCTGCCGGCGATGACGCTAACGCTGGCGGTGCTGCCCTATCTCGGCCGTCTCATCCGCGCCTCGCTGATGGATGCGCTCGCCTCCGAATATGTGGTGACGGCGCGGCTGAAAGGACTGCCGCCGCGCGTCGTGCTTTTGCGGCATGCCTTGCGCAACAGCCTGGTGCCATCGATCCAGGCCTCGGCGCTGACGCTCGCCTATATCCTCGGCGGGGCGGTGGTGGTGGAGTTCATCTTCCAGTATCCGGGGCTCGGCAGCGCCCTGCAGTCGGCCGTCGCGCAGCGCGACATCTTCGTGATCCAGGCGATCGTGCTGATCTTCGCCTTCGGCTACATCGTCTTCAACATGCTGGCCGACATCCTGACGATCCTCATGACGCCGCGCCTGAGGAGCTGACCCGGACAATCATGGCATGAGTACCTCTTCCGTCTTCCACGGCTCGACATGGTGGCTGGCCTTCAGCGAGGCGTCTCGCTATCGCCGCACGCAAATCGGCATCGTCGTGACGCTCGTGGTCATCGCGCTGGCGCTGTTCGGGCCATTGCTGGCGCCCTATCGGCCGGATGCCTTCGTCGGCAAACCATTCATGCCGCCCGGTGGCGGCTTCCTGCTGGGCACCGACTTCCGCGGCCGCGACGTGCTGTCCAGGTTGTTGTACGGCGGCATTCCGGTGGTGTGGATGTCGTTCGCCGCTGCCTCGATCGGTATGGTTCTGGGAGCAACCGTCGGGCTGGTCGCTGCCTACAGCAAGGGTTGGGTGGATGAATTCCTGATGCGCGTGATGGATGTCTTCCTCTCCATCCCGCTCATCATCTTCGTGCTGCTGTTCGTCTCATTGATCGGCACCAAGCAATGGCTGGTCGTGCTTCTGGTCGGCATCGCCCACATGCCGCAGGTGGCGCGCATCACGCGCGGCGTGGCCGCGGACATCGTGGAACGCGAATTCGTGCAGTTCGCCGAAGCGCTGAGCGTGCCGCGCTGGCGCATCCTGTGGCGGGAGGTCCTGCCCAACATCACGACGCCATTGCTGGTCGAGTTTGGCATCCGCATCGTCTGGTCGATCGCCGGCATCGCCGCGCTCAGCGTCATGGGCTACGGCATCCAGCCTCCCAACGCCGATTGGGGGCTGATGATCAATGAGAATCGCGGCCGCATCGCCACCCGGCCGTTGCCGGTGTTCGCACCTGGCCTGTGCATCGCCATCTTCGCTTTCGGCATCAACATGATCGCGGAAGGCATCGCTAGCACCATGTCGGGGGCCAGTCGCAAATCCGGGGGCGAATCGTGATGCAAGCAATCTCCTGCGCGCCGAACGCAGGCGCCCATCTCGCGGTCGAGGTTCGCAACCTGCGCGTCGAGCTGCCAGGCGGCGGCGACATCATTGACGACGTCAATTTCACCATCCGCGCCGGCGAGGTGCTGGGTGTGGTGGGCGAATCCGGCTCGGGCAAAACCACGGTCGGCATGGCATTGCTGGGCTTCGCGCGCGGTGGCGCCAGGATCACCGGCGGCAACGTGTTCATCGGCGGCAATCCGGGCGCCGACATGCTGGCCTTGACCCGTGAAAAGAAGCGGCTGCTGCGTGGCAAGACCGTGGCCTATGTGCCGCAGGATCCGGCATCGGCGCTCAACCCGTCGCTGCGCATCGGCCTGCAACTCGCCGAGGTGATCGAGGCACATGAGCCCGAGACTCCGGCAGCCGAGATCGAGCAGCGTATCGCCGCCGTCATGGCCGCTGTCGGCCTGCCGGCGGACAGGGCGTTTCTGCAGCGTTATCCGCATCAGCTCTCCGGCGGCCAGCAGCAGCGCATCGGCATCGCGATGGCGGTCATCCTGGCTCCGAAGCTGATCGTGCTGGACGAGCCCACGACAGGACTGGACGTGACGACCCAGAACCGCATCCTCGACGTCGTCAAGAAACTCTGCCGCGAGCAAGGCATCGGCGCCCTGCATGTCACGCACGACATGTCGGTGATCGCTCATATCGCGGACCAGATCATGGTCATGTATTCCGGGCGGGTGGTGGAGCTGGGGCGTGTCGAAACCATCCTGACCGCCCCGATGCACCCCTACACCCGCGCTCTGCTCGGCGCCGTGCCGGAATTGCGCTACCGGACGCATCTGGCGACGATCCCGGGTGGTGCTGCCCGTCCCGCCAACCGTCCCCGCGGATGTTTCTTCCATCCGCGCTGTGCGAAGGCGGATGCGGCCTGTCAGTCGGCGCCGATCGCGATGACGGAGCCGCGGCCAAGACACTGGGTGCGCTGCGTGAATGTCGCCGCCATGGCCGATGTCGAACCGCAGCGCTTGCCCGATCCCGTGGCTAACCAGTCGGAAAAGGCGGTTCTCGAGGTCCGCGACCTCAGCGTTTCCTACAGCAATTTCCGTGTGCTCGACGGCATCGGTTTCTCTGCCCACAGGGGCGAGTGCCTGGCGATCGTGGGCGAGTCGGGCTCAGGCAAGAGCACGCTGTCGCGTGCACTCATCGGCCTAGTGAAGCAGCAGACGAGCAGCGTGCTGTTCAACGGCGCTCCGCTGGCGGCGCGCGCCCGCGACAGGTCGCGCGACCAGCTCCAGGCGATCCAGTATATCTTCCAGAGCCCGCACAACTCGCTCAATCCGCGGCAGACGGTCGAGGAACTCATCGGGCTGGTCTACGACACCTTTCACAAGACGGACAGGTTTGGCCACAAGACCGACCGGCGCGGCCGGCGCGAGGCGATTGCCACCGTGCTGTCGCAGGTCGGGCTGCCGCAGGAGGTCATGCGGGTGTTTCCCGATCAGCTCTCCGGTGGCGAGCGCCAGCGCGTGGCGATAGCCCGTGCCCTGGCGGCCGATCCCGAGATCCTGGTGTGCGACGAGATCACTTCCGCGCTCGATGTCTCGGTGCAGGCGGCCATCGTCAATCTCTTGAAGGATCTGCAGGTACGACGCCGGCTCACCATGCTGTTCGTCACCCACAATCTGGCGCTGGTGCGCAACCTCGCCGACCGGGTGCTGGTGCTGGACAAGGGCAAGATCGCCGAGATCGGCCAAGTTGGCGACGTCATCGACCGGCCGCAGCATCCCTATACAAGGCAATTGCTGGCAAATGCGCTGGAAGCCGATCTCGACCATCGTGTCGAAGCCTCGCGCCATCCGCCGTTACGGGCGTGATCGGGTGCGGTTGAGGCTTCGCGTGACGGCCAGTGCTGCTCAACCTGTGTCTGAACCGTGGCGCTTTCGTCGCCGTTCCGGAATGGATCCCCGACACTCTCCAGTCGCTTCGCTCCTTTCGAGGTCGAGGATGACGGAGTTCCCTTTTCGCGCTCGCCAATTACAATTGTGGAGCCAGCGGTGACAAATGGCCTTGGGAGCACATGAAGCTCGTCATCCTCGACCTCGGAGCGACCGAAGGAAGCGGAGAGTGTCCGGGATCCATTCCGGAACGGCGACGAAAGCGCCACGGTTCAGACACAGGTTGAGCAGCACTGGGCCGTCACGCGAAGCCCCAACCGAAACGATCAGGCGACCGGCAAGGGCCTGGCATCGGTCGCGGCGCTGATGATGCCATCGGTGATCCAACCGTCGAACACCGCGAGTACGGCGAGCGCGAAAGCTTCGTCGTTGATGTGCGCTTCAACCGCCGTGACTGGTATCGAAGGCGCCAGACTGACGAGGAGCTCCTCGAAGAAGGCCGACAACGCCTGTGGGTCGTGACCGATCTCACCCTCGCGGTCCCATTCCTGGATGCCGCCCAGCGGCAGCACCACATGCAGCGGTCCACGCGCCCGATTCAGTCGGGCGGCGATTTCACGGGCGGTGAAGCGTCGCTCGGCCTCGGTCAGCGTAACCGAGGAAATCAGCTTGTTGTGGACATGACAGGGCCGATCCGAGAAGTGTGACGGTATCGGCTGCCAGGTCGGCAGGTCGACAAGATCGGCGGTGCCTGGCGCGACGATCAACGGCACGCCTGCCTGGCCGACACGTGTCAGCCGCTCGGGTCCGCTGTTGACGATGGAGCCGTGGATGCCGTTGTTGAATTCCTGCAGGCAGAGGTCGAGCACGGCAACCAGTTCACCCTGCTCGGCAAGGCTTTCCATGGCGCGGCCACCCATGCCCTGGGCATGGAAGGATGCGCTTTCAAAGCCCCGTTCGGCCAGCGCAGGTTTCAGCCGCCGCATGTATTTCAGCGCGGCATTGCCGAGCGACGAGACACCGACCAGCGCGCGCTGGCGCTGCACGCCGGTGGCGGTGCGCGCCGCGCCGAGCACCGCACCTGCGGCCTGGCTGAGCGCCGACCGGCAGATGGCGTTGAGGCCGTAGAGCCCGCCGACCCACAGGATCATCTGCACGTCGGCGGCCAGGCGCTCGGGTGGGATCAGGGCGGAAAAGGCCACGGTCGAGACGACATATTTCGGCACGCCGATCGGCAGGGCAAGCGCCACGTCGAGTGCAAGGTCCGTTCCCATCGTTCCGCCAAGCGAGATCATGCCGTCGAAGCGGCGCTCGGTGAGCAGCTTCAGGGTAAGGGCCTGGGCGCCTTGGCTCATCAATGCCATGGCGTGGTGCTCATCACCCCTGGCGATCACCTCGGCGATCGTCGCGCCGGCGGCGGCCGCAACGTCGTGCTTGGAGAAGGAGACCGGGATACCGGGCTCTCCCAGCACGCTGACATCCATGGTCAGCACCGCACCGCCATCGCCCTCGATGACGTCGCGCATGAAGCACAGCTCCTCCTTCTTGGTATCGAACGTACCGATGATGAGGATGGTCCTGTGCCTGTCCACGGACTGGTCGCCTCGGCGCAGTGCTGTATCGAAAGCAGTCACAACTGGATCCATGCGGTCTTGAGCGCGGTGTATTTTTCGAAGGCATGCAGCGACTTGTCGTGTCCGTTACCCGACTGGCGATGACCGCCAAGCGGTACAGTCAGGTCCGAGCCGCCATAGGTGTTGACGTGCACGACACCGGCATGCACCGCGCGGATCATCCGGTGCGCGGTCGAGAGGCTGGAGGTCCAGACGGCTGACGCCAGACCGTATTCGGTGTCATTGGCGAGGCGGACAGCATCTTCCTCATCGTCGAAGGCGATGACGGCCAGAAGCGGGCCGAACACCTCCTCCCGCGCCAGCGTCATCTGCTGCGTCACGCGTTCGAAAATCGCCGGTCGCTGATAGTAGCCGCCGGTCTCCTGCAGAATACGCTCGCCGCCGGTCACCCGGCGTGCGCCTTCCGCTTCTGCCTGGCGGGCGAAGCGCAGGTTACCGGCAAGCTGGCTCTCGCTGGCAACCGCACCGACATCACTGGCGAGATCAAGCGGATCACCCACCTTGAGTGCGTCGGCGACACGCGCCAGCCGTTCGACCAGTTCGTCGTGGATGCCACGCTGGACGAGCAGCCGTGAGCCGGCCACGCATACCTGGCCCGAGTTGCGGAAGATGGCGTTTGCCGACATCTTCGCTACCTTGTCGAGGTCGGCGGCATCGGCGAAGACGATGTTGGGCGACTTGCCGCCAAGCTCCAGGTAGACGCGCTTGAGGTTGGAGCGGGCGGAATATTCGAGCAGGCGTCGTCCTGTCGCATTGGAACCGGTGAAGGCCAGCACGTCGACATCCATATGCGTGGCAATGGCTTCACCCACCACCGAGCCGGAGCCGGTCACGACGTTGAGCACGCCTTCCGGCAGGCCTGCGTCCGCGCAGATGCCGGCGAGCTGCAACAACGCCAGAGAGGCTGCCTCCGCAGGCTTCAGCACCACGGAATTGCCGGCCGCGAGCGCGGGCGCCAGCTTCCATGCACCGATCATCAAAGGCATGTTCCACGGCACGATGGCGCCGACCACGCCGACCGGCTCGCGATGGATGAGGCCGAGCACCGTCGCGGGCGTCGGGGCGATCTCGCCGTAGACCTTGTCGATGGCCTCCGCATAGTAGCGGAAGGAGGCGGCAGCACTGCCCGGCTCCGCCTTGAGCGCCATGCCGATCTCGGTGCCATTGTCGCGAACACCGAGCACGGCGAGTTCGAGCGCATGTGCCTCGATGCCGTCGGCGATGCGCAGCATGATCTTCTTGCGCGCGGCCGGTGCCATGCGCGACCACACGCCATTTTCGAAAGCTGCGCGCGCCGCCGATACGGCGGCGTTGACGTCCTCCCGGCCAGCCCGAGCGATCCTGGCAAAGGCACGGCCATCAATCGGCGAAATGACCTCTATCTCTTCGCCGTTCGCCGCGGGCCGCCAACGGCCGCCGATGAACAGCGATTGCGGCGACACCGAGCGAGCGCGCAGCGTGTCGATCTTCGACTGGTCCATCACCAAGGCCTCCAGCACGGAATGGCCGCCAGAGGATCTGACGGCATGCGTCGGGTTCAATTTCACTATGCAGAATGCCGCCCGGCAGGAGGTCGCTAAAAGACCCGTAAAGGGTGACGCTGCCGTTCGATACTTTCATTATTATCAAATTGATTTGTGATTTTGAAATCGACTAGCGTTTCGCATCAAGCAGGCCGCAGCCTGCGGAGACTTGGCGGAACCGGATATGCGCACTGTCGGCAAGGCACTCACCATCCTGGACCTGTTCACGGAACAGCGGCCATCGTTCAGTCTGACGGAAGTCTCGCAGGCGACCGGCATCGACACGGCGACCTGTCATCGCATGCTGAAAGTGCTGGAGCGCCACGGCTACGTGTTTCGTGCAGCCGCCAGCAAGCAGTACAGCCTGGGCGCGACGGTGCTGCGCCTGGCACGCACACGTGAAATCACCACACCGATGAGCGCGACGCTGCAGGCCGTCGTCGATGCACTGACCGAAAAGATCGCCGAGACGTCACACGCCTCGGTCATTGCCGGCCACCAGGTGGCGACGGTCGCGGCGCGCGACGGTTTGCGCAGCAACCGCGTGCATGTCGAATACGGCGCGCGCATGGAACTACACGCCACCGCCACCGGCCTGGCCTGCCTGGCGTATGGTGCTGCCGCCTTCGTCGAGCAGGCGCTTGCCGCGCCGATGACCCGCTTCACTTCCACCACGGTGTCGAGCACGCAGGAGCTGGAAGAGGTGCTGTCGCTCACCCGTTCGCGCGGCTACAGCGTCGCCGACGGCAGCTTCGACCCGGACGTAATGGGTGTCGGTTCCCCCTTCTTCAATCCCGACGGCACGGCCATGGGCGCCATCGCCATCGCCACGCCGCTCAGCCGCATGGACTCGATCAACCTGACCCGGACGGCGCTGGCAGTCATGGCGGCAGGCATCGAGATCACGGAACGCCTCGGCGGAACCGTGCCGGCCGACTTTCTCGATCGCTATCGACAACTCACGGTCTGGGGCGACGCAGCCTGACCGCATCTGAAAGGACCCTTCATGCGTGACACCAATTTCCTCGTCGGCAACAACGCACGATATGCGTGGCATCCCATGGCCCATCCGGGCGAGATGCGCGCCAATCCGCCGCGCATCATCGAGAGTGGCGATGGTGTCGAGATCGTCGACATCCACGGCCATCGCACGCTGGACGGTGTCGGCGGGCTCTGGAACGTCAATCTCGGCTATTCCAGCGATCCGGTGAAGGACGCCATCACCAGGCAGATGCAGAAGCTGCCCTACTACAACGCTTTTCGGGGCACGACCAATTCGCCGCTGATCGAGCTGTCCTACGAGCTGTGCGAATTCTTCAAGCCGGAAGGCATGGGCCGCGTCTTCCTGACCTCGGGCGGTTCGGATTCGGTGGAGACCTGCCTTCGCCTGGCGCGGCAATATCATCGCGCCAACGGCCAGCCGGAACGCACCAAGTTCGTGTCGCTGAAGAAGGGCTATCACGGCACCCATTTCGGCGGCGCCTCGGTCAACGGCAATCCGAATTTCCGTCGCAACTATGAGCCGATGCTGGCCGGCGTGATCCATCTGCCGGCGCCGTTCACCTACCGCAACCCGTTCGAGACCGATGACGGCGCCGTCATCGCCCGCAAGATCGGCGAGGCGTTCGAGGAAGAAATCGCATTCCATGGCGCCGACACGATCGCGGGGCTGATCATGGAGCCGATCCTTGGCTCTGGCGGCGTCATCGTTCCGCATGAGAGCTTCTTCCCGCTGATGCGCGCGATCTGCGACCGGCACGGCATCCTGCTCATCGCCGACGAGGTCATCACCGGCTTCGGCCGAGCCGGCTCGGAATGCGGCTCGCGCCTGTGGGGCATCAAACCCGACATGATGTCGACGGCCAAGGGCATTACCAACGGCTATTTCCCGCTCGGCGCGGCGATGATCGGCGAGCATCTGGCGGACGCTTTCGAGAACGCGAAAGGCCCGGTCGGCACCATCAGTCACGGCTACACCTATTCCGGTCATCCGATCGGGGCGGCGGCAGCACTGGCGACGCTCGGCGAAGTCAAGCGCCTCGATGTCGCCGCCAACGCCAAGGCGCGGGGCGAGGAATTGATGGCTGGCCTCGCGGAGCTGAAAAGCCGCCACGACATCGTCGGCGACGCACGCGGCCAGGGCCTGATGGCAGCACTCGAGCTGGTGAGCGACCGCGAAAAGAAGACGCCTGCGGCCAAGGAGGTGGTGCAGGCCCTCTACGACAAGGCCTATGAGGACAGCCTGATGGTTCGCACGTCGGGCAACAACGTCATCATCTCGCCTTGCCTTGTCATCGACAGCGGTCACATCGCCCGCATCCTGACAGCGCTCGATGCCGGCCTTGCGGCGGCGGGCAAGAAGCTGAAAGGATAGGAATCAAGAAGAGCGCCGGAAGCGGCCGCCTGTCCGATGTCGGGGTTATACAAAAATGGGAGGACCTGGATATGGAGATACAAAGCACAATCGAGCCGATCGGGAACATGGTGTCGTTGATCGGACGCGCCGATTTCGGCCAGCGCTTCTACAACATCATCGATCAGTTGGTCGGCATCGATCATTGCACGGTTTTCATGGCGGATGAGTCCGCCATGCGGACCATCGTGGCGGAGGCGAACACCGAGGAATCCTCTGGCCGCGCCCAGGTGCTGGCCGAAAGCTACATCAAGGACGGACATCGCTGCGATCCGGTATGGTCGCTGTGCAAGGACCTGCCCGGATCGAAATGCGGGCTGCTGGTCTCGCCGGCCGAGCGGGCCAGCGACCGCTATCGGCAGGAATTCTACATCAAGCCTCGCATCAAGCACGAGCTCGCGGTCGCGTCGACCATGAATGCCAGCCGGGTCTATGCCGGTTTCTACCGGGAGGAGGGGCGCGAAGCCTTCTCGCGCAGCGAGATGGATTGCCTGCAGACCTTTGCCAGCACCATCATCCAGATCGTGCAGAAGCATGGTGAGGTCTATCGCGGCTACAGCGGCAAACCGCGGGAGATCAGCCAGAAAGCGCTGCTCGAGCGCGTACAGGCCGCGATCAATGCCGACAGCAACCTGCTGACCGCGCGCGAGGCTGAGATCTGCGCTTCGATCGTGCTTGGCTATACCGTGCTCGGCATCAGCCTGAACCTCGGCATCAGCGTCAACACCGTGGCCACGCACCGCAAGCGCGCCTATGCCAAATTGCGCGTGTCGAGCCAGAACGAATTGTTCGCCCGCTATTTCTCCATCGTCGAGCGCAACATCAACCAGATGCAGCATCACTGAGTCTGGAGAGCTTTCGAGGAAGCCGCGCAGCGTTTTTCCTTATCCGCTTCATGCCGGCCCTGTGTATGGCAGGGCAGGCACCTGTGAGCCCCTCTCCGTCTCGCCCTGCCTAAGGCGGGGGCGGGGAGAGGTGGCACCTACGGCGGCTTAGCCGCCGGAGAAGCGGTGACGGAGAGGGGCTCTTCAAGCCGTCTGCAACAACCTCAAGCCGCGTCGCACTCCAAGGGCAGGGCGCGTGCCGTGTATCCGGTTGCCGGATCAAGCCAACTGCACTAATGTTCGATTTAAGAACGTCTATGTTCTATAATCGGTCAGAGGAAATCATGCAGACAAGGGTTGCGAGGCTCGGCCACATTGGCCTCACCGTTCGGGACATCGATCGCACGATCGCGTTCTATGAGCGCTATCTGGGAATGCGGCTGACGGAGAAGTTCGAATATCCGGAAGAGAAGATCGGCCACGGTGTCGCGGTCGCCGCCGGCGCCTTCATCCGTTGCGATGTGACGCACCATGAATTGTCGATCTTCCGGATGCGCAAGGATATCCTGCCCGACGACGCGCCGGATGCACCGCGCTTCGGCTTCGGTCTCCACCACATCGCCTTCGAGCTCGCCAGCCCGCAGGACCTGCTCGCGCTCTACACGAAGATGCGCGACGACGGCGTGGAGATCGTCAACTGCCGCAAGGGTGGTCCCGGCAACCAGCCGCGTTTCTACGCGCGCGATCCCGACGGCAATCTGCTCGAATTCTACTGGGGCATCGACAAGATCGGCTGGGAAGGTCGGCCGCGCCCGTACGATCCGATCCAGGAGATCGACCTGCTTTCTTTCGACTTCGATGCTTTTGTCGACAAGCGCGAGGACGATGCCGGCAAGGCGCGGGCATAGGCGCTTCCGATCAATCGACCGGGCCGGATGCCATGACCCGGCAAGGCCGTGCCACGAGCCGCAGGCAGGAAATCAGCCATGAACATCGCCGTTTCGGAAAACATAACGATCGACGAACTCGTCACACGTGCGGAAAAGCTGCGGCCGCTGCTGCGTGACGAGCAGCCGGCGACGGAGGCCAACCGCTTCCCGACCCGTACCGTCTACGATGCGCTGTCCAAGGAAGGGCTGTTCCATATCCTCAAGCCCAGGCGGTTCGGCGGCTACGAAATGAATCTCGACGACTTCTATCGCGTCGTCATCGAGATTTCGCGCGGCTGCCCGGACACCGGCTGGTGGTTCGCACTGGGTACCGGGCACGCTGCGCAGGTGGCATCCTATTTCAGCGAAGAAGCCCAGTCGGAGATATTCGGACTGAGGGCGAACTTCCAGGCGCCCTGGTCCTTCGTTGCGCATCAACCCACGGCGACCAGAGTCGAGGGCGGTTACCGTGTCAGCGGCAACTGGTTTTATTGTTCGGGCGTGCCCTATGCCAGTCACTTCATGGGCAACATGGCCCTGCCGAAAGCCGATGCCGAGCAAGGCATGCCCATGCTGACCGTGGTGGTGCCGGAGGGCAGCTTCACGCGGCTCGACAATTGGGGCGACCTGATGGGCATGAAAGGGAGCGGCTCGCATGGTGTCGCGCTCGATGACGTCTTCGTGCCCGACCACATGACATTCCGCTTCAACCCGGATCGCGGCATCGATGGCCCTACCATCGGCGCCACGCTGCATGGCAACCCGATGTATGGCGGGTTGTTCCTGGCCTTCGCCGAGGGCGGTCTCGCCGCCATGGCGACGGGGCTCGCCTATGCCGCGCTCGACGAATACGAAGATCTCATCGCCTCCAAGAACACGCCAGGCACCGCGACGCTGAGAGCCTTCAATCCCGACTATCAGCGCTCCTATGGGCAGGCGGTGGCGCTGGCCGACAGCGCCCGCGCCATCACGCTGCAGGGCGCCGCACTCTATCTCGAACATGCCACGCGCTGCATGCGTGGCGAGGCAGCCTTCACCGTCGAGCAGGCGGTGCGGCTGGACGGCATGTACCATATGGCCGAGCGGCTCGCCTATGAAGCGGTGGAACTTCTGGTCCGGACGGCGTCTTCAGCGGCGTTGAAGGACGGTGCCCGATTGCCACGCTACCTGCGCGACATCATCATGTGTGTCAGCCGGGGCCATGATCAGTTCGAATTCCGCGCGCCCAACATCGCAAAAGAGATGCTGGCCCGCACCCGCGGCTTCAGTTTCTGATATGGCGCTATCCGGCCTCCGCACCGATACGCCGCGCCGCCTCGGTCAGCGGCTGCACAAGGCCAGGCAGGATCGCCGCGCGCGAGGTCGGCACGAGGATGGCCAGGCTGTAGCGGCAGGTGCCATCGCGCTCGATGATGGGTGCCGCCACCCCATGGACGCCCAGCTGCAGTTCGTCATGCGAAATGGCATAGCCCTGGCTTCGCACTTCCTCGATGCGCCGCCGCGTCGCCTCGGCGTCGCCGGCCTTGCGCATTGCCTTTTCGCGTGTCTTCTCGTCCTGAAAGGCAAGCAGCGACCAGCCGCTCGCGCCTTGGTGCAGGGCGTGACGGGAACCTGGCCGGTGCTCCACCCGCACGAGATGCTTTTCGCCCAGCGCCTGGTCCACGACCAGCGCCTCGATCCCGTCTATGGCGTGGATCACCACGGTCTCGCCCGTCTCGACCGCCAGCTTCTGCATGATCGGGCCGGCGATGTCACTCAGGTCGGTGTCGGCGGCGCGCGCCAGCCGCAGCAGGGCCGGCCCCAGCCGGTAGCCGTCGGCCTCGCGACGCACATAGGAACGCTGCGCCAGCGTGACCAGCAGGCGGTGGGCGACGGTGCGGTTTATGCCGCACAGGCGCGCGACATTGGCCGCGCTGAGGGAGCCGTGGCTGGCCACGGTTTCCAGCACGGTCAACATCTGATCGCCGGTCAGGGAAATCTCGGCCATGGGGATCCTCAAGCTCTGTGCGGCCCACGGTTGTAGCCGAGTTTCGCGTTGACCGACAGTCTGCTTGATGGTCTATAAACGAACAAACAGGTTCGATTAACGGAACAATGCAATGAAACTCGTCAGTTATGAAGAAAATGGCCGTCCGCGCTTCGGCGCCATCGTCGGCAAGCATGTGCTGGATCTCGCAAGGGCCAGCGAGGCCTATGCCGGCCGGGATGCAACGATCGGCAGGCTGCCAGCGCGCATCGAGGAATTCTTCGAGGATTGCGAGCCGCTGTCGGCCGTCGCACGCAAGGTGGTCGCCCGCTTCGAAGCCGATGGCGCGAGCGATAGCTCCATCGCGAAGCCGCTTGCCGCCGTGAAGTTGCTGCCGCCGATCGGCCGTCCGCCCAAGATCGTGTGCGTGGCCCGCAACTACGCCGAACACGCCAAGGAAGCAGGGCTGGAGATTTCACCGATCCCGATCACCTTCGCGCGTTTCGCTCGCACCTTGGTGGCGGATGGCGACCCGGTCTTGGTGCCATCCGTCTCGCACCAGCTCGACTGGGAAGGCGAACTCGCCGTCATCATCGGCAAGGACACCAAGGGCAAGCGCATCACCAAGGCCGATGCCATGGACTATGTGTTCGGTTATTCGATCTTCAACGACGTGACGGTGCGCGACTATCAGTTCCGCATCACGCAGTACACCGCCGGCAAGAACTTCCGCGCCTCCGGCCCGTTCGGTCCGGTCATCGTCACCGCCGACGAGATCGCCGATCCGCACAATCTCGACATCAAGACGACGCTGAACGGCAAGGTCGAGCAAGCGGCCAACACCTCGACGATGATCTACGACATCCCCACCATCCTGGAGAACATCGCCGAATTCATCGACCTGGAGCCGGGCGACGTCATTCCCACCGGCACGCCCGCCGGCGTCGGCTTCAAGCGCAAGCCACCGGTGTTCCTGAAAGACGGCGATACCATAACCGTGGAAGTGTCCGGCATTGGCTCGCTTTCCAATCCCGTTCGCAATGAGGAGCAAGGCTGATGTCGCAGGACACTTTCGAGCGCGGGCTGGAGATCCGCAAGGCGGTGCTGGGTGCTGCCTATGTCGAGAAGTCGCTCGACGCTGCCGACGATTTCAACCGCGATTTCCAGAACCTGGTGACCGAATATTGCTGGGGCGCCGGCTGGGGGCGTACGGCGCTCAGCCGCCGCGACAAAAGCCTGCTCAACCTGGTCATGCTGGGTGTGCTCAATCGTGGCCAGGAGTTCAAGCTGCACCTGAAGGGTGCGCTCACCAATGGCTGCAGCAAGGATGAGATCAAGGACACGCTGATCCAGCTTGCGATCTATGCCGGCATCCCGGCAGGCGTCGAAGCGTTCCGCCTGGCGCGGGAGGTATTCGCCGAAATGGATGCCGAGCCGGCAAAATAGACACGGACCGCCGGCCGCAGTCACCCTCGCGAGGTATGTTTGCGGTGGCTTGCGAAGGGTAGAACGAACCGGGTTGGCACTTGATCGATTTCCCGGGAAATCGATCGCCTTGCCCGGTCATTCCAACACCGGAGAATCTGTATGTCCGTCATGGTTGTCATCCGTTTTCCTGTCCCCCATAGCGCCGTCGCGGAATGGGCGTCCAGGAACGGCGAATTGCTCACGCCGATCATCAAGCTGTTCGAGAAGCACGGCCGCATCAGCCACCGCGCCGTGACTAGTGGCTCGGAATTCCTCGATTTCGACGAATGGCCGAGCGCCGAAGCCTATGTCGCGTTCAAGGCCGAGGCCGGCCCCTATATCGAGAAGTTCGAAGCCGATCTCGGCCATCGTTCGACGGACACGGTCTACCAGACCATCGACTAGTTTCTACCCGGCCACATTTGAACTGAAAAGGGTCGCGCCAGCCGCGGCCCTTTTTCTTTTGCTGGGCCGCTGCCTGATGACGGAAATCGGGAGCGGGATCGGCAAAAAAAGGCCGCATGGATCGCCATGCGGCCTTTTTCGATTGTCGGCGGAAACCGTTAAGCCAGCTGCGGCAGGTTCTTCTCGCCGAGCAGCAGGCCACCGCCGCCTTCCAGCGCGCGGCGCTGGTGGCTGAGATGCACCAGCAGCGTATCCAGGTCGCGGCGGCGCCGCTCGAACGGGCTGCGCGCGTAGATCGTCGACGCGCCGAGAAGCTCGATCGCCATCGCACAGGCTTTCTTGATCTGCTGGCCGGCATTGACCGACGACAGATGCGCATCCGATTGTTCCTCGGGGCTGAGCATCGCGCCGGAGAACAGGCGATCGCTGAGGCGGGTGGCGACGGATATCGAATAGTCGCGGGCCGCGCGGTAGTTCATCTCCGCTTCCGCATACTGGATGCGGATGAAACGGTCGTTGGGCGAACGCTTGCGCAATTCCCTGTTGACGTCATCGAGAATGCGCCGGCCGAGCCCCAGGATGACGCCCTGCAAGGAAATGGCGATCAGGTTGGCGTAGCGGGCCAGCGGAGGCAGGTGCTCGGCCTCGCCGTCGAAATATTTGAACACGTATTTGTCCGGCACCACCACGTCCTCGATTTCGTAGTCGGTGCTGCCGGAACCGCGCAGGCCCAGCGTGTACCAGGTGTCGAGCAGCGTCACCTTCTCCTTGGGCAGGTAGGCGACGCGGAATTCCGGCTGGCCCTCGGCGTCGCGCTTCAATTCGCCGTTCTCATAGAGATGCACGCCGCACACAATGCGGTCGGCACTGTGGATGCCGCTGCCGAATGGCCAGCGACCTTTCTTGATGTGCCAGCCGCCTTCGACCCGGTCCGCGCGCTGCGGCGGGTAGTAGCCGCCGGCGGTGGCGAAATCCATCGATGTGTAGAGCTCGCGCCCGACCTCTTCCGGGAACTGGGCCGCGTAGAAGCCGGTGTCCGACAGGATCTGCACGTTCCAGGCTACCGAAGCATCATGGTAGGACAGCGCTTCGACAGCGCGGATCTGGTCTTCGAACCGCATTTCCGGGCCGCCCCAGGCGGCCGGCCAAGCAATGCGGAACGCGCCGGCGGCACGCAGGGCGTCCAGGACCCTGGGGGTCAGATGGCGCTGGCGGTCGATCTCGTCGGCCTCTTCCTCGATCAGGGGGCCGAGCGCCTTCAGCTTTTCGATGATTTCCTGCGACGACAGGAAGGCTTCGCCGCCGGCTTCGGGTTTTACGGTCTTGGGATGTGCTGTCACGGATGCACCTCGGGTTTTGTCGCCGCTCGCGCGGCCATGAAGAACGGGAACGTCGGTTTCAACGGGCGAATGCCTGCCAGTAGCGGGGCGCCCGCAGCTGATCGACGCTGAGGAAACCCGGCTCGGCATCCATCACGTCGCGCACGCGGTTGACCAGCGAGGCGCTGGTGATGACGTCGCCATGGAAGTTGTCGGTGCGCATGTTCATGCTCGGGCTGCCTTCGACGATCCATTCGTTGAAGGCGCCTTCGCCCTCCGGCAGGAAGCGCATGATGAACTGGCCCTCCGCCACCACGCCGCCTTCCAGCTGGAAGATGACGCGTTCCATCGTGCCGCAGGTGGTTCCCTTGCGGATGGTCCGGTCGAGCTTCGCCACCAGCATGTCGGCTTCGGCGAGCACCGGCTCGTTGGTCACCTTCGTCGACAGGATGGCGAGGTCGAGCGCCCGGCAGAGCGGGCGCAGCGCCACCTCGAAGATGCCGCGATGATGCGAGAGGGCGCCATGACCCTGTGCGTGGAATTCCTCGGCGGTCAGGCCCATATGGCCGCCATGCTGTCCGGCCGTCCCGAAGGCGGAAAGATCGCAGATGTTGCGCCCGACGATGCGGTCGAGACGCTGCACCGACGCCAGGAAGGACAGCGGCTGCGCGAACCAGAACGTGTCCTGCACGCCGACGCTGGCCAGCGTGCGGCCATGCGCGCGAAAGATGGCGTCGAGTTCGCGCGCCTTGGGCGTTTCGCCGTCGATGTAGAACGGCTCGAACGCATCCTCGGCGATGGTCAGCACGTCGAGCCCGGCTTTCGCCGCCTTTGCCGCCGGCTCGAACAGTTCGTCGAGGCGCGAGCAGTGGGTCAGCAGCGCGATGTCCGCGCCGAACTGCTCGAAGGGGACGTCCGGCGTGCAGATCCTCACGCCCTGAAGTTCGGGTGCCGAAAAATCCTTGCCCGCTGTGGTTCTCACATAGGCCGCTACGATCTCGACGTTCTTCTCGCGCAAGAATTTAGCGGTCATCCTGCCCATGGTGCCCAGCCCATAGACGATCGCCCTGATGGGTCTCATACAGTTCTCTCCCTTTGCCGCGCAGTGCCAGCGTGGCTCGGGTCGAGGATTGCCGTTGGGGTCACAGGGGTACATACCCCTCTAGGGTGAAACACTATGGTGCCGGGAATTCGGGGCGGCCACGCAGGATCGCGAAGGTTTCCCGAGCCTGTGGGATATGGAAAACCGACGGGGCCCCAAGGAAAAAAATACTTCGCTTCGTGGCGGCGCCATGGGACGATGGGCGCCGGCACATAGGTGGCTTCGAAAGGGCGTCATGACAGTATCCGTCGAGCCGGACATCTTCCGCGAAGCCATGCGGCGCACGGCATCCGGCGTTGCCGTCATCACCACGCAGGGCTCGGCAGGGCGGGCAGGCATCACGGTCTCGACGTTTCAGTCCTTTTCCATGGCGCCGCCCTCGGTGATGGTGTGCATCAACACCGGTAGCCGCAACCTGGCGACAATCGCGACGAATGCGGTGTTCGCGGCCAATGTGCTGGCCGCCGGCCAGAGCGAAATGGCGCGCATCTTTTCCGGGCCTTCGGCTGAGGAGCGCGAGACCTGCTTCGATGGCGTCGGCTGGCAAAGCCTAACCACCGGCTCGCCGGCATTGCGCGATGCGCTCTGCGTGTTCGACTGCCGCGTCGCCGACATCTTCACCTTTGCCTCGCACCGCATCGTCATCGGCGCCGTCGAGGCGATTGCGATCGGCGGCGCCGACCCGCTCATCTATTCCGGGCGAGCCTATCGGCGCCTCGAGGCGATGCAGGCCCGTGAACCGCTTCCGGCCAAGGGGGAGTTCGCGGTTCCAGTCTGAGCGGTCCGGGGCCGGCCGGCTGGAGTGATTTCAACGCTTCGACAGACAACAGGACACACCAATGAGTGGGACACGATAAGTGGCGGGGACTGGTTTCTTTTTCGACGAGCGTTGTCTGTGGCACTCTTCCGGCGGCCACGCCTTCCTGCTCAATGTCGGCGGCTGGGTGCAGCCATTGGATGGCAGCGGGCATCCGGAATCACCGGCGTCGAAACGGCGCATGAAAGCGTTGATGGACGTCTCCGGCCTGACCGCCAGGCTTGACGTCCGCTCGGCGCCGCTTGCCACGCTGGATGACGTGCTGCGTATCCACAGGCGTGAGTATATCGACAGCTTCAAGCGGCTCAGCGATGCTGGCGGCGGCCAGCTCGGGCTCGATGCTCCGTTCGGGCCCGGCAGCTACGAGATCGCCCTGCAGTCGACCGGACTGGTGATCGGTGCGGTCGACGCGGTTCTCACCGGCCAGCTCGACACCGCCTATGCACTATCGCGTCCGCCAGGCCATCATGCCTTGGCCGACAGCGGCATGGGCTTCTGTTTCATCGCCAACATCGCGGTGGCGATCGAGGCTGCCAAGGCGCGTCATGGCGTCGGCCGCGTCGCGGTCGTCGACTGGGACGTGCATCATGGCAACGGCACCCAGGCGGCCTTCTACAACCGCGACGATGTGCTGACCATTTCGATCCATCAGGAAAGCTGCTTCCCGCCGGGCCAGGGTGCGTTCTCCGAGCGGGGCGAAGGCAAGGGGCTCGGTGCCAACCTCAACATCCCGGTGATGCCGGGTGCCGGCAGCGAGGCCTATGCCGCGGTGTTCGACGAGCTCGTCGTGCCGGCACTGCGGCGTTTCAAGCCGGACCTCATCATCGTCGCGTCGGGTTTCGACGCCAATTCGGTCGACCCGTTGTCACGCACCATGCTGTCGTCGGAAGACTTCCGCCTGATGGCGCGCGTCATCAGGCAGGCGGCGGCCGAATTGTGCGGCGGCAGGCTGGTGCTGGCGCATGAGGGCGGCTACTCGGAGGCCTATGTCCCGTTCTGCGGACTGGCGGTGATGGAGGAGCTTTCCGGCCATCGCACCGAAGTCGAGGATCCGCTGCGCCTGCCCATCGCCAGCCAGCAGCCGGGAGCTGCCTTCAACGGATTGCAGCGCAAGCTGATCGCCGAGATGGCGGAAGCGTTGCGATAGGTTGTGCCGAGGCTTTTGCGAATGCCGGGCGGAGCCCAGCGTTCTGCGTTTCACCGGCGCGGCCGCAAATACTCCGCGACCAGGAACAGCGTCACCACGATCAGCAGCACGAACACCGAGGCCGCGGCGAGCGTCGGGTTGATCTGCAGCAGGATGTCGTCCCACATCTGCTTGGGCAGCGTTACCTTGAAGCCGGCGCCGACGAACATCACCACCGTCAGTTCCTCGAAGGACAGCAGGAAGGCGAAGATCATGCCGGCCAGCACGCTGCCTTTCATCAGCGGCAGGCTGACCCTGAGCACCGTGCGCCATTTGCCGGCGCCGAGCGTGGCAGCCGCGTCGTTGAGCCGCCAGTCATAACTCTTCATCGTGGCCAGCGAGATCACGAACACCGTTGGAATGGCCAGCACCGTATGGCCAAGCACGATGCCGATATCGGTCGCCACCAGCTTCAGCTGCGACAGCAGGTAGAACAGCGCCAGCGAGATGCCGATCGCCGGGATGATCATCGGCATCAGGAACAGCAGGAACGCGGCGGTGGCAATGCGGCCGCCGGTGCGTGCCACGCCGTAAGCGGCCGGGAAGGTGACCAGGAAGGTCAGCACGGCGCAGGCGGCGCCGATGCCGAAGGAACGCAACGTTGCTGCGATCCAGATCGGCGATTGCAGATAGGCCTCGAACCATTTCGTGCTGAACAGCGGCGGTGGGAAGGACAGGAAGCTCGACGTGGTGAACGCCATCGGCAACAGCGCCAGGATCGGCAGCAGCAGGATCGCGATGACGATGCCGGCATAAATCGAGATTGCCCAACCCGAACGGGCCCGGGCGGGAAGGCGCTCTGCCTGTCCGACCATGGCGGCGTGGATCGAAGCCACGGCCTTGAGCAGTGCAGTCCCGGTGTGGTGCGTGAGCGTATCGGTGCGGCGTGTGTCCGAAGCGGCGCCGGAAATGGCGGTGAGCCCGAACAGCCGATTGTAGACAAGGCAGACGGCCAGCGCCGAGACGATCAGCATCGTCGTCAATGCTGCTCCGAACGGCCAGTTATGCAGCGCCAGGATCTGCGAGATGATGACCTGGCCGATCATCGTTTCCTTCGGGCTGCCGAGCAGAGCCGGCGTGACGAAGAAGCCGAGCGAGGCGACCAGCACCAGCAGCCCGGCCGCGGCGACGCCCGGCATCGACAGGGGAAAGAACACCCGCCAGAAAACATGCGCGCTGGAGGCGCCGAGGGTTGCGGCGGCCTGCGGCAGCCGCATGTCGACCTTGAGCATGGTGGGCAGCATGGTGATGATGGCGAGCGGCAGCATGGTGTGGATCATGCCGAACAGCACCGTGGCGTGCCGGAACAGGAATTCGAAATTTTCCGAGGCTCCGAGCATACCCGCAAGCTTGATGGCAATGCCGCTGCGCCCGAGCAGCACCAGCCAGACGAAGTTCTTGACCAGCGAGCTCACCCAGAACGGGATCAGCACGAGCAGGATGAGGGCACCGCGTCGTCGTTCGGGCTGCCCGGTGAGCCAGTAGGCGATAGGATATCCGACCAGCAGCGAGAGCACGGTTGTCTCGGCGGCCAGGACAAAGGTGGTCGACAGCACCCGCAGATAGGTCGCCGAGGCAAAAATCTTAGCGTAGGCGGCAAATGACCAGGCGCCGCTCGCCGGGTCGCGAACGCTTACCGAAAGCAGCTGCAGCACCGGGAAGACCATCAGCACGCCGAGAAAGGCGACACCCGGCAGCAACAGCCACAGCGGGCTGAAGCCGCGGCGCATCAGCATGTCGCCGGTCGAATGCGCAAGGCGGGGGCTGTCGCCGCTGACGATGCTCATCCGTCCCTACTCCGTCAGAAGCTGCGCGCGCTCGGGGCGCCAGCTGAGACCGACCCGGTCGCCGAGCCGCGTCTCGTCCTCTTCGGCGGTCTGGCGCACGGTGAGCACCTTGCCCGTTTCCAGGCGCACCTGCAGTTTTGTCTCGAAGCCGGCATAAACGGCTTCGATCACTTCGCCGGCCAGCGTGGCGTCTTTCTCGGGTCCGACGACAATCCATTCCGGCCGTATGACGAGCGTGGCCGTGCTGCCGGACTTGAGCCGGGTGCCGGGCGGTGGCGCGAACGTGCCTTCCGGTGCCGAGAGCCGTCCGTCCTCGCCGATCCTGACCTCGATCAGATTGGAGATGCCGACGAAGTCGGCGACGAACAGCGAAGCCGGCTGTCCGTAGATGTCGCGCGGTTTGCCGATCTGCGCGATCGTGGCGTTGTTCATCAGGCAGATGCGGTCGGAAAGCGCCAGTGCCTCTTCCTGGTCGTGGGTGACGAAGACGATGGTGGCGCCGGTTTCGCGATGCAGCCGCTTGATCTCGATCTGCATCGTTTCCCTGAGCTTGCGGTCGAGTGCGCCGAGCGGCTCGTCCATCAGGATCAGTGCCGGTTCGTAGACAATGCAGCGGGCAAGCGCCACGCGTTGCTGCTGTCCGCCTGACAGTTCCGTCGGCAGGCGGTGCCCGAACGCGGCCAGTCCGACCATTTCCAATGCGGCGTCGACTCGGGTCCTGATTGTCGCGGGCGCCAGCCTGCGCATTTCCAGCGGGAAGGCGACGTTCTCATGGACACTCATATGCGGGAACAGCGCATAGCTCTGGAAGATGACGCCGATGTCGCGCTGATGCGCGGGCATGGCTGTGCAGTCGCGGCCGTCGATCAACAGCCGGCCGCTGCTCGGTTGGGTCAGGCCGCAGATGATCTGCAGCAACGTCGTCTTGCCCGAGCCGGAAGGGCCAAGCAGGGTCAGGAATTCGCCGTTCGCGACGGACAGGTCGATGCGCTCGAGCGCGGTCACCGCCCCGTAGCTTTTGCCGATGCCCTGTGCGGCGAGTTTCTCCTGGGTGATCTTTGCCTGCAGCATCTCGCTCCGGTCATATCTTGGCGCGGTCACCGCGCCTTGCTGCCGCTGTTGTGATGGAAGGAGAGTACGGCGGAGCGTGCTCCGCCGTCATCCCAAGCTCAAGCTGCCGCCGCCTGCTGCCGCCATGTCGCCGCGCGGTGCAAGGCTTCCGGCCGATGTATGATGTGCGTGGAGGCAACGCGCAGGTCCGCATAGAGGCGGTCGATGCCGGTCGAGCGGAAGATGTGGTCGGAGCCGAGCAATTCGAGCGCACTGTCCACCGCCTTGCGGCAAAGCTCGGCAGCGACGACACTCATCATCGAAACCTTGGCAAGCAACTCCGGCGGCACGGGTTCGTCGGCAAACAATCTCTCGTCGCATTCGCGCGCGGTTGTGTAGACATAGGCGCTCGCTGCCTGGAATTGCCCCCACGCATGCGGGATGCCTACGCGAAAGCGGTACTCGTTGACGAGCGGCGTGCGCTCCGGAGTCGTCTTCATCGCAAGCCGAGCCTCGGCCATTTCCAGTATGGTCTTCGTCACGCCGAGGATCACGCCGAGCTGGTTGACGAACATCAGGTTCACGTAGCGCGACAGTGGCGGGTTGGCGAGTGTCGGCTTCTCGATCGCGCTGGGCAGCACGAGATGTTCCGGGATGAAGACGTCATCGATCGAAATCTGCGTCGAGCCGGTGCCGCGCATGCCGACGGTGTCCCATGCATCGTGGATGACAAATGCCTCGAGCGGCGGGAAGGCGATGCACTGTTCGGGTTGGCCGTTGGCGTCGAGCACCGGGTTGTCGCCGATATATTTGTGGCATTGCACGGTGATGCGATCAGCATTGCGCACGCCGCTGGCAAAGCCCAGCCGACCGGACATCCGGTAGCCGCCTTCCACCTTCACGGCCTTTGCCGGTGGCCGCGATACCGCCGAGGTCGCCATGTCGAGCCGCGGCCAGATCTCGCGTGCCAGCTCCGGTTCCAGCATGCCTGCGAAATAACCGCTGTCGGCAAGAATCATCACGCTCCAGCCGGCCGAAGGATTGGCGGCCGAAAGGACTTCGATCAGCCTGGTCTGGTCGGCCAGGCGCATCTGCGGTCCGCCGAGGTAATCGGGAAAGCCGATGCGGAAGACGCCGGCGGCACGCAGATCTTCCATGAGGGGCTTGGGCAGGCAACCGAGCTCGTTGCATTCGTCGATCGCCGCGGTCAGTTTCGGTCCCAGCGCGGCGGCGGCGGCCAATATCTCTTCCACCGACATTTCCGGTCCTTCCAGCGGGGTCCTCGCTGCAACCGTGTGCGCAAAATTCATGATCCGATGCTCCTGGCGATCTCAGTCGTTGCATGGGAGGCGCCGGCGGCACTGGCCGACGGCGCCCATTGGATTATTGCAGGATCCAGGCGAGGTACCGCTCGGAGAGGCGCGCCTTGTTTTTTGCCCAGAAGATGTCGCCGCCGGTGGCCAACCCTTTGAGGTTCTCGGGCGATGTCGGCAGCAGCGCCGCGCGTTCGGCTGCGATGAAGTCGAAGGCCTTCTGGTTGGTCGGGCCGTTGAGCACGGTCGAGGCATAGATCGCCTGCTGCCTGGGCTCGAGCGTGAAGCGGATGAACTGGCGGGCGAGATCGGCCTTCGGCGTGCCTTTCGGAATCGTCCAGCCGTCCATCCCGTAAGTACCCTGGCCGTAGACCAGCTTCACCGGCGCGCCGGCAGCGATCGCTGCGTAGGCGCGGCCGCCCCAGGCGTCGGCCATATCGACCTCGCCATTCTGCAGGATCTGGGTGAGCTGGGCGCCCGTCGTCCACCACACATTGATGTGCGGCTTGATCTTCTCCAGCGACTTGAAGCCACGCTCGACCTTGCCGTCATCGAGCGGATAGACCTGATCCGGCGGTACGCCGTCGGCCATCAACGCTTCTTCAAGCACGCCGTCGATATCGCGGAACAGACCCCGCCGGCCGGGGAATTTCTCGACATTCCAGAAGTCCGCCCAGTTCTGCGGACCCTTGTCGCCGAACTTGTCGGTGCGGTACGCCATGATCCCCGCGAAAACGGAAACACCGATCCAGTGTTTCGAGACAGCCGTCGGGATGACGTCGGCCGTGTCCTTCTGCGTCAGCTGCAGGTCCTCGAAGTAGGCCGACGCTTCCGGGAAGGTCGCGACATTGGCGAGTGTCGCCATGCAGACATCCCAGACCGGGTTGTTGGTATCGACAAGCACTTTCAGCTGTGTGGTCGGATCCGGATCGTGCGCGACGTTGGTTACCTTCACGCCAGTCGCTTTCTCGAACGGGTCGTAATATGCGACGCGCATCGCTTCGGCGGTGGCGCCGCCGTCATCAGCGACGGTGATCTGGTCCGCTGCGAAGGCACTCGTCCGCCACAAGGCGGGCATCGCCAACCCGGCGGCGACGGTGCCCGCGCTTTTCAGCACGATGCGTCGATTGAATGTTGGTCTGCCTGGCATTTCTTTCCCTCCGCTTTGTTTTCCTGTCCGGCCAAAAATCCGTCAGGCTTCGTTTTTGCGAAACGCTCTCACATGGTCCCTTGAAGTCGAACTTTCCTGCTCTCCCATTGGTCAATCAGAAGACTGCTCAGCCGGCGAGGCTGAGCGGCACGGGTTGCGTATCAGCTGGCGGCGACGCCATGCCAGGGATGGTGTCATCGCGGATCAGGCGACGTGACTGTGTAACGAAGGCCGAAATCGTCTTCGGGCGACAGCCGCCCAGCCCGCTCGCCACGCCGATCAGCACCGGATCGTGACGGTTGGCCAGCGCCCTTGCGACAACCGTGCCGCCGCCGGCGGTTGCCGAAGCCAGCGGGTGGACATTGGACAGCGAGTAGCCAAAACCTGCGGCCACCATCGAGCGCACCAGGCTGTTGTCCGCGACCCGTTCGACAATGTGTGGCGTCAGTTTCGCCGTTCCGAAAAGGCCGAGGAAATAGTCGCGGTAGATCGGTTGGTCGAGCAGCACCAGTGGCAGTTCGGCAAGGTCCTCGAGGGTCACCGAACGCCGTGCGCAAAGCCGGTGACCGGCGGGCAGAATGACGTGCGCGGGCAGCCGCGCCAGCGGCTCGAAAACGAGATCTTTCGGCAAGCCGAAGTCAAGCAGAAGCGCCGCGTCGGTTTCACCGCTGCGAAGGCTCCCGATCAGAACGCTCTGGTCGGCGATCCTCGAAGACCATGACAGGTGCGGATGGGCGCTTTCGAAGCTCCGCCGGACAGCGGGCAGCACCATTGGTGCCAGCGTGGCGTGGCAGCCGACGGAGAAGGGACCTCGCAGCTCACGCGCGATCTCGCTTGCGGAGCGGTGCATGGCTGAGGCCTGCTGCAGCAACTGCCTGGCTTCACCGAGAAAGCGCCGCCCATCGCCGGTGAGCAGCAAGCCCTGGACATGCGAGCGGATGAACAGCCGGATGCCGAAGGATGTTTCAAGCTGCGAGACGGCGGTCGACAGCGACGGCGACGATATGTTGAGCTGCTCCGAGGCGCGCGCAATGCTGCCGGCTTCAGCGATCGTGACGAAGTAGTGGATCTGCCTCAACGTGAACCGCAGGGTCATGACTCTTCCCCGGCGGGCGAGGTGTCACCCGCATCTTGACCAGTGCCGCAGGACGGCTTGCATTTGGGCATTCTGGGGGTGAAGGTATCATTCGTCCAATGAATTGATTGAATTGCGATTATGCGTTTTCCGGATTTGCGCAATGTCGATTTGAACCTGCTTCTCGTGCTGCACAGCCTGCTCGAGACGCGCAGCACAGTGCTGACGGCACAGCGCCTGCACATGAGCCAGCCAGCTGTCAGCCGTGCGCTCGGGCGCCTCAGGCTGCTGTTCGACGACAAGCTCCTGCTCAAGGGCGCGAAGACGATGGTTGCAACGGACCGGGCGCTGATGCTGACCGGGCCGCTGGCCAAGGTGTTGCAGAATCTGGGTGATTTTCTTGAAGCGCCGAGCTTCTCACCCGCCGAGACCGAGCGTGTCTTTCGGCTGGCCACCACCGACTACGGGGCACTCGCCTTGCTGCCCAATCTGCTCAAGGCGGTTGCGGAGGCCGCACCGAAGGCGACCATCGAGGTCGACACGCTGAACAGGGATGTCTTCGGCGCGCTTGCTTCCGGCGAGCTCGACGTGATCCTGATCGGCGATCTGCCGATCCCACCCAACCTGCACGTCAGCCACCTGTTCATCGACGATTATCTGAGCGCGCTGCGCCCGAGCCATCCTGCTGCAAAGCACATCCGCAACGGTCGCATGGATCTCGAGGTCTTCCTGGCCCATTCCCATGTGCGTGTGAGCATCTTCGATGACCGCAGTGGAACGGACGAAGCGCTTTTATGTCTGGGATTGCGCCGCAAGATTTCGGCGCAGCTGCCCTATTTCGCCGTTGCGGCGATCGTCGCGGCTTCCACCAACGCCATCCTGACCATTCCCTCCCGCGCCATGCGGGCGCTGGCGACCGAGCACAATCTGCTGACGTTCCGGCCGCCCGTCGACATCGCCAAGGCCGACTACCGGATGATCTGGCATGAACGCACCCATACGGATGCCGGTGCGGTCTGGCTGCGTCAGAAACTGATGGAAGCCGCGGACGCGAACTGACGGTTTCGAAAGGCAATGAGTTTTCGAACTCGCCTGGCTTCGGTCAATCGCCGTTGGCGCCAAGGTCGTCGGAATACCCTGCGTCGAGCCGCGGCCATTGCGTGATCGGACGACCGTCCATCCGCATGCGCTGCTTGCCTTCTCCCCATCCTCGCGGCCAGCCGCCCGGCGAATCTTCCCACAACTCCTGCCGGCCATAGACCGTGAGGTCGAGCAGACCATAGTTGTTGTCCATCGCCTCGACGCCGCGCCTCGTCGTCCAATAGGTTTCGAAGACATCATTGCCCTGCCGCAGGTAGCAGATGAGATACATCATTCCGACAGGGCGTCCGGAAAGCAGGGTTTCGGCCGAATCCTGGATCGAGTACCACGGCATCTCCCATCCCATGAAGTCGCGATAGCGGGCGCTTTCCTCATAAGGGCCCTGGCAGAATGTCGCGTAGGTGACGTCGCGGGAATGGAGGTGGGACAGCTCGCGCACCTGGGTGGTGAACAGCGTGCAGCCCTCGCATTGCTCCGGCGCCGGACGCCCAGGATACCACATGAAATAGTAGGCGATCAGCTGGCGGCGTCCTTCGAAGGCATCCAGCAGGGTAACGGGACCTTTCTCGCCAATGAGCCGTGCCGCCTCATTGACCTTCACCATCGGCAGTCGCCTGCGCGCGGCCGCGATCGCGTCGCTCTCCCGGGTGTGCGCTTTCTCCCAGGCCCGGATGGTGCCCACCTGGCGCTGGTAGCCGCTCCGGGTGACCACGCGGGGCGTTGCGAGGTCTCGCTTGAGTTCCTTCATTGTCGTCTCCTGTTGTTTCGCCTGCATGGTGCCGGTCAGGTGTTGCGCAGACTGCGGAAGCAGTCGCGCAGTTCCTGTGCAAAGAGGACCGGTTGCTCGAAGGCAGCAAAATCCTGCAGGCCCGTTCACGCGTCCGCGGCTTGCGCGGAACGCAGCTCCGGCGGTGCGGATGGCGCCTTGTCCTTGGCTGTCCGCCTGGCACGCAGTCCCATCCAGGCGAACAGTGTCACCAGGACGAGCAGCGCTGCATTGGCACCCAGCGCCAGGTGGAGGCCGTCGAGCATATCTGCCTGGGTGGCGGCCACCGCGCCAAGGATCGGAATGCCGATCGTAATGCCGACCTGCTGGGTCATCGAAGCCAGCCCAGTCGCCAGTCCCTGTTCGGCATCCTGCACGCCCGAGGTGGCCGTGACGATGGCCGCAACGATCGCCGTCACATGGCCGAAGAATGCAAGGAACAGGGCAGGGACCAGGAGTGCGAGCCAGATTTGGGAAGGGCCTAGCAGGATCAGCGGAGCGGTGAAGACCGCTTGCGAAAGCAGGCCGACGGCAAGCACCTTGCGCACGCCGTGTCTGGCGATGAAACCGCCCGCGACGATACCGGCGACCACGGAGGCAAGGCCGGGCACGCCGAAGATCAGCCCGGTCATCATGGGTTCGAAATGGAGCACATCCTGCAGATAGAGGGTGAGCAGGAAGACAAGCGAGGATCCGGCCGAGAACACCACGAGCGTGGCAAGGTTGCCCCATTTCACGGTTGGTTTGGACAGGATGCTCAACGCGACAAGCGGCGCCTTGGCGCGCAGTTCGATCAGCCAGAACGCGGCGAGGAGCAAGATGCCGCCAAGCAGCGAATAGAGGTTGCGACCGGTGACACCGAAGGTGAAGGCGAGCAGGCCGAGGGTGACGGTGATCGCTCCCGGTACGTCCAGTCTCACGCCCGTCGGGGCTTTGCTTGGCTGCACCATGAATGGGGTGGCGACAAGGATCAGCAAAGCGACCGGCACGTTGATGAGAAAAGCCCAGTGCCAGCTCAGGATGCCGATAAGCGCGCCGCCGACGAGGGCGCCCACTGTGAACCCACCGGAAAGCAGAGCACCGTTGAAGCCGAGGACTCGGGCACGCTGTTGTTCATTGTCGAAGGAGGTGATCAGCAGCGCCAGTGCCGCCGGAGTGGCAATTGCGGTGGCGAAGCCCTGCAGGGTGCGGGCGATCAGCAGCGGTCCGGCACTGGTGGCGAAGCCGCCGATGATCGAAGACACCGCCAGCAGCGCGATGCCGATGAGAAAAAGCCTGCGCCGGCCAAAGAGATCGGCAATTCGTCCGAACAGAAGGGTAAATCCAGCGGCCGGCAGGGCATAGGCGGTTGCGATCCACGGCAGGTTCGCAAATTCGATGCCGACAGCGGCCCCCACCTGGGGCATCGCAACGTTGAGGATGGAGAAGTCGACCGAAAGCATGAAACTCGTGCCGAGCAGCAGCAGGACGGTCAGCCACTGTCGTGCGGTGAAATGGGTCGAAGCTGTCTCATTCGTGGTTCGGGTATCGGTCGCGACTGTCATTACCATCCGCCTTGCATCAGGCGTCCCTTGTTGCTTGGTGATCGAGCGGTGACAGGTAGAGTAGGGTCGGATATCGGACGGCGAGAGTTACAATTGTGACGGGATACGGGGGCAAAGCCGGGCCCCTGGCCGGCGCCCGAAAAAATGCACTCAGGTTTGATTGGTCGATGGGATGAGTGAATTCGACTTTGGAGCACGCAGCGCCAGAGAGTTCCGGCATCGCAATTTCTGGACACTGTTCGAAGAGCGGCACCCTGCCGAACGCGCGCGAAGGGTCAGGCATGGACCCTGGTTCTGGCAGCGCGGCCTGCCGGAGTTCAACCTTGTCATCACCATGTATGTGGCGCCTGAACAGAGCGTCGCCGGGGTGTTCTTCGGCCGCAACGCGCGGCTGGGCGCCGTCGATACGAAGGGCCGGCTGCAACCGTTCCGGGCTGCGATCGAAAGCCGGCTGAAACTGAAGCCGGAACAAAGCGAACAGGGCTTCGGCGTCAACACGATCTGGCGGGTCAACTGTTTCGCCGACGACAATTGGCCGGCCATGACCGACTGGCTGGTGACCGAGGCCGGCCGCTTCGAACGGGCGGTGGCGGAGGTGCTGGCGTCCGAGGCCTGATCGCTCTGCGCCTTTTCGGCTCTTGGCAGATTAAACCCCTTGGCCTGTGGCCGAAGCGGAATGTTTTTCTCCTCATCCTGCGAAGATGGAGGCGCCTTTCTGTGCAAGGAGACGGCGCGGTGTAGACTGGCACCGTAAAGAATGGTGGTGGCAGATGCCGGCTCAGACAGCGGAAATCATCGATTTGCAGGCACACCGCAGGGCACGGGAAAGCCGTGGGCCGCAAGCCGATCCGTCGTTGCCGATTATGGCGAGCTTTCCGGCCATGACCTGGGTCCCGGTCTGGTTCGTTCCCGTGCTTTTTGTCGGAACCACTTCCCTGGCAGGCTGACATGAGCGAGCTGGCGGTGGCTGACCCGAGTGGCGGCGCCATTCCTCCTGCCTTTGATCTGCCGTCGGTGCTCGGGCAGAATCTGAGGCGCTTGCGGACCCGTCAGGGATACTCGCTCGAACGGCTGGCCAAGCTCTCCGGCGTCAGCCGCGCCATGCTCAGCCAGATCGAAACGGGCAAGAGCGCGCCGACGATCAGCCTGTTGTGGAAAATCTCGACAGCGCTCGAAGTGCCGTTCGCGACTCTGCTGAGTGGGCAGAACACGCACGGCACCGTGGTGCTGAAGCGCGTCGACGCCAAGATACTGGCGTCGCGCGACGGCAAGTTCACCACACGCGCGCTGTTTCCTTTCGACGGCGAGCGCAAGGTCGAATTCTATGAGCTCAGGCTTGCCGGCCGGCATGTCGAACACGCCGACGCGCACGCGCCGGGAACGGTCGAGAATGTGGTGATCGCGCAGGGCGCGCTGGAAGTACGGTCGGGGCGGGAGGCGCCGAGGCAGCTTTTCGAAGGCGACGCCATCCTGTTCGAGGCCGACGTGCCGCACAGCTATCGCAACCTGACGGATGAGGAGAGTGTCGCCTATCTCGTCATGACCTATGTCGAGACCGTCGGCTGAAAAAGAAAAGGGCCGGCAAGCCGGCCCTCGATATGCTTGTCTGCGGGCCTTGATCAGGCCATCTGGCACATCATGCCCATGCCGCCGCACATCATCATCATTGGCATGCCGTTGCCCATCATGGTCATCATGCGCTTGCAGCATTCCATGAACATGTCCTTGGACATTTCATCCATCGGCATCATTTCACAGACCATGCCGTTGGCGGTCATCTTGCAGGTCATCTTGGCCATCATCATCGGCATCATCATGCCACCCATCGGCATCATGTTGCCCATCATTGGCATCATCATGCCGTTCATGGGCATACCGCCCATCATCGGGTTCATCATCGGCATCATGCCGTTCATCATCATCGGGTTCATCTGCATTGCGGGGTTCATGTCGAGCTCCATCATCCAGCGGGACATCTGCCAACGAGATGTCTATGCGGCTGCTCTATGCCGGGCTTTTCGCGGCTGCAACGAAGCGTTGCGCGGCGCTGTCGCTTTCCTCTGCTGGCGGCGACGGCTCGTTCAAGACATTGGAAAATCGTGACGGGGAGCGGACGATTCTTGCGCGCGATTTCGATCGTTGAGCATCCGATACTGCGTTCGTGCCTGCATCGGATACGGTTGTTCCAGGATTGCTGCTTTGTTTGGAACGGTCACCAAGAAGCGCCAGCAGCGGTGGTCACGCGATGGCTGCAAGGTAACGGTCCACCGAAAGACGCATCGCCTCGCTGGCGCCGCCGATCACATTGCTTCCCCACCAAGCACCATAGATGTCGTCGTAATCGAAGGGTTCGAGCGCCGATGCAATACGCCTGACGGTCCTTGCATTAAGCGGGATCTGATTGGGATAGCTGTACATGAAGGACAGATGCCGTCGCGTCGGCACCACCTGCAGGATATCGCCGGACAGGATGGCGTTGCTGCCTTTTCGCTTCCAGTGCAGCACCTGTCCGCCGGCGAAATGGCCGCCGCAGCGGATCAGGGTCAGAGATGGGTTGAGGGAAAGCGTTTCACCTTCCCAGAAAGCGACCGACGGGTGCGGCCGCATCACCCATTGGCGGTCGTCGGCGTGGATATGGATCGGTATGCCGCCGAAGGCTTCGCTCCACTCGACCATCACCGAATAATAGTGGCAGTGCGAGATGGCGATCGCCTGCAGGCCGCCCCGGCGTTGGATCTCGGCTATCGCCTCGTCGCTGACCAGGCTGATGCAATCCCACAGCACGTTGCCGTCCGGGGTTTCCGCCAGCAAGGCACGCTGGCCGATGGCAAAGCGGGGCTCGACACCGAAGGCAAGCACACCTGTGTCGTCTTTCGTCACCACTTTGTGGGTTCTGGCGACATCGTCAAAAGTCGTCCAGGCCTGGCCCTCCCAGCGCACATATTGGCGCTCATCCTCGCAGATCGGGCAATGCTCCGGCGGCAGTTCGCTTTCAGCGAATTGCACGCCGCATTGCAGGCACATGAAGCAGGTCATGCTTCTCCTCCGCTTCTACGCCCCTCGTCTCGGCGCAATTCCGTTTCCGGTCATTGCGCCGAAGCGACATAGGTCAATTGGAGGCGATGCGAAAGAGCCAGACGATGCCGCTGCTTCAGGCAGGCTGGAAGGTCAGCGCCACGCCGTTGATGCAATAGCGCAGGCCGGTCGGCGGCGGGCCATCTTCGAAGACATGGCCGAGATGGCTGCCGCAGGTGGCGCAATGCACTTCGGTGCGCACCATGCCGTAGCTGCGGTCGACGGTGGTCTCGACCGAGCCTTCGACCGGGTCGTTGAAGCTTGGCCAGCCGGTGCCGCTTTCGAATTTCAGCTTGGCTTCGAACAGCGGGCTGTCGCAGCCGACGCATTTGAAGGTGCCGGCGCGCTTTTCATAGAGAAGCGCGCAACTCCCCGGCCGCTCCGTACCGTGGTGCCGCATCACCTGATATTGCTCCGGCGTCAGCAGCGCGCGCCATTCGGCGTCGGTGCGGGTGACGGGATAGGTATGGGTGTCCATGAATGATCTCCTTGCCTTTGCGGCTTGTTGTTCGTTGCAGAGGATGTTCGCTCAAACATAGGCATTCGTTACACGCCTGCCCAGCCACTCTCGCCGGCGATTTTGGTCAGGTCGTGCCGTTCGCTTCTTCCTGCTCGTGCCTCAGCGTAGCGATGAAGCGCCGGGTGCGCTGATGCTGCGGATTGCCGAACACTGTTTCGACGGGTCCCTTCTCGACAACGATGCCGGCCTCCAGGAAAACCACTTCGCGCGCCACCTTGGAGGCAAGCCGCAGGTCATGTGTCGCCATGACCATGGTGGTGCCTTCGGAGGCGAGCTGGCCGAGCACGTCAACGACTTCCTGGGCAAGCTCCGGGTCGAGCGCCGAGGTCGGCTCATCGCACAACAGCACGCGGGGTGAAGGGGCCAGCGCCCGGGCGATGGCGACTCGCTGCTGCTGACCGCCGGACAGGGTCGCGGGCCAGGCATCCGCCTTGTGCGCCATGCCGACCTTCTCAAGCAGGGAAAGCGCGCGTTCGTGCGCTTTTTCCTTAGGCCACTTCAACACCGTCACCAGCCCTTCCATGACGTTCTCGATCGCGGTGCGATGTGGAAACAGCTGGAAGTTCTGGAACACCATGCCGGTCTGTCGCCGCAGCCTCAGCACATCGGCGGACGAGACCTTGCCGCCGGGGTGGAAGGTCAGAGCCTCCTCGCCGACCCTCACCGTGCCGTTGGTCGGGATTTCCAGGAGGTTAATACAGCGCAGCAATGTCGACTTGCCGCCGCCTGAAGGGCCGACAAGCGCGGTGACGCTGCCCTCCTGCATGGCGACGTTGATGTCCTTCAGGACGACATTGTCGCCGAAGCGCTTTTCCAGGTTGGAGAGTTCGATCACGAGCGTGCCTCCAGGAAACCGCCATAGCGGCTGAGCCGGGCTTCGAGCCGCACCTGCAAGGCCGACAGGACCGAGCTCATCGCGAGGTAGATCAGCGCCGCCTCGATATAGAGGATCAGCGGCTCATAGGTCACGGCGACGATACGCTGCGCCGACTGGAACAGTTCCGGCAAGGTGATCGCTGCTGCCAGCGACGTATCCTTGACCAGCGAGATGAAGGTGTTGGACAGCGGTGGCACCGCGACCCGGCCGGCTTGCGGCAGAATGGTGCGGCGCATCGTCTGGCTCCAGGTCATGCCGATGGAATAGGCCGCCTCCCATTGGCCTCTCGGCACGGAGCCGATGACCGCACGGATGATTTCCGACGAATAGGCGCCGATGTTGAGCGTGAAGCCGATCAGCGCCGCCGGGAAAGCGTCGAGCACGATGCCGACGCTGGGCAATCCGTAAAAGATGAGGAACAGCTGGACCAGAAGCGGCGTGCCGCGGATGATCCACACATAAAAGCGCACGATCGCAGCCAGCGGCCAAGGCCCGAACAGGCGCAGCAACGCGGCGCCGAGTCCCACCGCCAGCCCGAAGGCGAAGGAGAGAAGGGTAAGCGGTATGGTGAAAATCAATCCGGCCCACAGGAGAGGGCCGAGCGAATCCAGCATCAATTGCAGCCAAGGTGGCACGAACGCATCTCCCTCCGGGGCCTTTCTTCAAGGCCGTCTTAAAGGCCATCATAACCAGTCGCAGAAAACACAAAAGCGGCGCGCCGCCAACGGCACGCCGCTTCGTTTGGCTGAGCCGGGTAAGATTCCCGGCTCATAAACGGATTTTATTTGGAGACGTCCTCGCCGAAATAGGTCTCGGAGATCTTCTTGTAGGTGCCGTCAGCCTTGATCTCGGCCAGCGCCTTGTTGATCGCCGCGACCAGTTCCGGGTCGCCCTTGCGCACGATGACGCCGGAATAGTCGGCGTTGGCTTCCTGCGCGACGATCTTCACCTTGGCGTCAGGCTTGTGTTTCTTGAAATCGAAGAAGGAGAGGCTGTCGTTGATGGTGCCGTCGACGCGGCCGTTGAGCACCAACTGGATCGACTGGTCGAACCCGTCGGTGCCGACCAGTTCGGCACCGTTCTTCTCAGCGATCTTGCCGAAGTTGGAGGTCAGCGACTGCGCCGACTTCTTGCCCTTCAGATCGGCGAAGTCCTTGATTTCGGTATTGTCGTCACGGACGATCAACACAGCCTTCGAGGCGATATACGGGTCGGAGAAATCGTACTTCGCCTTGCGCGCTTCGGTGATACCGACCTGGTTGATGACAGCGTCATAACGCTTGGCATCGATGCCGGCGATCAGACCATCCCATTTGCCTTCAAGGAACTCAGCCTTGACGCCCAGCCGCTTGGCGATCTCGCGGCCGATCTCGACGTCGAAACCGACCAGCGCGCCGGATGTGTCGTGGTAGGTGAAGGGAGCATAGGTGCCTTCGGTGCCGATCTTGAAGACACCTGCCTGCTTGATCTGATCGAAGTCAGCTCCGGCATGGCCTGCGGTGACGGCCAGGACCTGCAGGGTACCGGCCAGGAGCAGCGATTTCAGCCATTTCATCTTTTTGTGATCCCGTAATGTCGGCGGACAGCAAATGTCGGCCTTTGGAGAGGTGCTGGAATGTGACAGAAGCGCGTCGCGCGAATAAGGAATGAAATTTCAAAATGAAACGAAATCAGGAATTTCATTCTTTTGACTCCGCGATTGACGGGTTCACGCGGCGTGGCGCTCGATTTTGGACGCGGATGGTCAGGGAACCATTGTCCGCATGGCACGTTTGGGGAAGTCCTTCGGACGCAGGCCTTTTTGCCGGTCCGATCAGGTTCAACGGGCAGACGGGAAAGTCGCGATGCTTCAGGATAGTGCAGGGCGTATCATGGTCCGTGCGGCGATGGCCGCTCCCTACCTGGAACGCGACCAGGAACATGATCTGGCGATTCGCTGGAAAGATGGCCACGACCAGCACGCGCTGAACCAGATCGTCGTTGCCCATATGCGGCTTGTCATCGCGATGGCCGCCAAGTTCCGCTATTTCGGCCTGCCGGTGTCCGACCTGATCCAGGAAGGGCATATCGGCCTGCTCGAAGCAGCTGCCCGTTTCGACCCGGAGCGCGAGGTCCGCTTTTCCACCTATGCGAGCTGGTGGGTGCGCGCTTCCATGCAGGACTACATCCTGCGCAACTGGTCGATCGTGCGTGGCGGTACGAGTTCGGCGCAGAAAGCCCTGTTCTTCAATCTGAGGCGCCTGCGCGCCCGTCTCGGCACAGGCACGGAATCGCTCTCCAATCAGGCTCTCTATCGGGAGGTTTCGACGGCGCTGGGTGTTTCGGAAACCGATGTCGCGATCATGGATGCGCGGCTGTCCGCGCCGGACAGCTCGCTCAACGCGCCGTTGACCGATGACGGAACGGGAGCGGAGCGGGTGGATTTCCTCGTTTCGGAAGGGCCGCTGCCCGATGAAATCGTCGGCGACACCATCGACGTCGAGCGCCGCTCCGGCTGGCTCAAACAGGCGCTGGCAGCGTTGAACGAGCGCGAACTGCGCATCATCGAGCGGCGCCGGCTGGGCGACGAAAGCGCGACGCTGGAGGAACTCGGCGAGACGCTCGGCATTTCCAAGGAGCGTGTGCGGCAGATCGAGGTGCGCGCGCTGGAGAAGCTGAAGCTCGCGCTGGTCAAGCAGAACCCGGAATTCCTCGCCGCCTGATCGTCGCAGGTCTGTCCCGCGTCAAAGCACCCGCGCGATCGCCATGGTGATGACGGTGACGGCCAGCAATCCCGCAGCCAGACGTTCGCCGCGCACCGCCTGCGCAAGGATGTCGGCGGCGTCATTGCGTGCGCGCCGCGCGCGCCCGACCAGCGCGCCCTGGACGCCGGCGGCAGCAATTGCCGCGACCGCCCCTACAGCCAGAACCTGTTCCTGCGTGCCAAAATAGCCGGTGCCGTGAAACAGATGCCAAAGCAAGGCGCCTGACAGCACAGCCATTGTGGCGGCGCCCATCTGCGGCGCGAACAACGACATGGCCAGCCCGCCGTCGCCGGTGCGCGCCAGCACGAAGGTCGAGCCGGCCCAGAACACTCCCGACATCAGGTGCAGCGCCAATGCGACCATGAAAACATATTGCATGGCGGTGTCTCCATGAAGTTCATTTTCATAAACGATAGATATCTAACTATTAGATGTCAATCTGTTAGACGCCAAGCTATTCTGTGCTAGTGTCCGGCGATGTTCGAACCTCCCGTCAGACCCATCGGCCTCGACCTTGCCCAGACGGCGAAGGTCGTCAGGCGGGCATTGGACGACGCGATGATCGCCAATGGAGGATCGTTGCCGATATGGTCCGTGCTCATCTCGGTGAAGTCGCGACAATTCGGGGATCAGCGCCAGTTGGCTGAATCGGTCGGCATCCAGGGTGCGACGTTGACGCATCACCTGAACGCCATGGAGGCGGACGGACTTCTGACGCGTCGCCGCGATCCTGCCAATCGGCGCAGGCATCTGGTCGAATTGACGCCGGGCGGCGAGGCACTGTTTCTGCGCCTGCGCGAGACGGCGGTCACCTTCGACAGGCAATTGCGGGCTGGTATCGGCCAGGATGAACTCGACCGCGCCCGGGCCCTTTTCGCGCAGCTGCGCGCCAATGTCGGCGAGGAGGCTGCGGAAGCCAGGGACGCGGCCGCAGCCGACCTGTAGGCACGGCTGTTCGCCCCAAGAGCATTTTGTAGCCAAGTGGAATCACTTGGCGTTACAAAAATGCGGCGAAAACAAAAACTTAGAGCGTTTCCGCGAAAAACGGAAACGCTCTAAGAGCAAGCGGAAACGCTCCGGGATCAGCGCTATTTGTCGGTGACGATCTTGACCTTGTCGCCGGCCGAAACCGTTGCGCCGGGTCCCATCGCGTTGAGCACGCGGAACAGATCGAGCTTGCGGTCGACGCCAATCATCTGCGCCGAGAGGGTGCCGATCGTCTCGCCTGGCCGGACGGTGGCGACGCGGATACGCAGGGGCTTCAGAGCAGCCTTTTCGGCAGCGCTCAGGACTCGGAAAGTACTGCTCACCGAGCGCGCGACGGGTTCGAGCGACGAGCCGGCGGCGGGAGCAGCCGTCAGCAGCCGGTAGACCTGGCCGTTGGCGCGAATGACGACAATATCGAACTGCCAGCCATCGGCGCGGGCCTTGGCGACTGCGGCCTCGTTGCCGTTGATCGTCTCCTGACGCACGCTGGCGTCGTCCAGGCCGGCAACCCAGCCGCTGCGGATGTAGTCGGGCAGCGTGATATCCTTGTCGATCGTCACGCCGTCGAAACGCACCGCCATGTCGCCGGGGCCGGTGGCGGTGACTGCAGCCGCCGAATTGTCGATGACGAAACCTTCCGGCACGGCGAAGGAGACGCCCAGCTTGGGATGCAGGAAGGTGTTGCCGCGCACATAACCTTCCTCGGGCGTATCGCCGTAGAGAAGGCCGTCGATGCCGGCGAGATAGGAATCACGGTCGCGTGTGCCGAAGCCAGGCTGGCCGAACATCCGCGCATGGCGCTGCGCCAGATCGATGCGCTGGGGGGTGTTCGGATGGGTAGCGAGGAAGTCGAGGCTGGCGTCCGTCGCGCCACTGACCGAGCGGAAGCCGGCATAGGAGGCCATCGATTGCAGGAAGCGGCCGGCGGCATAGGGGTCGTAACCGGCTTCGCCGACCGACTTGATGCCGATGGCGTCGGCTTCCAGTTCCTGGTTGCGCGAGAACTGGGCGAGCCTCAGCTTGCCGCGGATGAGCGCCGCCTTGGCGTTGGGATTATCGCCGAGCACGTCAGAGACGACCTTGGTGGCGAGGCCTTCCTCGGCTTCCAGTTGCTGGCGCTGCAATCCGTGATTGGCGGTGACGTGGCCCATCTCATGCGCGATCACGGCAGCGATCTCGGAGGAGTCGTTGGCGAGCGCCAGCAGACCCCGCGTGATGTAGAGATATCCGCCCGGCAGTGCGAAGGCGTTGACGTTGGGCGAATTGAGAATGGTGATGCGATAGGTCTGTGTCGGGTTGGCCGACACCACGGTGAGCCGGCCGACGATCTTGGCGACCATGCGTTCCAGCTTCGGATCGGAGTATTCGCCGCCATAGGTTGCGAGGATGCGCGGGTGCTGCGCCTTGGCGAGATCGGCAAGGCGGCCATTGGCCTGTGCATTGTCGACGGTGATCGGCCTATTCGATGGCTGGAAGCCGGATTCTTCAACCGCATTCGGCATCACCGACTGGCAGGACGCGAGCGCAAACATAGCCCCTGCCAGCGCGAGCACGCGCGCCGGGGCTTTCCTGCAGCTCATATCCAGGCCGGTCGACAGGTCGGCTTCCTTTCGTCTCCACGGGGACAATCTGCGATTGTGCCGGTCCATCTGCGGTGGACCTAGCCACACACGAAGCAGATTGGCAAGCAAGGACAATGATGCCCCCAAACCGGTTTGACCGCAAATTATGTCGGCTTCCAGGCAAGACAAATGCCTGAGTCGCAAAATCCGTTCCAGATTTCCACTGGCCAGGACCAGTTAAAATATAGCGCTGGCGCGCGTTTTTCCGACATGCGGCTAAACTGCGTTCAAGGTACCGGTGTAACGCCGGAATGCCGCGGGACCATTGGCGGAAAAGAAGTTACCCGCAACGCCGGTCGCGGCAATGGTGCCGCTTTCGACGAAAGCGACGTAGGCCGCGATGCGGCGCGCGTCTTCGGGCTGATGGGTGACGAAAAGCGTGGTCATCTTCCGCTCGGCCTGAACGGCCGCGACGAGATCCAGCATCTCTTCCCGCAATGCAGGGCCAAGCGATGCGAAGGGCTCGTCGAGCAGCAGGATCGGCCGGTCGCGGACGAGCGCGCGGGCCAGCGCGACGCGCTGACGCTCGCCGCCGGAAAGTTCGCGCGGCAGGCGCTTTTCCTTGCCAGCCAGGCCGGTGCGGGCCAGCGCATCGATGATGGCCGTGTGATCTGCAGGCGCAAGGGCGAGCGAAGGCGAAATGCCAAGGCCGACATTGCGGAACACGTCGAGGTGAGCGAACAGGTTGTTCTCCTGGAAGACCATCGAAACCGGCCGTTCGGACGGCGAAGCGTTGCTGAAATCCCTGCCGTCGATCAGGACGCGGCCGGAAAGAGGCGCTTCGAAACCCGCCACCAGATTGAGCAAGGTCGATTTGCCCGAGCCGCTCGGCCCCATCACCGCGGTGATGTCGCCAGCCGGAAATTCCACGTCGAAGGAAAGGCTGACCTCGCCATAGCTGAAGGTCGTCTTGTCCAGGCGCAGTGACACACCCTGTCGAGCCGGCTTGTCGGCTGTCATGCGGAGCGTTCCTTTCCAAGCCGGTCGGCAAGCAGAACCAGCGCAAAGCAGACCAGACCCAGCAGCAGGGCCAGCCCCGCGGCGTCGATCGTACGATAGCTGCCCATGCGGGCAAGCAGAAGATATGGCAGCGTCTGCAGGGAATCCGAGCCGAACAGCGCGATCACGCCGAGATCGCCGAGCGACAAGGCCATGGCAAAGGCAAACGCCGTGGCGAGCGGACGTCGCAGCACCGGCCAGTCGATCAACCTCAGGCGGGCCCAGCCAGCGATGCCGAGCTGCGCGCAAAGCCGCTCATGCCGTTCACCGGCCGCATCATAGGCCGGACGTATGGCGCGCAGCGCGAATGGCATCGCCATGACAGCATTCACGGCAACGACCATCACCGGGGCAATCGCGAAGGCGCTGCCTATGTGGCGCAAAGCCAGGAACCAGCCGGCACCGATGACGATGGGTGGCACGACCAGCACGAAGCCAGCTCCCGTATCGGCGGCATACTCCAGCAACGATCTGCCGCCATTTCTGCCGCGCCGAGCCGCCAGCCCGTGTCTTGCCATAACCAGGGACAAGGAGAGGACCGTCGCAAGCAGGGCCGACAGGAATGCGAGCACCGCGCTGGTAACGGTGGCCAGATGCACGGCCCGTTCACCGGCGAGGCGGGCAAGATCGGATTGCAGGCCGGCAGCGATGGTCGCCATCATTGGTCCGGCGACGAACAACAGGGCAAGCACGATGAGCATCGCGTTCAGCGCCGTCTCGGCATTGCCGGTCGACAGATACCGGCGCGGCGCGACCGAAAGACCGGCCTCGGCCATGGTGTTGGCGCCGAGGCGGGACAGCAGGACCACGACCACGAAGGTCAGCAGGACCTGCAACAGCGTCAGCGCCACCGCGCGTGCGGGGTCGAAGTCGAAACGCAGTGCCTGGTAGATGGCGACTTCCAGCGTGGTCGCGCGCGGCCCGCCGCCGAGGATCAGCACGATGGTGAACGAGGTGATGCACAGCATGAAAACGAGGCCGGCGACACCAGGCAGTGCCTGCCTGATCGCCGGCCATTCGATCAACCGGAACGCGGCGCGCACGCCCATGCCGAGCTGGCTTGCCAGTCGCCATTGGTCGGCCGGAACGGTCTGCAAGGCTTCCAGGAACAGGCGCACGCAAAGCGGCAGGTTGAAGAAGACATGGGCGACAAGGATGCCGGACAGGCCGTAGATGCCGGGCCAATCCTCGCCTGCGATCTTCGTCAGAAAAGGGGCGAAATAGCCGGCGCGACCGTACAGCGCGAGAACCCCGAGCGCGGCGACGATGGCGGGCAGCGCCAGAGGCACTGCAAACAGTTGCAGAATGAGGCTGCGGCCAAAGAAAACGGGGTGACGCGACAGCGCCCGCGCGACGAACAGTGCGGGGACGACCGACAGGAATGTCGACAGCACAGCCTGCCAAAGGGTGAAGCGGACGATCCGGAAGAGATAGGAATCGAAAGCCGCCGCCGCACCCGAGAAGTCGCCGGCGCTTTCGATGACCAGGCCAAGGAACGCGCCGCCGATCAGGACGGCGACAAAGGCCAATGCGGCCACACCCGCAGCGATGCGTCTGTCGCGCAAGACGACCGGGTGTGCGGCCTGAGACAACGGATTCGCCGTTGTTGCTATTTGCTCATCACGTCGAGCCACTCATCCACCCAGGCTTTGCGGTTCTTCGCGATCTCTTCCGGGCTGAACGCCAGGGTCTTGACCGGCTTCACCAGCCTGTCGAAGGCCGGGTCGAGCGGCTTGTCCATCTTGCCGGCCGGGAACATCCAGTTGGTTTCGGGGATAACGTCCTGGAATTTCGGGCTGGTCATGAAGGCGATGAACTTTGCCGACAGCGGGTTCTTGGCGCCGGTGGTGGTGATGCCTGCGACCTCGACCTGGAGGTAGTGGCCTTCGGAGAAGGACGCAGCCTGGTAGCGGTCGGTCTTTTCGGCGACCATATGGTAGGCAGGCGAGGTGGTGTAGGATAGCACCATGGGCGCCTCGCCCTTGGTGAACAGGCCATAAGCCTCGCTCCAGCCCGGTGTGACGGTGAGCACGCGGTTCTTCAGCTTGGCCCAGGCCTCTGGCGCCTTGTCGCCATAGACCGAGCGCACCCACAGCAGCAGGCCGAGGCCCGGCGTGGACGTGCGTGGATCCTGGATGGCGATCTTCTGCGAGGCGTCACCCTCGACCAGATCCTTGAGGCTGGCCGGCGGCGTCTTCAGCTTCTCGGTGTCATAGACGACGGCGAAATAGCCATAGTCGTAAGGAACGAAAGTGTCGTCGTTCCAGCCGCCGGGCACCTCGGCGGCCGCAGTCGTGCCGTGCGGGGCGAACAGGCCGCTTGCCCTGGCATCCGCGGTCAGATTGGTATCAAGCCCCAGCACGATATCGGCCTTCGTGGCGGTGCCCTCCAGCTTGACCCTGTTGAGCAGGGCGACGCCATCCGCGACGGAGACGAAATCGACGTCGCAGCCGCAGTCCGCCTCGAACGCTTTCTTGACCTGCGGGCCCGGGCCCCACTCGGCGGTGAAGCTTTCATAGGTATAGACAGTGAGCTTGTCTTTCGCGGTAGCCGGAAGCGTCGCGGCGGCGAAAGCGAGAACGGAAATCAGGGCAGGCAGAGTTTTGCGCATCGGCGCCTCCTTCACATCGTGACAAGGGAACTGGCGCTTTGGCTAAGCGTCTAATCCCTCCGCCGGTACAAACCGGATCAGGTTCAGCGGGTTGGCTTTTCGCCTCTCAGCCAGGTCGCGAAGCCGCGATCTGGCACCCCGTTAGAGCGGCCTGAGACATAGAGCGGGCAACGGTGGCGCGCAAGCGTTAGTTTGCCGGGACAGATCCGGTCCGGTGCAGGTTCTCACGCGCACTTCCGTTTCCGCATGGGGGCTGGTAAGGGCGACGCCCATGAGCACATTCACCCTTCTGCTTGGCGGCGAGGTCATCCGGACGCCGCGGCTCGAAGCCCAGGTCGCCGGAACGCGCGTGATTGCCGCCGACTCCGGCATCCGGCATGCGGACATGCTGGGGCTGTTGCCTGAACTGTGGGTCGGCGATTTCGATTCCGCGCCGGCGCACCTGCCGCCGCATCTGGCGCAGGTGCCGCAGGAACGCTTCCCGGCCGAGAAAGATTCCACCGACGGCGAACTTGCGGTCTCGATCGCGCTCTATCTCGGTGCCACGAAGCTGAATCTGGTGGGCGCCTTCGGCGGCGCCAGGGCCGACCATGCCTTCCTGCACCTGGCGCTGGCGCTTAGCCTGGCCGAGCAGGGGATAGACGTGCTTCTGACCAGCGGTGCACAGGAAGGTGTTCCGGTTCTGCCGGGCCACACCAAGGCCTTCGACTATGCGGACGGGACGCTGTTTTCCGTGCTCGGCTTCTCGAAACTCGCCGGGCTCACCATCAAGGGCGCAAAATGGCCGCTTAATGCGGTGGAAATGCCCTTCGGTTCGTCCCTCACCATCTCCAATGCCGTGAAAGGCAGGCTCGAAGTCGCGCTCGGCAGCGGGCGCGCGCTTTTGCTTGCCCACCCTTACCCTCTTCCCGAAAGCTGACATGGCACCGCCACTTCTCAATCTGACCGATATCAAGCTGACCTTCGGCGGAACGCCGTTGCTGGATGGCGCCGAACTCGTGGCGGCTCCCGGCGACAAAATCGCGCTGGTCGGCCGCAACGGTTCAGGCAAGTCGACACTGCTCAAGATCGCTGCCGGCATGATCGAGCCGCAGGATGGCGATGTTTTCCGTCAGCCGACGGCGACCGTGCGCTACCTGCCACAGGTTCCCGACATGGACGGTTTCGCCAATGTGCGCACCTATGTCGAAGCCGGGCTGGGGCCGGCCGACGATCCGTATCGTGCGACCTATCTGATGGAGCATCTGGGTCTCACCGGTGAGGAGCGTCCCGCCGATCTTTCCGGCGGCGAGGCACGCCGCGCTGCACTCGCCCGCGTCATGGCGCCCGAACCCGACATCCTTCTGCTCGACGAACCGACCAACCATCTCGACCTCGCGGTCATCGAATGGCTGGAAGAAGAACTGGCGCGAACTTCCTCAGCCTTGATCGTCATTTCGCACGACCGTCGTTTCCTGCAGCGCATATCGCGTGCCACGGTCTGGCTCGACCGTGGCCAGACACGACGGCTGGAAAAGGGGTTCGGCCATTTCGAGGAATGGCGCGACCAGGTCCTGGAGGAAGAAGAGCGCGAGCAGCACAAGCTTGGCCGGCAGATCGTGCGCGAGGAACATTGGCTGCGTTACGGCGTAACCGCGCGGCGCAAGCGCAACATGCGCCGGCTGGGCGAATTGCAGTCGATGCGCCAGCGTTTCCACAGTCATCGCGGCGCCGAAGGCACAGCGACGCTGGTGGCCAGCGATGCAGCCGAATCCGGCAAGCTGGTGATCGAGGCCAAGAACATCGAGAAGAGCTTCGGCGATCTCACCGTGGTGAAGGATTTTTCGACCCGCATCCAGCGCGGTGACCGCGTCGGCCTGGTCGGCGCCAACGGCGCCGGCAAGACGACGCTGCTGAAGATGCTGACCGGGGAGACGAAGCCCGATGCCGGCACGGTGCGCCTGGGCGTCAATCTCGAGATCGCCGCGCTCGACCAGAAGCGCGAGGCCGCAGATCCGGCTGAGACGTTGTCGCATTACCTGACGGACGGACGCGGCGAGAACCTCGTCATCAATGGCGAGCAGCGCCATGTCGTGTCCTACATGAAGGACTTCCTGTTCAAGCCGGAGCAGGCACGCACGCCGGTGCGCGAGCTTTCCGGCGGCGAACGGGCACGGCTGCTGCTGGCCCGTGTCCTGGCGCGGCCGGCCAATCTCCTCGTGCTGGACGAGCCGACCAACGATCTCGACATGGAGACGCTGGAACTGCTGCAGGAACTGGTCGCCGGTTTTGCCGGCACCGTCATCCTGGTCAGCCACGATCGCGATTTCCTCGACCGGACGGTCACCAGCGTGATCGCGCCTGATGGCGGCGGCCGGTGGGTGGAGTATGCTGGCGGCTATTCCGACATGCTGGCGCAGCGCGGTGGCACCAAGCTCGAAGACCGCAAGGCGCGCAACGGCCAAGCCGCAGAAGCGAAGGCTGAAAAGCCGCGCGCGGAGGCAGCGAAGGAGTCGGCCAGGAAGCTCTCCTTCAAGCAGAAGTTCGCCCTGGAGAACCTGCCGAAGAAGATCGAGGCGGTCACGGCATCGATCGCCAGGCTGGAAAACAACATTGCCGATCCGGCCTTCTATGAGCGCGATGCGGTTGGCTTCCAGAAGACGATCGCGGCCCTGGACAAGGAACGGGCGACACTGGCCGCGCTTGAGGAAGAGTGGCTGGAACTGGAAATGCTGCGCGAGGAGCTGGAAGGCTGAGGCTTAGCTTCGGCCGCACGTCGGTTATTCCCGTGATCGGTAAATCCGGCATTGATCTTGGCGGGGCGGATCGTGCTACCGTTGGCAAGCGTTGATTGGCCGACGGAGGAGGAATTTCCATGGCAGAACCGACCGGATGGCGTCACATGTCGAGCGCGCCGAAGGACGGCAGCCGTGTGCTGGTCACGGTGAGGTCATCCGAACAGGGACCGGCGGAAGTCGATGTCGCCTATTGGGCACGGGCCGACCAGTTCGGCATGGAAGGGTGGCGCGCCAATGATTCCTATCCCGGCCACATGATCGAATATGCCGACCCCGAGCTGAAATGCTGGATGCCGCTGCCGAGCGCGAATGCGAACACAAGCGCCCTGGCGGACATGCCGAGGCCGTGGGAAGGCAGCGAAGAGGAACTGTACGGCTCGGGCATCTAGCCGGTCGACGCTGCATCCGACGCAGGATTTTCCACCAATATGGACTATGCTTAACGCATCGTGTCTGAACCCCGTTTCGCGTGTAACCACATTGTTCGATATATTATGAAGTCCTTTCATAAGACTGTGACGTTGGTATAGCCTGATACCAAGTTGAGAAATCCAGTTTGTATCAAGGCGTTGCAGTCATGCGTATTCTTGGGGCTGGTTGTTGCGGGCGTGGGGAGCGATCTTTCCTCTTCTTCCGCCGTGTCGCGTCAGCGATGCTGATCGCTATCCTTGTCTTCGGAACGCTGGCGACTGTTCCCGCATTTGCTGACGAGTGTTCGTCGCTGGCGCGGCAGATCCGCAGTGGCGGCAGCGGTGGTGTCAGCCCGCAGCAGGCGCAACTGCGGCGACAACTCATCGCCATCCAGGCGCTTGAGCGGCGGCGGCAGTGTTCGGGCAGAAGTTCTGGCGGTTTCTTCGACCCCTGTGGTGATCTTGCGCGCATGCGCGCCGATGTGCTGAGGCAGATCGCGGCCGTGAGCGGAGGACGCGACACATCCGTTCTGCAGGCTCGCTATGTCGCGCTCGGCTGTGCACCGGAGCGACGCGAACGGCAGGAAGCGCGCGATTCTGCCCCGGGCCCAATGTCGATCGGCAGTGCCGCGATGCTTTATTGCGTGCGGCCCTCTGACGGCTATTTCTTCCCCGCGCCGAAATCGCAGTTCGCCAGGGATGCCGACCTCAAGGACACCACCGACCAATGCCGCTTCATCTGCGATGATCCGGGCATGGAGGTGTTCGCGCTGTCCGATCCCAGTCTGGAAACCGAAGAGATGATCTCGGTCGCCGAACGCAAACCGTACAAGGATCTGCCGACGGCGTTTCGCTACCGCGACGCCGAGGCGTTCAAGGGCTGCGACCTGCGACGCTACTACAGCCGTGTCAACGAGATGCGCGCACGCACCGTAACGCCTGGCAACATGGCAAATGCCGTGATTCCGCTTCCGACGGGCAGGCCGGTACAAGACTCTCCGGCGCTGTCAGCGACGAGTGCAATGAATGCGCCAGCGCCGCTGGCTCTGGTGGAAGAGCCTGCATCCAGCCGAGCCGTGCGCGTTGTCGGACCAGCCTTCCTGCCCGATCCCTGACGGAACAGCGTTGCAGCTTGCTGCAATTGCGTCGGGCAAGTCGGTTGCTGGTGCTTGATGTCGCCGTTATTTGGTCCCACATCGGCTAGGATGAGCGGCGAAACGCAAGAGCAAGACAGAGGTCTGATGTGGGGCTTGACCCCATCGCTGATCCTGCACGTGCTCATCATCGCGCTTCTGGTCTACGGCTCGTCGCGGCTGCCGCAGCCGCCGGCGGACGATGAACCGGTCAGTGTCGTCATGGTGCCGCCGCCCGAACAAGCGAAGCCGGTCCCGCCGCCAGAAGAAACCAAGGTCGAAAAACCGCCGGAACCGAAGGTTGAGAAACCGGTCGAGCAGAAGGTCGAAAAGCCGTCCGCGCCGCCATCGTCGATCGAGGAGTTGAAACCCGTTTTCCAATACGGAGCAAAAGACACCGGTCCGAAAAAATCGCTGGACGGGAACAGTGCGCAGGAAAGAGCGGCGTCGACGACGAAGACCGAGGACCCGATGCAGCCCGGTGTCGTGAAGGACAGCGAGAACAAATCCGCGGCCGAGCCGGATCGCCCGAAACAGGAAGACACGGCAAGCAATCGCGAAGCCGAACAGGACAAGGCGGGGGATGCGAGCTCAGCGAAATCTGACCAGCAAGAGCCCAAGGGTGCCGATACACAGGACGTCGTGACCGACGGTTCAAGCGAAATCGAGCTTCCCGTGGCTGCGGCAACGCCGCAACCCAGGCCCGCGAGAGCGCCCAAGCCGGCAAGCGCCGGCACCAGAAAGTCCAACTCGGCGGATGTGGCCATCGCCTCGTCGCCGGGCTACTCCAGCCTTCCGGGTGTCAGGCGGCTTTATTCACAAGGTGCGACGGGCGATCCGTTCGCAGGAACCTCGATGGACGGAGTGCCGCGCGATCAACGGGCCGGCAAACTTTGCGCGAGCGCCTTGCAGCAGCAGCTTGTGGACGAGGGTTATGCCGTCGGATTGCTTCCGTACCGCCGGCTCAAGTCGGGCAATGTCCTGGATGTCCCTGAAGCCACTTTTCGCACGCGAACGGCATGGTACAGGGTCAGCTTCAGATGTGAGGTCGATACCAACGCGATGCGGGTGTTGTCTTTTGTTTCCCGGACCGGAGCTCTTGTTCCACAAGCTGAATGGGCAGCCCTTGATAGGTCTGTCCGCCAATAAGATCTGTGGTGTCGAGGAATCTGGTCGAAACCACCGCGGCTCGTTCCGCGGTGGCAGTTAGGGCGTTTACGTTTTTCGCGGAAACGCTCCGACTCTTGTTTTGCGCAATTCCGGACGGAAAACCGCTACGCACTTTTCCTGGAATTGCTCTAGCCTGAGGTCTTCGCCTGCCAGGCCTTGATCGCCTCGTCGAAGACCTTGTCGCCGGGCAAGCCCTTTTCCATGGTGATCAGCGCGCGCCGTCCCGATTTGTAGACGACGGGAATGTCGATCCATTCCTGGTTGCGCAGCAGGGTGAGGTTGGCGTCCTGATCAGCCTTGGTATCGTTCAGCGCGACCAGGAAATAGCCGTCGGCGATCTTCGCCGGCACGCCGATCAGCGGGCTGCCGGCCTCCTGCTCGGACGTCTTCATGGCGATGCGCAGCACATTGTCGATGCCACCGCCTTCAAAGCCCTGCGGGGTCAGGAAGATCATCTCGATGATGTGGCTGGCCGGCAGGGTCTGGTCGGCGTTGCGGCGGATGGTCATGCGCAGCTGTACGTCCTTGGCCGGCACCGTCACCTCGGCGCGGATCGCCGGCTCAGGAGGCGCATCACCGCCGGGCGATTCCTGGACGACAGACCAGACGATGTTACCGGGCTGGGCCGATCCTTCAGCCGAGCTGGTGCGTTCCTCGTAGTAGATCGCTTTCTGGCCAACCGGAATGGCAGCCGGCTGGTTGCCTGCTTCCGGCGCAGGCGGCGTCGTTCCGGCAGGTGCCGGCGTTTCCGTACCTGCAGCGGGAGGCTGTCCTGCAGCCGGTTGCGCCTGTGCCGGTGGTGTCGCGGGTGGCGGCGTGGTCAGGGCGACGATGGAGGTACCTTCGCCGACGCTGGTGCTGCCTCCGGCGCGACCTGGATCGGTCTCCTTGCCGTCAGGCAGCAGGCGCTGCGTGAGTTTCTGCGGCTCACCATTTTCCGGCGCCGGAGCGGGGGCCGGATTTGACGCGGTGTTCGGTTGTGCCGGCGCCTGTTCCGCGGGTTTTGCCGGCGCTGCCGGCTGGCTGTCGGCGGTCTCGGTCTTGTTCAGGCCGAGCATGTCCTTGAAGGCGTCCCGGTTCAGCCAGACGCCATAGCCGCCGCCGCCGAGGATCGCGAGCGCCACGACAGCCGCAATGATACGGCCGAAGCCGCGCTTCTGTTCCGGCTCTTCGATGTCATCGAAGGTTTCATCGGCGACATCGTCTTCGATCGACGGCCCGCTGAACATGGAGTCCTGGGTCGCGCGTTCGGCTTCGCGGCGGGTGTTGGCCTCGAAGGCTTGCGCCAAAGGACGATCGGTGACCGGCGGGGTCGGTTTGCCCAGGTCGAAATCGGGCTTGGTCTCGGCCTTCGGTTTGGGCCAGACGGGCTCCAGCACCGGCTTCGAGCCGGGCAGTTCCGGTTCAGATAGCGGAGCCGGCTTGGGCTGTGGTTTCGGGTCGGGCTGACGCACCTCCGGTTGCGGCCTCTGCCAGGATGGCTGTGCGGGGCGCTCTTCCACCCGAGAGGGTGCCGGCGAAACGGGCGCGGGTGGCTGCGCGACAGGTGCCGGGGTTTCGGTTCTGGTCGCGGGCCTAGCATGGCTTTGCTGGGTCCGGTTGCGGTCGATGGACGAGAAGATGTTCTCCAGTTCCGCCAGCGGATCGAGCGGCTGCGCGGTCTTGGTGTAGTCTTTCTCGACCGAGGCAATCGCATCCTCGAGCGCCTTGCGCTGACGATCGGCAACCGCCGTGGGCGGCGGCGGATTGATCGCTGCGAGTTTGCTCTCGATGGTGGCGCGCGCCTTGTCATAGACCTTGGCGCGCACGTCCGGCGTCGTCTCGCCGAGGCCGTCGAGCGTCTTTTTCAGAACCGCAACGAAATCTGCCATGCTTCAATCGAACCTGTCGTTCGTTTCCAGGACAGGCCCCGCAAATCAGCAGGCCTGTCAGGTCTTTGACAATTAATCTTCAAACGGATCGGTCACAAGTATGGTGTCGTCCCGCTCGGGGCTGGTGGAAAGCAGCGCTACCGGCGCACCGATCAGTTCTTCGATGTAGCGCACGTATTTCACCGCTTGTGCCGGCAATTCGGCCCAACTTCTCGCCCCTGCAGTTGTTTGCGACCATCCCTCCAGTGTTTCGTAGATCGGCTTAACCGCAGCTTGTGCCCGCATTGAGGCAGGCAAATAGTCAATCCGCTGGCCGTCGAGCTCATAGCCGACGCAGATCTTGATCTCCTTCAGACCATCCAGGACATCGAGCTTGGTCAGCGCGATGCCGGTGATGCCCGACGTCTTGACCGTTTGACGCACCAGCACGGCGTCGAACCAGCCGCAGCGACGCGGGCGACCGGTGTTGACACCGACCTCGCGGCCGACCGTGGCCAGATGACGACCGACCTCATCGTCGAGCTCGCACGGGAATGGTCCCTCGCCGACGCGCGTGGTGTAGGCCTTGGTGATGCCGAGCACATAGCCGATCGCGGTCGGGCCGAGGCCCGAGCCGGCTGCAGCCTGGCCGGCCACCGTGTTGGAGGAGGTGACGAAGGGATAGGTGCCGTGATCGTTGTCCAGCAGCGCACCCTGCGCGCCTTCGAACAGGATACGGGCGCCGGTCCGGCGCTTTTCATCCAGCACGCGCCAGACCTGGTCCATGAAAGGCAGGATCTCGGCGGCGACGGAGGTGAGTTCGTCATGGATCGCCTGGGCATCGATCTCGTTCAGCCCCATGCCGCGCCTGAGCGCGTTGTGGTGGGTCAGCAGACGTTCGATCTTGAGCATCAGCGTTTCCGGCTCGGCCAGGTCGATGAGCCGGATCGAGCGACGCCCGACCTTGTCTTCATAGGCCGGCCCGATGCCGCGACGGGTGGTGCCGATCTTGAGGGCGGAATTCGCGTCTTCGCGAATCGCGTCCAGTTCGCGGTGCAGCGACAGAATCAGCGGGGCATTGTCGGCGATGCGCAGGATTTCCGGGGTGATCGTCACGCCCTGGTCGCGCAGCTTCTGCAGTTCCGTGATGAAGTGATGCGGGTCGACCACGACGCCATTGCCGATGACCGAGAGCTTGCCCTGGACAAGACCCGAAGGCAGCAGCGCCAGCTTGTAGCTGACACCATCGATGACCAGCGTGTGGCCGGCGTTGTGGCCACCATGGAAGCGCACGACCACATCGGCGCGGTCGGCCAGCCAGTCCACGATCTTGCCTTTGCCTTCGTCGCCCCATTGCGAGCCGACGACCACCACATTGGCCATATCACTATCCCTTGCTCAACACCAAAAGCGGGCCTCAAAGCCCGCCACGACAGGCCCATATAGCCTCAAGCCCTTCGTTGCGCGACCCTTTCTTTGCCGTGAAAGCGCGTCCCAGGCACAAGATTTTGGCCTTTTGCATCATTTACTTGCATGCAACGGCGCCATAGGTCGGTTGTCGTCGCGCCCCAGGACGACCCGCGGAGGCTGCCGCATGCATCGCAAGGCCTATCTTCTGCTGCTTCTGACCACGCTGCTGTGGGGTGGCAACGCCGTGGCAGGGAAACTCGCAGTCGGTCATGTCTCGCCGATGACGCTGGTGTTCTTCCGCTGGGCGATGGCCGTCGTCATCCTGCTGCCGATCGGCGGCCGCGCCTTCGTGGAAGACTGGCCAGTCATCCGGCGACATCTGCTCCTGCTGCTCGTTCTCGGCGCCTGCGGTTTTTCGCTTTTCAACGTGATCTTCTATGCGGCGCTGAACTACACGACGGCGATCAATGTTTCGATCGAGCAGGCCAGCATGCCGATCCTCATCATTGTCGCGAATTTCCTGTTCTTTCGTCTCAGGATCGGCTGGCTGCAGGCGCTTGGCGTGCTGCTGACCATCGTCGGCGTCATTCTCACCGCCAGCCACGGCGACCCGACCCAGCTGCTGAAGCTCAACTTGAATTTCGGTGATGCGATCATGCTGATCGCCGTCGTGCTCTACAGCGGCTATTCCGTCGGCCTGCGGCTGAAGCCCGCCCTGCAGTGGCAGAGCCTGATGCTGGCCCTGTCGATCGCCGCCCTTCTGGTCTCGGTGCCGTTCTTCATCTGGGAAGTCGCCAGCGGCACGGCCATCTTCCCCGACACGCAAGGATGGGCAATCACGCTCTATACGGCGCTTGGCGCCTCGGTGATCTCGCAGGTCACCTACATTCGCGGCATTGAGCTGATCGGCGCCAACCGCGCGGGGCTGTTCATCAACCTCGTGCCGATCTTCGGCACCCTGCTGTCGATCCTGATCCTCGGCGAGGACTTCCACCTCTATCACGCCATCGCGCTGGCGCTGGTGTTTGGCGGCATCTGGCTGGCCGAGCACGGCAGCCGGCGTTCGCTCGTCTGATGTCGTCAGCAAGGTGCGCGACTTGCCCTTCGCCGGATATGGCCTAGGTTGATGCGCTGAGATATCTCCCGATCGGGGACGCTTTGCATGCTGGAGGAAGCCGGAGACCGGGTCGGTGCGCCTGTGGCGAAACCGGTTCTGTTTTTTCGAGGGCTGCAAGGCTGGAACCGGCGTGATCTCAGCGGCGACGTGTTTGCAGGCCTGACGCTGGCGGCGATTGCCATTCCCGAACAGATCGCGACGGCACGCCTGGGTGATTTTTCCCCGGAGGTTGGATTTTTCGCCTTCATGGCCGCCGCGCTGGCCTTTGCGCTGTTCGGTGCAAGCCGGCATCTCTCCGTGGGGGCCGACTCCACGATCACACCAATTCTTGCCGGCGGACTTGCCCTGATCGCGACCTCCGGCTCGCCTCACTATGTGGCGATGGCTGCACTGCTTGCGCTTATGGTCGGCGCCATCGTGCTCGTCGGTGGGTTGCTCAGACTGGGATGGATCGCGGATCTCCTTTCCGTGCCGGTGATGGCCGGGTTTCTTGCAGGCATAGCGGTGCACATCCTGGTGTCGCAACTGCCGGAGTTGCTGGGCCTGCCGTCGGGCAGCGGCAATGTTTTTCAGCGTCTCGCAGCGGTCAAAGCCGATCTCGGCCAGGTCAATCTGTGGAGCCTGGCGCTTGGCGCAGCGGTGTTCGCGATTGTCATGGCATGCGAGCGGATAAGCGCGCGTGTTCCAGGGGCGCTGATTGCGCTGGCGCTGACGACCTTGGCGGTGATCGCGCTCGACCTGACAGGTCGCGGTGTCGCGGTTCTGGGTAGCTTGCCAACAGGTTTGCCGGGTCTCGGCCTGCCGCAGGTGAGTTTCGAGGACATGCGCACACTGGTGCCGCTCGCCCTGCTGGTGGCGATCATCGTCATGGTTCAGACGGCGGCCACGACGCGATCCTTTGCCGGCGATTCATCGGGGCCTGCGGATGTGAACCGTGATTTCGTCGGCGTTGGGGCTGCAAGCCTGCTGTCAGGATTGGCGGGCGCCTTTCCAGTCAATGCCAGTCCGCCGCGAACGGCCATCGCGAGCGAGACAGGTGGGCGCTCGCAACTCGCCTGTCTGCTTGCCGCGGTCGTGGTGCTGCTGCTCGTGCTGTTTGGGCAAAGCCTGCTTGCCAACGTGCCGCAGGCCGCGCTTGCCAGCATTCTGTTCTTCGTGGCGATGCGTATCCTGCGCTGGCAGACATTCTTGTGCACATTGCGGCAGGCGCCGTTGGAATTCGCGCTGATCGTGATCACGGCAATTTCCATCGTTGCTCTGCCGATCGAGGTTGGCGTGGCGATCGGCATCGGACTTTCGCTGCTGCACGGTCTTTGGGGCATGACCCAGGCGGCGGCAATCGAATTTGAAAAAGTGCCCGGAACATCGATCTGGTGGCCACCAGGCGCCGAGCCAAACGGCGAACGTGTTCCGGGAGTGCTGGTGGTTGCGTTCCAGGCTCCGCTTTCCTTCGTCAATGCGGAGAGATTCAGCGAAGGCTTCCGGACCATGATTGATGCCAGCCCTGTGAAACATGTCGTCTTCGAGGCGAGCAGTGTCATCGACATCGACTTCACAGCGGCACAAGCCCTGCGCGCTGTGATCGAGCATTGCCGAAAAGCCGGCATCTCGTTTCGGATCGCTCGGCTGGAAGCGGTTCGGGCACAGCGGGCATTGGCGCGTTTCGGCATCGAGGCGATGCTAGGCCCAAACGCCATCTTCCACAGTGTCGACAACGCGATAACGAACATTGTGGCCAGCGAGCAGCTGGCGCCGCAAACCGGGGAAGGGTGAGCCATGCAACGGAACATTGTCCCAGTCCTGCATCCGGTCTCCGTTGTCGAATTGCGTCCGACGCAAATGACAGTCGGTATGCGTGAGGTGGCGCTGAAACGCAGGGAACTGCGCGCGCTGCCGGCAAGCGAGAAGGACAATTTTCTAGGCGTGCATTTCATCCCGGCGGTAATCGGTCCAAAGGAGCGCCCCTTCGTCGTCGACCATCATCATCTTGCCCGCGCCCTGCACGAAGAGGGCATCGGAAAGGTCTTGATCAGCGTGCTCGCGGATCTGTCGCGGCTGCCCAAGGAAGAATTTCTCGTTTTCCTCGACAACCGCGCCTGGATGCACCCTTTCGATGCGTCGGGCCGCCGGCGCGCTTATGAAGATTTGCCGAAATCCGTGGACAAGTTGATCGACGACCCGTACCGCAGCCTGGCCGGTGCGGTACGCCGCACTGGCGGTTTTGCCAAGGACACGGCGCCTTTCGCTGAATTCCTCTGGGCAGATTTCTTCCGCCGGCGTATCGAGCCCGGCCAACTCGCCGACAATTTCGACAAGACTGCCAAGAAGGCCACCACACTGGCGCGGCATAAGTCCGCGAGCCATCTGCCGGGCTGGTGCGGTCCCGACGATTGATCGTTGTTGCCAGGTTGAACAAAAGGGAAAGGCGCGGGCTTCTGTCCCGCGCCTTTCCCTTTCAAGGTCCTACGCAGGAACGGTCAGGCCGGGCCGACGTCGAACTGCAGGCGCTTGGCCGAATCGATCGTCTCATGTGCACGCAGCTTGGCCAGGACTTCCTCGGGGAACGGGGCGTCGAGGTAGAGCAGCGCGATGGCATCGCCACCCGGCCGGTTTCGGCCGAGCTGGAAGTTGGCGATGTTGACGCCGTTCTGGCCGCAGACCGTACCGAGCAGGCCGATGATGCCCGGGGCATCGGCGTTGGTGGTGTAGAGCATGTGCTGGCCCACTTCGGCGTCGAGGTTGATGCCCTTGATCTGGATGAAGCGTGGCTTGCCGTCGGAGAAGCAGGTGCCGGCGATCGAACGGGTCATGTGCTCGGTCTTGACGGTCAGTTTGATGTAGCCGTCGAACACGCCCGACTTGTCGCGCTTGACCTCGGCGACGATAATGCCGCGCTCCTTCACCATGATCGGCGCCGACACCATGTTGACGTCGGCCACCTGGGGCCGGATCAGGCCGGCAAGAGCCGCGCTGATCAATGCCTTGGTGTTCATCTGCGCGGTCGAGCCGTCGAACAGGATCTCCACTTCCTTGATCGGATCCTCGGTGACCTGGCCGACGAAGGCGCCAAGCACCTCGGCCAGCTTGACGAAGGGCTTCAGCCGCGGCGCTTCCTCCGCGGTGATCGAGGGCATGTTGATGGCGTTGGTGACGGCGCCCTTCACCAGATAGTCAGCCATCTGCTCGGCCACTTGCAGCGCGACGTTCTCCTGGGCTTCCGAGGTGGAGGCGCCAAGATGCGGCGTACAGACGACGTTCTCCATGTTGAAGAGCTCGTTCTGCTCCGCAGGCTCAACCTCGAACACGTCGACGCCGGCACCGGCGACCTTGCCGCTCTTCAGGCCGGCGATCAGGTCCTTTTCGACGATGAGGCCGCCACGCGCGCAGTTGATGATGCGTACGCCCGCCTTCATCTTGGCGATCGCCTCGGCGTTGATGATGTTGCGCGTCTTGTCGGTCAGCGGGGTGTGCAGGGTAATGAAGTCGGCGCGGGCGAAAAGTTCGTCCAGTTCCACCTTCTCGACACCCAGTTCTTCGGCGCGTTGTTCGGAGAGGAACGGGTCGAAGGCAACGACATGCATCTTCAGGCCGACGGCGCGGGTGGCGACGATCGAGCCGATGTTGCCGCAGCCGATCAGGCCGAGCGTCTTGCTGGTGATTTCGACGCCCATGAAGCGGTTCTTTTCCCACTTGCCGGCATGGGTGGAGGTGTTGGCTTCCGGGATCTGGCGGGCAACCGCGAACATCAGGGCGATCGCATGTTCGGCCGTGGTGATCGAATTGCCGAAGGGCGTGTTCATCACGATGATACCACGCCGCGACGCGGCCGGGATGTCGACATTGTCGACACCGATACCGGCGCGGCCGACGACCTTGAGGTTGGTCGCAGCCGCGATCAGCTTTTCGGTGACCTTGGTGGCCGAGCGGATTGCGAGACCATCATACTGGCCAATGACTTCGAGCAGCTTCTCCTTGTCCTTGCCGAGATCGGGCAGATAGTCGACTTCGACGCCGCGATCCTTGAAGATCTGGACGGCGGTGGTGGAGAGTTTGTCGGAAACGAGTACGCGGGGCGCCATTGCTGCCTCCTTGAAAGATGATCGTGAGTTCCGGAAAGGGCGGCCACTTGTTGGAGCGATCACGCCCAGGGGCCGCCACAAGTCTGCGTCAGGCAGCGGCCTTGAGCGCCGCTTTCTGGTTCGCAAAGGCCCAGTCGAGCCACGCCGTCAGCGCGACCAGATCCTTTGTCTCGACAGTGGCGCCGGCCCAGATGCGAAGGCCGGGAGGGGCGTCGCGATAGTGGCCGATGTCGAAGGCAACGCCTTCCTTGTCGAGCGCCGAGACGATGCCTTTGGCAAAGGCCGCCTGGCCGTCGGCGTCGAGTGCCGTCACCTCCGGATCGACGATCGAAAGGCAGATCGAGGTGTTCGAGCGCGTCTCAGCAACGACAGCCAGGTTGTCCAGCCATGCCGATTTCTGAACGAAAGCATCGAGCGCCGCGAAATTGGCGTCCGCCCTGGCAACCAGTGCGTCGAGGCCGCCCAGCTTCTTTGCCCAGTTCAGGGCATCGAGATAATCTTCCACGCACAGCATAGACGGCGTGTTGATGGTCTCGCCCTTGAAGACGCCTTCGATCAGCTTGCCGCCTGAGGTCAGGCGGAAAATCTTGGGCAATGGCCATGCCGGCTTGTAGGTTTCAAGCCGTTCGACGGCGCGTGGCGACAGGATCAGCATGCCGTGCGCGCCTTCGCCGCCCAGCGCCTTCTGCCAGGAGAAAGTGACGACGTCGAGCTTGGCGAAATCGAGCCGCTGGGCAAAGGCCGCCGACGTGGCGTCGCAGATGGTCAGGCCCTTGCGGTCGGCTGGAATGAAGTCGCCGTTGGGCACACGCACGCCGGATGTCGTGCCATTCCAGGTGAAGACGACGTCGCGGTCGAAATCGACCTTGGTCAGGTCCGGCAGTTCGCCGTAAGGCGCTTCGAACTTGCGCACGTCATCGAGCTTGAGCTGCTTGACGACGTCGGTAATCCAGCCGGCGCCGAAGCTTTCCCAGGCAACCATGTCGACGCCGCGTTCACCGAGCAGCGACCAGAGCGCCATTTCGACCGCGCCGGTGTCGGAGGCAGGAACGATGCCGATGCGATAGTCGGCCGGTACCTGCAGAATTTCACGGGTGAGGTCGATGGCGTCGGCCAGCTTCACCTTGCCGATCTTGGCGCGGTGCGAGCGACCCAACGCAGCGTTCTTGAGCGCCTCGACCGACCAGCCGGGACGTTTCGCGCAGGGACCTGAAGAAAAATTGGGATTGGCCGGACGCACGTCCGGCTTGGAGGGAGCAGTCATCGTGGTCTATCCTTCCAGATAGTAAGCCCCTCGGTGGGGAGGGGTGGCCCACGGACGGCGATAAGACCTCAGCCTGCCGGCGTCAAGAGCAAAGTTTTTGTCGCTTGCGGGATACCGGCCTGGGGCTGCACGAGCGACCGGCCGCAAAACAAAAAAGCAGGCCGATGGCCTGCTTTTTTAGCGGAATCCGAAGATCGGCTACCAGAGGTCGTAGCGGAAGCCAAGCTTGACCTGGTGATAGTCGAGACCCTTGCGGACGTTGAACGCGCCACCGTCGTAGGCGACATATTTGCCGCCCGGTATCGCGAAATATTCGTAGCCGACGTCGAAGGAGACGTTCTTGCTGACCTGGTAGGCCAAGCCGGCGCCAAGCGAATAGGCAAGATTGAACTTCGATTGCGAGTCGCTCTGGCCATCGTAGCCGACCGGATCGTCGCAGAAGAAGCCGCCGGCGCCGCTGGAGTTGGTGGCAACTTCCCGACAGTCCTTCTTGTTCACCGACTTTGCATAACGCGTGTAAGCGACGCCCACGCCGCCACCGATGTAAGGGGTCAGGCCGACATAGGTTCCGAGATCGACATAGGCGTTGGCCATGACGGTATAGGCCTTGTTCGATCCGAAGCTGCCGACGTTGCAATCCTGTGTGACGGCAACGGGCTGCAAGACGGTAGGATCGACGCCGACAACGACATTGGTGTGGCCGTTGCAGCCGTTTGCGACCAGGACGGTGTCGCTGAATTTGTTGCTCGGGAGGATGCCGAAGTTGAGTTCTGCGCGCAGATAGTCGTTCACATGGTAGCCGGCGCCGACGCTGCCAGTGAACTCGTTCGATTTGTAGTCAAAGTTCGAAAGGCCGCTGAAATCTTCCCGCTTCTTGAACGGATGGGAGAATGCATAGCCGATGTCGCCGCGCAGATACCATCCCGAGCCAACCTCCACGGGCTGATACTCCGGTGCCTGGTCGACATAGATCGGCGGGTCGTAGTCGGCGGCGAGCGATACCTGTGGCAGAAGCACTGCTGCGGCCAGAGCTAACGCGATACCCAATTTGAACTGCATGGATTTAAGCTCCCAAACCCGCGCCGGTCGCCCACGCGATCACGGCCCCATCTGAGAGCATTGTTAACTATAGTGGTTAAGTCACCGTTAAGGATAACGAACCGTTACTCTTTTGATTTTGTTGGGCCGGACTTTCGACCTCAGCGCTCGGTCAGCTTCAACTCGATGCGGCGGTTCTTGGATCGGGCATCGTCGGTGTCGGCGGCGTCCAGCGGCTGATATTCGCCGAAGCCCGCGGCGACCAGCCGGTTGGCGGGAACACCGTTGGCGATCAAAAACTTGACCACCGAAGTAGCGCGCGCGGACGACAATTCCCAGTTGTCCTTGAAACGACCGGTGCCGGAGAGCGGGCGGTTGTCAGTATGTCCATCGACACGAAGCACCCAGTTGATCTCCGGCGGAATTTCCTTCTGCAGTTCGATGATCGCGTCGGCCAGCTTCTTCATCTCGCCCTTGCCGGCGTCATTGATCTCTTCGGAGCCGACAGGAAACAGCACTTCGGACTGGAAGACGAAGCGGTCGCCGACGATGCGGATGTTCTCGCGGTCGGAAAGAATTTCGCGCAGGCGGCCGAAGAAATCCGAACGATAGCGGTTCAGCTCCTGCACGCGCTGGGCGAGCGCGACATTCAGGCGGCGGCCGAGATCGGCGATCTTGGTGTTGGATTCGCGGTCACGTGCCTCGGAGGCGTTCAGCGCGTCCTCGAGTGCGGCGATCTGCTTGCGCAATGCGGAAATCTGCTGATTGAGCAATTCGACCTGGCTCAGCGCGCGTTGGCTTACCTGGCGCTCGCTGTCGAGCTCGCCTTCCAGTTTGGTTGCACGCTGGCTGGCGGCATTGCCGGCGCCGGAGCCCGCATCCAGCAGTTGCTGCAGGCGGCTTTTTTCCGCTTCCATCGCGGAAAGCGATGCCTGCAGGTTGGCCAGCGAATCCTGCGCGTCCTGGCTGCTGCTCTTTTCCAGAGCCAGGAGCTGCGTCAGCTCGTTGATCTGCGCGTTGAGCCGGTTGAGCACCACATCCTTGCCGGAAATCTCGCGGCTGAGCAGGAACTGCGCCAGCACGAACACCGAAAGCAGGAACATGATGGCCAGCAGCAGTGTCGAAAGCGCATCGACGAAGCCTGGCCAGTAGTCGATGTGGCGATAGCTGCGGCGCCCCCTTGCGAGCGCCATCTAGTTGGGCTCCCGGCTTTTCAGGGCTTCGGCGATCTTTTCGAGCGTGGCGCGCATCGCCTTCTGCTCGTCGGATTGCGCTTCCACCCAGTCGCGCATGATCTGCTGTTCGGAGCGCATGTTCTTGACAAGGCCGGAGATGCCGTCGGCCAGATTGGCCATGGCAGTCGCGACGCGTGGGCTGGAGCTGTCGCTTTCGCTCATATGACGGAGGCGCTCCGAAAGCGCGCGCAACTCGTCGGAGGACTCTGAACGTGATGCCTCCGAGGCGCCGAGATCGGAGGAAAGGTCGGTGACCGTCGACAGCCAGTTCTCGAGCTCGGTGTAGAAGCGGTTCTGCGCGCGGCCGGCCTGCAGGTCGAGGAAGCCAAGCACGAGCGAGCCAGCAAGGCCGAACAGCGAGGACGAGAACGCCGTTCCCATGCCGGACAGCGGAGCCGACAGGCCCTGCTTCAGTGCATCGAGCACGGCGGCGGCGTCGCCCGAACCAGGATCGAGCGACTGGATGGTATCGCTGATCGAGCCGATCGTGTGCAGCAGGCCCCAGAAGGTGCCGAGCAGGCCGAGGAAAACCAGCAAGCCGACGAGATAGCGCGATGTATCGCGGGTTTCGTCGAGACGCGTGCCGATCGAATCGAGCATGGTGCGCATCGCACTGGTCGAAAAGGCGAGCGAGGACGAGCGGCCGATCATCGCCTTCATCGGGGCCAGCAGCACGGGTTCGGTCGTTTCGGAACCGGCCCGGAACGAATTCACCCAGCGGACTTCGCGAAACAGCCTGCCGACCTGGACGAAGGCCAGCAAGATGCCGACGACAAGCACGCCGACAATCAGGCCGTTGAGGCCGGGATTGGTGACGAAAGCTGTCTGGATCTGGCGGGAAAGGACGATCGCGATGAACGCAACGATGGCCAGAAACACCATCATTGTCAGCACGAACACCTGCGGGCTGGAAAGCTTGTGCGGGTCGTAGCTCAGCACATCCGAACCCCGGCCCGACGTAATGGATTTCAGAAAAGTCATTCGGGCCCCGTTTGCACTGTCGTCCGCCGAATAGGATTGCCGCGACTCTAAACGGAAATGTGACGAAAATGGAAGGCGCCGAAATGCGCAGTCACAGCCGGTTGATAACCAGGCTGTCCAGCATGGCCGCAAAATGCAGGCCCGCGCCGGTGACCACGAAGCCGTGCCACAGCGCATTGTGGAAGCGCAAACCCTTCCAGACGAAGAAGATGACACCCAGCGAATAGACGATGCCGCCAGCAAGCAGCAGGCCGATGGCCGTTGACGGCAGTGTCCCGACAAGCGGTTCGACCAGAACGATTCCGCTCCAGCCGATGGCTAGATAAAATACAATGGCGAGGCGGTCGAACCGGCCGGGCAGGAAGACCTTGATGGCGATGCCGGCAACCGCCGCCGTCCAGATCAAGCCGAGCATCCAGCTCGCGAGCGCGGCGTCGCCGAGCTGTGCCAGGAAAGGCGTGTAGGTTGCGGCGATCAACAGATAGATCGCGGCGTGGTCGAAGCGGCGCAGCAGCCACTTCACGCGTGATGTCACCGGCCAGAGGTTGTAGGCCATCGATACGGACAGAACCGTGAGCAGCGCCACGACGTAAAACACCGCAGCCACATATTCGCCGGGGCCGACGCGAAAAGCAGCCAGTGTCAACATGGCCGAACCCGCGGCAATCGCCAGCACGATGCCGACCGCGTGGACGATGCCGTCGGCGATCATCTCGGCGCGCGAATAGTGCCATCGCCCGATAAAGGGGGCAAAGGGGATCTCGATAGCCGCCTCGGGCCGGCCTTCGCTCATGGGTTCACCTGCATTCACTCTATCTGGGCAGTGACAGGCGAGTATTTCAAGCTTGTGTAACGGTTTCGTGGCTGCGGTGTACTTCACACATCGCTCGAAAATCGTGATCGATTTCGGGAGGTGTGCTGCCGGAAGGGGTCAGAGCGTACTTCGCGCCGACGCGTGGCGTGTCAGCGTGGGGCGATCGGCTTCTTCAGCGTCGCAAGCAAGGCGCGGTGGATCGCCTCGTTGCCGGCGACGAGGCTGCCGCTTTCCAGCATGCCCTGGCCGCCATCCGGATCGGAGACATAACCGCCCGCTTCGCGCACCATAAGGATACCGGCAGCGATATCCCAGGGCGACAGCTTGTCTTCCCAATAGCCGTCCATACGGCCCGCTGCGACATAGGCGAGATCAAGTGCTGCCGAGCCGAGGCGGCGAATGCCGGAGACCTCGGCCATGACATTGCGCAGCTCGATGAGGAAATTGCCGTGATGCCCGCGGCCGAGATGCGGCACGCCGCAACCGATGACGGTGTCGGACAGCTTGTTGCGCGCAGCGACGCGCAGCCGGCGGTCGTTCATGAAGGCGCCGCCGCCACGCTCCGCCGTGTAAAGTTCGTCCATGGCCGGATTGTAGATGACGCCGGCGACGATCTGTCCCTGGCGTTCGAGCGCGATCGAGACCGAGAAGATCGGAATGCCGTGCAGGAAGTTGGTGGTTCCGTCGAGCGGGTCGACGATCCAGCGGTGCTGGTCGTCATCGCCGCCGACCGTGCCGCGCTCCTCCATCAAGAAAGCGTAGCCCGGCCGCGCCTTGGACAGTTCGGTAAAGATGATGTCCTCGGCCTTGCGGTCGGCCTGGCTGACATAGTCGCCTGGTCCCTTCATTGAGACCTGCAGGTTCTGCACCTCGCCGAAGTCGCGCGACAGCGAGCGGCCCGCCTTCATCGCGGCCTGTACCATGACATTGAGAAGGGCGGAACGCGCCATGCTGGATAGTCCTTGGTGTGCGGGGGCCAACGGGAGCTGGCCTGACCTCAAATGCAAGCAGCCGGCTGGGCTGCCGGCCCTGGATATCAGTCCGCGCGGCGAACGTAGGTGATTTCGTTGGTGTCGACGATGATGCGCTCGCCCGACGAGATGAATGGCGGCACCAAGACGCGGACGCCGTTCTCGAGCACTGCCGGCTTGTAGGACGAAGCCGCCGTCTGGCCCTTCACGACCGGGTCTGCCTCGGTGATGGTCAAGGTGACCTGGTCCGGCAGCGCGATGCCGATCGGCTTTTCTTCGTAGAGTTCCACGGTGACGGTCATGCCGTCCTGCAGGAAGGCCGCGCGGTCGCCGACGAAATCCTTCTGCAGCTCGAGCTGCTCGTAGCTTTCGGTGTCCATGAACACCAGCATTTCGTCCTGTTCGTAGAGGAAGGAGAAGTCCTTCTGCTCCAGACGCACCTTTTCAACCGTCTCGGCGGCACGGAAACGCTCGTTGAGCTTGGTGCCGTTGATGAGGTTCTTGAGTTCGACCTGGTTGTAGGCGCCGCCCTTGCCGGGCTTCACCGCATTGGTCTTCACCGCCACCCAGAGGCCACCGTCGTGCTCGATGACGTTGCCGGGACGGATTTCGTTGCCGTTGATCTTGGCCATGGTTGATTTGATCCGGAAAGAGAGGTGCGCCGAGACGGCGATTTCGGCGCCTCCAAGACCATAATTTGCTGAAAGAGGCAAGAGAGGCGGCAAAATGCCTGCCTGTCTAGCCCGCATTTCTCACACTCGATGCGGCCTGCGCCGGTTCAAGAAACCGACAGGGCAGGAGCCGTGCGCAGCCGCGATGCGGGGCATCGCGCAAGCACGGAGACGCACTCTGTCGGCTTCTTCAACCGGCCTTCCGGGTTGCCTTTCGGCGGGCGTCTGCGGCGTCGAGTGGTTCAACCGTATGTCTCTATACGCTTTTCGCCCCTCGACGCCGTATCCACCTCGTCCAAAGAGCAATGCAGACCGCATGGAGCGTGAGAAATGCGGGCTAGAGCATTTTGTAGCCAAGTGGAATTACTTGACGTCACAAAAATGCGGCGAAAACAGAAACTTAGAACGTTCCGCGTTTCCGTGAAAAACGGAACGCTCTAAGGCAGCCGGTTGGCTTTTTGCAGCGCCTGTTTGGTCTGTTCTTCGTCCAGACCTTGCATGAAGTCGTCCATCTGGGGATCGGCAAGGCCGGCCCGGCGCGCGACGATGAACCATGCCGCGGCGGTGACCAGATCGCCGTCGACGCCGATGCCGCCCTCATAGAGTCTTGCCAGCCTGTTCTGGGCAGCGACGTTACCGCCTTCTGCGGCGCGTTTGGTCCAGTTGAAACCGGATTTGAGGTCGCGCTTGCCGCCGCGTCCGTCGATCAACCACTGGCCGAGATCGAGTTGGGCGGTGTCGTAGTTTTGCTGCGCGGCCAGCACCAGAAGCTTTCTGGCTTCGATGTCGTCCTTGGTCTTGCCGCCAGCACCGTTGGCATAGATCTGCGCCATTGCGTATTGGGCATCGGCCAGGCCGGCTTCGGCCGCCTTCTGATAATAGAGGACGGCGCGCGCCAGACCCGCATCGCCTGGATCCTGCTGTATCAGCAGTTGCGCGAGATTGAACTGCGCCAGCGGATTGCCGGCTTCGGCCGCGGCTTGCAGCAGGACCTGGGCCTTCTTTTCGTCCTTCTTGACCTGGCGTCCATCGATCAGGATCAGCGCGTATTGGAACTGCGCTTCCGGTATGCCCTGTTCCGCGGCGCGCTGGTACCATTTGGCGGCTTCGGCGGCGTTGGCTGGCATGCCCAGCCCTCGCGCCAGGATTTCAGCCACCAGTGTCTGAGCCGGCGCGTCGCCTTTGTTGGCCCGCTCAAGCGCCAGATTGTAGGCCGTCTTGTAGAGACCACGCTGATAGGCGCCGTATGCGGCATCCGGCGCCCTTCCGCCGAAACGGGCAGGGTCGATGTTGGTTGGCTCCGTCGTTGTCGCGGGCTGCGGCAGCGGGTTGGCGATCGGGCGATCGCCTTTCTTCGCGGTCGCCGATGAATCCGGCAAGGAGATCGGCTGTGGCAATTGCGGCGGCGTCGCTTCGGCTGGAACAGCCGCCTCAGGCGCCTTGGGTGTTTCCGCTCCCGGCTGAGCCGGCGTGCCCGCCGATGGTTGTGGCGATGCCGATTGCGCGGGAATGGCGGATGGTTTTTCGGCTGCCGGACCTGCGGGAGCGATTGCTGGCGTAGGAGCAACGGTCGAAGGAGTTCCTGCTTCCGGTTTGGCAACTTCCGGCTTTGACGCCCCGCTCCCCGTCTCCGGTTTGGTCGTTTCCTGCGCGCGAGGCTGCGCCTGCTTTGGCGCCTCGACGGTCTCGGCTTGCACTTGCGAAGCGGCCAGGCCGAAAGCAAAAATGCCGGCAAGGATCAGGCGCAGGCGCATCGTCAATCCTCGAAGCGCGGTGCTGCTGCGTCGAGCAGGGCGTTCGCCTTGGCGATCACGCCGGCGGGGTCGGCGCCTTCTGCGAAAACGGCTGCAGACAAAGCGACGAACTCCGCTCCGGTCGCAGCCACGGCTTCAACCGAGGCGACGTCGGAGCCAGCCATGACGATGCAGGGGATTTCGATCATTTCGGCCCACCATTGGCCGAGGGAGAGGTTGCGCGGGTGCGGCTCCGGCTTGTTGTCGAAGCCGAAGCGGCCGAAGAAGATATAGTCCGGGCGTTCCTCGCCGAGTTCCAGCGCATCGTCGCGTGTCTTGGCGCCACCGACGCCCACCATCATGCGGTTCTGCAGGCGCTCGACAGCATCGGCCAGTTCCGCCTTGCCGGCTTCGATATGAAGGCCATCGGCCTTGACCCGCCCGGCGACGCGGCTATCGCCGGCAATCACGACGGCGATGCCGGCGGCCTGTGCCGCGGGAACGATCTTTTCCGCATAAGCCTGGAAGCTGTCCTCGTCACGATCGTCCTGGGGCAGGATCAGCGACGCAATATCACCGCCGGCGAAAGCGGCGACAACACGTTCTGCGGGGGTGCCGGCTTGCGCTATGAGCACGATGCGGCAACGGTCGGGTGGTGTGGTTTCGGTCATGGCTTATCTGTTTCCGGGTTCGCCTATGCGAGGCGAAGATGGTTGGATTGCGGCATAGACGAATGCGGTGGTCTTGAACAGGCGCAGACAGGCAGCCGTCAAAGGTCGATCTTGTAGCCCAGATGGGTCTGCTTGAAGCCCAGCCGTTCGTAGAAACGATGGGCATCGTGGCGGCTGCGATCGGTGGTGAGCTGCACGATGATGCAGCCGCGCTCACGGCATTGGGCGACAGCCCATTCGATCATCTTCTGGCCAAGGCCTGCGCTCTGCCGATCCCGGATCACACGCACCGCTTCGATCTGGCCCCTCAGCGCGCCCGTGCGGGAAAGCCCGGGGATGAAGGTCAGTTGCAGCGTACCGACCACGCGATCGGCTTCGGTCATGACAGCGAGCAACTGGTTCGGGTCGATGTCGATCGCTTCGAATGCCCTCAGATAGCCTTCGGCCAAGGGTTCGCGCGTATCCTCGCGATTGCTGCCCAGCATGTCGTCGGCGAGCATGGCCACGATGGCTGCAATGTCGTTGCGTTCGGCGCGGTGAAAGGCAATCTCGACCATAAGGGGGTGTCGTCTCCGAAGTTCTGCATGCGATAGCCGCAACCCCTGTGTGCAATTCCCGGAAAGCCTGCCGGTTTTCCGTCCGGAATTGCCTATGGGCAAGCGTATCCGTGTCGACCTTTGTCGTTGGCACAGGCATGCGATGTGCCTAGAGCATTTTGTCGCCAAATGGGATCGCTTGGCGTTACAAAAATGCGCTGAAAACAAAAACCTGGAGCGTTTCCGCGTTTCCGTGAAAAACGGAAACACTCTATGGTCGCCGCGAAAGGCAATCATCATGGCGCAGAATATCTATGACCGGCCGGAGTTCTTCGCCGGATACAGCGACCTCGTCCGCTCCAGGGATGGATTGGCCGGTGCTCCGGAATGGCCGGCATTGCGGGCGATGCTGCCTGAAATTCGAGATCGCCACGTCGTCGATCTTGGCTGCGGTTTCGGCTGGTTCTGCCGCTGGGCGCACGAACAGGGCGCGGCAGGTGTCCTGGGGTTGGATGTTTCGGAGAAGATGCTCGAGCGCGCCGTTGCGACCTCGGACACTACGATCGAATACCGGCGCGCGGATCTTGAAGAACTGGATCTGCCGGCTGCGGCCTATGACGTCGCCTATTCGTCGCTGGCATTGCACTATGTTCAGGATGTCGGCCGGTTGTTCAAAACAGTCCATCGCGCCTTGGCGCCGGGCGGCGCCTTGGTGTTTTCAACGGAACATCCTGTGCTGATGGCGCCGTCGAACCCCGGCTGGTCTTTAAACGCCGAAGGCAGGAAGACGTGGCCTGTCGACCGCTATTTCATCGAAGGGCAGCGCACCACTGACTGGCTCGCCAAAGGTGTCGTCAAATATCATCGCACCATCGGCACAACGCTGAATGCCTTGATCGCCACAGGTTTTGATATCACGCATCTCGAGGAGTTCTGCCCGTCCGCCGAACAGATCGTCGCACGACCGGAATTGGCGGAAGAGCTGGAGCGGCCGATGTTCCTGCTGGTGTCGGCACGTCGCTGACGCGCCGGGTGATCTGAAAAGCGTTTCGATTCCCGGGCCGATGCGCCGGAGCATTTTGTAGCCAAGTGGGATCACTTGGCGTTACAATAATGCGGCGAAAACAAAACTTAGAGCGTTTCCGCGTTTCCGTAAAAACGGAAACGCTCTAGGTAGAGACAGCATATCCTCAGACACTTCCTCCCCGGCATGTCAGCTCTGCTCAACGACCCCTGGTTCTACGCCGTCGCCGTGCCCGCGGTCATCCTGGTGGGGCTCACCAAGGGCGGGGTCGGCGGCTTTGGCCTGATCGGCGTGCCGCTGATGGCGCTGGCGATGTCGCCGGTGCAGGCGGCGGCGATCCTGCTGCCCATTCTGGTGGTGATGGATGTTGTCTCGCTGTGGACCTGGCGTGGCCAGCACGACAGGGCAACCCTCGTCGACATGTTGCCCGGGGCACTCGTCGGCATCGGTATTGGCTGGGCCACGGCGGCATTCGTGACGGCGGATATGGTGCGCTTCATCGTAGGCGCCGTCACCATCGCCTTTGTCGGGCGCTGGCTCTATGTCACTTACCGGCACGGCAGCTCCCACATGTCGAAGCCGAACAGGCCGTTGGCCGCCTTCTGGGGCACGATTGCCGGGTTCACCAGCTTTGTCGCCCATGTCGGCGGGCCGCCGTTCCAGGTCTATACGATGCCGCTGCGGATGGACCCGAAAGTGCTGACGGCGACCGGCGTGGTGTTCTTCGCCATCGTCAATGCCATCAAGCTCATTCCCTATTTCGCGCTTGGCCAGTTCGACTCGGCCAATCTCGCCGCGTCTGCTGTCCTCATGCCGTTCGCACCGCTGTCGACCCTGGCCGGCGCCTGGCTGGTGCGGCGGATGCGGCCGGAGGTGTTCTACCCGTTCACCTACGCCACGATTGCGTTGGTGGCGGCCAAGCTGTTGTGGGACGGCATCGTCAGCCTTGTGTAGAGGATGACGACGCAATCCCACTGTGGTTCTTATTTGCCACGTGATCTTTGTCCGAAAAGTCTGCAACTTTTGCGGGATCATGTTCTAAGCAATTCCAGGAAAAGTGCGTAGCGGTTTTCCGTCCGGAATTGTGTGAAGACAAAAGGTAGAGCGTTTCCGCGTTTCCGTTAAAAACGGGAAACGCTCTACAAGTACCGGTATCGTTTCGGAGGGCGGGATGACGAACCCTTATGCGCTGGATCTCGACAAGAATCCGGCCAATCACCAACCGTTGACCCCGCTGTCTTTCCTGGAGCGGGCGGCCAAGACCTATCCCGACCATGTCGCCATCGTCCATGGCCGCCAGCGCATCACCTACCGGGATTTCTGGCGCCGTTCACTGCAGCTGGCATCCGCTCTGGCCAGAGAGGGTATCGGCAAGGGCGATACCGTGACAGCTATGCTCTCCAACACGCCGCCGATGCTGGAGGCGCATTTCGGCGTGCCGATGGTGAAAGCGGTGCTGCACTCGCTCAACACGCGCCTCGACGCTGCCGTTATCGCCTTCCAGCTCGACCATGCCGAGACCAAGGTGTTGATCGTCGACCGCGAGTTTTCCGGTGTAATGAAGGAGGCACTCGCGCTGGCCAAGGTCAAGCCGCTGGTCATCGACTATGACGATCCGGACTACGCGGCGGATGCGCCTTATCCGAAAGGGGAACGTATCGGTTCGCGGGACTACGATGAATTCGTCGCGAGCGGTGCGCCGGATTTTGCCTGGGCAATGCCCGACGACGAATGGGACGCGATTTCGCTGAACTACACATCCGGTACCACCGGCAATCCCAAGGGTGTCGTCTACCATCATCGTGGAGCCGCCCTGATGGCCTACACCAACACCATCCACGCCGGCATGGGCAAGCACGCCGTCTATCTGTGGACGCTGCCGATGTTCCACTGCAATGGCTGGTGCTTCCCCTGGACGCTGGCGGTGCAGGCGGGAACACATGTCTGCCTGCGCTGGGTGCGGGCGAAAGGCATGTACGATGCCATTGCCGATCATGGCGTCACCCACCTCTGCGGTGCGCCCGTTGTCATGGCGACGCTGATCAACGCTGCCGATGAGGACAAGCGCGAGTTTTCGCAGGCCGTCACCTTCAACACCGCGGCGGCTCCACCACCTGAAGCGGTGCTGTCGGGCATGGCGGACGCGGGTTTCTCCGTCACGCATCTCTACGGCCTGACCGAAACCTATGGACCTGCCGTCGTCAACGAATGGCATGGCGAATGGGATGCGCTGGACAAGGGCAAGCGCACCGCCAAGAAGGCGCGCCAAGGTGTACGTTACGCCGCGCTGGAAGGCCTGACGGTGATGGACCCGGCCACGATGGAAAAGATACCGGCCGACGGCGAGACCATCGGCGAGGTGATGTTCCGCGGCAACATCGTCATGAAGGGATACCTGAAAAACCCTAAAGCGACGGATGAAGCGTTCGCTGGCGGCTGGTTCCATTCGGGTGACCTCGGCGTGATGCATCCCGACGGCTACATCCAGCTCAAGGATCGGTCCAAGGACATCATCATTTCGGGCGGCGAGAATATCTCATCGATCGAGGTGGAGGATGCGCTCTACAAGCACCCGGCTGTGGCGTCCTGCGGCGTGGTCGCGCGTGCCGATGACAAATGGGGTGAAGTGCCGGTGGCCTATGTCGAGCTGAAGCCCGGCAGGTCAGCTACGGAGACCGAAATCATCGAGCATTGCCGCGGGCTGCTCGCCCGCTTCAAGGTACCGAAAGCCATCATCTTCCACGAGATCCCGAAGACTTCGACGGGAAAAATCCAGAAGTTCCGGCTGCGCGAGATGGCCAAGGCTGGCTGATGCCGGCCCTGGCGATGGTGAACGTTCCCGGCACGCTGCACATCTGAATTGCGCAAACCAAGATGTTAGAGCGTCCTTGGCGTGTCCGGAAGGGCGCGGGGTGCTCTAGCATCAGGCCTTGCGCAGGACCGGCAGGGCGATGACAGCAAACAGCAGCATTGCTGCAAAGAACAGGATCGAGCAGATGCCGACCACCGGTTCGATGGCTGTGTTCCCCGCCAGGAAGATATAGAGCGTTACCAGCAGGCCGATGCCGCTGAGGGCCGTCAGCCAGAAATGGATCGTGGCCAGCCAGGTTTCACGAGCTGCCGGAAACAGATGGTAGAAAATGGCGAAGACCGCGGATGTCAGCCAGCCGGCGACCAGCGCGTGCGCATGGACCGGCATTTCGGTGTGATCCTGTGTGATCGCCATATGCAGGCCCAGTGCCATGCCGCACAGCGCGTAGATGATGGCGAGCGCAAAGAAGTTTCGAGATACGCCTTGCATGGATTGTTCCCCCGGTTTGGTTCGCCCTGTCGCGGACGAGAGGACAAACGTTTGCGGCGGCAGCATTCGTCCCGTTCTGCGCGAGAGTGGTGCTCCAGCCGGTTGCCAGGGCAGAATAGCGCAGGAAGAGGAAAAACGAGAGTGAGCCGTTTCACTCTGGTGGGGGTCGGTGACTGTGCTGATACGGCACAACTTGGCCGGGTCGCTTAAAAAATTTCCGCCTCCGTTAAGGGTTCATTAAGCTTTACGAGCGTTTACTATGTGCATCCAGTGATCTGGATTCTTACCGAGTGGTTGGAGCCACTTTGTTTGACGCCTCCCTGTTAAACTCCTGAGAGCCGCCTCATCGCGGCTCTTTTTTTGTCTGGCGCATGCCATACATCGACCGCTTCGAAGTCGCCGTTAACCGTTTGTTAAACATGTGCTTGCCTTGCGCGAAGTCCCGGCGCATTTTCTTAGCCACTGTCTTATAGGCTTGGATACCGAACGGCATGACGTCGATTCGGCCGAAAGAATGCGAATACGGAACGGGAAATGAGCGAGCCTTCCAAGGAAAGCGCGAACACGATCAAGCTGGCCGAGCGAAGGGTTTTTTCGCAGTCGTTCAAGCCGCTCTATGACGAAGGCATGGGGCTGGTTGAACGCACGGCCGAGTATCTGGACGGGAAGGGCCGCCTCGAAGCCAAAAAGCTGTCGCGGTTGGCCGCTACCCTCTATGCCGCAGAATCGATGCGCTTGACGACACGGCTGATGCAGATCGCCTCCTGGCTGCTTCTGCAGCGCGCCGCCAATTCGGGTGAGATGACGCGCGATCAGGTCGCCTCGGAAAAATCCAAGGTGCGGCTGGATACGGCTTCCGCTCACAGCGAGGCAGCCGGCTGGAGCGAGCTGCCGGACGACTTCCTCGATCTCGTCAACCGGTCGCTGCGCCTGCAGTCGCTGGTGCGACGCATGGACGATGAAATCTACGGCAATGGCGGCACGCTTCATGCGCAACCAGCCAACCGCCGTTCGAATCCGGTTTCCGACCAGATCACGCTTCTCAAGACGGCCTTCGCTGGCGGCTGAGCGGACGCTTTCCCACGAAGCATCCATCACCGGATGGTTGTTTCTGGTTTGTTCACATTTTGCTGGCATCGCTGTGCGCGAAAGGTAGACTTCGCGCATGGCGGAAACGATTCGCATCATCGGTATCGATCCCGGGCTCAGGCGCACCGGCTGGGGCATCGTCGAGAGCCTGGGGAATTCGTTGCGCTTCGTCGCGGCCGGTACCGTGCGTTCCGACGACAAGGCGGCGCTGGCGTCGCGCTTGTGCCAGTTGCATGACGGGCTGGCAGACGTGCTGCATCAACTGATGCCGCAGGAAGCCGCCGTGGAGCAGACATTCGTCAACAAGGATGCATCGGCGACGCTCAAACTCGGCCAGGCGCGAGGCATCGCCATGCTGGTGCCGGCCCGAGCCGGCCTGCCGGTGGCCGAATATGCGCCCAACGCCGTCAAGAAGGCCGTGATCGGGGTTGGTCACGGCGACAAGAAACAGATCCATATGATGGTGAAAGTGCTGCTGCCGAAAGCCGCCTTCGACACCGACGATGCCGCCGATGCCCTGGCGATCGCCATCTGTCATGCGCATCATCGGCAGAGCATCGCCTATCGTTTGGCGGTGGCATGACGGGGCAATTTCGATGATCGGCAAGTTGAAAGGCACGGTGGACGAAATCGAAGAGGATCATTGCCTCGTCGACGTGCACGGTGTCGGTTATGTCGCCTATTGCTCCGCGCGCACGCTGTCGGCCTTGCCGGGGCCTGGGGAAGCGGTGGTGCTGCACATCGAAACCTATGTGCGCGAGGATATGATCCGTCTCTACGGTTTCCAGACCGCGCTGGAGCGTGAGTGGTTTCGCCTGTTGATGAACAATGTCCAGGGGGTTGGCGCCAAGGTGGCGCTGGCTATCCTCTCGACATTGTCTCCATCGGACCTGGCCAATGCTATCGCGCTGCGCGACATCGCCATGGTTTCGCGCGCGCCGGGCGTCGGCAAGAAAGTGGCCGAGCGCATCGTCACCGAGTTGAAGGCCAAGGCGCCGGCTTATGCTGGCGAGGCTTCGGGCACGATCGGGCTGAAGCAGGAACTGGGCGAGGGCGTGGCGGCGGCGCCAGTTGCCGATGCGGTTTCCGCGCTGACCAATCTTGGCTACTCGCGTGATATCGCGGCCAATGCCGTGGCTGCAGCCTTGAAGAACGGCGGCGACGGCGCCGATTCCGCCAAGCTGATCCGGCTCGGGCTGAAGGAACTGGCGCGGTGACACGCAGCTTGTTCGCCCCTCTCTGCCGTGCGAGGAGAGGGGCATGAATACCGACCCCCGTCTCATTTCTTCCGAAAAGCGTGGTGAGGACGCAGATCAGACGCTGCGCCCGCAGAATCTGGACGATTTTGTCGGCCAGGCGGCGGCGCGCGCGAACCTGAAGGTCTTCATCGAGGCCGCCAAGGGGCGTGGTGACGCGCTCGACCACGTCCTGTTCGTTGGTCCGCCCGGATTGGGCAAGACCACGCTGGCGCAGATCATGGCGCGCGAGATGGGCGTCAATTTCCGCTCTACTTCGGGCCCGGTCATCGCCAAGGCCGGCGACCTCGCGGCTCTGTTGACCAATCTGGAAGATCGCGACGTCCTCTTCATCGACGAGATCCATCGGCTGAGCCCGGCGGTGGAGGAAATCCTCTACCCGGCGATGGAGGATTTCCAGCTCGACCTGATCATCGGCGAAGGGCCGGCGGCGCGTTCGGTCAAGATCGACCTCGCCCGCTTCACGCTGGTGGCCGCCACGACACGGCTCGGCCTCATCACCAATCCATTGCGCGACCGTTTCGGCATCCCGGTGCGGCTGAATTTCTACACGGTCGAGGAACTGGAGCTGATCGTGCGGCGCGGTGCCCGCATCCTCAGCATGCCAATCGCCGACGACGGCGCGGTGGAGATCGCGCGTCGCGCCCGCGGCACACCGCGTATCGCCGGCCGGTTGCTGCGTCGTGTACGCGACTTCGCGTCCGTCGCCGGCGCCGAGACGGTATCGCGCAAGGTCGCCGACGAAGCGTTGTCGCGGCTGGAAGTCGATGCGCTTGGGCTCGATCAGCTCGACCGGCGCTATCTATCCATGATCGCCATGAATTTCGGCGGCGGGCCAGTCGGCATCGAAACGATCGCGGCGGGCCTTTCGGAACCGCGCGATGCGATCGAGGACATCATCGAGCCTTACCTGATCCAGCAAGGCTTCATCCAGCGCACACCACGCGGGCGCGTGCTGACGGCCAACGCCTGGAAACATCTCGGCCTGGAAATACCGAGGGATCTCGCCCAGCAGCAGATCAATCTCTTCCAGGAAGGGGACTGATCCCATGTCCGGCGCGGATGATCTGCTCGGCGGCATTTCCGGTGCCCTGACCGAATTCGGTCATCGGCTGATGGCGCGCGTGTATTATGCCGACACCGATTTCTCCGGCGTTGTCTATCATGCCCGCTATCTGGAGTTCCTGGAGCGCGGCCGCTCGGATTTCCTGCGGCTGGCCGGCGTCCACCACACCGAACTTGCCGAAGGCAAGCATGGCGAGAAGATCGTCTGGGTGGTTCGCCGCATGGAAATCGACTTCCGTTCTCCGGCCCGCATCGACGACATCCTGACGGTCGATACCCGCGCGGAAGACATTTCCGGCGCCCGCATCTCCATGGTGCAGCAACTCAAGCGCGATGCGGACGTGCTGGTCGACGCCAGGGTGGAGGCGGCGATCATCGGTGAGAACGGCCGTCCGCGCCGTTTTCCGAAGGAATGGGTGGCGGCCTTCATGCCGAAGGGCCGCTAGGCGACATCTTCACTCCATTGTGACCCGATGTTTTTGCGGTTGGCATGCTGCGCCGCACAACGATTGCTGTCCCTAACCTCTCCTTAACCATAACGGTTCATGAAGACATTGGTGAAGTTTGGAGGCGTTCGTGCCTTCGTTTTACCAATATTTGTCGTGAAAAGGCCGCGAAAGGCGCCTTTTGGGCATTTCCGGAAGCTTCGCGCGAACGGACCACAAGGGGTAGAGCGCCAGGGGCTAGCGGCGAGCCGGGCCCGGGAATTCTTAAGGAACGAACCATGGAAAACATCGCACTCGCCGATCCGGGCGCGCAATTGTCGATTTGGGGCTTGTTCATGCAGGCCGGCTGGGTGGTCAAGCTGGTCATGCTGGGTCTCATCGGCGCTTCGATCTGGACCTGGGCCATCGTCGTCGACAAGCTGATTTCCTATGCGCGCCTGCGTGTCGCGCTCAATCGCTTCGAGCAGGTGTTCTGGTCGGGTCAGTCGCTGGAAGAGCTCTACCGCAACCTTGCCGAGCGCAAGACCGTCGGCATGGGCGCCATCTTCGTGGCGGCCATGCGCGAATGGAAGAAGAGCTTCGAGAAGGGCGCCAAGTCGCCGCTCGCGCTGCAGACCCGCATCGACAAGGCGATGGATCTGGCGCTGACGCGCGAAATGGAACGCCTTGAAGGCCGTCTCGGCTTCCTTGCCACCATCGGTTCGGCAGCCCCCTTCATTGGCCTTTTTGGCACCGTGGTCGGCATCATGACCTCGTTCCAGGCTATTGCCGGTTCGAAGTCGACCAACCTTGCCGTTGTGGCGCCCGGTATCGCGGAAGCATTGCTGGCGACCGCCATCGGCCTGCTTGCCGCCATTCCTGCCGTCATCGCCTACAACAAGCTGTCGTCGGACGCCGGCAAGATCGCGGTGCGCATGGAAGGCTTCGCCGACGAGTTCTCCGCCATACTGTCGCGCCAAATCGATGAGAAAGTGGCCCAGAAGGCCGCCTGAGGAACCACGACGATGGGAATGTCAGTCAGTTCAGGCGGTTCGGGACGCGGCAGCCGCGGCCACAGGCGGCGCGGCCGCCATCACGGCCTGATGTCGGAAATCAACGTCACGCCTTTCGTCGACGTCATGCTGGTGCTGCTTATCATCTTCATGGTGGCGGCGCCTCTGATGACGGTCGGCGTGCCGATCGACCTGCCGAAAACCGCCGCCAAGGAGATGAATGCGGAAACCCAGCCGATCACCATTTCGGTGAACCAGGCCGGCGAAATCCATTTGCAGGAAACCGCGATCCCGCTCGAAGAGGTCGTGCCGAAACTCGAGGCCATCGCCAAGACCGGCTATGAGGAGCGCATCTTCATTCGCGGCGACAAGGCCGCCGACTACGGCACGGTCATGAAGGTCATGGCCCGTGTCTCGGCCGCCGGTTACAAGAACCTCGGTCTGGTCACGCTGCAGGAACAGGACAAATAACCTTGAGGGCCGGTCTCACCACATCGGTGATCCTGCATGCTGCCGTGATCGGCTTCGGCCTGTTCACGCTCAGGGCTCCGCCTGCGTTCCAGCCCATGGACGTCGAGTCGTTCCCCGTGGACATCGTCCCGGTGGAAGACGTTGCGCAGTCGGTGCAGGGCGACAAGAAGTCGACCATGCGTGACAAGCCGGCGCCAAAACCGACCGAGCGGCCCGATGTGGTTGCCAATGCTCAGAAGGTCGGTGAAAACAGCGTCGATACCGACAATCCGGTGACACCAACGCCGAAGCCAAAGCCGGTCGAGAACACGGAGTCCGCTCCAAAGGCGCCGACGCCGACCGAAAAGCCCAAGCCAGAGGACACGCCGAAGCCAAAAGAAGAGCCGAAGCCGACGCCGGCTACGGAAGTGGCGCCGGCCGAGCAGCCGAAGCAGGATGTGAAGCCTGATCCGGTCAAGCAGCCGGAACCCAAGCCGGAGCCAGTCAAGGAACCCACACCAGCGCCAAAGCCAGCCGAGCAGAAGCCTGCCGAGGCCAAGCCTGAGCCGGCCAAGCCGGACGCGGTAGCGGAGGCGATTGCATCGGAGCCAACGGAGTCCGTCGCGCTGCCCAATTCGGCACCCGCGCCCGAGGCCAAGCCGCGCCCCGAGCAGGCTCAGGCCGAAACCGCGAAGGCTCCGGATCGCAAGAATTCCGAAAAGCCGGTGAAAGAGGCGTCCTCGCGTCAGAAATCCGAGGATGATGCTTTCAACGACAAGGTTTCTGCTCTCCTCAACAAGCAGAAGCCTTCCGGTGGTGGCGCCAAGCGATCCACGCAGCAGTCGTCGCTCGGCGGCGACAGGACCAACGGCCAGAAGCTGAGCAACAGCGAAATGGGCGCTTTGCGAGATCAGCTCGGCGGCAATTGGACCATTCCGGCGGGCGCGCAGGACGCTGGCGGCCTGGTTGTGGTTATCCGGTTCAACGTGAATCAATCGGGTAAACTGGAAGGTCGTCCGACGGTTGAGACCTCTAGCGGCAACCGTTCGTTTGATGAAAGTGCGGTGCGTGCAATCCAGAAAGCCGATCAGGTGGGGCTGATACTTCCAGCAGGCAAGCAGGACATCTGGTCCGAAATTCAAGTCACTTTCAACCCGAGCGATATGGGCATGTGATGTCCAGCGCTTGGATATGAAACAGGAATTCGTGATGAAGCATCTTTTCAAGACACTCTTTCTGATCGGCGCGATGGCCACCGGCATGAGCGGTTTCGCAACGCTACCGGCGCACGCCGTTCTCGAAATCGACGTGACGAAGGGTAATGTCGAACCCATGCCGATCGCCATCACCGACTTCCAGTCATCAGGCGATCTCGGCAAGGAAATATCCAGCATCGTCGCTGCGGACCTAAAGCGTTCAGGCCTGTTTGCACCGATCGACAAGGGCGCCTTCATCGAGAAGATATCGAACCCTGACCAGACGCCGCGTTTCGAGGACTGGAAAGTCATCAACGCCCAGGCGCTGGTGACCGGCCGCGTCAACAAGGAGGCGGATGGCCGCATTCGTGCCGAGTACCGTCTGTGGGATACGTTCGCCGGCCAGCAACTGGCGGGTGAGCAGTTCTTCGCCAACGCGGCCAACCAGCGCCGTGTCGCCCATATCATCGCTGACGCGATCTATGAGCGCCTGACCGGCGAAAAGGGCTATTTCGACACCCGTGTCGTCTATATCGACGAGACCGGCGCCAAGAACGCACGCAAGAAGCGGCTTGCCATCATGGACCAGGACGGCGCCAATGCGCGCTTCCTGTCCAACGGCGCCGCGATCGTGCTGACGCCGCGTTTCTCGCCTAACCGGCAGGAAATCACCTACATGTCCTATGAAAGCGGCGTGCCGAAGGTGTACCTGCTGCAGCTGGAGACCGGCCAGCGCGAACTGGTCGGCAACTTCCCCGGCATGACGTTTGCGCCGCGCTTCTCGCCGGATGGCCAGAAGGTGATCATGAGTCTGCTGCGTGATGACGGCAATTCCAACATCTATGCACTCGATCTGAGAAGCCGCTCGACGACCCGTCTTACCGACTCGTCTGCGATCGACACCTCGCCGTCCTACTCGCCGGACGGTTCGCAGGTCGTCTTCACCTCGGATCGCGGCGGCGGCAGTGGTCGTTCGCAAATCTATGTCATGGGCGCCGACGGCTCCAACCCGCACCGCATCTCCTTCGGTGACGGCGTCTATTCGACGCCGGTGTGGTCGCCGCGCGGTGACCTGATCGCGTTCACCAAGCAGGGCGGCGGTCAGTTCCAGATCGGTGTGATGAAGACCGACGGTTCGGGCGAACGCATCCTGTCGACCGGCTTCCAGCAGGAGGGCCCGACCTGGGCGCCGAACGGTCGTGTTCTGATGTTCTTCCGCGAAAGCGGCGGCGGTCCGAAGCTCTATTCGATCGATCTGACCGGCCGCAACGAGCAGCCGATCCCGACCTCGGGCTATGGCTCCGATCCAGCCTGGTCGCCGCTTCTGGAGTGACCGATTGATCTTGAAATAGCTTGGAAAGGGGCCTCGCGGCCCCTTTTTCATGCCTCGGTCGCGTTTTGGCCGCATTTCAGGCTAGAGCCTCGACCCGAATGGTTCGAGGATCGGTGTAACCACGGCAAAGCTGGTCACGCTTCCCGGACAAGTAAAGTGCAGCGTCAAGCGTGCCGTGGTGTCGTGGTTCATCGAACCGGAAGCCGTGGCAGTGGTCGCGGACGGCGACCGCAACAGAATATTAACCGTGTTTCTTGAGCGCCGGTTAACCCAAACGTGGTTACTGGCAGATCAAAGAAATCACTTGAATGCGAAGGAGAGGCGGCATGCGCCGTATCGCAAAGCTTACCACGAACCCGGTCATGATCGCTCTGGTCGCCTCGCTGGCGATTGCAGGCTGCGCGTCGAAGAAGACTCCGAACAGCGCGGCTGATCTCGGCCTGGGCGGTGGCGCTGCCACTCCGGGTTCGGCACAGGACTTCACCGTCAATGTCGGCGACCGCATCTTCTTCGATACCGATTCCTCTTCGATCCGTGCCGACGCCCAGCAGACGCTGGGTCGCCAGGCTCAGTGGCTGAACAAATACGGCCAGTACGCCATCGTCGTCGAAGGTCACGCCGACGAGCGCGGCACCCGCGAATACAACCTGGCGCTCGGCGCACGCCGCGCCGCCGCGACCCGCGACTTCCTGATCGGCAAGGGCGTGGCTGGAAACCGCCTGAAGACGATCTCCTACGGCAAGGAACGCCCGGTTGCCGTCTGCGACGATATCTCGTGCTGGTCGCAGAACCGCCGCGCCGTCACCACGCTGTCGGGCGCCGGCTCCTGATCTGTCGCCGGCGCTGGCCGGCGATCCCGTCGATGATGAAAAAGGCGGCCGCGTGGCCGCCTTTTTCATATGTTCAAGGCTAATGGCGCATCGGTTCGGATATCTGATCGATTTTCGCCACTTCGGCGCCACCGTTCTCACCGGAACGGACATTCGGCACTCCAAATATCGGCCTGAAACAAAATTTGGCCGAAGTCTCGCGCCCTGCTAAAAGCGGATGCGTTCGGGTCGGCAATCGTTCCCAAGGCGGTGGCTGATTCCGGGCAATGATCTGTTTTGACCCTGATGGCGAGAGACCAATGCATTTTAGAACAATCCTGAGCGGGACGCTTGCAGTCCTGCTCGCGGCGAGTGTGATTGCACCCGCCAATGCCGCCGGGCCGGTGCGAACCACCGAAGACGGTTTTTCCTTCAATCTGCCGAGCTTCGGACTGCCGGGCGTTTTCGGCGGCAAGGAGAAGAAGAGCGAGCCCGTGCAACTGGCCCAGTCGGGTTCGGTTGGCCTGGAAGACCAGATCCGCCAGATGAATGGCAAGATCGAGGAACTGAACTTCCAGATCCTGCAATTGCAGGAACAGTTGCGCAAGACGCAGGAAGACAACGAATTCCGCTTCCAGCAGATCGAGCAGGGTGGCGGTGCCGCTCCGCAGAAGAAGTCTGACGCCGCCACCAGCGGCAACAGTGTGGCCCAGGCTCCCGCCTCGGCCACGCCTGCAGCGCCGGCTACTGCCGGCGCCAAGCCTTCCACGCCAGGACAATCGGCCAGCCAGACAGCGCAGCCGGGCGGAGAAAACGCGACGGGTGATCAGGTCGGCGATCTCATCATCGATTCCGGCAATGGCGAGCCCGGGACGCTCGTCACCGGCAAGCCGGCAACCTCCTTCGGTACCATCACGGTCGACAAGAACGGCAATGTCATCAGCGCAGTGCCGCCGGCAGATGTTCCGAGCTCGGGCTCAGCCTCGCAGGCTCCCGCCGAGGGCGGTGGCGTCGTCGCTTCGCTGCCGTCGACAAACAGCCCCGATGAACTCTACCGCAATTCCTATCAGTTCGTGCTTTCGGGCGACTACAACACCGCGGAGCAAGGTTTCCGCCAGCATATCCAGCGCTATCCGTCCGACGCCAAGGCAGCCGATGCCCACTACTGGCTGGGCGAATCCCTGCTCGGACAGCAGAAATACCGCGACGCGGCTGAAGTCTTCCTCGCCGCCAGCAAGGACTATTCCAAATCCAAGAAGGCCCCCGACATGCTGCTGAAGCTCGGCATCTCGCTGATCGGCCTGAAGCAGCGCGACGTCGCCTGCGCCACTTTCGCCGAGGTCGGCAAGCGTTATCCCGATGCATCCAGCGCGCTCAAGGAACGCGTCAAGCAGGAGCGGGCGCTCGCCTCGTGCTGATGCAACGAGCGGGCTCCTTGCCCGCAGCCATGATTTTCTCGCGGATCGACTTCGGCCAAGGCGCCGTGGCCGCCATTTCAGGCGGTAGCGACTCGACCGCGCTGCTTGTTCTCCTCAAGAACCATTTCGACCGTTTCCTGCCTTCCGCGCGGCTTATCGCCGTTACGGTGGATCACGCGCTGCGGTCTGCTTCCGCTGCCGAAGCGCAAGCTGTCGCCGGCCTCTGCGGGCAATTGGGTATCGTTCACCGCACCATTGCCTGGGAAGGCGTCAAACCATCGACCGGCATTCCGGCCGCCGCTCGCGAGACGCGTTACAGGCTGCTCGCCGATATCGCCCGCGATGAAGGGCTCGAGATTGTCGTGACCGGCCATACCGCCGACGACCAGGCGGAAACCGTTGCCATGCGGCAGGCGCGGGATGAAGGGCGCGGACTTGCCGGTATGGCGCCTGCGACGCTCTATGACGGGGATGTCTGGATCCTGCGCCCGCTGCTCGCGGAACGGCGTTCGACCCTGCGCGCGCTGCTGACAGCCGAGGGGCTCGGATGGATCGACGATCCGACCAACCTCGACCCGGCATTTGAGCGACCGCGCGTGCGCGCTTTGCTGGCCGAGGATCAAGCTCGCCTGGACGACCTTCTCGCAATCGCAGGCAGAGCCGCGCATGAGCGGGAAGGGCTCAGCCAGCGTGCTGCCGATCTCATCACCCGCCACGCAAGCCAGCTGGCTGGAGGTCTGCTCCGGCTGGATCCTGCATTTGCGCGCGAAGTCGACCGACCGGCTGCACTCCATGCCTTGCGCATCCTCCTTGCCACGACCGGGGGCACGTCCTTTCTGCCGGACAGCGGCCGCACCGCCGGGTTGTTTGCGACGCTGTCTGCTGGTTCGGGTCGCGCTACATTGTCGCGGACCGTCGTCGATGTGCGGCGCGTCGGAACCTTTCTCTACCGTGAAGCGCGTGATCTTCCTGCTCCCTCGATGGCGTCGAACGGAACGTACTGGGATGGACGCTATCGCATCACTTTCAGCGACGGCGCCGATGGTTGCGTGATCGCGCCACTTGGTCGCGGAACGGCGCGGCAAGCCGTTGGCCCGGTTCAAGCGGGAGCCCCGGCAAGCCTGTTTCGCGCCGCGCAAGCTGTTGAGCCCGCGCTTTGGCAAGGCGACGTTTGCCTTGGTTCTCTGAGCGAATCCGGGAGATTGCCGGGGGTGACAGCCCTTCCCGTCGTCGCGCCTTTCGCACGGTTCCTGTCCGGTTTCGACCTCGAGGTCGCGCGTGCCGTCGCGGTGCTGATCGGTGCGGCTCCGCTTCCCGCATCACCGCTGAGAGTGCCTGCCGCTTCCAAAGCGAGCGCTAATGCTTAACCGAGCCATGTTCTTATGCTTGGCAAGGGGGGGCGCTCTCCCTATGTTAGGCCTAACTTCTCAAGTATCCGCGCCCGAAACTGGGCGCCAACGGGACAATCGATGAATCCGAACTATCGTAATCTCGCGCTCTGGGCGATTATAGCGGTCCTGCTGATCGCTCTTTTCAATCTGTTCCAGACGCCGCAGACGCGTGGGGCCTCCACGGACGTTCCCTACTCGCAGTTCCTGCAGGATGTCGCATCGGGACGTGTGAAGGCTGTGACGATCTCCGGTGAGCGCATCTCGGGCACATATGCCGACAACGCCGCCGGCTTCCAGACCTACTCGCCGGGCGATCCTTCGCTGGTTTCGCGGCTCGAGGACAAGAACGTCGTCATCAATGCGCGTCCGGAAACCGATGGTTCCAACACGCTGTTCGGCTACCTGATCTCGTGGCTGCCGATGATCCTGATCCTCGGCGTGTGGATTTTCTTCATGCGCCAGATGCAGTCCGGCTCCGGCCGTGCCATGGGCTTTGGCAAATCCAAGGCGAAGCTGCTCACCGAAGCGCATGGCCGCATTACCTTCCAGGATGTTGCTGGCGTCGACGAAGCCAAGCAGGACCTGGAGGAAATCGTCGAATTCCTGCGCGATCCGCAGAAGTTCCAAAGGTTGGGCGGCAAGATTCCGCGCGGCGTGCTGCTGGTCGGCCCTCCCGGCACCGGCAAGACGCTGCTGGCCCGCTCGGTCGCAGGCGAAGCCAATGTGCCGTTCTTCACCATTTCCGGTTCGGACTTCGTCGAGATGTTCGTCGGTGTCGGCGCCAGCCGCGTCCGCGACATGTTCGAGCAGGCCAAGAAGAACGCCCCTTGCATCATCTTCATCGACGAAATCGACGCGGTCGGCCGTCATCGCGGAGCCGGCCTCGGCGGTGGCAATGACGAGCGCGAGCAGACGCTGAACCAGTTGCTGGTCGAGATGGACGGCTTCGAGGCCAATGAATCGATCATCCTGATCGCGGCCACCAACCGTCCCGACGTGCTGGATCCCGCGCTGCTGCGTCCGGGCCGCTTCGACCGTCAGGTGGTGGTGCCGAATCCGGATATCGTCGGTCGCGAGAAGATCCTCAAGGTGCACGTCCGCAACGTACCGCTGGCGCCGAATGTCGACCTGAAGACGGTCGCGCGCGGCACGCCGGGCTTCTCGGGCGCAGACCTGATGAACCTCGTCAACGAGTCGGCGCTGATGGCGGCACGGCGCAACAAGCGCCTCGTCACCATGCAGGAGTTCGAGGACGCCAAGGACAAGATCATGATGGGCGCGGAGCGCCGCTCGTCGGCCATGACCCAGGCCGAGAAGGAGCTGACCGCCTATCACGAGTCCGGCCACGCCATCCTGGCGCTTAACGTGCCGGCGGCCGATCCGCTGCACAAGGCGACGATCATCCCGCGTGGCCGCGCGCTCGGCATGGTCATGCAGCTCCCCGAGGGCGACCGCTACTCGATGAGCTACAAATACATGATCTCGCGCCTGGCCATCATGATGGGCGGCCGCGTGGCGGAAGAGTTCAAGTTCGGCAAGGAGAACATCACCTCCGGCGCCTCGTCCGACATCGAGCAGGCGACGAAGCTGGCCCGCGCTATGGTCACGCGCTGGGGATTCTCCGACAAGCTCGGTCACGTCGCTTATGGCGAGAACCAGGAAGAAGTGTTCCTCGGTCACTCCGTGGCGCGTACGCAGAATGTCTCGGAAGAGACGGCGCAGATCATCGACGCCGAAGTGCGCCGCCTGATCGATGAGGCCTATTCGACCGCCAAGACGATCCTGACCAAGAAGAAGAAGGACTGGATCGCGTTGGCCGAAGGCCTGCTCGAATACGAGACGCTCTCCGGCGACGAGATCAAGCAGTTGATCGCCGGCCAGAAGCCGTCGCGGGATCTTGGCGACGATACGCCGACCGCGCGCGGATCGGCCGTGCCGAAGGCTGGTACCGGCGGCCGCCGCAAGAAAGGCCCCGAGCCGGAAGGCGGCATGGAGCCACAGCCTTCAAACTAAGGCTGAATTGAATTGAGTGGAAACGCCGCGACCTTGTCGCGGCGTTTTCGCTTTTGGAATCCTGGCACCGGTTGCGGACGCGGCGGCAGAAGACGGCCCCTGCAATCGTGGCTATGTTGCTGGAGGCCTTCATACCGACACGGTTACCCGGCTTGAGGCCTCATGCGGAGAGGGACGCGCCATGCAGACATTCGAATGGATCATTGCCCTCCTGCTCGGCGCCGCGCTGCTTTCAGCACTGGCACGACGGCTTGGCGTGCCTTACCCGACGTTCCTCGCCGTCGGCGGCGTGCTGATCCCGTTCCTGCCAGGCGCTCCGCAATGGACGCTCGATCCGCATCTGGCGCTCGCGCTGTTCGTCGCGCCGGTGTTGGTCGATTCCGCCTATGACACCTCGCTGCGCGATCTTCGCGACAACTGGCTGCCGGTGACCGGCCTGGTGTTGATGGCAGTCGGCCTGACCACGCTCGCCGTGGCCCTTGCCGCGCGCTGGCTGGTGCCGGGCATGGCCTGGCCGGTCGCCATCGCGCTCGGCGCCATCGTCGCGCCACCCGATGCCGCCGCCGCGACTGCCGTCATGCGGCAGGTCAAGCTGCCGCATCGGCTCCTCAAGATCCTCGAAGGCGAAAGCCTGCTCAACGACGCCAGCGCGCTGTTGCTCTACAAGCTGGCCGTCCTGGCGGTGCTGGGGGGCGGGCTTTCGCTGTCGAGCGGGGCGCCGGTTTTCCTGCTGACGGTGTTCGGAAGTGTGGCGGCCGGATATCTCCTGGCGCGCGTGCTGACGCCGGCGATACGTTTCGAGGATTTCCCGACCTCGATCATCGCCCAGTTCACGGTCACCTTTGGTGTCTGGATCGCCGCGGAGGCCATCGGCCTGTCCGGCATCCTGACCATCGTCGTCTATGCAATGACAATCGCCAACACGCGTGGACCGAACATGCCGGCGCGCTTGCGGGTGCCGGTCTATGCTGTCTGGGAAGCTGTCGTCTTCATCCTCAACGCCATGGCCTTCGTGCTGATCGGCATGCAGCTCGGTCCGATCTGGGAGCGGCTGACACCCGACATGCGCGGCAACTACCTGCTGTTTGCAGGCACCATCCTTGCTGTCGTCGTTCTCACGCGCTTTGCCTGGGTCATGAGCTACAACAAGCTGATCCGCTGGCGCATCGAGCGTTATGGCTTCAACCCGCCGCGGCCAATGGCCAGGCCGACACGCGAGGGCGGCATCGTTATTTCCTGGGCCGGCATGCGTGGTATCGTCACCCTGGCCGCAGCCTTCTCGATCCCCGAGTTGCTGCGTGACGGATCGCCTTTCCCCTATCGCGATCTCATCCTGTTCACCGCCTTTGCCGTCGTCTTCGGCACGCTGGTGCTGCAAGGGCTGACATTGCGGCCGCTGATCCAGTGGCTCGGGCTTTCCGACGACGATCCGGTCGGACGAGAAGTGCGACACGGGCGCGTCGAAGCCTACAAGGCGGCAGTCGCCGCCATCGGCCAGGAGGACGGTCTCGCTGCCAAGCTGCTGCGCAAGGAATATGGTGCCATCGTCGAGCTTTGCGAGGTTGGCGGCGAGCCGCCACAGGCGGCCGGCCTGCCTGGCGGCACCTTGCGGCTCCAGGCCATAAACGCCGCGCGCGCCCGCGCGATCGAACTTCGGCGATCTTTTGTTATCGGTGACGATGCGTTTCACCTGCTGGAGGAAGAACTCGACTGGGCAGAACTCAGCGCTGCCGGTCGAAGCGCTCCTGCTTGAGCGTGCCGTCGCCTTGCCGGCCGATTCGTAGCACCATCAGGGCGACATGGGCTTCGATCTCTTCGCGCAGGCGGGCGCGGGCATCATCGTCACTCGTGATGAGATAGAGATCGACCATTGTGCTGACCATCACGCTCAAAAAGTGCAACCGCACCGGCTCGAGATGTTCTGAGCCCGGCACATAACGTGCCAGGAAAGGCACCAGCAGATGGCCGGTGATGCCGCCATGGGCGTTGGCTTGCTGGTCGGCTTCGATGGGCCGGATCGACCGCATGGCAGCGAGCAGGCCGGTGTGAGCGGGAATGGAAACGGCCGCTTCCAGATAGTGCGAGAGCAGCGCACGGGCGGCATCGGCGGCTGTGAAGCCCGCAGGCATCGTCTCCATTGTTTCCAGGCAACGGGCGACGATGCGTGCCACCGTTGCCTCGTAGGCGGCAAGCAGCAGGGCGTCACGGTCGGTAAAGTAACGGTAGATAGTCCCCACGGCGACGCCGGTTTCCGTGGCGATGCGTGTCGTCGTCACAGCTTCATGCCCGTCGGATGAAACCACGGCTTCCACGGCTTCGAGCAATCTGGTGCGTGTCTTCAACGCGCGGCGCTGGCGCGGTTCGACAGGTTTCGAGCGAGCGATCGGGCGATCCATAAGTGAAACAGTTTCATCTTTATTGACAGCTGTCCAGCACGAGCGCATTGTCTGGACAAAACGACGCTGCGCAAGGGAGAGGGCGATGCGTTCAACCAAGGTACGGGCAGCACTGTTCCTGGCATGCGGAATCTCTTGGACCGCCCCCGCTTTCGCCGCCGAAATTGCTGTTGCCGCCGGCGACGGTGCGGCTGAGAAGCTTGTCGAGGCGCTGATCTCGGCGCAGCCGGGCGATACGGTGGCAATTGGTCCCGGTCGCATCGAGTTGACGGAAGGCCTGTCGCTGGACGCCGACGACGTCACCGTCAAAGGCGCCGGCCCCGACCAGACTATTCTTTCGTTGAAAGGTCAGACCGGCTCCGGCGAGGGTCTGCTCGTCACTTCAAATCGCGTCGTCCTCGAAGATTTTGCCGTCGAGGATGCCAAGGGCGACGGCGTCAAATCCAAGGGCTCGGAACAGATCACCTTTCGCAATCTGCGCGTCGAATGGACCAACGGGCCGAACGAGAAAAACGGCTCCTACGGCGTCTATCCCGTTTCATCGAAGCATGTGCTGATCGACAAGGTGACCGTGCGAGGCGCTTCGGATGCCGGCATCTATGTCGGTCAGAGCGAGAATGTCATCGTGCGCAACTCGCGGGCCGAATACAATGTCGCCGGCATCGAGATCGAGAATTCGATGCGCGCCGACGTTTACAAGAACGTCGCGACCCACAACACAGGGGGCATCCTGGTGTTCGACCTGCCCAATCTGCCGGTGCAGGGTGGGCACGATATCCGTGTTTTCGACAATGACGTCGTGGACAATGATACGGCGAATTTCGCACCCAAGGGCAATACGGTCGCCATGGTGCCGAAAGGCACCGGTATCATGGTGATGGCCAACCGCAACGTGCATGTGTTCGGCAATCGCCTGTCCGGCAACGGCACCACCCATGTGCTGATCGGTGCCTATCCCAAGGACTATGACGACAAGAACTACATGTTCGTGCCGCGCGGTGTCTTCGTGCATGGCAACACCTATGGCGAGGGCGGCAACGCGCCCGATGGCGAGGTGGGCAAGATGATCACGGATATATCCGGCACGCCGGTGCCGGATATCGTCTGGGATGGGGTGACGAGGATCCCTGAATATCTCAGCTGGGTCTCCGCCGAGAACCAGATCTATGTCGACGAGGCCGAAGGGACCAGCTTCGTCAATCTGAAGATGCTTTCCCAACTTCTGCTGCCATGGGGCTGGTGGCCGGATACGGATATCACCGCCTACAAGGGCAGCCTGCCTGAACCGGCGGCCGTCAAGCTGCCACAGGATGGCGGGGCGTGACATTCGCCAGGTTCGCGCAATCGGCGATCTTGGTGCTGATCCTGGCGTTGGCGACGATCGCGACGATGGCCATTCCCGCCCGCGCTGTGTCCGACCCGACAATTCTGGCCGCGACGCCACCGAAGCAATTGTCCGAGTTCGGTTTCTTCGAGGACCTGCAGAAACAGACCCCGGCATCCGGCGTCGTACCGTTTCGCCTGGTGACGCCGCTGTTTTCGGATGGCGCGGAGAAGTTCCGCTTCGTCTATGTGCCGCATGGCCAGACGGCCCTGTATGACGCAGTCGAGGCTTTCGATTTTCCGGTCGGGAGCGCGCTGGTCAAGACGTTCGCCTTTCCAGCGGATTACCGGAAGCCGGGCGAGAAGCTACGCCTGGTCGAGACCCGCGTCCTGCTGCGCCGGGCGGGTGGCTGGCTGGCCTGGGCCTATCTATGGAACGATCAGCAGACGGATGCCGTGCTGAAGATTGCGGGCGCGAAAGTCGCGATCTCGACCATCGGAACCGACGGGACGCCGCTGGCCTTCGACTATTCGGTGCCGAACAAGAACCAATGCAAGGCTTGCCATGCCTTCAACGGCAAGATCACGCCGCTGGGTCCGAAGGCGCGCAACCTCAATACCGACTATGTCTATGCCGGTGGGACCGAGAACCAGCTTTCCCATTGGACCTCGGCTGGCCTGCTCTCGGGGGTGCCCGAAATGGCGGACGTTCCGGGCGTGGCAGACTGGCGCGACATGTCCGCCTCCCTTGAGAAACGTGCCCGCACATGGCTCGACGTCAATTGTGCGCACTGCCACCGTGCCGAGGGACCGGCCAGCAATACCGGGCTGTTCCTGACCTATGGCGAGACCGTTCCGGTGCGGTACGGCGTCATGAAGCGGCCGGCGGCGGCAGGTCGAGGTTCAGGCGATCGCGAGTTCGACGTCGTGCCCGGTGCACCGGATCGTTCGATCGTGACCTATCGCGTGGAAAGCACAGCGCCTGGCGTGATGATGCCGGAACTGGGCCGTCATATTGCCGACCCGGACGCGGTCAAGCTGCTATCCGACTGGATCGCATCGCTGAAGTAGTTGCGGCCAGCTCCGACAAAAAAGCACGTCGAACAAAAAATTGGAGCGTTTCCGCGAGAAACGGAAACGCTCCAAATGCTTGCGACCCTGGCATCCAGTGGATCAAGCCGGCTGCGTGCCTTTCAGCCGCTTGCTGCAAATGCTGTAGTAGCCGCCACCCTTCTGGATCCAGCGCAGTCCATTCAATGTGCCGGCCTCCTTGTTGGCGTGATACTGCTTGAGGCAGGAATGCATGCGTGCCTTCGACGGCGTTTCGTCCTTGAAATCGGCAGCAATTTCAGTCGGGAAGCTAACGCCCGCCGGCGCTTCCGCAGGATTTACAGAGGCCGCACTGGCGGATGCCTCTTTCTTGTCCAGCGTGTGGCCGCACTCGGCGGTCCGGTACTCGTCCCATCCGCGACCGTTCAGTTCGTCGTTGCGCTTGGCTTCCTGATAGCGGGCGCCGCATTCCTTGAAGGAAACGAAGGCGACCTTTTCTACGGTGGCCGTGCTTGCCGCAGCGCCGGCATCGGCTGTGTCGTCAGTGCCGCATTCCGCCTTGCGGAAAGCGGTCCAGGTCATTCCGTTGAGTGTGTCGGCGTCCTTTGCGGCCTGATACTTGGCGCTGCACTCTTTCATCGTCAGCGCGCTGGCCGGCATGACGCCGAGTGGAAACAAAATGGTCGCGGCAGTGGCCGCCAGATAAAGAACTCGCATGCAACCTCCCGAGGCGTGATGAATTTACGCGGTTTGTATACTATTTGTTCTTCTTGTGTTCCACAAGAATCTTGCCGTCGGGACAAAAAAGAATCGCGCGAGCAAAACTCACGCGATTCCTTGTACTTACCGCTGACTAGAGCGCCGCGCGTCCTTTTGGACGCGCAAAGGTCGCTCTAGCACTTTGATTTGCGCTGGAGCGCCGATCAGCTCTTCAGGCGGGCGTTGCAGAGGCTGTAGTAGCCGCCGCCCTTCTGGATCCACTTGAGGCCGCCGAGCGAGTTGTTGTCCTTGGCGGTATAGTACTGGTCGAGGCAGGTGTGCATGCGGGCCTTGCCTGGCGACTCGGACGAGTACTTCTTGGCGACTGCGCTTGGGAACCTGACACCGCTCGGAGCCTTGGCGGTCGGTGCTTCCGGCTCATTGGTGTAGGTAGCTTCGTCGGCTGCCGGCACGGAGTCATCGTCATTGGCGCCGGCGCTGCAGTTGGCCTTGCGGAAGTCGTTCCACTTCTGGCCGCCCAGCGTGCCGCCGCTCTTGGCCGCCTGGTACTTGGTCGAGCACTCGGCCATGGTCAAGCCTTTGCCGCCGGCAGCGGCGTCGGCCGCCTTGGTCGCAGCCTTGGCAGGCTTGGCCGGAGCAGTTGTGGTGTCGACCGCGGCAGAGGCGCCGGGACCGCACTGCGCCTTGCGGAAATCGTTCCACTTCAGGCCGTTCAGCGTGCCGGCCGCTTTGGCGGCCTGATACTTGGCCGAGCATTCCTTGGCGGTCAGGCCCTTTGCCGTGTCGTCGCTCGCAGCAGCGGCCTTTTTCGCTGGCTTGCTGGTGTCTTCGGCAGCGGCTTTCGCCTTCTTGGCCGGCTTGGCTTCCTCAGCTGCGCTGGCGTCGGTGCCGCACTGCGCTTTGCGGAACTGGTTCCAGGTCTGGCCAGCCAGCGTGCCGGCATCCTTGGCCGCGTTGTACTTGGTGCTGCACTCGGCCATTGTGAGTGCGCTGGCCGGCTGGGCCAGAAACAGCGTCACGACGGCGAGGCCCGTCAATGTAGCAAGTCGATTGAGCATAGCGTTCTCTCCGTTGTGCCACTCACAATCAATCCCATGCGAGCAATAGCGCGCAAGCCACGCCTGCGCTAGTGCAGTAGCCGCATCTCCTCCCGCACTTCTCCGCGAGCATTGTGACCATTGCGTCGCATTTTTGGCGGGGAAACAAATTTCTAAGATTCATGACATACTATAACACAAAGTGATGGCTTGGCACCGAGCAGTTGTGGCATTAGCAGCCTTCGGGCAAGCAGCCAGGGACCTATAGTAGATGTCGGGACGTTATTTCGGAACGGATGGTATTCGCGGTCGCGCGAACAAGTTCCCAATGACGGCGGAAATCGCCATGAAGGTTGGCATGGCCGCCGGTCTTTCCTTCCAGCGCGGCAGTCACCGTCATCGGGCTGTTCTCGGCAAGGACACCCGGCTTTCGGGCTATATGATCGAGAACGCGCTGGTGGCCGGCCTGTGCGCTTCCGGCATGGATGTGTTCCTGCTCGGCCCGATCCCGACGCCGGGCGTTGCCATGCTGGTGCGCTCGCTGCGCGCCGACATCGGCGTGATGATCTCCGCCTCGCACAATCCTTACTATGACAACGGCATCAAGCTGTTCGGTCCGGATGGTTACAAACTCTCCGACGAGATCGAGGAGCGGATCGAAAGCATGCTCGACGAAGACGTCGAGTTGGCTTTGGCCGACTCCGACAGCCTCGGCCGCGCCAAGCGCGTCGATGGCGTGCACGACCGCTACATCGAATTCGCCAAGCGCACCTTGCCGCGCGCCATGTCGCTGTCGGGCCTGCGTATTGTTGTCGATTGCGCCAACGGCGCCGGCTACAAGGTCGCGCCCTCCGCACTCTGGGAACTCGGAGCCGACGTCGTCGCCATCAATGTCGAGCCGAACGGTTTCAACATCAACAAGGAATGCGGCTCCACCCATCCGGCCGAACTGCAGAAGAAGGTGCATGAAGTCCGCGCCGACATCGGCATTGCGCTGGACGGCGATGCCGATCGCGTCGTTATCGTCGACGAGAACGGCGTTGTCGTCGATGGCGACCAGATCATGGCGCTGATCGCGGAATCCTGGCACCAGAACGGCCGCCTGGCCGGCGGCGGCGTGGTTTCCACCATCATGTCCAATCTCGGCCTCGAGCGCTTCCTGACCGGCATGAAGCTGCAGCTTCATCGCACCAAGGTCGGCGACCGCTACGTCGTAGAACACATGCGCGCGAATGGCCTCAATGTCGGCGGCGAGCAGTCCGGCCACATCGTGCTGTCTGATTTCTCGACCACGGGCGACGGCCTGGTTTCCGCTCTGCAGGTGCTCGCTTGCGTCAAGCGCCAGAACCGTCCGGTCAGCGAACTGCTCAAGAAGTTCGAGCCGGTGCCGCAATTGCTGAAGAATGTCCGTTTTTCGGGCGGCAAGCCGCTTGAGGAAGCACCGGTCAAGGCTGCGATCGAAGAGGCGCAGAACCGCCTTGGCAAGAAAGGTCGCCTAGTCATTCGTCCTTCCGGCACCGAGCCGCTCATCCGCGTCATGGCGGAAGGCGACGATCCGAAGCTCGTCGAAGAAGTCGTCAACGACATTGTCGGCGTGATCTCCGAGACGCGCAGCGCCGCCTGAAGTCAGTCCGCTTTCCATTCATTACTAGGGCGTTCCCGTTTTTCGCGGAAACGCAGAGCTGCCCTAGCTCGCAATTCCGGGCATAAAAGCGTTACTGCTGCAGGTTCGTCCCGCTGAATCACGCCACCCGCTGGGGCGGGTCGTGTGCGTTCTGGTGAAGTCTTTTCAGCGGCATTTCGAGAAAATTCTAAGCGAGTATAGTTAACTGATACGGTTAAACGCCTTTTAACCTTTGCAATTCATTATCCACATCCGAGGTCAATCATGTTCGGGCGCGATCCGTGCTCCGACGTCTCAAGGGTGACAAGGATGTACAATTTCGGAAGGAAGGCAGCCGTTGCCGGCTTGCTGCTGTCCGGCCTCGCCGCGCCGGCATTGGCGGCGGATCTGGCCGAGCCGCCGGTGGTGGAAGCGCCACCGATCGCGCAGCCGGTCTATGAAGAAGCCGATTATGGCGGCTGGTACATCCGTGGCGATCTCGGTTATCGCAAATCCAATATGAGCAGCCCGGAATACGTCCTTCCTTTCGGACAGGTCGGTACTTTCGACACGCACAAGCTGAAGGGCGGCTTCTCGATCGGCGGCGGCGTCGGTTACCAGGTCACCAAATACTTCCGCACGGATCTGACGCTGGATTACTGGTCGAAGAGCAAGTTCAACGGCAGCACGTCGGGCTACTGCGGAACGGGCCTGCCCTGTACCTCGAGCGACACCAGTTCCTATTCGGCGTTGCTTCTGCTGGCCAACGCCTATGTCGACATCGGTACCTGGCACGGCATCACGCCTTATGTCGGCGCCGGTATCGGTGGTGCGAATCTCAAGTGGAATACGCTGGTCAACAAGGATCCGGACGGCGAGTTCGAGCACGAAGGCAAGAAGAGCTGGCGTTTCGCCTATGCGCTCATGGCCGGTGCTTCCTACTGCCTGACCGACACCACCAAGCTCGATGTCGGCTACCGCTACAGCCATATCAATGGCGGCGGCATGTTCGGCTACAAGGTTGGCGGCGGCCCTGGCTTCGACAAGGGCATCAACACGCATGAAGTGCGTGCCGGCCTGCGCTACCAGTTCGGTGGCCGCTCGGACTGCGCGCCGCCTCCGCCCGTTTATGTGCCGGAACCGGAGCCGGTCTACACGAAGTAATCCCTGCCTCGACAATTTGAGAACCCGCCCGGCACAGCCGGGCGGTTTTTCGTTCCAGAGCAATTCCGGGAAAAGTGTGCAACGGTTTTCCCGGAATTGCGTAAACGCTCTGGCGAAGCGATTTGCTTGCCGATCACCACCCCAGCCACAGCGCGATCAGCGCCAGTGCGGCCGGGATGGCCTGGATGTAGAGGATCTTGCGGTTTGCCGTTGCGGCACCGTAGAGACCGGCAACCACGACACAGGCGAGGAAGAAGGTCTTCACCGCGAAGCCCGCCTCTCCAAGGTACAGCCCCCAGGCAAGGCCGGCAGCCAGGAAGCCGTTGTAGAGGCCCTGATTGGCCGCCAACACTTTCGAGGCCGCTGCGAATTCAGGGGTCAGCCCGAAAGCTTTGTGGCCGCGCGGCGTGTCCCACAGCACCATCTCCAGATAGACGATGTAGACGTGGATCAGCGCGACCACGCCGATCAATATGTTTGCGATCATTGTTCCCCCTTTGCCTCTTTATCCAGGTGATGTTCCTGCAAGCGGGCTTATCGCGCAAGCCGCCTGGATGGGGTTGCCATGGCGCGCCGCTTGATGTCTGTTCGCGCCGACCCCTTTCATAATCGCTGGTGAAGCAATGTCGTTCAAGAAACTGGATGAACTCGGCCGCAAGCTCGAGGCGCTGGAGCATGCTCAGGCCATCCTGGGCGCTGACGAAGCCACCCACATGGCTGTTGGTGGAGGCGAGAAACGCGCCGAGGCCATGGCGACGCTGGCCGGCATGTATCATCGCCAGGCCACCGCGCCGGAAGTCGCGGATTGGATTGCTGCCGCCAAGGCCGAGCGCCTCGATGAAGATCAGCAGGTGGCGCTGCGCGAGTTCGAACGCCAGCATATCAACCTGACGTGCCTGCCCGCGGAATTCGTAGAGCGGCAGACGGCGGCACGGCTGCGTTCGGAACAGCTGTGGCGGGAATTGCGCGCCAAAAACGATTGGGCCGGCTTTCGTCCGGCACTCGAAAACATCGTCGCGCTGGTACGCGAGGAGGCTGGATTGCGAGCGGCTGTCCTCAAGCTGTCGCCCTATGACGCGCTGATGGAGCAGTATGATCCCGGCAATCGCGCCGCGGACGTCACTCCGGTTTTTGCCGAACTCAAGACCTTTCTGAAAGATTTCGTGCCGGAGGCCCTGGCAGTCCAGAGTGAAAGACTGGCGGAACGGCCTTTGAAGCCATTGTCGGGAGTCTATCCGATCGACAGGCAGCGCGAACTGGGGCTGGCCATGATGGCTGCCGTCGGGTTCGACCTCAATCATGGCTCGCTTTCGGTATCGCATCATCCGTTCTGTGGCGGTGTGCCGACCGATGTGCGCATCACCACCCGCTACAAGACATCGGATTTCCTGTCGGCGCTGATGGGTGTGCTGCACGAGACCGGTCATGCGCTGTACGAACAGAATCTGCCCAAGGAGTGGTCGAACTGGCCGCTCGGCAAGGCGCGTGGCATGGCCGTGCACGAAAGCCAGAGCCTGTTCGTGGAAAAGCAGCTCGGCCGCAATCCGGCGTTCTGGCGTTGGGCCCTGCCGGTGGTCGAGAAACATCTCGGCGAAGCCTGGACGCTGGAAGATCTTCTGCCGCATGTGCATCGTGTCGAGCGCGGGCTGATCCGCGTCGATGCCGATGAAGTCACCTATCCGCTGCATGTCATTCTGCGCTTCGAACTCGAACAGGATCTGGTTGCGGGCCGGCTCGAAGTCGCGGACCTGCCCGAGGCGTGGGATGCCAAGATGCGTGACTATCTGGGTCTTTCCACCATCGACAATGCCGCCGACGGGCCGATGCAGGACGTTCACTGGCCTTCGGCAGCCTTCGGTTATTTCCCTTCCTATACGCTGGGCGCGATGATGGCCGCGCAGCAATGGGCAGCCTTGACCAAGGAGCATCCGTCTGCCGATGAGGAGATCGCTCGTGGCAATTTCGATGCGGTCAATGCCTGGCGCCGACAGCACATCTGGTCGCAGGCCTCGCGCTATTCAACGCCCGAACTGCTGGAGCGCGCCACCGGTGAAAAGCTGAACGCGGCGCATTTCATCACGCATCTGAAGCGGCGTTACGGCAGGTGACAGATTTCGTGCCGTCAGGAACAATGCTGCGTCAGCGACTTTTCAGGATCGTACTGTAGGTGACCGACCGCGATCTTCTTTCGACCGCCCAGCAGGTCGCTTCGGCCATCACCCAGGCTGTGCGTGGTGGTCATCTCGTGCCCGGCCAGCGCCTTACCGAGACCGAACTCGCGTCGCGGCACGGCGTGTCGCGGTCTTCCGTACGGGAGGCTTTTCAGCGGCTGACGGCGGACGGGCTCCTGGCCTTCGAACCCAACCGAGGGGTGACGGTGCGCCGGTTGTCGCGGAAGGAGGTCGACGACCTGTTTGCCGTTCGTGGTGCCCTGGAAGCCTTGGCCGTCGGCCTTGCTTTGCCGGTGCTGCAGGCTGCACCAGCCAGGCTGCAGGCATTGCAAGCCGAGATGGATGAGGCCGTTTCGGCAAACGACATGGCGAAATTCTCCGACGCCAACACGCGGTTTCACGCGCTGTTTCCGGACGTTGCCGGCAATGCCGTCCTGAGCGAGACGCTGACCAGGCTGGCCAACTCGCTCTATTGGCTGCAGTTCCGCATGCTGGTCGGCCGCGAGGATGTCTTTGCCAGCAATGCGGAACATCGGCGGATCGTCGAGGCCGTTGCGACTGGAGACAGGCAAACTGCGGAAACCGCGATGCGCGAGCATGTCGTCGCATCGGGGCGGCTCATCCAGAGGCTGTCCGACGATCATTTCGCATCAGCCTGAACGGTTTGACCAAGGATCGGCTTGCGCATTTCTCGATTGTCGGACAATATTGTTGGACAATCTGAGGAGTGTTGTGCGATGAAGCCTACCACGAGCTACCAGCCGATCCCGCTGCCGGACTTCCGGGAGCTGCCGGTGGAGGCGATGCGAGCCAATGCGGAAGCCTTCTACGCGGAAATGCGTGCGCGCCATACGGTGCGCGAATTCTCCACCAGGCCAGTGCCGCGCGACATCATCGAAACCTGCATCCTGGCGGCCGGCACGGCACCGAACGGCGCCAACCATCAGCCGTGGCACTTCGCGGTGATCGGTGATCCCTCGATCAAGAAACGCATCCGCGAGGCGGCCGAGATCGAGGAACGCGCCTTCTATGAGGGCAGGGCCGGGGAAGAGTGGCTGGCTGCGCTGGCACCGCTCGGCACCGACGCGGACAAGCCCTTCCTGGAGGAGGCGCCCTGGCTCATCTGCATCTTCGGCGAACGCCGCAGCCGCTCCGCCGATGGCGTCATGCGCAAGAACTACTACGTACCGGAATCGGTCTCGATCGCGACGGGCTTCCTGATCACCGCCATCCATCGCGCCGGCCTCGTCGCGCTGACGCACACGCCGAACCCGATGAGCTTCCTGAACGAGATCTGCGGCCGCGACCCGCACGACAAGCCCTACATCCTGATGGTCGTCGGCTATCCAAAGGAAGGTGCCACCATTCCGCAACATGCGGTCGAGAAGAGACCGTTGGCGGAGATCGCGACCTTTCTCTGATCCGGAGCAAATTCCAGGAAAGAGCAATGAGCGAGAGCGTTTCCAGGAAAGCGGAAACGCCCTCGACCGGCTGGAAGACGATTTTCCGGCAACTGTCTCTTTCGATCCGGCGCGTCAGGCGGCATGCTGTCGGGTCTAGAATAAAGCCGGATGCGGAGGCCGCCTTGTCGCTGACCAATCAGGACCTGATCGAACTCACGGCCTGGCGCCGCCAATTGCATCGGCATCCGGAAATCTCCAACGAAGAAGAGGCGACCGCCAGGGAAGTGGTCGCCTTTCTCGCCGATACCGGGCCTGACAAGGTGCTGACGGGACTTGGCGGGCATGGCGTCGCCATGGTCTATGACAGCGGCAAACCGGGTCCGACAGTGCTGTTCCGCTCCGAGATTGATGCATTGCCTATCGAGGAACTGTCCGGTGCGGAACATTCGTCGCTGGTGCCAGGCAAGTCTCATATGTGCGGTCATGACGGACATACCGCGATCCTGGCCGCGCTTGGCCGTCAGTTCGGACGCAGTCGCTCGCAAAAGGGACGTGTCGTCCTGATGTTCCAGCCCGCAGAAGAGACTGGCGATGGGGCAGTCGGCGTGATCGCCGATCCGCGCTTTGACGAGATCGCTCCGGACTTTTCCTTCTCGCTGCACAACCTGCCGGGCATCCCGTTTGGTGAGGTGCGGTTGAAGCCTGGCGTTGTCAACTGCGCCTCGCGTGGCATGCGTATCGTGCTGGAAGGCAAGACGGCGCATTCCTCGATGCCCGAAACCGGCACGTCGCCCATGCTGGCGATCAGCCAACTGATGCCCGCGCTGGCGAAGCTCGGCGGGGGCGCCTTCAGCGACGATGATTTCGGCATGGTCACCGTCACCCACGCGACGATGGGCGAGGCGGTGTTCGGCGTCGCTCCTGGCCGAGCGGAAGTATGGGCGACCTTGCGCACGCGGCTGGACGATCGCATGGCGGGCCTGTGTGCTTCTGGCGAGGCGCTGGTGGCACAGATCGCCGGCGAAGCCGGGCTGGTCTTCTCAATCGACTATCACGAAATCTTTGTTGCGAGCATGAATGCACCGGTGGCGGTCGAGCACCTGCACACCGCGCTCGAGCAGGAGAATGTCCCCTACAGTGAAGACAGCCTGCCAATGCGGGCATCCGAGGACTTCGGCATCTTTGGGCGCGGCGCGCCCTCGGCGATGTTCTTCCTGGGGGCCGGCGAACGTCATCCGGCCTTGCACAACCCCGACTATGATTTTCCAGACGATCTGATCCCGATCGGGTCGAGGATTTTCATGCGCGCCGCGCGCAACCTGCTGGGATAGGTGGCTATTCCGCCGCACCCACAAAGGCGCTGGCTCCGGTTTCGAACTGCAGTTTCGCGAGCCTGGCGTAGATGCCACCCTTGGCAACGAGGCTCTTGTGTGTGCCTTCCTCGACGATGCGTCCGCCGTCGATGACAAGGATGCGGTCGGCCTTGAGCACAGTCGCCAGCCGGTGCGCGATGACAAGCGTGGTGCGGCCGCGCATCAGGTGCTCGAGCGCCTCCTGCACGAGGGTTTCGCTTTCAGCGTCGAGTGCCGAAGTCGCTTCGTCGAGCAGCAGGATCGGCGCGTCGCGCAGGATGGCACGGGCAATGGCGATGCGCTGGCGCTGTCCACCGGACAGGGTGACGCCACGTTCGCCGACCGGCGTGTCGTAGCCTTTCTGCAGCTTGAGGATGAATTCCTCGGCTAGGGCTGCCTTGGCGGCAGCCTCGATTTCGGCGTTACCGGCACCCGGCCTGCCGAAGGCAATGTTGTCGCGCACGCTGGCGGCAAAGATGGTGACATCCTGCGGCACAATGGCGATGCGCTGGCGCAGCGCCAGCGGATCCGTCTCAGTCAGATCGATGCCGTCCAGCTTCACCGCGCCGGTTTCGGGATCGTAAAAACGCAGGATCAGCGAAAACACCGTACTCTTGCCGGCGCCCGACGGGCCAACGATGGCGACTGTCTCGCCGGGCTTAACCGAAAAGCTCAAGCCGTGCACGGCGGCACGGTCGGGCCTTGCCGGATAGGAGAAGGTAACATCGTCGAACTCGATCGCGCCCTTGGCCTTGGCAGGCAATGGACGCGGCTGTGCCGGAGCTTCAATGCCGGGCTTCTCGGCAAGGATCTCGGTGAGGCGTTCGGCGGCGCCCGCCGCTTGCGACAGTTCGCCCCACACTTCCGAGAGCGCGCCGAGGGCGCCGGCCGCGAAGACCGAATAGAGCAGGAACTGGCCGAGCGTCCCGGGCGACAGCGTGCCGTCGAGCACATCGCGCGAGCCGAACCACAGAACTGCGACCACCGACGAGAACACCATGAAGATGGCGAAGAAGGTGAGCAGCGCGCGGGCGAGCACGGAAGCACGGGCGGCGGCGAAGGCGGCCTCGACCGAGGCGGAAAAACGGCCGGTGACCAGCCCTTCATTGGTGAAGGCCTGCAGCGTACGCACGGCGCCGATCTGTTCGCTGGCATAGGCGGTGGCGTCGGCCAGCGTATCCTGCGCCTGTCTGGACCGACGGCGCACCGAACGGCCGAAGGCAACCAGTGGCAGAACGATGACGGGGATTGCCGCAATGACGAGGCCGGAGAGTTTCGGGCTGGTCACCACCATCATTGCCAGCGCGCCGAGACCGAGAATGACATTGCGCAGCGCCACCGACGCAGTTGCGCCTACCGCCGATTTCACCTGCGTGGTGTCGGCAGCCAGTCGTGAGACGATCTCGCCCGACTGCGAGGTGTCGAAAAAGGCGGGTGACAAAGTGGTGACGTGCGAAAATACGTCGCGGCGAATATCGGCGACGACGCGTTCGCCAAGGGTGATGACGAAATAATAGCGGCCAGCGGAGGCCAGCGCGAGCACCGCCGCCATGACCATCAGCATGCCGAAATAGCTGGCGATGAAGGCGGAATCGGAACTGGAGAAACCGTTGTCGATCATGCGCCGCACGGCAAGCGGCAGCGCCAGTGTGGTGATGGCTGCCAGCACCAGCGAAATACCGGCACCGATCACCAGGCCGCGATAGCGGGTGATATAGGGAAACACGCGCCGAAGCGGTTGGAGCGAGCGTCTACGCTCGTCGGCGCTGATAGTGTCCGCCATCGTCCCGGTTCCTGTCCGAATTGGCTCCGGCGCGGCCTTGTGATTCAATTTCGCCTGTTGTATAGGCACGCCGACCGTTTTTGAAGCCGTGGCTCCTCAATAGCTGCGGCTTCGAGTTTTAAAAAGGGGCGCATCGCCGCAGGGCCGCCGTCCCAGCTAGCCAGGACAAGAGCGATGAAGGCTGACATCCATCCCGATTACCACACCATCAAGGTCGTCATGACCAATGGCACCGAATACCAGACCCGTTCGACCTGGGGCAAGGAAGGCGATACGATGAACCTCGACATCGATCCTTCCACGCATCCGGCATGGACCGGCGGCCAGCAGACGCTGCTCGACCGCGGTGGCCGTCTGTCGAAGTTCAAGAACAAGTTCGCCAATCTCGGCATCTAAGCCGGAACGCGATATGGATACAAAAACCCGCCCTCTGGGCGGGTTTTTTGTTGCACCCCACGTGCGGGTTGCTTCGGAACGTGAACTGGCCGATCCTGCCGTCGGGGGCAGGGAGGTCATGTGACTGATACCGCTCTGCATTTCGATGATGCGCGTCGCCGGATCAAAGCCATCTTCATCGGTTCGATCGGCAATCTGGTCGAATGGTACGATTTCTACGCCTATACGGCGTTTGCGCTTTATTTCGCGCCGGCCTTCTTTCCATCGCATGACCCCGTCGTCCAGCAACTGAACGCCGCGACACTGTTTGCTGCCGGCTTCATCGTGCGGCCGCTTGGTGGATGGCTTTTCGGTCATATCGCTGACCGTTATGGGCGACGGCTTTCGCTCACCATTTCAGTGCTGATGATGTGTTTCGGTTCGCTGATCATCGCGTTTACGCCGACCTATGCGACGATCGGCTTTGCCGCGCCGGTGCTCCTGGCGCTGGCTCGCGTCATAGAAGGTCTCAGCCTCGGCGGCGAATACGGCGCGAGCGCCACCTATCTCAGCGAGGTCGCCGACCCCAACCACCGCGGCTTCTACTCCAGCTTCCAGTACGTCACGCTGATCGGCGGGCAGCTGTGCGCGATCCTGGTCCTGCTGCTCTTGCAGAATGTGTTCCTGACGCACGCGCAACTGGTCGACTGGGGCTGGCGTATTCCCTTTGTCATCGGTGCCCTGCTGGCCATCTTCTCTGCGGTGATGCGCCGGCAACTCCACGAGACCGAGGCCTTCGTGGCGACGACGTCGTCACAGAAGCGCGAAGGCTCGCTGCGTGGGCTGAGGAAGTTCCCGCGCGAAGTGGCGATCGTGGTTGGGCTCACCGCCGGCGGTACGGCCGCTTTCTACACATTCACCACCTATATGCAGACTTTCGTCAAGCAGACGGTCGGCTTTTCGGATCTAACCACGACCTACGTGATTGCCGGGTCGCTGATCTTCGCGGCGATCCTGCAGCCGATCTATGGGCTGATCTCCGACCGCATCGGGCGCAAGCCGTTGCTGATCTTCTTCGGCGTCGCCGGCACCATTTTGACGGTGCCGATCTTGACAATGCTGTCGACGACGACGTCGCCCTTCGTCGCCTTCCTGCTGATCTGCGGTGCCTGGATCTTCACCGCTGGCTACACATCGATCAACGCGGTGGTCAAAGCCGAACTGTTCCCGACTGCGGTGCGTGCCACCGGCGTCGGCGTGCCCTACGCATTGACGGTGTCGATCTTTGGCGGCACTGCACCAGCAATCGCGCTCTGGTTCAAACAGCAGGGCCACGAGCAGTGGTTCTATTATTATCTGGCGGCCGTCATCTTCGTCTCGCTGCTGGTCTATTCGACCATGCGCGACACCAAGCATGTATCCGCAATGGACGAACGCGCGGCGTCAGCTGTGGGCTAACTCGCTCAGCGCCATGCGCTTGTAAGCGGTAACCAGACGGTCGCCCTCGGCACGATCGACCGACACCGCAAGGCGCATGGTCGCTTCGCCGAGTTGCCAGATCAGGAAGGCTGAGGTTTCGAGAGCTGCCGGATCTTCATCCGGGTGCAGGCGCTTGAGAACGGCAAGCAGCATGCCGGCATTCGCGCGGCTGTGGGCGAGTTCGAGCTCGCGCAACGCCTTGTCGGCCTGCGTGCCCGACCAGATGTCCCGCATCACTGGTTCGGCGAGGAAGATGCCGTAGTAGGTATCGACCAGTTCGGAAAAGGCTTTTTCCAGGGCCTTGCCGTCTTTCACGCTGGCCAGGGCTTCGGCGATGCATGCCTCGCTTTCCTTCTGGTAGCGGTCGGCGAGGGCGCGGATGATGGCGCTCTTGTCGGGAAAGAACTGGTAGAGCGAGCCGATCGACACACCAGCCTTCTCCGCCACTTCACCCATACGCAGGGCATCGCTGCCCTTTTCCGCGATCAGCGCCGAAGCGACGGCGAGCATGCGCTCCACCCGTTCGCGGCTACGCTTCTGCGTCGGCTCGCGGCGCGGGCCCGGCGTGTCCTGGGCGATGGTCGATACGCTGTCCATGATCTCTCCTCGAATGCCACCCGGCTCGCGTCCGAAAATTCCTGCTTGACTAATCTAATATGAGGATTTATCACATTTTGCAAACGCGAGGGTTGCTCACGTTTGTGACATGGAGAGAAACATGACCAGCATGACATCAAGGCCTGTCCTGATCCTCGGCGGCACCGGCAAGACCGGCCGCAGGTTGGCCGAACGGCTTGAAGCAAAGAACATTCCGGTCCGCATCGGTTCGCGTTCGGCAAGCCCGGCCTTCGACTGGACGGACAAGGCAAGCTGGGCAGGTGCCCTCGAAGGCATCGGCGCCGTCTACATCAGCTACTATCCCGACATTGCCGTGCCCGGCGCAGCGGAAACCGTCGAGGAATTCGCCAGGCTGGCCGTGAGCCGCGGTGTACGCCGGCTGGTGCTTCTCTCCGGCCGCGGCGAACCGGAGGCGCAGCGCGCGGAAGAGATGGTGAAGGCCACCGGCGCCGACTGGACGATCCTGCGTTGCGCCTGGTTCGCACAGAATTTTTCCGAAGGTGCCTTCCTGGATGGCGTGCTGGCGGGACAGATTTCCATCCCCGCTGCCGAGATCGGGGAGCCCTTTGTCGATGTCGACGATATTGCGGACGTGGCGGCGGAAGTCCTGTCGAACGATGGCCATGTCGGTGAACTGTACGAGCTTACCGGACCGCGGCTTCTGACGTTCCGTGAAGCCGTCGCCGAGATCTCCAATGCCGCTGGCCGCGACGTGCGCTTCAGCCGCGTCTCGCCGGAAGCATTCAGGGCTGAACTCGAGGCCTATGAAACGCCGGCCGATGTCGTGTGGCTGCTCGACGAACTGTTCGGACAGGTGCTCGACGGCCGAAACGAACACGTCACCGACGGTGTCCAGCGGGCTCTTGGCCGTGGACCCAAAGACTTTTCCGACTATGTGCGCGAAACTGCCGCCACCGGCGTGTGGCATGTGAAACTCTGAGAGGGAGAGAAAGATGTTTGCTCAGATCGTAATCGCCATCACTTTCATTGCCGCGCTTGGCAGCGGCCTCATGGCGGGCCTGTTCTTCGCCTATTCCAATTCGGTCATGCCGTCGCTGGCACAAGTGCCGGTCCCGCAGGGCGTGCTGGCCATGAACACCATCAACACGGTGATCCAGAACCCGCTGTTCCTGTCCATCTTCATGGGCACGGCATTGCTGGCACTCTTCCTCGTACTGGCCGCCCTGCTCGGCTGGGGCGTCGCCCGACCAAGCTGGGTGCTGATTGGTGCTGCGCTCTATATCGTCGGCAACATCATCGTCACCATGGTCATCAACGTTCCGATGAACGATGCGCTGGCTGCAACCGCCCCCGACAGCCAGGCTGCCGCGCAGCTGTGGGCCATCCACCTCGATCGCTGGGTGTTCTGGAACCATGTACGCACCTTCGCATGCACCGGTGCGCTGGCGGCTTTCATAGCGGCGTTGATGTAAGTCGGTCACCCTTGCCGAAAAGACCCGCTGTCTCCTGTCGAGGCGGCGGGTCTTGCCGTTTGGCAGCCACGGCGTTCAGTCGGCGCCAGGCTTCTTGCGGTCCGAATGGCCGAGGTCGCGCTCGGGGTCGATCACGTCGCGCACCAGCTGCTTCAATTTGGCAGCGTCCGGGAAACCGCCGTCGCGCTTGCGCTCCCAGATCAGGTCCTCGTTGCAGGTGATGGTGAAGATGCCGCCCGTTCCCGGCACCAGGACCACTTCGCCGAGGTCCGTGGCGAAAGTCGACAGCAGTTCCTGCGCCATCCAGCCGGCCCGCAGCAGCCACTGGCACTGCGTGCAATAGGTGATGACGATGCGGGGACGAGGAGCGTCGGTCATCAAAACCTCGTGGAGCGACGACAAAGGAAAACGCCCCGGCGTGCGGGGCGTTTTTGATTCAGGCTGCGCTGAGCTTGGCCAGCGTGGCGTCGTCGACCTCGAAATTGGCGTAGACGTTCTGGACGTCGTCGTCGTCCTCGAGCGTTGCCACCAGCTTCATCAGCGACTGGGCGCGTTCCTCGTCGACCGGAATGTTGTTCTGGGGCCGCCAGATGGCTTTCACCGATTCCGCTTCGCCGAGTGCCCCTTCCAGGGCCTTGGACACTTCGCCGAGATTTTCGAAGGCGCAGTAGATGGTGTGGCTTTCCTCGTCGGTTTCGACGTCGTCCGCACCGGCTTCGATCGCCGCTTCCATCACCTTGTCGTCGCTGCCGACCTTGGCCGGGTACACGATCTCGCCGATGCGATCCCACATGAACGAGACCGAGCCGGTTTCGCCGAGTGCACCGCCGGCCTTGGTAAAGGCGGCACGCACGTTGGATGCGGAGCGGTTGCGGTTGTCGGTGAGTGCCTCGACGATAAGCGCGATGCCGCCGGGGCCGTAGCCTTCATAGCGCACTTCCTCGTAGTTCTCGGCGTCGCCGCCGGAAGCCTTGGAGATGGCGCGTGCGATGTTGTCCTTCGGCATCGACTCGGCCTTGGCATTCTGGATCGCCAGGCGCAGGCGCGGGTTCATCGCAGGATCGGGCAGTCCCTGCTTGGCGGCGACGGTGATTTCGCGGGCCAGCTTGGAAAAGATCTTCGAGCGGACCGCGTCCTGGCGGCCCTTGCGATGCATGATGTTCTTAAATTGTGAATGGCCTGCCATGGCACCCCTGTGGTCGTTTGCGGCTGTCGAACCGTCATGCGCCGTGATAGCGCGCCAAAAACGATCTGACACATTGATCGGGCAGCGGTTGCGATCCGATGCCGGGATGGCGGGCTTATAAATAAATCGGCTCAAAACGTCCAGATATGCCGGGGCCGCGCAAAGAAGCGTGATCAATACCCCGCCTTGATCTTTTCGAACTCGGCGACCATGCGCTGTTTCAGGTTCGTCGGCAGCGGTTGCTGGAACAGCGTCTTGTCGAGGAAGGCATCGAGATTGTCGAAGCCGCGCTCGCTGAGCACTTTCTTGTCGATTGCCGCCATGCCGGCGGCATTGCCATGGCCATAGCCGAAGGTCGAGACCAGGTGACTGGAAACGTTCGGCGCGTTGACGGCGCTCAGGAAGTCATAGGCTTCGTCGACATGCTGGGCATCCTTCAGGATCGCATAACCGCATACCCAGGTGGATAACCCCTCCTTGGTGTCGCGGTTCATTTCCAGCGGCACGCCCTGGCCTCTCAGCGTGACATAGGTTTCGGCCCAACCCCAGGCGAGGTCGATCTCACCGCCGGTGAAGGCCTGGTTGATCGAGGTGTCGTCGGTCCAATAGAAGCGGACATTCTTGTGCACCTGACGCAGGAAGTCGGAAGCCTCCTTGAACTGCGCATCCGTCATCTGGGTCCAATCTTTCAGGCCGATCACCAACGCGGCCAGCGCATAGGCGTCATCGACATTGTCGCCAATGGTGACGCGGCCAGTGAATTTCGGATCCGCAAAGATGCGCAGGGTCCTGGCGTCTTCGGGCGTGACCTTGTCGGTGCGATAGATCAGGGACGAAGTGCCCCAGTCGAACGGCAGCAGCCATGCCTTGCCGTCGCCGGTGGTGACCAGATCCTTCATCTTCATCAGGCCAGGGTTGATGTCCTTCCAGCCGGTGATCCTCGACGTGTCCAGCGGCTGGAGCAGGCCGGCCTCGCGCCATTTGACCACGCTCTGCGCACAAGGATGAACGACATCGGCCTTGAAGCCGGCGCGCATCTTCTCGAAGGCCTCGTCTTCGTCGCCAAAGAAGGAAAAGCTCGGCTCCGCTCCCTGCTTGGCAGCGTAGTCGGCATGCAGCAGCGGATCCTCATAGCCGGACCAGTCGAAGACGACGAGGTCACCGCCGGCAGCAATTGCCGTGGTTGCGGCAGCGGCCAAGGCCGTTGCCAGGATCATGCGGCGAAAAGTGAAGGCCATGACGCGAGAGCTCCCCGATCGCAAAACGGCACGTCCATCAACGGTAGAGCAGTTTTCGCCGGCTGACGAGGGGCGTCGCTTACCGGAACAGTTCCGGCGGATGTGCGCTGCAGAACCACTTCATGCCAGCGGATCAACGCCTACCGGCGGGTCGAGAGTTTCCAGAACCATTTCCGCGGCGATGCGGCCACTGATGATGGCGCCCTCGACATAGCCTGGGAACGAGGGCGACAGTTCCGAGCAGGCGAAGTGAATAGGCGGCAAGCCGGCACGAAGCACTGCCTCGGCGTCGTGAGCGGAAAAATCGGCGACGATATCGCTGTAGCCACCGCCGCTCCAGGGATCGCCGCTCCAGTCGCGAGCCGAGAAGTCGAGCGTGTCGCGCGCTTCGTCTCCAAGTGCGGCCGCCAGCCTATCCAGCACTTCCGCCTGCAATCCTGCCACGCCCAGTTCGCGCAAGCGCAATGCCAGCGGCCCACCGGCAAAAACCACCAGGGCCGGGTGGTCCTCGTCGGGGCTGGTGTCACAGGCAAACAGCCCGTGGAGGTCGCGCCACAGGACCATGCCGTTGCAGCCGCGATCGCGCCAGAAGGCTCGAGCATAACGAAGACGCATCTTGACGACGGCGCCGCTGCGCCAGGCACCAAGCGCCTTGGCGAGGGTTGCCGGCAGCGGTGGTGAAAAGACGATGTTGTTCGCCATCGCCGGAGGGACGGCAATGACGAGATGCCGTGCCTGCAACAGACCTTGGGGCGTGACCACGGTCACGGCATCGCCACCGTGCCGGACTTCACCTACCGGTGCCGAAAGCCGGATGCGGTCGCCAAGGTCCGCGGCCAGATCCTCGGCCAGCGCATGCATCGTCTCGCCCAGGAAATATTGCAGCTCCGAGACCTCATTGGTGATGCGACGATCGTTGTCGACAAGATACCAGACCGGGATGGCATCGGTTGGCTGACACCAAAGGCCTTCGACCGTCGAACAGAAGGCCGATTTGGCGTGCACGCCGTCTGGTTGCCGTTGCAGCCAGTCCCATACGCTGAGGTTGCGAACCGCCGGGTCAGCCGGATCGATCGCATTCATGCGATCGCGTATTGCAACGTTGGCGTCCCATAGCGCCTGGCCATCGTCTTCCGACATTTCCGGCTGCAGGGTGAAGGCGCCGTCGACCGGCGTCGTCACCAAGGTCTTGCCGTGCCGTTTCGCCAACGCCATCACTTGCGGCATGTCCTCGCACAGGAACTGCCCGCCGCTGTCGGAGTGTTCGCCGGAAGCAGTTGTCTGCATCTCGACGCGCCCGCCGACGCGCTCGCGTGCCTCCAGCACCAGCACGTCCAGTCCATCGTCGCGCAGGGCAAGCGCTGCCGAGAGACCGGCAAAACCGGCGCCGACAACGAGGACGTCGTGAACCATCAGTACCCCGCCTTGATCTTCTCGAACTCGGCGATCATCTTCTGCTTGAGTTCCGTCGGAACGGGCGACTGGAACAGCGTCTTGTCGACGAATTTGCCGACGTCGTCATAGCCTTTGTCCTGCAGCAGTTTTGCATCCACGGCAGCCATGCCCTTGGTGTTGGCCTGACCGTAGCCCCAGTCCTTCACCAGGACGTTGGCGACGTCCGGTTCGTTGATGGCGTTGAGATAATCATAAGCCTGGTCGGCGCTGCCCGGCGCATCCTTCAGGCGGACGTAACCGCAGACCCAGGTCGAAATGCCTTCCTGCGTGTCGCGCTTGGCCTTGATGGGTGAGCCAGCCAACACGGACTGTGCGGTGGCATCGTTCCAGGCCCAGGCCAGATCGATCTCGCCGCCGGTCAGCGCCTGCACGATGTTTGTGGTGTCGGTCCAGTAGAGGCGCACATTCTTGTGCACCTGGCGCAGGAAATCCGATGCCTGCTTGAACTGCTCATCGGTCATCTGGGTCCAGTCCTTGAGCCCAATGACCAGGGAGGCCAGCGCGTAGGCGTCGTCGACATTGTCGGGGATGGAGACACGACCCTGAAACTTCGGATCGGCGAGGGATTTCAGTGACTGGATGTCCTTCTCGTCGACCTTTTCGGAATTGTAGGTGAGTTGTGAATTGCCCCAATCCCAGGGCATGAACCAGGCGGTGCCGTCCTCGGAGGTGGCGAGGTTCTTCATTTTCATGATGCCCGGATTGAGGTCCTTCCAGGCGGTGATCTTCGAGGTGTCGAGCGGCTGCAGCAGGCCGGCGTCGCGCCATTTCACGACGCTTTGCGAGCAGGGATGGGCGAGGTCCGCCTTGAAGCCGGAGCGCATCTTTTCAAAGGCCTCGTCTTCGTCACCGAAGAAGGCGAAGGTCGGAGCGTCGCCATTTTTCTCGGTGTACTTCGGATGGAATTCCGGCAGCTCGTAGCCGGCCCAGTCGAAGACGATGAGATCGCTGCCGGCAGCATGCGTGGCCGCGGGGGTCATCAACGCGCCTGCCAGCGCGAATGCGGTCATCCAATGGCTGATCTTCATCTGCATTTCAGTTCCCCTTGGTTGCGCGGGCCGGTGCCCGTCTGATTGTTGTGTGGGCCGTCATTTGACGAGCAGCCCGGATTTCAAAGTCTCTGGATGCCGCTTGCCCCTCGTTTGTAGTGCCTGGGAAAAGCCGTCAGCAGGAATTCATTGGCTGCCTGCAGGGCAATTTCGCGGCTGACGTCTTCCAGTCCCATCATCAGGCGCAGCCACAGTCCTTCCAGCAGCGCGCTGAGCGTCAATGCAAGAGCCTGCGGCTCGAAGGGATAACCGGCTTCGGCTTTCAGCCGGCTGCAGAGATCAAAGAGGAGGTTCTGGTAGTCAGTGTCGCGGGCACCGGAAAGCGCCTGATAGGTGGGACGCGATTTCGCCTCACCCCAGAAGGCACACCATGCCGCGAGCTTGCGTTTGTTGCAGACGGCGCGGTCGAAATCCGCCGTGACCAGCGCCTTCAACTGATCGGCGGTGTTGTCGCCCGCCTTGTCGTAGGCGTTGCGCCAATGCGTCGAGTATTCGTCGTACATATATTGCAGTGTCGCGACGAGCAGCTTCTCCTTGCTCTCGAAATGGAAATTGACGATGCCGCGTGAGAGTTTCGCACCGTCCGCCACATCCGCCATCGTCGTCTCGGAATAACCACGCTTGGCCAGGGAATCGATCGTCGCTTCGATCAGCTGCTGGCGACGCACTTCCTTGGAGGCCTTGCGGCCACGCCGTTCCGAGACATTTTGTCGTTCCGCCTGCGCAGGTTCGTCTTCGAGATCGATTGTCTTCATCGCTAACGGTCTCCTGCGCGCCAGCCTACACCGGCTTCCGGCCGCGCAGATGAGTGCGGCGAGGCTCGCCTGAGTCAAGCACCTTCTGCATCATCGCCGGGGCGCGGATGTTCTTGTCGACATCGCCGACCGTCCCGGACGCCTGTGCCTTCCTGCCCATCGGATGGACCACCGTGATCACCTGCGATAGATGCAAAATCGTAGCGGTCCGACGTGAAAAAGCAAATGAATTTGCTGAACATTCATTCAATATGGACAAGCCAAATCCGAGCGTGGCATGATCGGCAGCAGGCTGCCAGAAGCTCTGGCGTGTCATGAATGTGGACTGCCGACGATGAGTGAACGGGACGAGACGGAAGCGGCGGAACAATGGGCGTTGGTCAACACGCCGCTCGGGCAGCCGTGGTCGGGCCGCGCGCGTTATGCCGCCGCCATGTACTTCTACAAACATGGCGAGATGAATGCCGAGACGCTCGAAGTCTATCGCATCTGCTCCAGGCTGGATGCGGAAGACCCCTTGCCGATCATTCGCGATCGCGGCGTCGGCAAGGCATGGTTGGAGCGTGTTGGGAGAAAGTAGCTCGGAGAAGGAGCTACCCGATCGATTTTTCCAGCACGCGCACCCAGTTGCGATAGGCGATCTTTTCGATCAGGCCACGGCCATAGCCGTGTTTGGCCAGCGCATCGAGAAGCCTGGGCAGGCCGGCGGCGTCGCCGATCGCAGCCGGGATCATGGCGCCATCGAAATCGGAACCCAGGCCGACGCGGTCTTCGCCGAGCGCCTTCACCAGATAGTCGACGTGGCGCACCATGACGTCCAGCGGCGTGTCGGAATTCATGCGGCCATCGTCGCGCAGGAAGCCGGTGGCGTAGTTGAGGCCGACCATGCCGTCCGTATCGCGGATGGCGCCGAGCTGCCAGTCGGTCAGGTTGCGCGAGTGCGGGCACAGCGCGTGCACGTTGGAGTGGGTGGCAACCAGCGGGGCGTCGGAAAGCTTGGCGACGTCGCGGAATCCCTTCTCGTTGAGATGGGAAAGATCGATCATGATCCCGAGTTGGTTGCAGGCCTTGACCAGCGCCTTGCCGGCATCTGTCAGGCCATCGCCGGTGTCGGGCGAGGATGGGAAGCGGAACGGCACGCCGTGGCCAAAGGCGTTGGGCCGGCTCCAGACGATACCGAGCGAGCGCAGCCCGGCGGCATGAAGCACGTCGAGCATGGCAAGGTCGGTGTCGATCGCCTCGGCGCCTTCGATGTGGAACACCGCCGCCATCGAGTTCTTGTCCATGGCGCCGCGGATATCGGCCGCGCTGCGGCAGACAGTGAGCGCCCCAACCTTTTCCAGTCTCAGCAGGATCGAAGCCATGCCAAGCGTCGTCTCGCGTGCGAATTCGCGCGGCAGTTCCGGCGGCAGCGGCTCGTTGTCGGACGGCATGGCCGGCACGCCGTCGTCCTTGGCCTTGCGCTCTTCCTGTGGCGGCGGAAAGATCGCGAACATGCCTCCGGCCAGCCCGCCCTTCCTGGCGCGTGGCAGGTCGATGTGCCAACTGGCCGGCGACCCCTCGATGAACAGCTTTTCGACATCGGTCTTGCCGGACTGGTAGAGCTTTAGCAGCGTGTCGTTGTGGCCGTCGAAGACGGGAATCAGGTCGGTCTCGGTCATTTGGGGACTTTCGGCTGTCGACGTTGGAAAGCGAGGCGCCTTGTTTACGGCGCGTCGCGGATGCACGCAAATGCCAGAGGGCGGCTTGTGCTTGTCACTGCAAGCAAGCCGTGCTGGAAGAGAGACTGGATTTCGAACCGCCGGAGCCATCCTTGACGAATACGCTATACGACGCGCTGTTTCGGCGGCACGAAGCCAATGAAGACACTTTTCTGACGTTCAAGGACGGCTCCGAGGTTTCTTACGCAGCCTTCCTGAGGCTGTCTGCGCGCATCGCGCATGCCATGGCCGATGCGGGTGTGCGACCTGGAGACCGGGTGGCGCTGCAGGCAAAAAAGTCGCTGGAGGCTCTGGCGGTCTATGCTGCCGCCGTGCGCATGGGCGCGGTGTTCCTGCCGCTCAACACCGCCTATACGGCTGCCGAGGTCGACTATTTCGTCAGCGATGCCGGTGCCAGGCTTCTGGTCTGCGACGGCGCCGGCGCATCCGCGTTGCAGCCGGTGGCTGACAAAGCTGGGGCAGCACTGCTAACCCTCAACGGTGACGGTTCCGGTACGCTCGGCGAGCGAGCCGGCGGGCAACCCGAAACCTATACACCTGCCGAGCGAGGGCCGGACGATCTCGCTGCCTTCCTCTACACGTCCGGCACGACCGGCCGCTCGAAGGGCGCAATGCTGACGCACGACAATCTGCTGTCGAATGCCGCGGCGCTGGTCGAGACCTGGCAGTTCAGCAAACAGGACGTGCTGCTTCACGCCTTGCCGATCTTCCATACGCATGGGCTGTTCGTCGCCACCAACGTCATCCTGCTTGCCGGCGGAGGAATGGTCTTCCTGCCCGGCCTCGACATCGACGACCTGATCGCAAACATGCCGCGCGTGACCACGATGATGGGCGTACCGACCTTCTACACGCGGCTGCTCGCCGATCCCCGGCTGACGCAAGAGCTGGTGCAGCACATGCGCCTGTTCGTTTCCGGCAGCGCGCCGCTTCTGGCCGAAACGCACCGGGATTTCGAGGCGCGCACCGGCAAGCGTATCCTCGAGCGCTACGGCATGACCGAGACCAACATGAACACCTCGAATCCCTACGATGGCGAGCGCCGCGCCGGCACCGTTGGCCAGTCACTGCCCGGCGTCTCGGTGCGCATCGCCGAACCCGATACAGGCGAGCCTGTCGCGGCCGGCGGCATCGGCGTGATCGAGGTGAAAGGCCGCAACGTCTTCAAAGGCTACTGGAACATGCCGGAGAAGACCGCGCAGGAATTCCGCGCTGACGGCTACTTCATCACCGGCGATCTCGCCACGCAGGATGAAGAGGGCTACGTGACCATCGTCGGCCGTGCCAAGGACCTGATCATCGCAGGTGGCTACAACATCTACCCGAAAGAGATAGAGCTTCTGCTCGACGAGATGCCCGGCGTCGAGGAATCGGCGGTGATCGGCGTGGCGCATCCCGATCTCGGCGAAGGCGTGGTCGGCATCGTGACTGCGCGCAAGGGGGCGGTGCTGGACGAGACCAGCCTGCTTGCGGGATTGGCGCCGAAGCTTGCGCGTTTCAAGCAGCCGCGTCGTCTCTTCGTGATCGATGAACTGCCGCGCAACACCATGGGCAAGGTGCAGAAGAACCTCCTGCGCCAGCAGTTCGCCGAGACGTTCACTGCGAAGGGGTAGATACGCAACGTTCCCCCTCCCCAGGAGGAGAAAGGGAAAGACGCGTATCGTTTTACGACAGCTTGTCGAGCTTGCGTTGCATGGCGGCGATCTGATCCTTCAGTTCCTGAAGGTCGTCAGACTTTTCCGCGGGCTCTGCCTTGGCAGGTTCGGGAGCGGCGTTCGCCGCGCCGCCTGCCGCAGCACCCGGGAATGGCGTGAACATGCGCATGGCGTTCTGGAACATTTCCATGTTGCGCCGGGTCTGTTCTTCCAGCGCCTTCATCGGCGTCGGCAGCTTCATCATGTCCATCGGCGTCTTGCCGAGCGCCGACTTCATCTGATCGCGGAAACGCTCCTGCTCCTTGGAGAAGGCGAGCATCGACTGCTCGAGGAAGCTCGGCACGATCATCTGCATCTGGTCGCCATAGAAGGCGATCAGCTGGCGCAGGAAGGGGATGGGCAACATGTTCTGCCCGTCCTTGTTTTCCAGTTCGAAGATGATCTGGGTCAGCACGGGGTGCGTGATGTCGTCGCCGGTCTTGGCATCCTGGACGGTGAACTCCTCACCTTTCTTGACCATTTCGGCGAGGTCTTCGAGGGTCACATAGGTACTGGTGCCCGTGTTGTAGAGCCGGCGGTTGGCGTATTTCTTGATCACCACCGGTTCGTCTTTCGCCGCCATTCAGCATCCTCCCGCGGATACCGGCATGCTGGTAAGCGGCCGGTAACGATTACTCCCTGTGTCGAGGATATGCGCAAAACCGTCACAATTCCAAGCGGTTTGTGCAGTGCGGAAGCAGACGCCGTCTTTTCGGCGCTGCAATATGCTGCGCAGCATGGCGCAATATGCTGCGCGGCACGACTTACGCCACGGCAAGGATGGCGAAACGGGACAGATTTCCAGTTTGACTCGCAGCCTGGAACCGGCAAGAAAAGTCAAACCAACGGTTGCAAACCGCTCAATTCGAGGTCTGGAGAAGAACATGTCCGCATCCAACGCCATCGTCGTCGCAAGTGCCGCGCGCACTGCCGTCGGGTCCTTCAACGGAGCCTTCGCGGCAACGCCCGCGCATGAGCTCGGCGCGGTGGTGATCCGCGAGTTGTTGTCGCGTGCGGGCGTCGAAGCAGCGGAAGTCGACGAGGTTATCCTTGGCCAGGTGCTGACCGCGGCCCAGGGCCAGAACCCGGCCCGGCAGGCATCGATCAATGCCGGCCTGCCGATCGAGACGACCGCATGGGGCCTCAACCAGGTCTGCGGCTCGGGTCTGCGCGCCATCGCCATCGGCATGCAGCAGATCACCAGCGGCGATGCCAAGGTCATCGTGGCCGGCGGCCAGGAATCGATGTCGCTGTCGGCGCATGCGCAGCATCTGCGCGCCGGTGTTAAGATGGGCGACTACAAGATGATCGACACTATGATCAAGGATGGCCTCTGGGATGCCTTCAACGGCTATCACATGGGCATCACTGCCGAGAACGTCGCCAAGCAGTTCCAGATCACCCGCGATGACCAGGACGCTTTCGCCCTTGCCTCGCAGAACAAGGCCGAGGCGGCGCAGAAGGCCGGCCGGTTCAAAGACGAGATCGTCGCCTTCACCATCAAGGGCAAGAAGGGCGACACCATCGTCGACCAGGATGAATACATCCGCCATGGCGCCACACTGGACGCCATGACCAAGCTGAAGCCGGCCTTCGACAAGGACGGCACGGTTACCGCCGCCAACGCCTCCGGTATCAACGATGGCGCCGCCGGTGCCCTGCTGATGACCGAGGCCGAAGCCGTGCGGCGCGGCATCACACCGCTCGTCCGCATCGCCTCCTGGGCCACAGCCGGTGTCGACCCGTCGGTGATGGGTACGGGCCCGATCCCGGCTTCCAAGCTTGCGCTGGAAAAGGCCGGCTGGAAGGTATCGGATCTCGATCTGGTCGAGGCCAACGAAGCCTTCGCCGCACAGGCCTGCGCCGTCAACAAGGGTCTCGGCTGGAACCCCGACATCGTCAACGTCAATGGCGGCGCCATCGCCATCGGCCATCCGATCGGCGCTTCCGGCGCGCGTATCTTCAACACGCTCGTCTTTGAGATGAAGCGCCGCGGCGCGAAGAAGGGGCTGGCCACCCTATGCATCGGCGGCGGCATGGGCGTCGCGATGTGTGTCGAGGCACTCTGATCGAACAAAAAACGGGCGGCCAAGGTGCCGCCCGTTTTGTCTCTGGAGCGTTTCTGGTTTTAACGGAAACGCTGAAACGCTCTAATTCTTTGTTTCTGCGCAATTCCGGACGGAAGACCGTTAGGCACTTTTCCTGGAATTGCTCCGCAGCCAACTCGAACGACAAGGTTCAAAGACTCGTCATAAGAGTCAGGTTCAAAAGATCCGCCATACGGGTCATTCAATGAAGGCGATGTCGAAATCGCCTGAGATGCAGCAAAGGGGAAACGCATGAGTAAAGTCGCACTCGTCACCGGTGGGTCGCGCGGTATCGGTGCCGCCATCTCGATCGGTCTGAAGAATGCCGGTTACAGCGTCGCGGCGAACTATGCCGGCAATGACGAGGCAGCAGCGAAGTTCACGGCGGAAACGGGGATCAAGACCTATAAATGGTCTGTTGCTGACTATGAGGCCTGCGCAGCCGGCGTCAGCAAGGTCGAGGCCGAGCTCGGGCCGGTTTCCGTGCTTGTCAACAACGCCGGCATCACGCGCGATGCAATGTTCCACAAGATGACGCCGCAGCAGTGGAAAGAGGTGATCGACACCAATCTGTCCGGCGTCTTCAACATGTCGCATCCGCTGTGGGGTGGCATGCGCGACCGCAAGTTCGGCCGCATCATCACCATTTCCTCCATCAACGGGCAGAAGGGCCAGGCCGGGCAGGCCAACTATTCGGCTTCGAAGGCCGGTGACATCGGTTTCACCAAGGCGCTTGCACAAGAAGGCGCGCGTGCGGGCATCACCGTCAACGTGATCTGCCCCGGTTACATCGCCACCGAAATGGTGAAGGCGATCGACGAGAAAGTGCTCAACGAACGCATCATCCCGCAGATCCCGGTCGGTCGCCTCGGTGAGCCGGAAGAGATCGCGCGATGCGTCGTGTTCCTCGCTTCCGAAGAAGCAGGTTTCATCACCGGCTCGACCATCTCGGCCAACGGCGGACAATATTTCGCCTGAGCACTCCCGCCTATCAGACGGAACGGGCCGCCTGCGGCCCGTTTTCATTTTCAGTGGGCCATCTGTGATGGCTAGTGGGTCTAAGCGACAGGTGTCGCATCGCGAGGGATCGCCGCCGTCGCAACAGCCGCGATAACCGACGCGGTGCCGGCGATGACGAACGCAGCCGACATCGATTGTGTGATGACCATGCCCGCGATGGCGGATCCGAGTGGGAAACCGGCGAGGTTCAGGCTCATGGAAATCGACATGACGCGACCAAGTTGCTGCGGGTCGGTGCGGCGCTGGCGCAAGGTCAGCAGGGCAACGTCGATTGGACCGGATACGACGCCGGCAATCATCAGGCCGATGGCCAGTCCCCCCAGTCCGAATTCTGCCGCGACCGGCCATGCAGCCAAAGCGGTGACGACCATGCCGATCGCCATGACATGCCGCTCGCGTCCGGTGGTGCGCAGATGACCCGCCATAAGTGCGCCGAGACCGCCGGCGACACCCATTGCAGCCCACAGCGCTCCGGTCACCGAACTGCTTTCCGCCATCGCATAGCGTTCGGCGACGAACACCGGCACCACCACGACGAGCACGCCCCAGGTGATCTGATAGAAAGAATAGGAGATGGCGAGACCGCTCAGGGTCGGCTGCCGCGCCACCAGTTCGATGCCTTCCACCGTCTGGCGTAGCAGAGAGGTATGGCGCGATGCCAGGCCTGGGAGACGCTGGACATAGGACAGGCAGACCGCAGCTCCCGCATAGGCAATGGCGATGATCGAGAGCGCTGTCTCGGGGCCGAACACGGCCACGGTCAAGCCGGCCAGTGCGGGGCCCACGACATCGGAGACGGCGTAGACTGCGGTATCGAGTGCGTTGGCTCGATCGAGCGCGTGCGACGGCACGAGCCGTGGCAACAGTGTCCGTGTACCGGAAGCGCCCAGGGGGCCGGCCAGCGAGAACAGGATCACCAGGACGAAGAGCACAGGCGGGCTCGCCCATCCCGCCCAGCCGGCGACGCTGACAGCGGCGATGAAAACGGCACTGGCGATGAGATCGATCCTGACTGCCGTTGTCGGGCCGACACGATCAAGCAATGCGCCGGCGATAGGGCTGATGAGCAGGCCTGGTGCAATCGCTGCAAATGTCAGCCAGCCGGCCAGCGCGGGGGAGGAGAAGCGCGCCAGCACGAACAGGACAAGGGTGAGGCCGAACATGCGGCCGGCCAGGCGCGACAAGGTCGCGGCGAGGATGAGCGGCGACAGGCCGGGGATCGACATCAAGGCGCGGTACGAATTCTGAGATTCCATGGGACTGTATCCGGATGCTGGCGGCTACCGTATTGGGGGCCCTGCGCTTCTGTAAATGGACCACCAGCCCGGTTTGCGGCAGCACGACGCCCAGAGGTTTGTGGGCGCGCCTCCGGCCAGTGCCTGTGCCGTTTCGGCACGTAAAAGTTAACGCTGGTCCGTGGCGTGACGAACAAGCGCCTGGCCAGCCTGTGATTCATCGGTGGACAAGCTGTGTACAACACCAAATGTTGTGGTGAACAAACCGGGAAACTTTACCGAAAGCCGATTCGTCGTCGATTCGTTCCGGCTTTGGTCGGATCGTTAACAAAAATCGGCGATTGGGTGCTCAATCTGGTTAATACCAGTTAAGAAAATGCTGGTTTTTCAGCGGCTTGAATAGCACTGCTCGTAAGCCGGCAAGCAGGTGGATGCCTCTTGCCGGCAAAAGTTAACGGCAGTCGCTGCCAGCGAAGGATTCGACCGGTTAGCCGATTCAGCATGTGGTGCGACTCGGCAGTATAGGGTCCATATCTAGCCGTGAACGAATCGTGAATCGAGAAGAGTCAGCGATTCGTCGCTGATTCGTTCCAGACTCGTTCTGGGCGTTAATTCAGCGGTGCAAAAGGCTGGATGCGACGATCGGGTGCGACGCTTCCATGAACATTCTGCTTTCGCTCCGGCGCTTGAATGCCTATGTGTGCGCTGTCGCCGCTGGAGCGTTTCCGTTTTTGACGGAAACGTGGAAACGCTCTAACTTTTTGGTTCTTACGTAATTCCGGACGGAAAACCGCTACGCACTTTTCCTGGAATTGCTCCAGGGGCGGCGCCGATCACGGGAAAAGGTCTTCTTTCCGGGCCGATGAACATCCATCCCAAACCCAACGAACCGCTGATCCTCTCAGGCCGCGACGTCACGGCCGTGCTTGGTCCGACCAACACAGGCAAGACGCACCTCGCCATCGAAAGAATGGTCGCGCATGAGAGCGGTGTCATAGGTCTGCCGCTGCGCCTGCTGGCGCGTGAGGTTTATGCGCGGCTGTGCGAGAAGGTCGGCGCCAACAAGGTCGCGCTGGTGACCGGCGAGGAGAAGATCCAGCCCGCCGGTGCGCGATATTCGGTCCATACGGTGGAGGCATTGCCGCGCGAAACCGATGCCGCGTTCGTGGCCATCGATGAAGTGCAACTGGCCGGCGACCTCGAGCGTGGCCACATCTTCACCGACCGCATCCTCAACCTTCGCGGCAGGCAGGAGACGCTGCTTCTGGGCGCCGCCACCATGCACGGCATCCTGCAGAAGCTGCTCCGGGGCGTGTCGGTGGTGACCCGGCCACGCCTGTCCCATCTCGCTTATGCCGGCTCCAAGAAACTCACCCGCTTGCCACGCCGCTCGGCGATCGTCGCCTTCTCGGCTGACGAGGTCTACGGCATCGCCGAGCTGATCCGCCGCCAGCAGGGTGGTGCTGCCGTGGTGCTCGGCGCGCTGTCGCCACGCACTCGCAATGCCCAGGTCGCGCTCTATCAATCCGGCGATGTCGATTATCTGGTTGCGACCGACGCCATCGGCATGGGGTTGAACCTTGATGTCGATCACGTCGCTTTCGCCCAGAACAGGAAGTTCGACGGCTATCAATACCGCAACCTCACCGCAGCGGAGCTCGGCCAGATCGCCGGCCGCGCCGGTCGGCACCTTCGCGACGGGACTTTCGGCGTCACCGGTCAGGTCGACCCGCTCGACGAAGACCTTGTCCAGAAGATCGAAGGCCATGATTTCGAGCCGGTCAAGGTGCTGCAATGGCGCACTCCGTCCTTCGATTTTTCCAACCTGGACGCATTGAAGCGCTCGATCGAGACCAATGCACCGGTGGAAGGCTTGACCCGCGCCCTGCCAGCCGTCGATGCGCAGGCGCTGGAATTCCTGTCGAAGGATGGCGAGATCCGTGCGCTTGCCATCAACCGTGAGCGCGTGGCGCTGTTGTGGGAAGCCTGCGCCTTGCCGGACTACCGCAAGATCGCGCCTGCGCAGCACGCTGACCTTATCGCCTCCATCTATATGGATCTTGCTAGGCGCGGCCATGTCGATGAGAGCTACATGGCTGAACAGGTGCGGCGCGCCGACACGACCGAGGGCGATATCGACACGCTTTCGCACCGTATCGCGCAGATCCGTACGTGGACTTTTGTATCCAATCGTCCAGGTTGGCTTGCCGATCCGACACACTGGCAAGAAAAGACACGGGAAATCGAAGACAGATTGTCCGACGCGCTACATGAGCGGTTGACGAAACGCTTTGTTGATCGCAGGACTTCCGTCCTCATGCGGCGCCTTAGAGAAAATACCATGCCCGAAGCCGAAATCAGCCCTACCGGAACCGTCCTCGTCGAGGGCCATCATGTCGGCGAACTGCAAGGGTTCCGCTTCACAGCCGACCAGGGCGCTGGCGGCGAAGATGCCAAAGCCGTGCGTTCGGCAGCTCAAAAGGCGCTGGCCTCGGAGTTCGAGGCACGCGCGGAACGTTTTGCTGCGTCGGGCAACAACGACATCGCCCTGGGTTCGGATGGCGTGCTGCGCTGGATCGGCGCGCCGATCGGGACGCTGGTGTCCGGCGAAGACGCATTGAAGCCGCGTCTGGTGCTGCTTGCCGACGAACAATTGACTGGCCCGGCTCGCGACAAGGTGGCGGCGCGCGCCGAACGTTTCGTCAACTTCCAGGTCGAGCTGCTGTTGAAGCCACTGGTCGACATGAAGAATGCCGAACAGTTGACCGGCATCGCGCGCGGCATTGCTTTCCAGCTCGTTGAGCATTTCGGGCTCATCAACCGGCGCGACATCGCAGAAGAAATGCGCACGCTTGACCAGGAAGGTCGCGCGGCGCTGCGCCGCCTCGGCGTGCGTTTCGGTGCCTATCACGTGTTCGTACCCTCGTTGATCAAGCCGGCGCCTGCTGGCCTGGTGACGCTTCTTTGGGCGCTGAAGAACGACGGCAAGGACAAGCCGGGCTTTGGCGACGTGGTCCATGCGCTGGCCTCCGGCCGGACCTCGATCGTGATCGATCCGACCTACGACAAGACCTTTTACCGGTTGGCGGGTTATCGCAATCTTGGTCGCCGCGCGGTGCGCGTCGACATTCTCGAGCGTCTCGCCGACCTGATCCGTCCAGCGACCAACTGGAAGCCGGGCCTGGGCGTCCGGCCAGACGGTGCCTATGATGGCCAGGCCTTCATGGTGACGCCGCCGATGATGTCGATCCTCGGTGCGACCGCCGACGACATGGAAGAGATCCTCAAGGGGCTCGGCTACCGCGCCGAGCCGAAGCAGGCGGCAGACGTCAAGGCGAAGCTCGAGCAGCTCGACCAGGTTGTGCGCGAGGCTGCCGAAGCGAAGGCGGCTGCCGATGCCGCCGCAAAGGCAGCGGCACAGACGGTCGAACCCGCTGCGGCCGAAGCCGTTGACGAGGCAGCGGTGGTTGACGCAGAGGCAGTTGTGGAGCCGGTTGCGGAAGCGCCCGAGGCCGAAGCAGCCGCGGAAAGCGTGGCGGATGATGCCGAAGCTGCCGTTGAGGCCGACGAGACGGAAGCGGCCGAGGTCGCTGACGAAGAGGTCGTCGCCGCCGTGGAGACGGCCAGCGAGGACCAGGCGAGCGAGCCGACGGTGAACGAAGCCGAGCCGCAGGTTGAGGCTGTCACAAGCGAAGGTGACGCGCCTGGTGGCGAAGCGAGCAAGGCGGAAGGCGAAGAGCCGAAGCCGGTCCTGCTGTGGCGGCAGGCACGTTTCGATCATCGCCGCGACAATCGCCACCACCGCGGCGGCCGCAACGCACAGGCGGTCGGCGAAAACAATCGCCAGCGTTCCGACCGCGAGGGCGCCGACCAGGGCAACAACCGCGAACGCTTCTCGCGCGATCGTTCCAAGGGGCGCGCCAATAGCGAAGGCGGACGACAGGAGCGTCCTGCCGGCAAACCGCATGGCGAGCGCCAGGATCGGCGCGACGGTCGTCCCGAGTGGAAAGGGAAGCAGGATGGTCGCCGGCCGGAAGGCAAGGGCGGCAAGCCCGCCTTCCAGGCGAAGCCGCGCGAGGAACGCCCCGTGCGCTTCGATCCGGACTCGCCCTTCGCCAAGCTGGCCGCGCTGCGCGACCAGTTGAAGAAGTAGATGGAAAGCCCGTGTCCCTCGGCTGGCGGCCTCGGTCTTTGACCCGATGGTTGCCGAGGGTCGCCAGCGCATCGACAAATGGCTGTTTTTCGCGCGTGCCGTGAAATCGCGATCGTTGGCGGCGAAGCTGGCGGTCGCTGGTCGTGTGCGCATCAACCGCGACAAAGCAGCGCAGGCATCCGATCTGGTCAAGGTCGGCGATGTTTTGACCATCACGCTCGACGGCAGGATCCTGGTCTGGAAAGTGCTGGCGCCGGGTGCCAGACGCGGCCCGGCGGAAGAAGCGCGTACGCTTTACGAGGACATGTCGCCGGCGCCGACGGCCAGCAAGGAGGCGCTGCCGGATGCCATCGTACCGTTGCGCGACACCGGCAGCGGTCGTCCGACCAAGAAGGAGAGGCGGCAAACCGATCGCCTGCGCGATGGGGATTGAGGAGCATAAAGGCCCGCTGCGGCACGGCGGTTGGAATGCAAAACCCGCCTGGGCCAATTCGTTGGAATGCACCGGTCTTGCAAGCGCTGGCCAAAGACGTTACCTGACCGGCAACAATAGATAGAAGAACGGGACTTTCCCGGAGCCGGCCATGACCTACCTCGTCACCGACAACTGCATCAAATGCAAGTACATGGATTGTGTCGAGGTCTGTCCGGTCGACTGTTTCTACGAAGGCGAGAACATGCTCGTCATCCATCCGGACGAGTGCATCGACTGCGGCGTGTGCGAGCCGGAATGCCCCGCCGACGCCATCAAGCCGGACACCGAACCGGGTCTCGACAAGTGGCTGCAGATCAACACCGAATACGCCGAGAAATGGCCCAACATCACCACCAAGAAGGATGCTCCGGCTGACGCCAAGCAGTTCGACGGTGAGACCGAGAAGTTCGAGAAATACTTCTCCGCGGAGCCGGGCGGCGGCGACTGACGGTCCAGGGCAATCCCCAGCTTTAACAGCAGGATTGTGCTAACCGTCTTGACGAGCGGGGTAGTGCTTGTCCTTCGCGAATGCAGCAAAATCTTGATTCTTGCGAGTTTTTGTGTTACACGGAAAAAACATGCCGGTGACACAACGTCGATTTATGGCGAACACGCCCCTAATCATCGAAAGGTGACTTCCTATTTCCGGACCAGAGCTCTCTGGGCCAGGCGAACGCAATTTTGCGATTGGCCGGCACAGGCTTTTTCCGGAGGATTTCGCTTGTTGTGTGGCATTCCAGGCCGGACCTGATCCGGCAGCCCCAGTTCTGCCGGCAGAGGCCTGCCGGCGTCACAACAAGGAGTTCAGGGCGTAATGGCAACGACAACCCCGCAGAAGAAGTCCGCATCCGCAGCCCGTCACGGTTTCAAGACCGGTGAGTTCATCGTGTATCCGGCGCATGGCGTCGGTCAGATCGTCTCGATCGACGAGCAAGAGGTGGCGGGCCACAAGCTGGAGCTGTTCGTCATTGACTTCCAGAAGGACAAGATGCGCCTGAAGGTGCCGGTCGCCAAGGCGACGTCGATTGGCATGCGCAAGCTTTCCGAGACCGACTATGTCGATCGCGCGCTCAAGGTCGTGCAGGGCCGTGCCCGCGTGAAGCGCACCATGTGGTCGCGCCGCGCTCAGGAATATGATGCGAAGATCAATTCCGGCGACCTGATCTCGATCTCGGAAGTCGTGCGCGACCTCTACCGCGCCGAGAACCAGCCGGAGCAGTCCTATTCCGAACGTCAGCTGTATGAAGCTGCGCTCGACCGCATGGCCCGCGAGATCGCGGCTGTGAACCGTATGTCGGAAACCGAAGCTGTCCGCCTGATCGAGGTCAACCTCAACAAGGGCCCTAAGCGGGGTGCCAAGGCTGACAACGAAGAAACCGAACAGGAAGAAGCTGCCTGATCACTTCTCTTCTCGAATTTACGAAAACCCGGCCATTCGGCCGGGTTTTTTGTTGGCCTGGTATCCAGCAAGAAACGGGTTCAGTGTTTCCGCGACAGTTGTTTTGTCGCGGTCTCCAAGCCGATCAGTGTCAGCGGGTACATGCGGCCGCCGAAGACGTCGTGGATCATGCCGATGGAGTGCGTGTAACTCCAGTGCTGCTCGCGGGTCGGGTTCAACCAGACCGCGTTCGGCCATTGGTTGAGCACACGTTGCAGCCAGGCAATGCCGGCTTCCTTGTTCCAGTGCTCGACCGCGCCACCTGGTGAGACGATTTCATAAGGGCTCATCGAGGCATCGCCGACGAAGATGACCTTGTAGTCGTGGCCGTATTTGTGGAGCACGTCGAAGGTCGGGATCTTCTCGGTGTAGCGACGACGATTGTCCTTCCAGACGTCTTCATAGACGCAGTTGTGGAAGTAGAAATATTCAAGCTGCCGGAATTCCGCACGGGCCGCCGAGAACAGCTCCTCCACCACCTTGATGTGATCGTCCATCGAGCCGCCGACATCGAAGAACATCAGCAGCTTCACCGCGTTACGCCGTTCCGGCCGGGTCTGCACGTCGAGATAGCCATGTTCGGCGGTGGCGTGAATGGTGCCCGGAAGATCGAGCTCTTCATCAGCCCCCTCGCGCACCCAGCGGCGCAGGCGTTTCAGCGCCACCTTGATGTTGCGGGTGCCGAGCTCGACAGAGTCGTCGAAATTCCTGAACTCGCGCTTGTCCCACACCTTCACGGCGCGGCGGTTGCGGCTTTCTGCCTGGCCGATGCGCACGCCCTCGGGGTTGTAGCCATAAGCACCGAAAGGCGAGGTGCCGGCGGTGCCGATCCATTTCGAACCGCCCTGGTGGCGGCCTTTCTGTTCTTCGAGCCGCTGTCTTAGCGTCTCCATCAGCTTGTCGAAGCCGCCGAGCGCTTCCACCAGCTTCTTCTCCTCCTCGGTCAGCGTCTTTTCCGCCAGCCGGCGCAACCACTCTTCAGGGAGTGCCGCAACATCGACGCCGTCTTCGCCTGATAGGGCCTCCACGCCCTTGAAGTAGTGCGAGAAGACCTGGTCGAAACGGTCGATATGGCGCTCGTCCTTCACCAGGGTGGCACGGGCGAGATAATAGAAACCCTCCACGTCATAGCTGACGAGATCCGCTTCCAGACTCTCGAGCAAAGTCAGGTACTCCCGCAGCGAGACGGGCACCTTGGCGGCCTTCAGTTCGAGGAAGAACGGGATGAACATGGCGTCACTGTGCGTCGCTGCGCGCGCGGAGGCAAGGGTGGCGGAGGCTGTCGCACGGCCACACTCATGGTAAAAATAAGATTCAGCCTTTTTTGGTAATTTCCCGTTAGCAATTGCCTTGGCGGGAGTTTTGTATCGGCACCCGTCTCCGATTCTTGTTCTTGCGTACGGGTTCTCATGCGTTTCACCACGGTGTCGGCAATTCTGCTTGCCTGCGCGGCGCTCGCCAGCTGCGCTTCCAGCTCCGGCATGGACGAAGTCCTGTCACCGGGGCCGTCCTCCGAGACGACCAGCTCGATCACCCGGCCGAACAGCCCGGTGCCGAGCGCCAGCATCAAGTCCGAATTGCGCGAGGCTCCCGCCCCGCAGATGGCGATGACAACGCCTGTCCCCGAGGTGCCAGAGGTCGAATCCTTCGCCGGGTCGCAGCCGAACATGCCGTCCATGCCACTGCCCGCCATGAAGCCGGCAATCCTGACGCCGGCGGAAAAGCCGGTGATCCGCAAGGCGGCGATCGTGCGCGCCGACGTTTATGCGCGCCGTTTCCGCGACGCCAAGCCGATCAACTTCGGCCGTGCCACCTCGCCGAGGCAGCTGGCGGTGCACGGCGTCGACGTCTCGCGCTGGCAGGGCGATATCGACTGGGCGAGGCTGCGCTCGCAGGGCGCCAACTTCGCCTACATCAAGGCGACCGACGGCGGCGACCATCTCGATCCGATGTTCAAAAAGAACTGGCGTGAGGCAAACGAAGCCGGCCTGCGGCGCGGCGCCTATCACTTCTTCTACTGGTGCCGCACTGCCGGCGAGCAGGCCGACTGGTTCATCCGCAACGTGCCCAAGGTCGCCGGTGCTCTGCCTCCGGTCATCGATGTCGAATACAACGGCGAATCCAGCTGCAAGCGGCGTCTCTCGCGCGAGAAGGTGCAGGAGAAGATGCAGGTGTTCATGGACAAGCTGGAACGGCACTATGGCCAGCGTCCGATCATCTACACTGCGCCCGATTTCTACCGCGACAATCTGCGGGGTGCATTCCTGGATTATCCGTTCTGGCTGCGCGCGGTGGCGCAGCACCCCTCCAAGGTCTATCCCGGCCGCAAGTGGGTGTTCTGGCAGTATTCGGGTTCAGGACTGTCGCATGGCGTCGCCGGCAAGATCGACCTCAACGCCTTCCATGGTTCGGAAGACGACTGGCACGATTGGGTCGCTGACAAATCCAGCTAAGGAAAGGCGGGACCCGAATGGTCCCGCCGGCTGCCAAGCTTACATCAGGTCGTATTCGATGAAACCGGTGCGCCGCGCCACGCGGTCATAGAGCTTGCGCGCGGTGGCATTGGTTTCGTGCGTCATCCAATAGACGTTGACGACGCCGACCGCCTTGGCGGCCTGCCTGACTGCGTCGATCAAAGCAGTGCCGACGCCCTTGCCACGGATTTCCGGATCGGCAAACAAATCCTGCAGATAGCAGTTGTTCGCCTCGGCCCAGCAGGAGCGGTGGTACATATAGTGAGTGAGGCCGACCGGCTTGCCGTCGACAAGAGCGATGAAACCGCGCGGTTCATAGTCGCCAGGTGTGAACAACCGCTTCCAGGTGAGCTGATAGGTCTCTTCCGGCAGCACGGTGTTGTAGAATTTGAGGTAGGCAGTCCACAGCCGATGCCATTCGGCGTGATCTGATTGTTCAAGCGGACGGACGGTGACGGTCATGGCTCGGATCCCCTTTGGTGCCCGGCCGTTTTACGTGTCGCGCTGTGCCAAAGCGATGGCACAGCGCGCGCCTTTTCGTTGTTAATCACGCCGAGCCGAGCTGTTGTGAGCCAGTCATCGTTCCGTTACCCGGCCTCGCTCCGCGAGGTTGGGTAGTCGTCACACCATCATTGTTGGATGGTCGGCATGCGAGGCTCATTCAAGTCGGCAATGAGATGCGCGGGCGTCAATGTGGGAAGCGTGCTCGCGTGATCGGACTTAGGCAGTTGCGACATCGTATAGGTCGGAATTGTGCGTTCGCGTGTTGCTGGTTCCAGCGTGGGCAGGTCGGCGGCCACAGCATAGACACTTGAACTCATCACCAGAGTGGCGATCAAGACCATCTTGTTCATCGAACTTCCTTCCACCAGTTGTTGCATCGGGAAATGACATGTCCGCTTCGCGCGGCATCTCATCCTGGAAGCCGAGTGGGGTCGATTTGGGGCCAGTTCGCGCCCTCATCGTGTCCGAGCGCTCGCCAGGCGGTCGCGTTTCTCACCCCTGGCGTCTGGCCATGAAGGCCAGGCGTTCGAACAGATGCACATCCTGCTCGTTCTTGAGCAGCGCACCGTGCAGCTTGGGCAGAGCGTTTTTCGGGTCGGCGCGCAGATCCTCCGGTGAGACATCGTCGGCAACCAGCAGGCGGATCCAGTCGAGCGCTTCGGACGTCGACGGCTTCTTCTTCAGGCCCGCCACTTCACGGATTTCGTAGAACTGCGTCAGCGCGGCGCGCACCAGGTTCTGCTTGATGCCCGGATAATGCACATCGACGATGCGATGCAGCGTGTCGACATCAGGGAAGCGGATATAGTGGAAGAAGCAGCGCCGCAGGAAGGCGTCCGGCAGTTCCTTCTCGTTGTTGGAGGTGATGATGACGATCGGGCGCACCGCGGCGCGGATGGTCTCGCCGGTTTCGTAGACGAAGAACTCCATGCGGTCGAGTTCCTGCAGCAGGTCGTTGGGGAACTCGATGTCGGCCTTGTCGATCTCATCGATCAGCAGCACGATCTTCTTGCCGGCCGCGAAGGCGTCCCACAGCTTGCCGCGCTTGATGTAGTTGTGGATGTCGTTGAAACGCGCATCGCCGAGCTGGCTGTCTCGCAGGCGCGAGACGGCATCGTATTCATAGAGGCCCTGCTGCGCCTTGGTGGTGGATTTCACGTTCCATTCGATGAGATCGAGACCAAGGCCGGCCGCGACCTGGCGGGCGAGTTCGGTCTTGCCGGTGCCCGGTTCGCCCTTGACCAGCAGCGGCCGCTCCAGCGCTATCGCGGCATTCACCGCCACCATCAGGTCCTTGTCGGCAACATAGGCCGATGTTCCTTCAAAACGCATCGAAAACTCCAATTCCATTGCCGAGACCCTAGAGCAATTCCAGCAAAAACGCGTAGCGGTTTTGCGTCCGGAATTGCGCAAAAAAGAAAGCCGGAGCATTTCCGGGTTTCCGTGGAGAGCGGAAACGCTCCGGATACGGTCGCTGACAGGGCAAATCACAGGATTGGGCTTCGTCAAAAGGCGGTATTGTAACGATATCCACTGGCAAGCCGGTCGGTGGCGCTCTATATTCGCCAGTGACGGTCTGCGTCTCGCGGCAGGAGAGACATTTCCCCGGGGCCTTATCGATCTCGAAGGGAGCTGTCCCTGACCGGACCCGTGGGTTCGGACATATGGCGCCCACCTACTTTGTAGGTTCCCGGGATCGACTTCTCCACCGGTTGCGTGGATCGTCACCTCTTTCTCCATCCCCTTCTGGCGAGCAAGGCTGCGCAAAGGTCGCCGTTGCGACAACGCGTCATGTCGTGCCATGGCATAGCCGTTGCGACCGACAGGAGCGCCTTCCCACCATGCATAAGGAACGCAAGAAACAGCTACGCAGGGACGCGCTGGCCCGCCGTGACGCCCTTGACCCGTTCTGGCGCATCGAAGCGTCGCTCGAGATGGCGGAAACCGCGCGTGACAACATTTCCTTTGAGCCCGGCGCGATCGTTTCCGGTTTCTGGCCGATGCGCTCTGAGGTCGATGTACGGCCGATGATGTTCGCGCTACGCGAACATGGCGCGCGGCTGTGCCTGCCGGCGATCCTCGACAAGACCACGATTGCCTTTCGCGAGCTGGTGCGCGGCGCGGCGCTGGTCGAAATGGGCTTCGGTACGCATGGTCCCGGCGAGGACGCTGAGGTGCTCGACCCGGATATCATGCTGATTCCGCTGGCCGCATTCGATGCCCGCGGTCATCGCATCGGTTATGGCGCCGGCTACTATGACAGGGCGATCAGCAGGCTGCATGACGCCGGCAAACAACCACGCCTGATCGGCATCGCCTTCGATTGCCAGGAAGTGAGTGAAGTGCCGGACGAGCCGCATGATGTGGTCATCCCCGAAATCCTGACAGAGGGCGGGTTGCGGCGGTTCGCGCAGCCGTTATAGATGGCGGCATGAGGCTGCTTTTTCTGGGCGATATGGTGGGCAAGACGGGCCGCACGGCAGTGTGGGAACAGCTGCCCGGACTGATCTCTGATCTCAAACTGGATTTCGTCATCGTCAATGGCGAGAATGCTGCCGGTGGCTTCGGCATTACCGAAGAGATTTTCCGCGACACGATCGCCGCCGGCGCCGATGTGGTGACAACCGGCAACCATGTCTGGGACCAGCGCGATGCCCTCAACTTCGCGCCGCGCGAAGAGCGGTTCCTGAGGCCGGCCAATTTCCCGAAAGGCACGCCTGGGCGCGGCTCGGGCGTCTACATCGCGCGTAACGGCGCACGCGTCCTGGTGGCGAACATCATGGGGCGGGTGTTCATGCATCCCGAACTCGATGACCCGTTCCAGGCCGGCGAGCGCGAACTCGCCGCCTGTCCGCTTGGCGAGCAGGCCGATGCCGTGGTGATCGATTTCCATGCCGAGGCGACCAGCGAGAAGATCTGCTTCGCGCATTTCGTCGATGGCCGTGCCTCGCTGGTTGTCGGTACCCACACGCACCAGCCGACCGCCGACCATCAGATCCTCAACGGCGGAACCGCTTATCTGACCGATGCCGGCATGTGCGGCGACTATGACTCCTCGCTCGGCATGGACAAAGAGGAGCCGCTGAACCGGTTTCTCTCGAAAGTACCGAAAGGCCGTTTCGAGGCAGCCAACGGACCTGCTACGATCTGCGGCGTCGGTGTCGACATCTCCGACCGTACGGGCCTGGCGGAACGTGTTGCGCCGTTTCGCCGCGGACCGAGACTGGAAGAAACGGTCCCGTCCTTCTGGCTGTGACATTGAAGACGGGAGCCACCGTACCTAACTGCCGCCGAACGTAGAGCGTTTCCGTTTGCTCCAGCTGCTTCAGATCGTTCAAGGGGAAGACGACCTCCATGCAGATCATCGAGTTCCTTGCGCCGTATTTCGCCTTCGTCAATGATCCGACTGCCTGGGTGGCCCTGCTGACCCTGATCGCGCTCGAGATCGTTCTCGGCATCGACAACCTGATCTTCATCTCGATCCTGACCAACAAGCTGCCGGAAGCCCAACGAGCCCGGGCGCGGCGGCTGGGTATCGGTGCCGCACTCATCATGCGGCTGCTGCTGCTTGCCACCATCTCCATCATTGTCGGGCTGACCGCGCCGGTTTTCAGCGCCTTCGGCCATGACTTCTCCTGGCGCGACCTGATCCTGATCGCCGGCGGCCTGTTCCTGGTGTGGAAGGCGACCAAGGAAATCCATCACACCGTCGACCCGCAGGATCATCAGGATTCGATGATCGGCGAGACGCTGCAGATCAGTCTCGGCGGCGCGATCGTGCAAATCCTGCTGCTCGACCTGGTTTTCTCGGTCGATTCCATCATCACGGCCGTCGGCATGACCGACGAGATCGCCATCATGTACATAGCGGTCATCGTCACGGTCCTGGTCATGCTGCTGGCGGCGGCACCGCTCGCCAACTTCATCGCCAAGAACCCGACCATCGTCATGCTGGCGCTCGGCTTCCTGCTGATGATCGGCATGACGCTGATTGCCGACGGCATGGGCTACCATGTGCCGAAGGGCTACATCTATGCCGCCATGGGTTTCTCGGCACTGGTCGAGGCGCTCAACATGCTGGCGCGGCGCAGGAAGACGAAGAAGAGCGACGGGCATTGAAGGGACATTGTCCGTCTCCAATGAGACGGACAATCTTCAGGCCGTGCCGAACATGACCTTGCGGCCGTCGGGATCCTCGACGGTGACGACGACATCGTCGATCGCAAAAGGCTCGATGGCGAGCTCCCTCAATCTGGCAACAAAGCCTTCGCGGTCATCGATCTTGAAATATAAATGGGTCAGGTTCGAGCCGGCCAGAGGGGGATGCGTGTAGGTGGCGAAGGCCGTCGCGTCATGGATCGCCAGCTGAACGCCGTCGCGGTCGATGCGCCAGTAGATGTAGCTGCCCGGCGAACCAACCTGTTCGAGCGCCAGGCCGGCGACACGTCGATAGAAATCGGCGGTTTTTGCGGGGGTCGCCGACGTCAGGAAGATTCCGCGAAAAGTCGTTTGCATGATCGCACCTATGCAGACGGCACGCCGGTCGGATGCCGGTCGCCGATCAACCCAAGCGTGATGCTCTGTTCGAGCCAGGCCTTGGCGCCCGCGAGGACAAGCGCAAAGCCGTCCGTCGAGTCCACCGCCGTCTTGACCTGCTGCTCGGCATCACCCTGGAAGTCGAAATTGCGAATGGCGACGAAAGTGGCTGTCCCGTCCAGCATCGGTTTGAAGGTCCATTCCACCGTGGTCCCCGGTTCGCCCCAGCCGACGACGATCTTCTCGTTCTTGACCAGCTGCCTGACGGCAACGGGCGATTTGAAGTCATACATGCGCCATTCCCATTCGATGGGCTCGCCTGAATCGAGCCGGGCGCTGCCGTGGGTAAACCAGAACTTCGAGGTGACGGCCGGGTCGATGAAGGCTTCATAGACTTCGGCCACCGGTTTGCGGATGAGCATTCCGGTGTTGGCGGCAGGGGCTTCACGCAGTTCCATTCGATCCTCCGTTTCAATTCGGCTCAAGCCGAGGGGTGAGGCGGTGCGGCTGGTTGGTTGTCACCAGGCGTCGGGCTCGCGCACCATGTGCACGATATTGGCCGGGTTCATGATCCAGCCGCCGCGAAACGCATCGCCGAGCGGTTCGATCGGGTCGCAGCGCACCACACCGGCTTCCGCCAGTTGTTTCAAAGCGCCGCCGGAATCGGGCGTGAACAGCTCCAGCCAGACTTCCGCCTGGCTCATCGTTGCGTCCTCGTCGATCCAGAGCTGGTTGGGGCCGAGCTTGAAACCGATTGCCGGCGCCTTCTCGGAGATTGGCGCCAGGCCAACCGTGTCGCGATAGAAGGCGATGGTCGCCTCATATTGATGGCTCGGCACTTTCATGGCGATGTTGATGCCGCCTTCGATCCTGGTTGTCATCGGGGAGTCCTTGCAGAGGGGTTCAGATTCGGTGAGACGGCGATCAGGGCAGATTGATTTGCCAGGAAACGCCGAAACGATCGTTCAGCCAGGCAAAACGCCGGCTGAAGCCATAGTTGTCGAGCGGCATCAGCATTCCGCCACCCTCGCCAAGCGCCTGCACGATGCGGGATTGCTCGTCCTCGCTGGCGCAGGTGACAAACAGCGACACTGATGGTGTGAACGTGAAAGCGTGCTGGACATAGCTGTCGCTGAACATGACCTTGAGGCCGGCGATTTCGGCGCGAGCCAGCTTGATCGAGCCCTCAGGTCCGGCCTGGCCCGCGCCGTAGCGGTCGATCTCGATGATGCGGCTGCCGGGAATGGTCTTGCAGTAAAGGGCCAGGGCTTCCTCGGCCCGACCTTCGAACATCAGGAACGGCGCTGCTGTCGCCATGGCCTGTTCTCCTCGTCCGGTGGATCAGATATTGTCGGGGTTGGCCGGCTCGCCTCTCATTTCCGAGCGATAGTAACCGTCGCGCAGATTGATGCCGTGTTCGACATAGGCCTTCATGCAGGCCAGCATCTGCGACCAGCCTTCGCAATTGATGTAGGAGCGCTTGCGGCCAGCCTCGTCTTCGCGCCAGCCTTCCTCGGCGATGGTCACGAAGGTACCGCCGTCGTCGAGCTGTTCGAAATTCATCTCGATGCGGGTTTTGTAGGCCGGTATCTCGTTCGGTCCGCTGCCGTCCCAGCGCAGCACGATGCGCTGCGGCGGCACAACCTCGTCGACCTCAACGGGGATTTCGCCCCACCAGGTCACCGTGGTGCCCGCGACCAGCGGCGCGGAAGCGCCGCGAATGGTGGTGAAATAGCCGCTGAGCTTGGTTGGATTGACGACGGCGTCGAAGACCTCGGCGACAGGTTTTCCGATGCGTCCCGAAACCCTGATTGCAATAGACATGTCCACAGCCTTCTGCTTGAAATCTTCCCTATCATGTTATAAAAACATAACATGTCAAGTGAAGCGAAAGACGATCATGTTTTCAAGGCGTTGGCGCATCCACGCCGCCGTCTTTTGCTCGACGAACTCAAAGACGGGCCGAAAACGACGGGCACCTTGTGCGAGATCTTCGCCGACATGGATCGCTGCACGGTGATGATGCACCTGAAGGTGCTGGAGGATGCCGGCCTGGTCGTCGCCCGTCGTGAAGGCCGCGAGCGCTGGAACCATCTGGATGCGCTACCGATCAAGCGCATCCACGATCGCTGGATCAGCGAATACGCCACCCATGCCGTGTCGATTCTCGACCGGCTGAAGGCTGACCTGGGGTGATTTACTCTGCCATCGCGACCAGCGCGTCGCGATCGTAAGCGAGGCGAATGGGCGCGCCGACCGGAATGTCATCAGCGCCGAAGTCGTTGGTCTCGGTTACCGACAGCGGCTTTTCCAGACCAGGGATCTCGACGATGAGATGCGTGATCTCGCCGAAATAGTGGCGCTCGACCACGGTGCCGGACACTTCATGCTTGGCGGTTGCGCTGTCCCACAACACACGCAACCGCTCCGGCCGGATGCCGAGCGTGGCGCCGTTGCCGGTGAAAGCCTTCGGCTTTTCCGTGGTGATGCGGCCGAAGCCCAGAGTGTCGACGGTGATGGAAGAGCCATTCTCCTCGACGATCTCCGCCTTCACGAAATTCATGCCGCCAAGGAAGTCGGCGACCTGGCGGTTGACCGGCCGCTGATAGATTTCCTTCGGCGAAGCGATCTGGGCGATGCGGCCCCCGAACATCACGGCGATGCGATCAGACATGGCAAGCGCTTCATACTGGTCGTGGGTGACCAGGATGAAGGTGATGCCGACCGCCTGTTGCAGGCGGCGCAGCTCCACCTGCATCTGTTCGCGCAGTTTCTTGTCCAGCGCCGACAGCGGTTCGTCGAGCAGCAATACTTTCGGCCGCATCACCAATGCGCGCGCCAGCGCCACGCGTTGCCGCTGGCCACCGGAGAGTTCGTGCGCGCCGCGTTTGCCGAGCCCATTCAGCGAAACCATGGCGAGCACTTCGTCGACGCGCCGTTTCTCTTCAGTGGGATCGAGTTTCAGCCGCTTCAGCCCGTAGGCGACGTTCTGTTCGACATTGAGATGCGGAAAGATGGCGTAGCTCTGGAACACCATGTTGGTGGGACGTCGATTGGCCGGCACGCCGACCATTTCCTGTCCGTCGACGACGATGGTGCCGCTGGTCGGATTGTCGAAGCCGGCGATCATCCTGAGCAGCGTGGTCTTGCCGCAGCCGGAGGGACCAAGCAAGGAAAAGAACTCGCCCTCGCGAATGGTGAGGCTGCAGTCGTCCAGCGCCTTGAAGGCACCGTAGCTGCGGGTGACGCTCCTGATCACGATCATCGGCCGCTCTGTGGGGTTGCGGTCGGGCATTGGCCGGTCAGGCATGCTGAAGTCCCTCGGATTGGGTGCGCCGCGCGGCACGCCGGCGCAGGATTTCGGCAATCGACAGAAGCACGAAGGAGCCGATGAGCAGCAGCGTTCCAAGCGCCAGCACGCCCGGCAGTTTGGCGGCGAAACGCAACTGACCCCAGATGTAGATCGGCAGCGTTGCATCGGTTCCAGTGAGGAAAAATGCGATGATGAAATCGTCGAGCGAGATGGTGAAGGACACCAGCAGGCTGGAAATGATGGCAGGCATGACCATCGGCAAAGTTACGCGCCGGAATGTACCGAAGGCGCTCTCGCCGAGGTCGGCCGAGGCTTCTTCCAGGCTGCGGTCGAACCCTTCGAAGCCTGAGGTCAGCACTGACATCGAATAGGGAATGCAGATCAGGACGTGGCCGAGAACGACGGTGAAAAGCGAGAGGCTCAGGCCCAGCTGCAGCATCACCAGCAGCATGGAGATGGCGACGATGACTTCCGGCAGCACCAGCGGCGCCATGATCAGGCCGTGTATCGGCCGCCGGCCGGGGAAGCGGTAGCGCGTGATGGCGCGGGCGGCAAGAATGCCGAAAGTGGTGGCGAGCACGGCGGCAGAGACGCCGACGATCAGGCTGTTCCAGGCCGCATCGATGAGCGCCGGCGTTTTTGGCAGGTCGCGGTACCATTGCAGCGTGGTGCCGGCGAGCGGGAATTTCGGCGAGGCCGAAGTGTTGATCGAGAAGATCGGCAGGAACACCACGGGCAGATAGAGGAAGCCGATATAGAGAAAGGCATAGGCGGTGAGCCAGGAAGTGCCGGTGGGCAGGAAGCGCCTGAAACCCGTCATCGCGCCAGCCTCGCGGCGGTGCGGATGAGGAAGACGGCGGCGCCAGCCATCAGGCTGACCACGACCATGGTCGTGACGGAGAGCGCTGCGCCCAGCGGCCAGTTTGCCGCCTTGCCGAACTGCGCCTGGATGGCATTGGCGATCATGACGCCATCCTTGCCGCCGACCAGCTTCGGGGTGACATAGTCGCCGACCGTCGGGATCATCACGATGAGCAGTGCCGAGATGATGCCGGGTGCCGACAGCGGCAGCGTGACGCGCAGGAAGGAACGCAAGGGGCCGTCGCCGAGATCCTTGGCTGCCTCGATCAGCGTGCGATCGACCTTCTCCAGCGATACAAAGATGGGCAGGATGGCGAAGGCCGCCCATGCATGGGTGAGCGTGATGATGACGGCGCTGGTGTTGTAGAGCAGGGCGGTCGAAGGCTCGCTGATCAGGCCGAGCCCCATCAGGCCGGAATTGAGCACGCCGTTGTAGCCAAGAATGACTTTCCACGACATCACGCGCAGCAGATAGCTGGTCCAGAAGGGGATGGTGATGAGGAAGAGCCACAGTCCCTTGTGACGGCCGCCGTGAAAGGAAATGAAATAGGCGATCGGGTAGGCCAGCACCACCGTGAGCAGTGACACGAGAAGCGACACGAACAGCGAGCGCCACAGCAGGTCGAGATAGATCGGCTCGGTCAGCGCGGTGCGGTAGTTCTGCAGTGTGAAGGTGTGGTCGATGGTGAGGTAATTCTGCGTCCAGAACGAATGGGCAAACACCACCAGGATCGGCAGCAGAAGCAGGATGAGGGCGTAAAGGAGGGTCGGGCTGATCAGGGCTAGGCCCTGAAAAGATTCGGACTGCAGAAAGGATGGCCTTCGCCTGATGCCGTCCGCGGCCAGCGGCGGCGACCCTTCCGCGGCTGCCGTCATTGCAACACTCCGGGCAGCGCTCGGGCTGTGTGAATGGTTGCAGGCCTGGATTGTCCCGCCATGCTGCCTCCCTGCCGGGCGTTCCCGCATTTTCTTGTCGAGATCCAGCCGCCCTGTGCTTGTGCACCGTCGGCGACTGTCCTCTTGCCGGCTTCCATCATCATGCGCATCCGGCGGTTGAAATCAAGCAGTATTTCTGCGATGTTGATTGAACGGCCATTCAAAATATGTGTTGGAAACCCACGTTATGCAAAGGTTTGAGTGGCACATCGAAACGGAACAGGCACGAGGCTGTGATGGCGGCGATGCGAGAGACGATAAGCAGCAAGCCGGGTGCGGAGATGCCGGACGACGCCGTCGAGTTGGCTCGGCGTCATCTCGTGCAGCCTTGGCCGGTGGCGGGCAACGTCGGTGCCGAGGCGCGGGCGCTGATCGGTGACGGCGACGGCATCTACATCACGGACAGCGACGGCAAGCGACTGATCGACGGTCCGGCCGGCATGTGGTGCACCAATGTCGGCCATCGCCGCGAGGAGCTGGCGCGCGTGATGTATGAGCAGGCGATGCAGCTCTCCTACAACACGCCCTGGTACACGATGAATGCGCCTTCGGCGGAGCTGGCGCGGCGCATCGCGGCGGCGGCGCCCGGCGACCTCAGCCATGTGTTCTTCACCACCGGGGGGTCGTCCGCGGTGGAGACGGCACTGCGTTTCATGCAGTTCTACAACAATGTGCGCGGTAGGCCGGATAAGAAGCTGATCCTGTCGCGCGGCGGAGCGTATCACGGCTCAACCTATCTGGCGGCATCTCTCAACGGCCGCCCGCGCGACCGCGACTGGATGGACGGCGCCGACGAGTTGGTGATCAAGCTGTCCTCGCCCGATCCGTTCCGCCGGCCGGCGGAAATGAATGTTGGCGATTTTGCCGATCGGCTGGTCGACGAGTTCCGCGACCGGGTGGCAACGATCGGCGCCGACAGGATCGGCGCCTTTGTCGGCGAACCCGTGCAGGCCTCCGGCGGTGTCATCGTGCCGCCGGATGGCTATCTGAGACGTATTCGTGAAATCTGCCGCGAGAACGATATCCTGTACGTCTCCGACGAGGTGGTGACGGCCTTCGGCCGGCTCGGCCATGTCTTCGCATCCGGCGATGTGTTCGGGCTTGACCCCGACATGATCACCTTCGCCAAGGGTGTCACTTCCGGCTACTTCCCGCTGGGCGGCGTCATCATGTCGGGACGGCTGCTGGAGGAACTGCGCCGCTCCAACCATCCGGATGCGATGTTCGCGCATGGGCTGACCTATACCAGCCATCCGGTCGGTTGCGCGCTGGCGTTGAAGAACCTCGACATCTTGGAAAACGAGGTGCTGGCGCACGCGCGCGCCATTGCCCCTTATTTCCAGGCGCAGTTGAGGACGCTCGAGGATCTGCCGTTGGTCGGGGAGGTGCGCGGTCTGGGGCTGATGGCCTGCGTGGACTGCGTGGCGGATCGTGAAAGCAGGAATCCGCTGCAATTGGACAAGGCGGTCGGGGCACGCATCGATGCGCATTGCCATGAGCTCGGGCTGCTGGTGCGGCCGCTGATCAATATGTGCGTGATGTCGCCACCGCTGATCATCACGCGCGAGCAGATCGACACGATAGTGGCTATCCTGCGGGAAGGCATTTCCCGGACGATGGAGGATCTGCGCCGCGAAAGGCTGTGGCAGGGCTGACGTTGGAGCGTCGCTACGCACTTTTGCCGGGATTGCTTTAGGCCGCCGGCTCGTCGACGCTGGCCGTCTTGCTCTGCCAGAGCAAGATCAGGCCGGCGAAGACGATGAGGGCCGCACCGCCGATCGTAGCCGGGCCCGGGACCTCATTGAAGGCGAGGTAGCCGATGACGGCGGCGCCCACGAGCTCGAGATAGACCAGTGGTGCCAGCACAGACGTCTCGGCGAGCCGGAAGGCGAGGATCAGCATGAAGTGGCCGATCAGCGAGAAGATGCCGAGCCCGGCGAAGAAGATGAGGTCGCTGGGAGCTGGCGTCGACCATGTGAACAGTGCCTGTGGCAGCAGGATCAGCGCACCGAAGGCGCACTGGAAAGCGAGCGTCTTCAGCGGGTCGCTTTCCACTGCGGCCTTGCGGGTGACGATCATGTAAAACGCGAAACAGAGGCCGGAGGCCAGCGCCAGCAGGATGCCCGGGTCGATCGCACTGCCCGGCTGCAGGATCACCATGGCGCCGGCGAAACCGAGCACCAGGCTGATGCCCTTCACCGGTGTCATGCGCTCCTTGAGAATGAGCACCGACAGCACCATGCCGATGATGGGGGCGATGAAGTAAGCGCTGATGGCCGTGGCCAGCGGGATGAACGTGATGGCGACGAAGTAGAGCGACATCGCCGTTACCAGCAGAATGGTGCGCAGCATGTGCGCGCCAATGCGCTCCGAGGGAAACACCTGCCGGCCATGGCGGGCGAAGGCGTAAGGCAGCACGATGATCGTCGCCACCGCATAACGGGCCCAGCCGATGAAGAGTGGCGAATAGTCAGCACTCAGATATTTCGCCAACCCGTCGACGATCTGTATCGCAAAGGCCACCGCAGCCATCAGCAAGATGCCTCGGGTCTGCGGGGATAGGCCGGGGGATGCGCTCATGCGCGGCTTCTAGCGCGAAGCCTCATGGCGTTACAGTTCAAGACATTGATCCAGAGAGGCTGAATTCACTCCCTTCCTCAGCGTGAGCGAAGAAGGGAGTGGTGGTGTCGTCTCGGCCGATGGTCCTACCAGCGTGCCTGGCCGAGCAGTTTCTCACCGAGCGGGGTCAGGTTTGCGGTCTTGGCGTTATGCTTTTCCCAATCGCGCGGGTCGCCCGGGAATGCGTCACGCTGTGGGTGGTCGAGTTCGCGCCACAGGCGGATGCGTTCCTGGCGTTCCGCCTCATTGTCCCATTCCGCCGGATGCATGGAGATGTATTGCGCCATGCGCACGCGGTTGTCGGAATGGTTGGGGCGCACGCCGTGGGCTAGCAGCGAGTTGAAGATCATCAGGTCGCCGGCTTCCATCTCGATGTTGACGGCCGACTGGCCCGTCATGTCGGGATGCATCGGGTCGCGGTCCGCAGGTTGGGTCTTCTCCCAGGCCTCGAAGTCGGAGAACAGCTTCGGCACGCATTGGAAGCCGCCGACATTGCCGTCCTGCTTCTGCAGGCTGAGTACGCCCTGCACGCCGATCGGCAGTGGACGGATCGAGGTATCCACATCCCAGTGGATGAAGCCGTTGGGATTGCCCTTGACCTTCTTCGGCGGATTCAGGTTGGCGCGGTCGATCGTCACCCAAAGATCCTCGCGGTCCCAGATATCGACAAAGGCGTCGTAGATGCGCCGCTCCATGCGATTGTCCCAGAGGTACTGGTGATTGTAGATCTCCAGCATGCCGGTGTTGTTGAGCTCCTTCATCTTGTGCTCGCGCCGTTGTGGCGCGTACCAGGTGGAAGGATCGGTCGGGTCCTTCTCGTCGAAGCGCCACAACAGATCCACCAGCCTTTTGACGTTCTCTGCCGGCACGGCCTGACGCACGATGACGTAGCCATTGGTGATCCAGTGTTGCCAATCGTCTTCCGACAGCACGCGCAGCGGCAATGTCTTGTCGATGTCCTTCAACTGGGTCGCCATCGTCGTGGTCGGGTGGTGATCCTTTACGGCTGCTGCTTGCATGGCGGTCTCTCTCCCTGGCTGGCCCCCAATGACGAGGCATAGGCAGAAGAATAGGGTCGCCAGCGAGACAGTGTTGTCCTGCACCGGCAAATTCCGATACTATTCTGGCGTCTTGAAGTATGGTGACGCTGCATGAGGCCTTATCTTGAACGCGTGCCGGCAAGCCCTGATGCCTCCTGGAGCATGCTGAACCGGCGGCTCGACGACGGCATCCCGTTCCAGTGGCATCACCACCCGGAACTCGAGCTGACCTTGACGCTGAATTCGCGCGGACACCGCTTCATCGGCGATCATGTCGGTGCCTTCGACGGCATCGATCTGGTCCTGGTCGGTTCGAACTTGCCGCACACATGGTCGTCTTCCGAAAAACTCGATCCGGCCTTGCCGCATATCGCATTGGTGGTGTGGTTCCGGCAGGAATGGATCGAAGCGCTCGCCAATGCCTCGATAGAACTTGGCGCCGTCGCGGCTCTCGTCGCCAAGGCCGGCACCGGGCTGCGCTTTTCGACGGCGTCGGCGATCGCGCTTGCCGACGACTTCAAGCAGTTGTTCGATCTGCCTGCGCCGGAGCGGCTGCTTGCCATGCTGGCCATTCTCAGCAAGCTGACGGAGGATGACCAGACAGAGCCGCTTTCCAGTGAAGCTCTGGTGCCGATGGAACGGGACGCAGGCGGAGAACGCATCGACCGGGTGCTGACCCACATCCATCAATTCTATGCGCGGGAGATCCGGCTGGAGGAACTCGCCGGCATCGCCGCGCTCAGCGTTTCGGGAACGCATAGGCTGTTTCGCCGCCACATGCGCGCGACGATTTCGGACTACATCATTCGCCTGCGCATCGGCGATGCCTGTGCTCGGCTGTCGGGGACCAGCCAGCCGATCCAGCACATTGCGAGCGCCGTCGGTTACGGCTCGCTCGCGAACTTCAACCGGCATTTCCGTCGCCTGCGCGGCATGTCGCCACGCGACTACCGCGCGCGCTTCAGGCTGTGCGGGTAGAGCTGTCACACAACTTCATCACCGCTTACCGGTCGGAGGCGGCCAGGTCCGTCACACCCGGCTGAGCAGTGCGGCGTTGAGCGCTTCCATGTCCTTTTCGGCCGGCTGGGCTTCCAGCGACAAAACCGGCAGCCGCTGGCGCAGATGGTCGTGATGCGTGCGCACGCCATATTCGAGATCGGACAGATAAAAACCGGCGAAGGCTTCCGACAGCATCGACTCGTTCGACCAGACCGAAAGCTGCACGTCCTCGGCCATGGTGTCGCGATCGATGCGGAAGGCAAGGTAGCGCGCTGCGGCCTGCTCGCGGCTTTCGTCGGCGTAGCGGTAGATGGCGCCCCGCAGCAGCGTCTCGCCTGTCGACAGTGGGAACTCCTGGTAGAACTGCACCGATTCCGGCGTCACCGAGATCACCGAATTGGGAAACAGGCTGTAGTAGATCCAGGCCTTCTTCTGTGCGTCGGGCAGGTGCTGCGGTTCCGGAGCGATGCGCACGTAGTTCTTCACGCTCCAGCGCCGGCCGGCATGCGGATTGTAGGTGGCGAAGGAGCGCGACAGGCCGTTGACGAAGGGTTCGTCGTAATAGGTCGAGCCATAGAGGTCCTGCAGCGCCGGATGCGCCATGGCGACGTGGTAGCCTTCATTGTCGACGTCGCGTACCGACTTCCAGTTGACCGGGCTTTTCTGGGTCCAGATGCCCCAGGATGGCACCATCTCGGCAGCGCGATACGGCGCAAACTCGGCCTCGATCGGCTTCAACAATTCGGCCACCGTCGGCTGGGGGGCGCCGTCGCGGAAGCGGATGAAGACGAAGCCCATCCAGATTTCCAGGTCGAGCGGCTTCAGGCCGAATTCGGTCTTGTCCAGTTCGGGGAACGAGCGGGGGCGTGCGGCGCCGCGCAGCGTGCCGTCGAGATTGTACACCCAACCGTGGAAGGGGCAGACCAATGCGTTGGCGCAATGCCCCTGGTTGTCAGCCACCACCCGGCTGCCGCGATGCCGGCACAGATTGTGGAAGCCCCGCACAACGCCGTCCTTGCCGCGCACGATCAGGGCGCGTTCACCGACCACATCCATGGTCAGATAGTCGCCGGGATTGGGTACGTCGGAGACATGGCCGGCGATCTGCCAGTGGGTTCGGAACAGGTGCTCCTTCTCCAGTTCCAGCAGCGCGTCGGAGTGGTAGGCCCAACCCGGCAAGCCGCTGCGGTCCCAATCATTGGGGATCGCCACATCGCGAAAATGTGGGTTCATCACAAGTGCTTTCTTATTGAATGTCCATTCAATAAGAGCATATTTATCATTGAAATGCAATGGTTTGTGAATTTTGATTGTTCGCAGATGCGAAGACGCGGCAGCGGTTGGACGGGAATTTTCCCGTCTTTCCCGCTACTTAATCGCTGTCCAGCGCAGGCTGTCCTGGGTGCGAAAACGGGACGGAGGTCAGGCCGCTTTCAGGGCGGCGTTCACCACTTCCCGCCTGCCAAAAAGCACAAATAGACATGTTCCCGAGGGGCCTTTGCGGTCCCCGGGACGCCTTCCTCAAGCGGCACTGATGGCGTTGGTTCTATCCTGCCTTGGCAGGCGCTTTAGGCTTCGCGGCTTTCTTGGCGGTTGGTTTCGCCTCGGCGGTCTTTGCTGCGGGTTTTGCAGCCTTGGCGGGCGCTTTCGTCACAGCAGCGACAGCCTTTGCGGAGGCTGCTGCCTTGGCGGGCGCTTTTGCTGGTTTCACCGCAGCCTTGGGCTTGGCCACCTTTTCGGGAGCCGCGACCTTGGCGGATTTCGTGCTGGCAGCACGTGCGGGCTTTCCGCCTTTGCTTTCCTCGGACTCGATCTCGCCGGCGGCCTGATGCCAATGGCGCTCATGTGCGCCATGGGGCCGACCTTCGCGCTCCCAGATCTCGTGGGCGCGCTGACGGATGCGTTCTTGCCTGTCGTCTGCCATGGACATCTCTCCTGATGTTCGACGCATACCCGCGCGACGCAGCGAACCATGCGCAGCCGCAGGTTGAACGTCTGCATATTTCCGCAAGGCGGAGGCGGTGGCAAGTGCTTGAGATCGACGGCATTTCCCGGGGCGGCAATGCAAGGCAGCTTCGCCGCCTGTCCGAGATGCATCGGCAGCCATGACAACCCCGGCCGAAGCCGGGGGTTGTCCAGCCGAGACTAGCTGTTTTTCCTGGTGATCAGCGTCAAGGTGCCGTCCTGGCCCATGCTGGTAGCGACAACCTGCGCCGATGTCGAACCCTTGGCCTTGAGGGCGGCCTTGGCTTCTGGAACGGCGTCGATGTTGCTGCGCAGCTGCTTGAGGCTGTCGTCTGTGCCTTGCGCAACCACCTGCTCGACCTCTTTCTGCGTTGCCTGGGGCAATTCGCTGACGTCGACCACATTGATGCGCTGGATCTTTGGAGCTTCGCTTGGCGCCGCCGCCGGCGGATTGGCCGGTGTTGGTGGCGTTGCCGACGATTGAGCATTCGCCGCTACGACGCCGATGAAAGAAATGCTTGCCACAAGCATCAGAGCCTTGTGCATGGGTTTCCCTTTCCGGTTGGCCCCCGCTGCCGACCAGCAGAATGCGACAATGAGTCCTGAAGCCGCCGCTCAGCGGGTCATTTCGTGACCAATTGGTGTCCTCAATAGGGTCACTCTCAAGAGTGGGACCGAATGACGAGGGAACATAAATAAAATTCGCGTGTTAACGAGCGCCGCGCCATCAAAAAGCGCCTGGGCCGTTTTACTTCGGTTTACCAATTGGGTTCACCAAACGGCAGGCGAAAGTCGCTAAACCTTACCCAGACAGGCTCACCCCCAGACGTTTCTTGATGACAGACACTGCTCGACAACAGACACAGACGGCAACGCCCAGCGTGGTGACGGCGACTATTGGCCAGAGCGGGGAAGGCGTCGGTGCGTTTTTCAGCGCACTGCGCTCACGTCTGAGGACGCGGGATCAAAGCCTCTATCCCAAGCTCTCGTTCAGCATCGGCCTGGCCATCCTGTGTGCGGCCGTGCTGGCGGCGATGATCTTGTCGCGCGCCTGGAACGATTTCGCCGAGGCGCGACAGAACCATTACGATATCCAATATTTCCGCCAGGTTCTCGATATTGCGAACGCCATCTCGGCGGAACGTGGCCCGGCCAATGATGTGATGTCAGGTGCCGGTGACGAGGCCTTGAAGCGGCTTGCCGATTTCCGCGCCCGCAGCGATGCTGCGTTGGCCGGCCTCGCGGCGGCGCCCGACGTCCCGATCCTGGTTCACGATCATCCCGTTCCGCCGGAACTGCTCGATGCTGTCACCGCAAGCCTTGCCGTGGCCAGGGCCAAGGTCGACCGGGCGGCAACCGTCCGGGGCGGGGAAGCCAGGCTCAAGGCGATGCAGGATGCCATCGAGGCGATGTTCGAGGTCTCCGACCAGTTTCGTGCGGTGACGGCATGGCGAGTGAACGAACTGATCGGCCACGACAGCGGCCTGTCTGAACCGGTGCTTATCGGCCAGATGCTGGCGGATTTGCGTGAGTATGGCGGCCGCATCGCCTCGGAAGTGATTGCGCCGATGGCGTCACGCCAACGCATTCCGCTTGAGAACATCATCGACGCGCGCCGGGATCAGGGCCGCATCTATCAGATCTGGCAGATGCTGCGCGGCCAGACCGTCCTCAATGCCATGCCGGAGCTCGCCAGGAACCAGGCTGCCATCGATACGCTGTTTTTCGGCACCGGCATGGATATGGTCGACGCCATCATCAAGCAAGGCAAGGATTCCAGCGACTATCCGATGACGGCTGTCCAGCTGACCCGATCCTTCGTGCCGACCATGAAGTCGGTGGAGGACTATCGCACGGCTTTCCTGGACAACACCGTATTGCGGGTCGCCTCGCAGCGCGATGCCGCCCTGCGGCTTCTGGTCATTGTTTCACTGGCTACGGCGATCGTGCTCGCCGTGCTGATCGGCGTGCTTCTGTCGGTGCGGCGGGATGTTTTCCGTCCACTGCTGCAGGCGCATGAAGAGGTGATCGGTCTGGCGGAGGATCGTCCGCTCGCAGCAAGGCGCGATGCCGGTGGTGCCGGTGAAATGACACGTCTTTTCGATGCAATCGACGTGCTGCAGGACCGTCTGCGCGAGCGTGCCTCGCTCACCAGCGAATTGCGGCAGCAGGCGGAAACCGATGGTTTGACCGGGGCATTGAACCGGCGCACGCTCGACTACATCGCTCAGAACGGCGGCGACGGCTCGCCGACAGACGATGCGCTTGCCCTGATCATGATCGACATAGATCATTTCAAGAGCATCAATGACAGCCATGGCCATCTCGCCGGCGACCGGGTGCTGATCGACACGGCCAGGCTGCTGAAACGCGAGGTGCCGATCGATTGTGTCGTGGCGCGTTTTGGCGGTGAAGAGTTCGCCTTGCTGCTGTCCCGTGCGGACCTTGCCCAGGCCGGCCGTCTTGCCGAGACAATCCGCGCAAAGCTGCAGAACCACCGTTTCGCGCTTTCCGATGGGCAGCAGATCGCCGTCACTGCCAGTTTCGGTGTCGCCTGCGGCCGGCGCGGGCCGCGCGACTGGCGTCACCTGGTCGAGCGCGCGGACAAGGCGCTCTACCGGGCGAAGTCGGATGGCCGCAATCGCGTGTCGATCGCGCCCACTGTGCTGAGCCGTCGATCCGGCAGCAAGGACAGCCAGCGCCTGCGGGCCTAGACTGGGTGCTGCAGTTTAGCGTCAACAATTCTAGTAAGGTTTCAAGTTCCACTGTCGAAACATAGAACTTCTTGTTCTAAAGCGTATTTATTCGAAGATTGGAATCATGAATCCTTACGTATCCATCCATTGGCTCGAGGTTGTCTTCCCGCTCTTAATGGCGATCGGTGCCATTATCGGGATATGGCGAAAGCGTCCTACGCCAGCAGATCGAATGTATATGTTTGGTTGGTTCATGCTCATGTTGGCGTTTGCAGGAGCCGTGGGCGCAAACCTTTTCTATCAGAACCTTCTGCACGCGCGGGCATGGCCGCCAGTACGTATCCATGATCAGGTAGCGGTGACGGAAAAGGGAGATGTTTTCGTCAAGATCAGGGATCCGATAATCGGTCGCGCAGATCGAGTTCAACTCTATGATTGCAATGGCCAATTCAAGGCCGCATTCCAACCTGACAACGCCGGCGGCATTTTCAAATTCGCAGTGAGTCTAGGTCAAGAGTTGAATATCTACAGTGTTCGAACCGATACGGTTGACACTTTTGCCTTGGATGGAACCTTCATTCGGAGACGGGATATCGACTACAGGGATATGCCTTTTGATTTTTTAAAATCGGGACCTTCCGTGAAAAAGGCAGGTTCGTGTGAATTTGGAATCGATCCGGCTTCATCCCGGTTCTATGTAAAAAACGGCGCCGGCATGGCGTCGCTCCAACCAGGCGATTGGATACTGGAGAGTGTCTTAAACTACTGGAATATTGGAGGTATCGCTGTCTTGGGTTTTAGTGTGATCCTGTTTTCCTTCTTTAGAAAGAGGTGCCTGAGACTTGAAGCCACTCGGTGATCTCGGGGCATAGGTCACCCAGAATGATTGCGCGATGACCCTTGACTGATGAAGCTGCCTTCTAGCTAGGCAGGCTTTCTCGACCGTTGGATGCAAGAAGGGGCAGTCGCATCCGCTTTTAGGATGTCGCGTGGCGGCGACTTGCCGCCCTGTTCTCCCACAGACCGGCCGCCAGCATGACGATGGTCGTGAGCCAGCCCATGGTCAGAAGATCGACGCCGAATGCGACCGGGAACAATGCGGCCAGTGCAACGATGGCGGCGATATGGGAAACCGGGACCGTGCCATATACGAGCTTCTTGTAGATGGCGCTGCCGGCCAGGTAGATCATCGGGCCCCCGCTCAAGATCAGGGCATAGGCTGTCTTCAGGCCATCATGCGGATGAGCAAGGACAAGGTCGTTGCCGACAGCCGTGGCGATGATCCCGCCGATCAGAACGGCATGGATGTAGTGGAAGTAGGCGCCGAGCCGGCCGGGATCTTTGGAATGGGTGATGGTTTCGGTGGCATCCTTGCTCGACGTGCCGAAATACAGCCACCACATCGCCAGCGTGCCGAGAAACGTGGCGAGCAGGGCCGACAGCACGGCGGGCTCCCACACCTCCGCGCGCCCCAGCGTCGCACCCGTCGCCAGCAGCGTTTCGCCAAGCGCCACGATGACGAACAGCTGACAACGTTCTGCCAGATGCCCGCCTTCGATCGTCCAGTCGCTCGTTCTCGAACGACCAAGCCCCGGCAGCGCGAAACCGAACATCGGCGACAGATATTCGCAGGCGATCGCGATGGTCCACAGAGCCGCGCGGGTCCAGTGTTCGGCGAGGGCGCCGGCGATCCAGAACACCGCCGCGATCAGAAGCCAGCCCAGCATGCGCCGGTAGTTGGCGGAAAGCGGGTGGTTCGCTCCGAGCTCCCAGGCGACGTAGGCCGTGCGACCGACCTGTATCGCGACATAGGCGAGCGCAAAGACCAACCCCCTGTCGCCAAAGGCTCCAGGGATGGCCGAGGCCATCACCAGCGCCGCAAGCATCACCCCAAACAGCGCCCCGCGAATGCGCGGAGTCTCGGGATCGAACCAGTTGGTGAACCAGCACGTGTACTGCCAGCCAAGCCAGACCGCGAACCAAAGGATCAGGGTCTCGACAACGCCGGTCGGTGTCAGGTTGGTCAACAGCTCATGGCTGAGCTGGGTGACGGCGAAGACATAGACCAGATCGAAGAACAGTTCCTCGAAGGTGACGCGGGCATGGTGGCCGTCACGGCGGCGCAGCAGCGGGTGATGGGCGGCAGGCAGGGTGCTGCTATCGGTCATCGAGCCAACCTCCAGATAGCAATGCCTGCGAGAATTGCCGGCACGGCAAAGACCACGAACAGGACCGGCAGTTCCTCACGGATGGAATAGCCGGCCTTTGCCACCCCAACCCACATATTGATCAGCGACATGGCCAGCCAGACCGGCAGGAAGGCCTTCGCGGCGATCGACAGGTCAGCGTCGCCAACGCTCCACAACTTGCCGAACAGCAGAAACAAGCAGAGCAGCACGATCCCGCCGCCGACAACCATAATAAGATGCAACGTCAGATCCTCTTGGTCGAGACCAGGTTTTGGTATCGTGGAGCAGGCGCCTCAGCCTTGAAGACAGCTTTTCCCCGAAAATCCGCTCGAAGCGGTTGGGCGTCAATCCAGTCCGATCGGATGTCATGGCTCAGTCGCTGGTGATCCGCATGTCGCGGATCTTTCCGTCCGCGATGGTAAAGACAAAAAGGCTGTCGCCGCTATAGGCCTTGCTTGTCCAACCTGCAGCGACGCTGACCGAACCATCGGCCTGCTGGACATTCTTGAACGTCAGCGTGCCTTTGGCGCCGATGAATTCCCGGTCGCTCCAGGCGCGGATGGCCTGCTGGCCGACAAAGCGACGACCCCAATCGTCAACGACACCATCGGGTGTGAAGAAGGACAGGAACAGCTCTGTCTCTCCGTCATTCACCGCCTTGACCAGGGCATCGATGGGGGCAGGGAGCACGGATGTGGCCATTGCCTGGACCTCCTCTTTGTTTGATTGCCGTTGCACGGGCAGGAAATGGCTGGCGGCCGGTGCCAAGACGCCTTCGGGGACCGGATGGTGAGAGGCCGCAAATGCAGCCAGTACCAATGCGATATGCATTTGCCGTCTCCCGAATTGGCCCGTCCCGACGCTGCAGGATGTGTAGGCCGGCCCCACGGCGCTACCACTATTTGGTGGTATAGCCGCCATTGACCAGGATGGTCTGGCCGGTCATCCACCAGCCCTCCGAGACCAGCATGCGGATCCATGGCACGATGTCCTGGATGTCGGTGAGGCCGGTCTTGGAGAAGTTAGACAGCGCCGCTGCCGTCTTGTGATAGGCGACCGCATCCGCACCTTCGGCCGGATAGAAGAAGGGTGTGTCCATCGGGCCCGGTCCGATCGCGGTCACCGAAATGCCGCGCTCGCCGAACTCCTTGGAAGCCGCGCGCGTGAAATGTTCCACCGGCGCCTTGGTGCCGGCATAGCTGGAATAGAAAGGCGTGAAGGCGCCGAGCAGCGAGGTCACCAGCGTGCAGATCTTGCCGTTGTCGTTGACCGTCCCGCCTGCCTCCTTGAGGAAGAAGAAGGCGGTCTTGGCATTCACCGCGCTCATCTCGTCATATTCGGCTTCCGAAATCTCGGCCATTGGCTTCTTCAGCACCTTGCCGACGGTGTTGATGGCGATATCGGGCCTGCCGACCGCCGCAACCGTATCGGCAAACAGCTTCTCAACGGCGCCTGCCGTGGTGAGGTCCGCCTGGAAGGCCACTGCCTTGGCACCTGCCGCCTTCACCGCGGCAACCGTGGCGTCGGCGTCGGCCTTGGTGGCCGCGCTGTTGTAGTGGATCGCGACGGCCCTGGCGCCATGCGCGGCAAGATCGCGCGCGATCAACCCACCCAAATTCTTCGCGCCGCCGGCGATGAGAACGGTTTTGCCGTTGATGCTGTGATCGGTCATGCGGTGGCCTCCTTGCCTCTGCGGCCGCTGTTCGCAGCCGGTTCCATGGCGAGAAGATATCGTCTAGGATTTTCCGATAAAGGTGATGAAACTGACATCATCTGTCAGAAACTCATACCAATGGCGGAGCGATCGGTGGATCGAATAGATCTGTTTCGTGTCTTCACACGTGTCGTTGAATGCTCCAGCTTCACGCGCGCGGCAGCAACACTGGGTGTACCGCGTTCGTCTGTCTCAGCCGCCATTCTCGAACTCGAAGGCCGTCTCGGCGCGCGTTTGCTTCACCGTACAACGCGGCAGGTCTCGCCCACGCAGGATGGTGCTGCCTTCTACACACGCTGCCTGCAACTGATTGCCGATGTCGAGGAAGCCGAGGGGGTGTTCAGGCACTCCGCGTCAAAACCATCGGGCAGGCTCAAGGTCGATGTACCGGGGCGGATCGGGCGGCTTATCATTGCGCCTGCCTTGCCCGAGTTCCTGGAAAGATACCCCCAGATAGATATCGACCTCGGTGTCACCGATCGTGCCGTCAATCTGATCGAGGACAGCGTCGATTGCGTGCTGCGGGTCGGTCCGCTCGCGGATTCGGGGCTCATTGCCCGCTCCATCGGCCAATTGCCGTTGATCAATGTTGCCAGTCCCGCCTATCTCGAACGTCATGGCGTGCCAGCTAGTCCCGACGATCTCAAGGATCATCTGGCGGTCAACTACACGTCTCCTTCAACCGGGCGCACCGAAGAATGGGAATGGCTGGAAAAAGGCGTCTTGCGGTCTTTGCCGATGTCCGGCCGTGTGACTGCCAACAGCGCGGAGGCCTATATCGCCTGCTGCGTCGCTGGCCTGGGATTGATCCAGATTCCTGCCTATGACGTCCGTTCTCATCTTGACGCCGGCGATCTCGTGGAGGTCTTGCAGGATTTCCCGGCCGAGCCGATGGCCATGACGATCCTGTATCCAACCCGACAGCATCTCTCCCATCGTCTTCATGTCTTTGCCGACTGGCTGGAAGAGCTGTTGCGGGATGTCGTGAGGTAGACGATCTCTCGGTGGAGATCATCTTGAATCGGCTAATTGTCGGGTCGCAGGCAAAAGTCGGCTCGCGGCGTTGCGGCCGTTCGCACATAACCGCGAGTTGGCCGAAGCGGGGCTGGGTTTCCCGAGACCCGGTCCTCGGTGATGTTGCGCATGCTGCGTCGCCAGAACGGTTTCAACCCAGAAAAAGTCTCGAGCAGTGAATGCCGGTTCAAGCATATTACTCGAGAGCCTTCATATCAACTATATGATAAATATACATTATTTTCTGCGCACGGTGCTGTCGCGTAACCTCGCGGCAACCATCAAGCAGTCGTCTGTCTGTCAAACAGCATCCCTATAAGCGCGGTCATCAAAGACCAATGGTGGTCCCCGAGGGAAATTGGAATGACGTATATTAGCCGACGTAATTTTCTGTGGACGGGAGCTGCGACGACAGCAGCCTTCGCACTTGCCGCACCATTCGTATCGCGCACCGGCTTTGCCGCGGGTTCCTCGGGCACGCTGAACATCTTTGCATGGGCTGGCTATATTTCAGACGACATGCTCGCTGCCTTCGAAAAGGCGACCGGTATCAAGCCGGTCTACACGCCTTACGGCACAAACGACGAGCTTCTCAATCAGATGCGCGCCAGCAATGGCAAGGGATATGACGTGATCTGGCCCGGCGTCGATCGTGTTCCCAATTATGTCGAACTCGGTCTCGTCCAGCCGATCGATGAGAGCAAGGTATTGTGGGACCGCGCGCTCGTGAGTGCGGTCAAGGGTTCGGAAACGCTTGGCGCGGTGGTCAAGGGCAAGCGCTACCAGGTTCCGACAGACTGGGGCACGGAAGCGATCACTTTCGACAAGAAAACCTCGCCGCTGGAATACGGCACGGCCTCTTACGGTGACATCTGGAAACCCGAAATGGCTGGCAAAGCCACGGTCCGTGGCCATTCGGGTCTCGTCGGCTTGGGCCTGTGGATGGAGTCACAAGGCAAGCTGCCGAAACCGATGCGCGACAGCTTCAAGGATGAGGCCACCATGCGCGCCAACTATGATGCCATCATGGTGGAAGCCATCGCTCGCAAGGGCAATATCGCGCAGTTCTGGTCGAACGAGAATGAAGCCCAGGGTGCGTTTCGCGCCAATGGCGTAACGATCGGCCAGACCTGGGATTCCTCGGCCGCAGGCCTTTCCAAGGAAGGTCTGCCGGTCGGTTTCGTCGCGCCTAAGGAAGGCGCGCTCACATGGATGGAGGGCGTTTCCATTCCTGTCGGCGCCGCCAATGTCGAACAGGCCTACACCTTCCTGAACTGGATCCTGACGCCGGAAGCCGGCGCTCTCTATGCCAACCACACCTCGATCAACACGACCGCGGTCGGCGCCGAAAAGTTTCTTTCGGAAGCCTCGCGGGCGTTCTTCAAGGCTGCCTATCCAGGCGACGCGCTTGAGAAATTGTGGTGGTGGCCGGTGCAGGACAATTGGTTCGTCGCGCTGCGCAACGAATACCAGGACAAGTTCCTGTCGGCCTGATCAGTCCTTTCTCATCAATCAGCGGCGGGGCGACGACTCCGCCGTTGCGTTTTAAGGATCACGCAATCATGTCCCGCTCGGTCGAATTGATCGACGTTGAAATGGCCTTCGGTGTCACCCGCACGGTCAAAAATCTTTCCATGTTTGTCGAGAGCGGCGAGTTCTTCTCCATTCTCGGCCCGTCGGGCTGCGGCAAGACGACGATCCTGCGCTTGATTGCCGGCTTCATGCAGCCGACGGCGGGGCGCATCCTGATCGGTGGCCGCGACATGGATGGGATCGGCGCCAACCAGCGGCCGACGGCCATGATTTTCCAGTCACTTGCCCTGTTTCCGCTGATGCCGGTGTGGAAGAACATCGCCTTCGGACTGGAGGTTCGTGGCATGCCCAGGGGACAGCGGCGCCGGCGTGCCGAAGAACTGCTCGAGCTGATCGCCCTCCCGGGCTATGCCGACCGCATGGTGCATGAGCTTTCGGGCGGACAGAGACAACGCGTCGCGATTGCACGGGCGCTGGCCGTAGAGCCGCAGGTCCTGCTGCTCGACGAACCGCTTTCGGCGCTCGACCTGAAATTACGCCAGCACATGCGCTCGGAATTGCGCGCGCTGCAGAAGCGCACCGGCGTAACCTTCATCTACATCACCCATGACCAGTCGGAAGCGCTCGCAATGTCGGACCGTATCGCGGTCATGAGCGATGGCGTCCTGCAGCAGGTTGCGGAACCGCGCGAACTTTATGCCAATCCGCGCACGCCGTTCGTTGCCAAATTCGTCGGCGAAGCCAATGAATTCTCCGGCACGGTCGGGCGCATTGCCGATGGATTGGCGATCGTCGAGACCGAACATGGCCTCTTTCTGGGGCGCAACAGCTCAGGGCTGAAGGCTGGTGATGCCGCGCTGGTCTATGTCCGGCCCGAGGCAATATCGCTTGGTATGGAAGCCAGCGACAACCATCTCGACGCGCTCGCCGAGCAACTGGAGTTCGAGGGGGCGACGGCCATGCTGCATGCCCGGACCGATGGCGGCAAGCGGGTCGTCGCGGCTCTGCCGCACCACCGCCTTTCAGAGATGCCGGCGGCCGGAGCGCGGGTCCGGCTCGCTTTCGGGGCCTCGCAGGCGCTGGTGCTCGCCCATGCGTGACCTTTTCCAGCGTTTCGGCCCAGGTCTTGGCAGCCTCATCGTGCTCAGCGTTGCCGTCTGGCTGCTGGGCATGGTGCTGGCACCCAACCTGATGATGCTCGACTTCTCGCTTCGCCCGAACCTGACACCGGCGCAGATCGGCGGTCCGGACGATCACTATACACTGGTGAATTTCAGTGCGCTGTTTGCCGATCCCGTGCACCGGGCCATCTTCTTCAAGACGATCTGGGCGAGTGGGCTGGTCATGCTGACGACGCTTGTCGTCACCTATCCCATGGCGTTCTGGCTCGCCAAGATCGCGACGAAGCGTTCCGTCGCCTGGGTGACCGTGGTGCTGATTGTTCCGTTCTGGATCAACGAAGTGCTGCGGGTGCTTGCCTGGTATATACTGCTTGCCTTCAACGGGCCGCTCAATGCCGTGCTCGTCGGGCTCGGTGTTCTCGATCAGCCGGTGCGCTGGTTCGGAGATACGGGCGTGCTGGCAGGCATGGTCTATGCCTACATTCTGTTCATGCTGTTTCCTGTCTACAATTCCATTTCGACACTGGATTCGGCGCAAATCGAAGCGGCGCGCAATCTTGGCGCCTCGACGATCCAGATCCATCGTCGCATCGTCGTTCCCCACGCCAAGGCCGGCATCGCGACCGGCTGCGTCTTCACCTTCATGCTGGCGTCGGGCAGCTATGTGGCTCCGGCGCTGCTTGGCGCTCCGGGAAGCCGCTGGTTCACCGAGATCATCTACAACTGGTTTTTCGAGGGCGGGAACTGGAACCGCGGTGCGGCCTACGCGCTTGTGTTGCTTGCCTTGTGCATGGCGGTCGTGATGGCCGCGCTGCGGTTGTTCAAGGTCAATCTCGCGGATGTAGCGAAATGACGGTCGCGCTCGAAAGCCGCACAGCGAAGCCGCGCAACAATTCATGGTTTCCGAAGGCGCTGGCCGCACTGCCGCGCATCGTCTTTGCCATCTACATGGCGCTTTTCTTCCTCTATCTGTTCCTGCCGCTGGCGGTGATGGGTATCGCCACGTTCAACGCGAGCAAATTTCCGACGGTCACTCCCTGGCTCGGCCTGACGTTCGACTGGTTTGCTGTCCTGTGGGCAGATCAGGCCATGTGGAAAGCACTTCGCCTGTCGCTTTTCATTGGCGTCGGCGTCATCGCGATATCGCTACCGATTGGGACGGCTGCTGCGCTGCTCCTCAACAGTCTTCAGCACTCGTCGCGCAACTTTCTCTACGCGCTCATGGTTTCGCCGCTGCTGACGCCGGGCGTGGCAATCGGCATCGCGACGCTTGTGCTGTGGCGACAGGCCGGCGTCGGCGGCGGCACGCTGCTGATCATCCTTGCTCAGGCGAGCTTCATCACGGCCTATGTCATGCTGATGGTGCTGGCCCGGCTGCAGATATTCGACAGGACCCTGGAGGAAGCTGCGATCGACCTTGGCGCTTCGCGCTTCATGGTGTTTCGCCGCATCCTGCTCCCCTACCTCAAACCGTCGCTTCTTGCTGCGACGTTCATTGCTTTCCTGCAATCCTTCGAGAACTACAACACCACCCTGTTCGTCCGCGGCACGGAAACTCCGTTGACCGTCTATATCGCGACGAAGGTCCGCACCGGTTTGACGCCGGCCGTCAACGCGCTTGGGCTTGTTCTCATCGCCCTTACGGTTGTCGCCGCGATTGCCCTCGAACTGAGCCGTCGTTCGTCAACACGGCGCCAGGAGACTTGAAACCACCCTGGAAGTGAGGAGCAATGGAGCTGCCGGGTTCCTTACGCTGCGGGCCCATCTAGCCTGAGCTCCCGTGCCACTGCCCAAGTGTCGGATGCCTTATGGCTCGAGATAAGCAGGATGCGGTCTTGCAGATGGGCGACCAGCCGCCCGACGATGCGGCGAGCCTGCTCGGCGTCGAGGTGTTCGCCAGGTTCGTCGAGGAGAATAATGGGAAGCGGGCTCAGCAAGGCGCGGGCGAGGTTGAGCCGGTGCGCTTCGCCCAGCGAAAGCATGTCCTGGGTGATCCAGCCTTCCATCCCGCCGGCGAGCCGAATGCGCTCGCCGAGTTCGACGGCGTCGAGTGCTGCCCAGCATTCGGCGTCGGTGGCGTCCGGCGCAAACAGATTCTCGCGAACCGAGTCCGACAGCACCGCGGCGTCGTGCAGCCCGAGGAAGGTGAGTTGCCTGCGCGAGAGAGCAACAAGCTCGACCCCGTCGCCAACAAGCTTGCCGCTACCATCTGCTTCCAGCCACCCGGCGACCTGTTTCAACAAAGACGTCTTGCCGCTGCCACTTGGTCCGGAAAGCACCGTCGGCCGTCCGGCTTCCAGGACGAAATCCACCGTGCCGCCGAGTGGCCTGTCGTCCGGCGCGCAGCGGGGCAGCGCCATGATCTGCAGTTTGCCCAGGCGCGGGGACGCGCTGTAGGCTGGTGTACCACCATGCTGAACGCCTGCGGACCAGGCACTCAGCGTTCCCTTCGCGGCGGCTTCCTTGACCCGGGCAAGCAGACTGCGTGAGGCGCCCTGCATGGCCTCGCCGAGAGCCAGCCAGGAGAAGGCGACAAATGCCGCGGCAAGCAAGCCATTTCCACGCTGCCCATCCAGCCATGCAGCCCCCAGGACAACCATGCTGGCGAGCGGGCCGGCCAGGCCGAGAACCGCATCTGCAATCGCCATGCCGCGCCGCGTCCGCAGCAATCGGGCGTCGGCTCGCGAAAGGGCGGCGAACGAAGTGGCCAACGTCTCCGACCAGGCGTGCTCCGCCTGAAGCGGAGCGACCGCGCCAAGTGCTGCGCCAAGCCGCCTGCCCGCCGCGCGCTTGTGGAGGCGGGCGGTATGCCAGTTCTTGGCCAGGCTCGGCAGAAGCCAATAAGCGCAGGAGGCGATGCTGAGCACAGCCGGGAAAATGATGATCAAAGCCATCGGGATCACGAAAAGCGTGGCGACGCAGGCAAAGGCAAGGCCGGCGAGAATTGCCAGCAGCGGCAGTTGGACCCTGAGCTTGGCGAAATCCAGGTTTTCGACATCGTCGATAAAGTCGGCCAGTTTGTCCCGGTCGCCGAGTTGCCAGCCCGCGCTGCGTACTTCCGACGCGGCAGCCATCGCCGAGAACAGCAGGGTGCGGCGGGATATCTGATCGAGCAGGGCTGCCTTGTGACCGACGAGACGCTCGCCATATTTGGCTGCCGTGCGCGCCATGGCGAACATGCGGATCAAGGCTGCTGGGATGTGGAAGTTGAAGGTGTAGGCCGCGCCACCCGCACCGGCCAACGCAACCGCGCCAAGGAACCAGACCGAGACACCGGTCAGAAGGACACCGGCGAACAGCGCTGTCAGTGCAAGCAGTCCGGCGAGACGCCACCACAGATGAGAATGACGCGGAATTTCATTCTTGCCCTCGGTTCGGGATGTCCTGGAACGGCTCATACCGCGGCTTCCTGCCGATGATGCTCCGGCTGATCGAGGTCGATGACCAGCGCCGCCAGCGCCTTCAATTCCGGATCATGGGTCGCCACGACCACCAGCCTGTCGGCGGCAGAATCGGTCAGTGCGGCTCGCACGAGGGCTGCGTTGTCGGTATCGAGCTTGGCGGTTGGTTCGTCGGCAAAGATCGGGCGGTCGGACAGCAGGGCGCGCGCAACGCCAATTCTCAGGCGTTGCCCACCGGAGAGGTTCTCGCCGCCAGCCCCTACTCGCGCGTTCAGCCCGCCCGGCAACAGCGTGTCGTCCAGCAGCCCGACACGCTCTGCTGCGGACAGCAGCCTCGCCGGATGGCGTTCGGCCCGATTCCAGGAAAGCGCATCGGCGAGTGTGCCTGCCGGCACGGCAATGTCGGTCGAGATCCAGTCGACGCCAGTGGCGAATGCGGGATCCGATCCACCAGGGGTTTCGACGCCCGCAAGCCGGCGCAGCAATGTCGATTTGCCAGCGCCGCTCTCGCCGACGACGGCCACCAGACCGCTCGCAGGCAGGTGGTCGAGGCGATTGCAGGCGAATTTGCTCGCCTGCTCAAGAGTACGCTGTTCGGCCAGGAAGCCGTCCATCGCCACGGCCGCCGCGTTGCCCTCTGCCTTGGCGTGATACTGTTCCGCATAGCGGCGGAACGGAGCGAAGAATTCCGGTGCCAGCATGAGGATGAAAAGGCTCTGCCACAGCTGCATGCCGGAGAAACCGGGGATCTCGGCCAGCTTCAGATGGCCGAGGCCAAGGAAGACCGCCAGAATGGCGATCGACAACGATGAAAAGAAATCGATGACGCCGGCATTGAGGAAAGCCACTTTCAGCATGTTCATGGTGCTGTCAGCGTAGGCTGCCATCCGGGTTTCGAGCTTTCCGCGTTCGCGATCCACGCCATGCGCGGAAAGGATGGTCGGCAAAGTGCGGATACGATCGTCGAATTGTGTCGCGAGCTGTCCGAACGCGCGTTCCTGTTTTTCCGCCCTGGCGTGAATGGTGTCGCCGATCAGGACGAAGAAAACGATCATGAGCGGCGTGGCAAAAAGCAGCGCCAGCGCCGCCTGCCAGGACACCGCGACGATTGCGCACACCACCAGAACCGGAACGATGCCCAACATGAGCGCCGCGGCACGATGGCCGACGACAAGGGCCGCCAGCGCTTCCGGATAGCGCTGGAGCCCCGCGATCAGTGCGCCCGCGGGCAGGGCCTGCACAGTTCGGGCCGGCATCACGGCGAGCTTCTCCCGGGCAGTTTCGCGCAAGCCGTCCGCCACGAGAAACTCCGCGATCGCCTGCCGGCGATCGGCAAGAAAACCGACCAGTGCGGCAAGAAGCAGCACGCTCAAGCCAATAGCGACCGCCGGGACAGAGACCGATCCTGCTTCGATCATGACGCCGGCAAAGACCGCCAGCGCACCTGCGAAACCCAGGCGCAGCACGGTGCGCAGGATTTGCAGCAAAAGCGTGATACGCAGCCCGCCAACGGCCAGCGAACGCGCCCGAGCCAGCATGCCGGCTGTCTGGCCATTGAAGCGGACGCGGTTCGAGGCTGGGCTCATCTGCCTTGCTGCGGTCTGAGTGGCGTTTATCGGTGCTTGCGTCGAAGAGGCACAAGGCAAGCTATTGTAATCAGCATTTTATGCTCGTCTTATAGTGGGAGTCGTGACGCCTATAGGGGACGCCTGATGACCGATCCGCTACTCGTCGAATTGTCGCGCCTGCAGTTCGCGCTGACCGCGATGTATCACTTCCTGTTCGTGCCGCTGACCCTCGGTCTTTCCATCATGATCGCAATGATGGAGACGGTCTATGTCATGACCGAGCGCACCATCTGGCGTGACATGACCAAGTTCTGGGGCGTGCTGTTCGGCATCAACTTCGCCCTCGGCGTGGCGACAGGCATCACGATGGAGTTCCAGTTTGGAATGAACTGGGCCTTCTATTCGCATTATGTCGGCGATGTGTTCGGAGCGCCGCTCGCCATCGAAGGGCTGATGGCGTTTTTCCTTGAAGCAACATTCGTCGGCTTGTTCTTCTTCGGCTGGGACAGGCTTTCCGCGCGCGCGCATCTTGCCGTTACCTGGCTCGTCGCCCTTGCCACCAATTTCTCCGCGCTGTGGATCCTGATCGCCAATGCGTGGATGCAAAACCCGGTCGGAGCCGCTTTCAATCCCGATACCATGCGCATGGAAGTCACCGACTTCATCGCGGTGCTGTTCAATCCGGTCGCGCAGGCCAAGTTCGTCCATACGGTTTCGGCCGGTTACGTTTGCGGCGCGACCTTCGTGCTTGGCATTTCGGCCTTCTACATGCTGCGCGGACGCCATATCGAACTGGCCAAGCGTTCGTTCGTGATTGCCGCCGCTTTCGGCACGGCGTCGGCTCTTTCCGTGATCGTGCTCGGCGACGAGAGCGGCTATGAAATCACCGACAACCAGAAGATGAAGCTGGCCGCCATGGAGGCGATGTGGGAAACCGAGCCGGCGCCGGCTTCCTTCACGGCCATCGGCATTCCCGACATGCAGGACAAGACCACGCATTTCGCGATCCGGATTCCGTGGGTGATGGGACTGATCGGCACGCGTTCGATCGACAAGCAGATTCCCGGCATATTCGAACTGGTCGGACGCGCCGAAAAGCGCATCCGCGACGGCATTCCCGCCTATGATGCGCTGGAGCAGTTGAAGGCTGATCACGGCAACGCCGCTGCCCGTGCGCGCTTCGACGAAACCAAGGCCGACCTCGGTTATGCGCTGCTCCTGAAGCGCTATGTCGCCGATCCGCGCCAGGCGAGCGAGGAGCAGATCAAGCAGGCGGCGTGGGACACAGTGCCCACCGTGCCGGCGATCTTCTTCACTTTCCGCATCATGGTGGCGTGTGGTTTCCTGCTGCTCGCCGTGTTCCTCACCTCGCTCTGGTACACGATGCGCGAGGCGCCGGCGCCGCGCTGGTTGTTCCGCATGGCGCTCTTTGCCATGCCGCTTCCCTGGATCGCCGTCGAGGTTGGTTGGTTCGTGGCTGAATTCGGCCGCCAGCCCTGGGTCATCGAAGGTGTGTTGCCGACGTTCCTTGCAACTTCCCAGCTCGGCATCAGCGACCTCATCATCACCATCCTCGGCTTCACGCTCGTCTACGGCACGCTCGCCGTCATCGAAGTCCGGCTCATGCTGGCCGCGATCGCCAAGGGGCCGGCAACCGAACATGTCGAGACCTCCGGCAGCGCCACACTTGTGGCCGCGAATTAGGTCCAGGAAGGAACACGGATATGATCGAGTTTCTTTTCGACTACACCACACTTCGCCTGATCTGGTGGGTTCTGCTGGGTGTCCTGCTGATCGGCTTCGCGGTGACCGATGGTTTCGACATGGGGGTTGGCATCCTGCTGCCTTTCGTGGCCAAGACCGATATCGAGCGCCGGGTTGCCATCAACACCGTCGGGCCGGTCTGGGAAGGCAACCAGGTCTGGTTCATCCTCGGCGGCGGCGCGATCTTCGCGGCGTGGCCCGCGCTCTACGCGATGAGCTTCTCGGGTTTCTACCTGGCGATGTTCCTTGTGCTGTTCGCGCTGATCCTGCGGCCGGTCGGCTTCAAGTACCGCTCCAAGCGCGACAGCCAGCGCTGGCGCAACAATTGGGACTGGGCGCTGTTCATCGGCGGCGCCGTGCCTGCCCTGATCTTCGGCGTCGCGGTCGGCAATGTCCTGCAAGGGGTGCCTTTCCATTTCACGGACGACCTGCGCCCGATCTATGAAGGCAACCTGTTTGGCCTGCTCAATCCGCTGGCGATCTTCTGCGGGCTGGTGTCGGTGGCGATGCTGGTCATGCACGGCGCCGCGTGGCTCGCCTTCAAGGCTGACGGCGTGGTTGCCGAGCGAGCCGCAGCCGTCGGGCCAAAGGCGGCATTGGTGGCGGCGATCCTGTTCGCACTGGGTGGCGTCTTCATCTCGCTGGGCTGGTTCGGCGGCTATGAGGTGACCAGTCCGATCGTGTGGGACGGACCGTCCAATCCGCTGCGCAAGACGGTTGCCGAAAATGCCGGCGCATGGCTGCACAATTTCCAGGGTATGCCGCTGCTGTGGCTGGTGCCGCTGCTCGGGGTGCTGTTGCCGCTGGCAGCAGCAGCCGGCTTCCGCGCACGCAAGGCCGGCCTGACCTTCTTCACCTCGCAGCTTTCGATCGTCTGCATCATCGCAACGGTTGGTCTGGCGATGTTCCCGATCATCCTGCCGTCGAGCACCAATCCCGGCCATTCGCTCGCCGTGTTCGACGCCTCGTCCAGCCGTGCGACGCTGCGCAACATGCTGTTCGCCACCGCGATCTTCCTGCCGCTTATCCTGATCTACACGGCCTGGGTTTACCGGGTGCTGTGGGGCAAGGTCAGCGAGAAGGATATCCACGACGCGGATCACGCCTACTGAGGAGAGAAAGCCATGTGGTACTTTGCCTGGATACTCGGCCTCGGCCTGGCCGCCACGGTCGGCATTCTGAATGCCCTGTGGTACGAGCTGCGCGTCCTGCGCGACCAGCCGCAGGAGAGGACGCAGAAGCAGCCCACGCCTTAGTGGGTGTGAGCAGAGTGCAGGATTGCGGCGCTATGCGGCGAGGTGGCTTGCTGCGGATTTGAAGCTATCACCAACCAACTATATGATTTTGTTGGTGATCCCGACAGGAATCGAACCTGTGACCTACAGATTAGGAATCTGCCGCTCTATCCTACTGAGCTACGGGACCACGCGGGCGCACACATAGCCGTTTCACGCCGCTTCGCCAAGTGCCGAGCGGGTCAAATCGAAAGGTGTGCGCTTCAGGATGGGATAGGGCCGACGGTGATGGCAGCCGTGCTCAGTCGATTTCGTGCGCGATATTCCTCGCTGCCTTCTTAGGCGCCGCGCCTCTCCCTCCTTGCGAAGGGAGAGGAAGACGCGGGCCGTCAGGCCGCCAGCGCCTTTTCGGCGAGTTTCACCCAGTAGCTGACGCCGTGCGGAATGACCTCGTCGTTGAAGTCATAGGCAGGGTGGTGCAGGCCGGCGCTGTCGCCATTTCCGATGAAGATGAAGGCGCCGGGACGGGCTTCCAGCATGTAGGAGAAATCCTCGCCGCCCATCACCGGCTGGATCGCGCGCTGCACCTGAGCGTCGCCGGCAACGTCGGCGGCGATATCGCCGGAAAAGACGGTTTCGTCGGGATGGTTGAAGGTGACCGGGTAATTGGCGTCGTAGTCGACCTCGATGGTCGTGTCGTGGGCGGCGGCAAGGCCGGTGCAGAGCTGCCGGATGCGCTGCTCGGCCTTCTTGGCGACGTCCTTTTTCAGCGAACGCACCGTTCCGGCGATCTCGGCGGTTTCCGGGATGACGTTATAGGCATCGCCGGCATGGAACTTGGTGACCGAGACGACGACCGATTCGACCGGGTCGGTGTTGCGCGAGGCGATGGTCTGCAAGGCGCCGACCAACTGGCTGGCGATGACGATGGGGTCGATGGTGCCGTGCGGCATCGCCGCATGGCCGCCACGGCCCTTGATGGTGATGGTGAACTCGGCGGTCGCCGCCATGATCGGACCCGGACGGATGGCGAACTGGCCAACGGGAAGGCCGGGCATGTTGTGCATGCCGAACACCTTGGCGATGCCGAAACGATCCATCATGCCATCCTTGACCATTTCGTTGCCACCGCCGCCGCCTTCCTCTGCGGGCTGGAAGATCACGGCGACAGAGCCTGCGAAATTGCGCGTCTCTGCGAGGTATTTGGCCGCGCCCAGCAGCATGGCGGTGTGGCCGTCATGGCCGCAGGCGTGCATCTTGCCCGGTGTCTGCGAGGCATAAGGCTTGCCGGTGACCTCGGTGATGGGCAAAGCGTCCATGTCGGCGCGCAGGCCGACGGTGGAGCCGTTGCCCTTGCTGCCGCGAATGACGCCGACCACGCCGGTCTTGCCGATGCCGGTCACGACCTCGTCACAGCCGAACTCTTTCAGCTTCTCGGTGACGAAAGCCGCGGTTTCGAACACGTCGAAATTCAGTTCCGGCTTCTGGTGGATGTGACGACGCCAGCCGGCGACCTCTTCCTGCAGTTCGGCGGCGCGGTTCAGAATGGGCATAGGTCTCAAACTCGCTGTTGGTCCGGTCTTAACCCGGCGTGGACAGAATTGTGATCGCGCTATGCTTTGCCTTGGTGATGTCACATAGGCTAGATAGCAGCGCGGCATTGCGGCCAGGAGGTGGCCGAATGACGAAACCTGGCGATCCGTGGGCAAATCTTACGGAGACCAGGGTGATGACGGCAAGAGCGATTTCGGAACGGATGATGAGGCCAAGGCATTTGCTCAAGATTCTGGCGGCAGGCGCGGTGTTTGGCGGCGTCATCGCGGTGCAGCAGGCTGAGGCCAATCCGGCCGTGCTGTTCGACCTCGACAATGGCCGCATCCTGGAGCACCAGGACGCCTTCAAGCGCTGGTATCCGGCCTCGCTGACCAAGCTGATGACCGCCTATGTCGCCTTCCAGGCGATCGCCGAGGGCGAAGCGGCACTCAATTCACCGATCCGCATGACCAAGCTGGCCAGCAGCCAGCCGCCGTCGAAAATGGGTTTCAAGCCCGGTTCGGTGCTGCGGCTCGATACCGCCGTCAAGATCATGATCACCAAGTCGGCCAATGACGTCGCCATGGCGATCGGCGAAAACATCGGCGGCTCGCAGGAGGACTTTGCCGAGCGCATGAATGCCACCGCGGCCCGTCTCGGCATGACCGGCACGCATTTCGTCAATCCCAATGGTCTGTTCTCGCCCGATCAGTACACGACCGCACGCGACATCGCCTTGCTGGTGACGGCGCTGCGTCGCGATTTCCCGCAGTACCAGCCGTGGTTCTCGATCGAGGGACTGTCGCTCGGCAAGAAGAAGATCCCCAATTATAACCTGCTGGTCGGCCGTTATGCGGGTGCTACCGGTATGAAGACCGGTTTCGTCTGCCCGTCTGGCTTCAACATGGTGGGCACGGCAACGCGTAATGGCCGTACGCTGGCTGCCGTGGTGCTGGGCGAGAAATCGGCGATCGCGCGCGCCGATGCGGCCGCGAAGCTGCTCGACCAGGGTTTCGGCACGTCGATGACGACGTCCTTCAGCCTCGCTTCCCTGCAGCCCTATGGCGATACGCTGGCGGTCAACGACATGCAGGAAGAGGTTTGCAAGAAGCAGCCGAAGGAAGCACAGTCCGAAGCCGCCCCGGCCCCCGACGAAAAGGCGCCGAAATCGCCCTGGCGCGAAAAGCTCGTCAATCCCAAGCTGGTAGCGGTCAGCCTCGGCGGTGCGACGGGACCGGTGCCGCGGGCGATGATCGGGCGTGTCGAAATCGCCGATACGGCACCCGAAGCCGGTAAGGCAGCCAATGTGCCAGTGCCAGTGCCAGCCTGGCGGCCGGACCGGCCTGCTCCGGCTTTCGTGGCTCCGGTCGCGGCCGGCATGCAGGGCGATCAGCTGGTCAAGACTGCCAACTAGCGCAATTCCAGCAGAAGCGCGCTGCGGTGTTGCGTCTGTGCGCAAAACAAAGAGCCAGAATGTTCCCGCGAGGACGTTTCGGACGGGATCGAGTGCTGAAACAAGGAGTTAGGGCGGTCCGCATGTTCCATATGCGGAAGGTCCCAGCAGCGAGGCAGATGTCATGAGCGGCGCGAATTTTCCCATTCCCGTTACGGTGGTTACGGGGTTTCTGGGCGCTGGCAAGACCACGCTGCTCAATCGCCTGCTGAAAGACCCTGCGCTCACCGATACCGCCGTCATCATCAACGAATATGGTGAGGTGGCCATCGACCACCTCCTGGTCGAACAGGCCTCGGACGGCATCATCCAGCTTTCCGACGGCTGCCTGTGCTGCACGGTGCGTGGCGAACTGGTCGACACGCTGGCCGACCTCGTCGATCGCCTGCAGACAGGCCGTATCGAAAAACTGGCACGCGTGGTCATCGAAACGACGGGCCTGGCTGACCCGGCGCCTGTGCTGCAGTCGATCATGGCGCATCCGGCGTTGGTGCAGGCCTTTCGTCTCGACGGCGTCGTTGCGCTGGTCGATGTGGTCAATGGCGACAAGACACTCGATGCCCATGTCGAGGCGCTGAAGCAGGTGGCGATGGCCGACCGCCTCGTGCTTACCAAAGCCGATCTCGCCGATGCCGCTCAGGTCGCGCTGCTGACGGCGCGATTGAAGGACATCAATCCGGGTGCCCGGCTTGTCGACGTCCAGAAAGCCGATGCTGCGGCACTGTTGGATTGCGGCCTCTATGATCCGGCCACCAAGGGCGCCGATGTTGCGCGTTGGCTGGGCGAGGCGGCCGACGATCACCACCATCACCATGATGACCACGAGCATCACCACCATCATCATGATCACGACCACCATCACCACGGGCATCGCCACGATTCGCGGGTGAAGACCTTTTCGCTGGTGCATGACGGCCCGGTGGCTTTTGCGGCCATCGACATGTTTTTCGACCTGCTGCGTTCCACGCATGGCGAACAGCTGTTGCGCATGAAGGGCGTGATCGAGCTGAAAGAGGATCCGGAGCGCCCGCTGGTCGTGCATGGCGTGCAGAAGTTGCTGCATCCGCCGTCCCGGTTGCCGGCATGGCCGGATGGCCAGCGCGGCACGCGGCTGGTGCTGATCACGCTCGATATGCCTGAAGACTATGTGCGACGGCTGTTTTCGGCCTTGACCGATCGTCCGGCCATCGACACGCCGGATCGCGACGCCCTGACGAACAATCCGCTGGCGATTGCCGGGCTTTGATATTTGGGAGGTCCTGGATGGTTACACATCCAGGACGCCTCAAGCGCCGGCGCAGCCCGTCCGGGCCACTTGGCTCGCGCGCCAACGGGCGCGGCGCGCAGTCGCGCACTCCGGTCATTCAGAATGACCGTTGGCACAGAGCCGTTCCTTTGGCGCTCAAAGCGGTGGAATGTCAGGCGCCGCGTTCGACCAGGAAACGGTGCCCGCCCGGCATGGCGGCGGTCTCGACCAGGCGGTGACCACTGTCGGTGCAGAAGGCCGGGATGTCGATGACAGCGAGCGGATCCGTGGTCTCCAGCCATAACATGCCGCCGGGCTGCATATCGGCCAGCCGCTTGCGTGCCTTCAGCACCGGCAAGGGGCAGTTCAGTCCCTTGAGATCGTAGATTGCGGCTGTCTCGGTGGCGATTTCCTGCGACATGACCGGCTCAGCCGCCGAACATGCCGAGCAGTTTCTTCTTCATCTGCGCCAGGCGGCCTTCTTCCTCGACTGGAACAGGCTGAACCTGAGCCGTCAACGTCTCCGCCGGCTCGGAAGCCTTCTTCTTGGCGGCTTCCTTGGCGGCCAAGGCTTCAGCCTTGACACGTTCCTTTTCCGCCTTGGCGAAAGCGATCGCCGCCTTCTTTTCTTCCTCGGCCTTTTTCTTGGCGGCCTGTTCGGCTTCAAGGGCCGCCATCTTGCGGCCGGCCGGGGAATCGATGCGGCCCATGCGGGTGCTGTTTTCGGTCACCGAGCCGTCGTGGTTCATTGACGGCGGTTCGATGGTGATGCGTTCGCCGCGGGCGCGGCGCTTGGTCCAGTCGGAGACCAGATTGGCTTCCTTGATGCCGGCGATCGAGGCCTTGGGTGCCGGCGTCGAGCTGCTCATGGCGCTGGCGAAGGCTGTGTCATAGGTCTTCTGATAGGCGCCATAGGCGACCTTCAGCGGGTCCGGCGTGGTGCTGATCGGGCAGGCGCCGGTCGGATTGAACTTCTGGCCGTCAGGCGCAACCTGGTTGAAGACATAGCGCTTCTCACAGACGTCGACCTTCGGCGGCACCTTGGCGATCTCGAAATTGTCGTAGCCCACCTTCAGCATCTTCCAGAACTCGTAGTTCGGGTCGTTGCGGTAGCGCGCCATGTTGGCCGCGGTCATGCGGAACGGGTAAGCCTGGATCTGGAATTCGGTCTGGCCGCCCTTGAAGGCGTCGCGGGCGAAAGCGTAGATTTCTTCGATCTGCGGATCGTTCATCGAATAGCAGCCCGACGACGAACAGGCGCCGTGCACCATCAGGTTGGAGCCGGTGCGGCCGTTGGCACGATCATAGGTGTTCGGATAGCCGATGTTGAAGGAGAGATGATAACCCGACTTCGGGTTCATCTGGCCGGGACGCACGGTATAGAAACCTTCCGGTGCCTGGCGGTCACCCTCGGTGTATTTCGGTCCGAGCTTGCCGGAATAACGGCAGATCGGATAGCTGGCGATGATTTCGTAACGGCCGTTGGTTTTCTGCTTCCAGACCTCGACGACGTTCTCTTCCTTGAAGATACGCCCGACGATCGGTGACTCGCGGTTCATGCCTTTGGCGCGCATGTCGGCGAGGATCTTTTCCGGGAGCTGCTTGTTGGCGCCCTGCGGTACGAAGTCGGCAACCGACTTTTCGTTGCAGCCGGCCACTGCAAGAACGCTGATCATGAAGCCTGTGCGTGCAAGTTTCGCGAACATGGATGCGCTGTCGTCTTCCAATTGTACGCCACGGGCCTCAAGGCCCAGGCGCTACTCTGAACATCGATGGACCCTAAGCCCGTTAACCTTGAAATTTCCTTACTGCAAGCCGTGCCGTCAGTCTTCCCGACAAAGTGACTGAACCGAAAGCGACGGCAATTTTGTGGCGGAAAACAGGTTCCTCGCCACATTTTAGAGCCTCAACGCAGCCGCAACGTCGGGGGCAATGGCTGCCGTTCTGGTCAGCCCGTCAGAGCGAACGTCCCATGGCGAGGTATTTTTCGCGGCGCTGTTCGCGGAAATCGACGTTGGAGCTGGCGAAATCCTGCATCGTCTTGGCGATCAGGTCGCCGGTGGCACCAATCACCTTCTCCGGCTCACGATGGGCGCCGCCAAGCGGCTCGGGAATGATGGCGTCGATGATCTTGAGTTCGAGCAGGTCCTGCGCGGTGATCTTCATATTCGTCGCCGCATCCTTGGAGCGTGTGGTGTCGCGCCACAGGATGGAGGCTGCACCTTCCGGCGAAATCACCGAATAGATCGCGTGTTCGAGCATGTAGACACGGTTTGCCGTCGCGATCGCGATGGCGCCGCCCGAACCGCCTTCGCCGATGACAACCGAGATCGACGGCACTTTCAGCGCCAGGCCGGCAGACGTGGACCGAGCGATCGCCTCGGCCTGGCCGCGTTCCTCTGCGTCGACGCCCGGGAAGGCGCCGGCCGTGTCGACCAGGGTGACCAGCGGTATCTTGAACCGATCGGCCATCTCCATCACGCGCACCGCCTTGCGATAGCCTTCGGGGCGGGCCGAACCGAAATTGTGCTTCAGGCGGCTGGCGGTGTCGGAGCCTTTTTCCTGACCGATGACAGCGACCGATTCTCCGCGGAATCGGGCGAAACCGCAAACGATGGCCTGATCTTCGCCGAAAGCGCGATCGCCGGCCAGCGGCGTGAAGTCGGTGAACAGGCCGCTGATGTAGCTGAGGCAGTGCGGGCGGTCGGGATGGCGCGCGACCTGCACCTTCTGCCAGGGTGTCAACGCCTTGTAGGCGTCGCGCAACGCTTCGCGCGCCCGCTTTTCCAGCCGCGTGATCTCGTCGGCGACATCGACGGCCTCGCCGCTCTCCGCAAGCTTTTTCAGTTCGAGGATCTTGCCCTCAAGGTCCTGAACCGGTTTTTCGAAGTCGAGATAATTGTACATTCGTGAGGGGACCGCTGCGCCGGAAAACAGAAAGACAGGAAGCCGTAACGGCAGTGCCGAGCTATGAAACGTCGCCCTCACATAGCGACACCGGGCCTAGTCGGCAAGCGGATGGTGATCGTTGACCAGCCGAACGAGCCTTTCCTCCAGCACATGCGTGTAGATCTGCGTGGTCGAAATGTCGGCATGGCCGAGCAACTGCTGCACGGCGCGCAGGTCCGCGCCATTCTGCAGGAGATGACTGGCGAAGGCATGGCGCAGGACGTGCGGCGATATTTTCGAAGTGGCGATGCCGGCGCGGGCCGCGAGGCCCTTCAGGTCACGTGCAAAGACTTGGCGGGGCAGGTGGCCGCTGTCGGACGAGGATGGAAACAGGAACGCGCTTTCGGCAAAGGTGGGCACCTTGGCACGCGCTGCCAGCCAGACCGTCATGGCGGTGCGCGCCTTGGCAGAAAGCGGCACCATGCGCTCCTTGTTGCCTTTGCCGCGCACCATGAAGAAGCGGTCGTCGCGCTGCGCCACCGTCACTGGAAGGCCGACCAGTTCCGAGACGCGCAACCCCGTCGCGTAGAGCACCTCCACCAGCGCATGCAGCCTGAGCGCAGCGAGAGGATCGCTGCCTGCCGGTGGTTCGCCCGCTTCGGCAGCAGCGCGGTCGAGCAGGCGGCCGGCTTCGGCCTCTCCCATCGTCTTTGGCAGCGGGCGGCCTTTTTTCGGGCTGTCCAGCGTGCCGGTGGGGTCGTCCTGGCGCAGGCCCTCGGCATAGAGGAACTTGAAGAATTGGCGCAGCGCCGAGAGCTTGCGCGCCTGCGAGGTCGGCGCGAAGCCTTGCGCGGCAATGCCGTCTAGATAGCCGCGGATGTCGCCCGAGGCGGCATTGGCCAGGCCTCCCTTGACCGCTGCGGCAGCGTCCTCCAGATCGCGGCGATAGCTGGCCAACGTGTTTTCGGCAGCACCCCGTTCGGCGCTCATCATCTCCAGGAAAGCTTCGATGCGGGCGGCACTGCTCATGGCGCAGGCTCTTTTGCTGACCAAAGCATGTCGCGCAAAAGTGTGGAGCGGTTTTGCGATAACGACATGCGTGAAACAAAGGACCTAACGCGCAAGGAACGGATCTGGAAGATCGCGACGCGCATTAGTTTTTCTTCGGGTTGAGCTTTTCGGCCGGAATGCGCACCGAAAGCTCTGACTGCTTGGGCGAAACGAACATCACCAGCGCGAACATCGCGCCATAGGTGAGGCCGGCCAAGATCGCCAGGGTCACGACGAGGCGGAGCAGGGTCGGCATGGGTTCGGTTGGCGCCTTGATTCTATGATGTTGCCGGAGACGTCCCGTTATGGGACGGCGATTCCGCCATTTCAAGGGCGGTTCGCGACCTGCGCCGCTTGACGCAAAGGGGCTTTTCATGTCGATACGCCGGCAATGAACCCGCAAGCCGCCAATCCGCAGGACGAAAGCCGTGTCGCGCTGATCGAGCGGCTCGGCATCCGTTCCATCGTGTTCGTCGGATTGATGGGCGCCGGCAAGACGGCAATCGGCCGCAAGACGGCAGGCGCACTCGGGCTCACCTTCATCGATAGCGATCAGGAGATCGAGGATGTGTCGCGCATGACCATCCCGGAACTGTTCGAACGTTATGGCGAGACGGAGTTTCGCGCGCTCGAGCAGCGGGTCATTCTTCGCCTGCTGGAACAGGGGCCACAGGTGCTCTCCACCGGCGGTGGCGCTTTCATGAACGAGCAGACGCGCGAGGCGATCGCGGCGCATGGCATTTCGGTATGGCTGAAGGCCGATCTCGACCTTTTGATGGAGCGGGTTTCCAAGAAGCAGAACCGCCCGCTCCTGAAGACCGCCAACCCGCGCGCGACGCTGCAGAAATTGATGGATGACCGTTATCCGACTTACGCGCTGGCCGATATTACCGTGCCGACGCGCGACGAACGCAAGGAAGTGATCGCCGAGGAAGTGATCGCGGCGCTGTGCGGTCATTTCGGCATCCAGAAGACGGTTGCCGCCGACGAGGGACAAGCATGAGCAAGACCGTCACCGTCGAAGTCGGGTTGGGTGACCGTGCATATGAGATCCTGATTGGTCCTGGCCTGCTCGCGCGTGCCGGAGAAACCGTGTCAGCGCGCCTGCCGGGCACGCGTGTGGCGATCATCACCGATGAGAATGTCGCGGCAAGCCATCTCGAGGCGCTGAAGAGCGGGTTGGAGAGCGGTGGCGTTGCCGTTGCTGCCACCGTTACGCTGCCCGCTGGCGAAAAGACCAAGAGCTTCGACCATCTGCAGGAGGTCGTCGACGCAGTGCTTGGCGCCAGGCTGGAACGCCGCGATGCGGTGCTGGCGTTTGGCGGTGGCGTCATTGGGGATCTGGCTGGTTTCGCTGCGGGCATCACAAGGCGTGGCATGGATTTCGTGCAGGTTCCGACCTCGTTGCTGGCCCAGGTCGATTCCTCGGTCGGTGGCAAGACCGGCATCAACAGCGCGCGTGGCAAGAATCTGATCGGCGTCTTCCATCAACCGAAGCTGGTTCTGGCCGACAGCGATGTGCTCGACACGCTGCCGATCCGCGAATTCCGCGCCGGCTACGCCGAACTCGCAAAATATGGTCTGATCGACCGACCCGCCTTCTTCGCATGGCTGGAAAAGAACTGGCGGGAGGTCTTTGACGGCGGCGACGCCCGCATCGAGGCGATTGCCGAAGCCTGCCGCGCCAAGGCCGATGTCGTGGCGCGCGACGAGTTCGAGACGGGCGATCGCGCGCTGCTCAATCTGGGCCATACCTTCGGCCATGCGCTGGAGGCTGCAACGGCTTATGATGGCGCCAGGCTGGTGCATGGCGAAGGCGTGTCGATCGGCATGGTGCTGGCGCATCGTTTCTCCGCTCGCCTGAACCTGGCGAGCCCGGACGATGCCGCGCGCGTCGAGACGCATCTGAAGGCTGTCGGCCTGCCGACGCGCGTCGCCGACATCCCCGGCGACCTGCCGAGACCGGAAAAACTGTTCGATTACATAACCCAGGACAAGAAAGTGTCGCGCGGCGCGCTGACTTTCATCCTGACGCGTGGCATCGGGCAATCCTTCATAGCCAAGGATGTGCCTGCCTCGGAAGTCGTGGCGTTCCTGCGGGACAGCCTTGAATGACCGAGTTGGCGGGATGGATCATTGCCGGCGGGCTGGTCGTCCTCGCGCTGCTGGCCGTTCTTTTCCGAAAGCCGCTGCTCGGCTCCTTCGGCCTGCAACTGATCAGCCGGAAGCGGCGCCGCCTGACACAGCAGGAGGCCCGCGCCGTGATCTCACGGCTGCGCAGCGAGGCGAAAGCCATGAAAGAGGACCGCACCCGCGTCGAGGCGCTTCTGGCGTTGCGCGAGCTGGAAGTCTCGGACGTCATGGTTCACCGCACCAACATGCGCTCCGTCAATGCCGACAATGCGCCCGAAGCGATCGTGCGCGAAGTGCTGCAGAGCCCGCACACCAGGCTGCCGCTTTGGAAGAGTTCGCTCGACAACATCGTCGGCATCCTGCACGCCAAGGACCTGCTGCGCGCACTCAACGAGGTGGACAACGACTTCTCCAGGATCGACATCCTGAAGATCGCGGCGAAGCCGTGGTTCGTGCCGGACACCACCAGTCTCGAGGAGCAGCTCAACGCCTTCCTGCGCCGAAGGGCTCATATCGCCATCGTCGTCGACGAATATGGCGAGGTTGAAGGTTTGCTGACGCTGGAGGACATCATCGAGGAAATCGTTGGTGAAATATCCGACGAGCATGACATCGATGTCCAGGGTGTGAAGCAGGAGGCCGACGGCTCGGTGGTCGTGGAAGGCACGGTGTCGATCCGCGATCTCAATCGCGCGCTGGGCTGGGCGTTGCCGGACGAGGAGGCTACGACGATCGCTGGCCTCATCATTCACGAGGCGCAGTCGATTCCGGTGGAGAAGCAGGCCTTCACGTTCCACGGCAAGCGCTTCCTGGTCATGAAGCGCGACAAGAACCGCATCGCCAGGATCAGGATCAGGCCGGCGTCCGTGGAGATCCAGCAGCAAGAGGTCCAGAAGCTGCCGTAACGCTTGGCCAGAACAGGCGGGCGACAACGTATGCAGCCAGGGCACCGAGGCACTGTGCCACGATCCAGCCCGCGACATCTGCCAGCCGGATGCCCGCCGCCGTTGCCGTGAAAGCGCGTGCCAGTGTCATCGCTGGATTGGCGAAGGACGAGGACGCGGTGAACCAGTAGGCGGCGGCGATGTAAAGGCCGACCGCTGCAGCAGTGGCGCCGGGCTTGCGCGCTGCGCATGCGAACACGACCAGCAACAGGCCGAAGGTCGCCACGGCTTCAGAGAGCCACATGCCGAAGCTGTCGCGTGCCGTCGAAGAAAGCTGCAACACCGGCTGTTCGAACATGGCATGCGCCAGCCAGATGCCGATGACCGCGCCGATGATCTGGGCGAGGATGTAGGGGGCGCACTCCCGCCAAGCGAAATCTCCGGCAGCGGCAAGTCCCAGGCTGACGACGGGATTGATATGTGCGCCCGATACGGGTCCGAAAGCGGAGATCAGCACGAAGAGCATGCCGCCGGTCGAGGTCGAGGTGACAAAGAGGGCAAAGGCCGGATTGTCGGGCGCCAGTGTCGTGCCCATGATGGTCGAGCCGATAACCGTTGCGAGCAGCAGGGCCGTTGCCAGCGCCTCCGCTACCAATCGCGTATGAAGTGGCATGTTGCTGATCTCCCCCAGCCTGGGAATTTCCCAAGCCGAGGAGAAGACGTCTAGTCCCGGCGGACGAAGAAGTGTTTCAAAGTTTTGGATTACCAGCGCGTCTTTTCGCCAGGTGCAGCTGGCTCGATCGCCAGCGCGTGCAGGCCGGCTTTCATCTCGTCGGCAAGCAGGGCGTTGACGGCACGGTGGCGTTCGATGCGGCTCAGGCCGGAAAAAGCAGGCGAAACGATGCGGATGCGGAAATGCGTTTCGCCGGTGCCGTCGAAGGTGGCGTGGTGGTCGCTCTCGACATGGTGGTGACCGGCGTGAAGGTGGCTTTCGTTGACGACGGCCAGTCTTTCAGGCGCAAAAGCATCGGTCAGCTTTTTTTCCATCGCCGTTTGCATGGACATTGTCGTTCTCCTTCACCACATAGCCACGATCACCAGCAATTTTCGTCGCCGGCCGGCTGTCGTTTGCCCCGCTTAAGCCGCGATTCAGCGGTTAGGGCGATGATCGCCGAAATGTCAATTCTTGTATCGTCGGGCGAACAGCCCATAAATGGGGTCAGATGAAGCCCTATCCAAAATATTTCGAAAAACTCCGCATTCGTCCCGAGAAAGACGCGGAGCTGAAGTCGCGCGCCCCGACATGCCAATGGGATGGCTGCAAGGAGCCCGGTACGCATCGCGCACCGGTCGGGCGCATGGCCGAGGGGCAGTATTTCAAGTTCTGCTTCGACCATGTGCGCGAGTACAACAAGGGCTTCAATTATTTTTCGGGTGTCCCCGATTCCGAAATCGCGCGTTTCCAGAAAGAAGCGGCGACTGGGCATCGCCCGACCTGGACCATGGGCACCAATGGCGGCACCCATACCGCACCGGATTTCGCCAAGCAGCGTTCCGGCCGTGCCGGCTACCACAACCGCATGCGCGATCCCTACAACCTGTTCAACGAGCCGCGAGACCACGGCGCTCCGCGCGAACGCAAGGCAAAGCCGCTTGAGGCCAAGGCGCTGGAAACGCTTGGCCTTGACACAAAGGCGACTGGCCAAGAGATCAAGGCGCGGTATAAGGAACTCGTGAAACGCCACCATCCGGATGCGAATGGTGGCGACAGAGGTTCGGAAGACCGGTTCCGCGATGTGCTGCAAGCCTATCGCGTGCTCAAGCAGGCAGGCCTGTGTTGAGCTCAAGCTGAGCTGAGGTCGTGCCTTTTTCCAACTATCCTCGAGTTGGAAAAGGTTTTATGACCGCCCCGAACAATTTGGGTTGCCGGCGAAGCGCAACGCTTCGCCCGTGGAGACGTTGAGACGCATGAACAAGGTCGATCGCGATATCGCCAACCTGCCCGACACGACGGTGTCGGTGAAGGAAAAATTCGGCTTCGAATCCAAGATGGTCGTGCCAGCCTATTCGGTGGCCACCGAGCATGTGCCGGACATCGATCCGGACTATCTGTTCGACCAGCACACCACGATGGCGATCCTCGCCGGCTTTGCCTACAACCGACGCGTCATGGTGTCCGGCTATCACGGCACCGGCAAGTCGACGCATATCGAGCAGGTTGCAGCCCGCCTCAACTGGCCCTGCGTGCGTGTCAACCTCGACAGCCATGTCAGCCGTATCGACCTCGTCGGCAAGGACGCGATCGTCGTCAAGGAAGGCATGCAGGTCACGGAATTCCGGGACGGCATCCTGCCTTGGGCCTACCAGCACAATGTCGCGCTCTGCTTCGACGAATACGATGCCGGCCGTCCGGACGTGATGTTCGTGATCCAGCGCGTTCTGGAAAGCTCGGGCCGCCTGACCCTGCTCGACCAAAGCCGTGTCATCCGGCCGCACCCAGCCTTCCGCTTGTTTGCCACCGCCAACACGGTCGGTCTCGGCGACACCACCGGCCTCTACCACGGCACGCAGCAGATCAACCAGGCGCAGATGGACCGCTGGTCGATCGTGACCACGCTGAACTACCTGCCGCATGACAATGAAGTCGCGATCGTGCTGGCCAAGGCCAAGCACTACAAGAACGACAAGGGCAAGGACATCGTCAACAAGATGGTCCGCGTCGCCGACATGACGCGTTCAGCCTTCATCAATGGCGACCTGTCTACCGTCATGAGCCCGCGTACCGTCATCACCTGGGCCGAAAACGCCGAGATCTTCGGTAATGTCGGCATGGCGTTCCGCTTGACCTTCCTGAACAAGTGCGACGAGCTGGAGCGTTCGGTGGTGGCCGAGTTCTATCAGCGTGCTTTCGGCGAAGACCTGCCGGAGAGCTCCGCCAACGTGGTGCTTGGCTAAACAGGACGTTCCATGGCCGGCCCCGGCGACAATACGCGCAACAAGCCGAAGAACGGCTCGGACACGGATGCCTTCAAACGCGCCGTGACTGTGTGCATGCGAGCCATCTCCGGCGACAAGGATATGGAAGTCGGCTTCGCCAAAGAGCGCCCGGCGCTGGCCGGCAGTCGCGCCCGCCTGCCGGAATTGCCGAAGAAGGCATCAGCGGTCGACATCGCGGTGACGCGCGGCCTCGGCGATTCCATGGCGCTGAAACGCGCCTGCCATGATGTCCGCATCCACACCAAGCTGGCGCCAGAAGGCAAGCAGGCGCGCGCCATCTTCGATGCCGTCGAGCAGGCTCGCGTCGAGGCGATCGGCTCGCGCATGATGGCCGGCGTTGCCGACAATATCGGCACGATGCTGGAAGACAAATATGCCAAGGCCAATCTGGCCGATGTGCGCGACCGCGCCGACGCACCGCTTGAGGAAGCGTTGGCGCTGATGGTGCGCGAAAAATTGACCGGTCGCGCGGTGCCGAAGAGCGGCGAGCGTTTGGTCGATCTCTGGCGGCCGTGGGTCGAGGACAAGGCCGGCGCCGATCTCGACGGGCTGGCTGGAAAGCTGGAAGACCAGCAGGCATTCGCTCGCGTTGTCCGTGAGATGCTCGTTTCCATGGAAATGGCCGAGGAACTCGGCGACGACCAGGAAACCGAAGACACCGAGGACGACAACGAAAACCAGCCGCAGGGCGAAGAGCAGAGCGAGGAAGGCGGCGAGGACGATTCCGGCTCCGACCAGTCGCAGGCCGAAGACGCCGACGCCTCCGACGATGACGAGGATTCCGCCGAAGCCGAGGCGACGGACGCCACTTCGCAGGATCTGTCCGACGAAGAAGAGGCCGATGCCGAGACCCCCGGAGAGGCCAAGCGCAACGACAATCCGTTCGCCACGATTTCCAAGGACGTCGATTACAAGGTCTTCACCACTGCCTTCGACGAGACGGTAGGGGCGGAGGAACTGTGCGACGAGGAGGAACTCGACCGCCTGCGCGCGTTTCTGGACAAGCAGCTCGCCAATCTCCAGGGCGTGGTCGGCCGGTTGGCCAACAGGCTGCAGCGCCGTTTGATGGCGCAGCAGAACCGTTCCTGGGATTTCGATCTGGAGGAAGGCTATCTCGACCCGGCGCGTCTGGTGCGCGTCGTCATCGATCCGATGCAGCCTTTGTCCTTCAAGCAGGAACGCGACACCAAGTTCCGCGATACGGTAGTGTCGCTGGTGCTCGATAATTCAGGCTCGATGCGTGGCCGGCCGATCACCGTGGCGGCGACTTGTGCCGACATCCTGGCGCGCACGCTGGAGCGTTGTGGCGTTTCGGTGGAGATCCTTGGCTTCACGACCCGGGCCTGGAAGGGCGGGCAGGCGCGCGAGAAGTGGCTGAAGGACGGCAAGCCGCCGGCACCTGGCCGCCTCAACGACCTGCGCCACATCGTCTACAAGTCGGCTGATGCCCCCTGGCGTCGCGCGCGGCGTAACCTCGGCCTGATGATGCGCGAGGGCCTGCTCAAGGAGAATATCGACGGCGAAGCGCTGCTGTGGGCGCACAACCGGCTTATCGCCCGGCCCGAGCAGCGCAAGATCCTGATGATGATCTCCGACGGCGCGCCGGTCGACGATTCCACGCTTTCGGTCAATCCGGGCAATTATCTGGAGCGGCACCTGCGCGCGGTTATCGAGCTGATCGAAGATCGGTCGCCGGTGGAACTGCTTGCCATCGGCATCGGTCATGACGTGACGCGATATTATCGCCGCGCCGTCACCATCGTCGATGCCGAAGAACTGGCCGGCGCGATGACCGAACAGCTCGCTTCGCTGTTCGGCGAGGAGACCGCGCGCGACATGCGCCGCGGTGGTTTCAGGCGCGCTTCGTGAGCCGGAGTGCTTTTCGCGCAATAGCGCGGCTTGCGAATATGGCGTTTGCATCTGTGCTGGTTGCTACGGTTTCAGCCGTTGCCGCCGCCCGCGAACCCGTCGAGCCGGTTGAAATCAGCGTGCGGCAGATCACGCAGTTCCATATCGGCCGTGACGAAAGGAAATTCGGCCCGCTGGAATTCGTCGGCGGGCTTGAGATGACGGGCTCGTCGCGCGATTTCGGTGCACTGTCGGCGTTCCGTTTTCTCACTCCGGGCAGCGATTTCATCGGCGTGACCGATACCGGCTTCTGGTATTTCGGCTCGATCGCCCGCATGGCGCAAGGTCAGCCCTTTGCCATCTTCAACTTCACCATGCAGCAGATGGTGGATGCGGCAGGGCGACCGATCGACAAGAAATGGGAAGTCGACGCCGAAGGCCTGAACGTCACGGACGGTATCGCCACGGTCGGGTTTGAGCGCAACCATCGCGTCGCGCAATTCAAGATCGACCCCACCGGCATGAAGGCACCGTTCAAGCTGCTCGACTTCGTCGTGCCCGAGAACGAGTTGCGCAGGAATCGCGGCTTCGAGACCGTGACGCGTGCACCGGCCGAGGGCCCGCTGAAAGGCGCGCTTGTGGTGGTGTCTGAAAAGAGCCTCGACAAAAGCGGCAACATCTACGCTGCGATCATCGAAGGACCGGGCAAAGGTATCTTCACGGTCAAGCGCAATGGCGAGTTCGACATCACCGACGGCGCGTTCCTTCCCGGTGGCGATCTGCTGCTGCTGGAGCGTTCGTTCTCGATGGCCGGTGGCGTCAAGATGCGCCTGCGTCGCATCGCTGGTGCCGAGATCGCCAAGGGCAAGGTCGCCGATGGCGCCGTGCTGCTGGAGGCCGATATGGCTTACCAGATCGACAACATGGAAGGATTGGATGTCTGGCGCCGCGACGATGGCAAGTTGATCGTATCGCTTGTGTCCGACGACAATCACTCCATCCTGCAGCGCAACCTGTACTTGGAATTCATCCTCAGCGAGGAGTGAGAGGTTCTGCTGCCCGCGCCTCGGCTACGGCCTTGATGCCTTCGAGCCAGGATTTGATGCGCGCGGCAAGCTCCAGGTCGTCAATTTGCGGAGCAATCTTCTGCGCATCGAGCGTCTCGTCGCAACTCAGATGCGTGCCTGCCTCCTTCGGCGCGAACCGATAGACATGCGTCATGATCAGCCCTGGCAGGCTGGTCGTCCACGTCAGCAGACGATCTGGCGCGATCGGTCCGAATTTGGATGCCAGCTTGATTCCGCCCGTCGCCCAAATGAAGGTCTCCTCTGGGGCGGCCGGTCCGGGGATCTCGACATCGTGGATATCGCCGCGAATGCGAGGCCAGTTGGCGACATCGGCAAGCACTGACCAGACTGTATGCACTGGCGCGCCAATGTCGATGGCGCCGCTGGCCCGGACGGGTGCGTTTGGGTCGGTGCGCCCTTGCCTCGTGTAGGCAGCGTGGACTTCCTCCATCCTATCGTCGACAGGGGTTCGCGTCATTGTGAGCTCCTCCAGCTTGCAACGGACAAATGTGTCTGATCGTCACCGGTTTCCAGAGGCTGGCTCGTCGGTTCCAGTGCCAGGACGCAGAGGTATCCAAGAGGCCGGACTCGCCGTATGATCGCTCGGTGTTCGGGGAGCTCGAATGCCAGCCGACGTTACCGACCTGATCGATCGTTATTGCGCTGTCTGGAACGAAGCCGACGATGCGCGGAGGGCAACACTCCTGCACGCGGTCTGGGCCAAGGATGCGACCTATACCGATCCGCGCGCGGACACGACAGGCGCCGAAGAATTGCTGGCCCATATCGTCAGGGTGAGGGCCAGCCGGCCCGGCGCGCGGATCGAACGCACCACCGCTGTCGACATGCATCACGGCATCGCACGTTTCGGCTGGCGCGTCGTCGAGGCCGACGGCACCGAGCTGCCCGAAGGGCTCGACATTGCCGTTATCAGCCCGGACGGCAGCCATATCGACAGCATCATCGGATTCTTCGGGCCGCTGCAGGCTTCGAAGTGATAGCCGTGTCCGCCGTTAGAGCATGATCCCTAGAGCGTTTCCGTTTTTTCACGGAAACGCTCTAGGCGCGGCTGGGCGCGACGGAACCCAAGCGTTCGGGTTTCTCGAGTTCAAGGCACATGACGGTTTCGTCACCGAGGATCTGGCCTGTCTCCCGAAAGCCTTCCTGCCGATAGAATGCAGCCGCGGCGCGGTTTTCCTGAACGACGCCGAGATAAATGGCGTCGCAGCCGGGAATGGCGGACATACGTTCGACCACGGCTCGCAGGCCGGCACGACCATAGCCGCGCTTCTGGAAGCGCTGGTCGATCATCAGGCGATAGATCCACCAGTTTCCGTCGTCGGCGTCCAGCGTGTACATGGCGAAGCCGACCAGGTCGCCATCGGCGGCTGGGTCGTGCTGGTTGCCCGTAAAGATGCCGAGCGGCACGCAGGCGGGGTTCTCGTCGGCTTCTTCCAGGGATTCGGCGTTGGTCGCGACGAAATCGTTTTGGTCATCGGCAACACTGAGGGCAACAGCGGCCTGGCGCTCGGCTGCGCCGAGCGGCCTCACAACTACAGTCATTTGCTCTGATCCCGTCAGCTAGAGCGTCTCCGTTTTTCACGGAAACGCTCCAATTCATTGTTTCGACGCAATTCCGGACGCAAAACCGCTACGCACTTTTGCTAAAATTGCTCTAAAGCTTCGTCATTCGAAGACCGGGCGGAAGAAGGAACGTTCATAGCTCAGGAAACACTGGGTTTCCTCATAGTAGCGCATCGCGGCCTGGCACTCCGGATCCGTCGCAGCCTTTGTCCGGTATTCTTCATAGGCCGCCAGGCTGGGGAAGGTGAACAGGGCAAGCGCGACGTTGCTCGCACCTTCCGACGGCAGGAAATAGCCGTGGTGGTTGCCGCCGAATTTCTCGACAAGTGGAATCCACAGTCGGCCGTAGTGCTCGAATTCCTTCAGTCGTGCGGGGTTGAGGATATAGCGGAGGTAACAGGTGACCATGATTTTCCCGGCAATCTGTTGAGCGCGGAGAAAAACAGCATCGCCGATCGCCCGATAGAGCCAGCGACTTCTTTGCGATAGCCGTAGTTCGAGTGTCTCCGCTTTTTACCGAAACGCGGAAACGCTCAAAGTTTTGTTTTCGCTGCATTTTTGTAAAACCAAGTGATCCCACTTGGCTTTACAAAATGCCTTATCGCGGTTTGACGGCGAGCCAGATGGTGTGCTTGGCGCCGCGCTTGCCGTGGGCGCGTACGGTCAATGCCTCGGCCGAGAAGCCGCTCTGTTGCAGGCGGCGGGTGAAGCCGCGGTCCGGACCGGAAGACCAGACGGCCAGCACACCACCTGGCTTCAGTGCGGTGCGCGCGGCCTTGAGACCGGCGAAGCCGTAGAGCGTGTCGTTGCTGTCCTGGGTCAGCCCTTCGGGTCCGTTATCGACATCGAGCAGGATGGCATCGAATTCCAGGCGGGCAGCGTCGATCAGACGGCCGACATCGCTTTGCCTGACGATGACGCGCGCATCGTCGAGGCAGCCGTTGAAGATGTCGGACATCGGGCCCTGTGCCCAGGCAATCACCGCCGGCACAAGTTCGGCGACGGTGACCTTCGCGTCGCTGCCGATTTCAGCAAGCGCGGCACGCAGGGTGAACCCCATGCCGAGGCCGCCAACCAGGACATGGATGTGGTCGCGCTTGCCGAGTTTCTCCAGCGAGAGCCGGGCGAGCGCCTGCTCGGAGCCACTGAGACGGCTGTTCATCAGCTCGTTGGAGCCAAGCATGATGGAGAATTCGCTGCCGCGCCGTTTCAGCCGCAGTTCCTGTTTGCCGTCAGGCGTCCTGGCGGCGTCGAGTTGTTCCCACGGTATCAAGGCTGGACCGTGACCGGCTGGCTCCAGCGTGCCGCGATCAGTCGGTAGGGAATCAGCGCGACGACGGCGATGATCAGCTTCACCGACAGGTCACCCAATGCCCAGGACAGCCAGCGCATGGTTTCCACCGAGAACAGCCCGAGCAGCGGTGCATTCTCTAGCGCGAAGGCGTCGTCGGGGCCAATGAAGGCGAAGGCCGCGGAAAAGGCGATCGAGAAGAAGATCAGCGTGTCGAACACCGAGCCGACGAGAGTGCCAAAGATCGGCGCGCGCCACCAGCTCTGGCGGCGCAGCCAGTTGAACACAGTGACATCCAGAAGCTGTGCGGTCAGGAAGGCGGCTCCGGAAGCGCAGGCGATGCGCACCAGACGGGCAGCTGCCGTGTCGAACTCGATCAGGCCGGCACGGAACAGGAGCGGCGGCGCCACGATGGAGCAGGCGACGGCAGCCATGAAGCCGACAAAGACGATGCGGCGGGCCACAGCCGGGCCATAGCGGCGGTTGGCGAGATCGGTGACGAGGAAGGCAAACGGATAGGTGAAGGCGCCCCAGGTGAGGATGTCGGCGAGCGACAATACCCCGATCTGTCCCTGCATCGGAAACTGAACGAGGATGTTGGAAGCCACGACGACAATCGCCATGGCAATCACGAAAGGCAGATACTGCGAAAGGAAACGCATTTTTTTATCCTGGGTAATGGAACCAGCGGAGCGCCCGGCCGGGACGGGCGGCGCATCCTGCATTCGAGCATCGGATGGATCAGGCTAGGCCAGGGCCAGTCCGATGCTCAGGCGGTCGTCCCCCGCCCGAGCAGAAATCAGGCGGCTTCCTGGCCTGCAGTCTTCTTGGCGATCTGCTTCTTCAGCAGGCGAGCGCGCTGCGACAGTTCCTTCACATCGGCCTTGGCCAGGAAAGCGTCGAGGCCACCGCGATGCTCAACCGAACGCAGGGCGTTGGCCGAAATGCGCAGGCGAACGTTCTGGTTCAGCGCTTCAGAGATCAGCGTGACATTGACCAGGTTCGGCAGGAAGCGGCGCCGGGTCTTGTTGTTGGCGTGGCTCACATTGTTGCCGGTCTGGACGGCTTTGCCGGTGAGTTCGCAAGCGCGGGACATTTTTGCTACCTTCAGTTCATACCGGCCAAACCTTCGAGCCACGCCAGATGGCGCGCGATGCTCTCGGCGGCCTTAAGGAAAAAGTTGGCGTTCCATAGTGCCATTTCGTGTGGGCGTCAAGCGTTGTTCGGCTTAGGAACCGGCCTGTCACCAGTGGCGGCGCAGCTTACGAGCCCCGCTCCGCGGCACGCCTGCGTGACCTATCACCTGTCGAACGGTCTTTCGAGGCTTGGAGGGCGGTCCGCATCGCCATGAGGAACAAGACGATAGCGCCTAGCCCGAAGACAACATTGCCGGTCAATGCGACGGTGACGGGGATATCGAGGGATTGGGCATGCAGGAAACCGACCCAGACATAGTTCATGAGAGCGCCGCCGGCGAGGGCGGTCCTTTGAACAGGGCCCCATTGCGGAGAACGGGACCACTGTAAGATCAGCAGCAAACCGGCCAAGACGGGAACGAACCAGAGCCCGACTGCGAACCAGTTGGATGTCAATTCGGCAATGAAGTCTCGTGCTATGAGCAGGCTGGTGAGGAAAAAACTCAACAGGCCGACTGTTCGCGGCGCGGGTATCTCCGTTGCTGTGCGGACTGACGGCGCTGGCACGGCGAAGGCCGTGGCCATGAGAACGACAATGACGAGGCCTGCTGCGGCGAACTGGGGCGGTGTGGCGATGAATTTTTCCGATTCGATCTGGCTATAAGTCAGGAAGGCTGAGCCGGCGATGAAAATTCCCGCCGCGATGGCAAGGCCGAGCCGCCCGAGCCACGGACGCTCCGGTTCCGGGTCGAATGCCTCGATCAGGGCGATCGGCACGGCTATACTCCAGACGGTATGGAGCGTCAGGACATCCTGGATGAGGCTGATGCTGGTGCCGAGCGCGTCGACGCGGGTATCGCCGTAGGCAGCGGCCATGTCGATGCCGCCATAATGCGGGTTCCAGAACATCTGGTCGATCGGACCTTCCTCCAGCACCGCGTACGCGGCAGCGAGGAGGAGGATCATTGGCCAGCCTCGGCCAAGATGGCGGGAGACGTCTCGGATCAGAAGCGCGCCACATCCGTACAAAGGCGCAAGCAGAACGATGCCGCCGAGGCCTGTTATGGACTGGTTGCCAAGAAGCCACTCGCCGACGAGCGGTGCAAGCAGCACGAGCGATATGGCCAGGATGATGGGGCGACGCTTTGCGGACGGCATTTGATGAACCGAGCCTTCGAAGAGGAGGGAGCGCAGTTCTTAATAATAGAGTACGTACTCTATTATTCAAGCATGCGGAACAGGGCGGCGGCACGAACGTCCCGTTCTTCCGTAGGAGGCACCTTGAGCGGAGCGGCTACGCGGATGCTTGCTCGCGGTTGAGCCGCACATTGCCAAAGCCGGAATCGGCAACAGTGCTGCACAGATCGAACCATTCGCAGCCATGGCAGGCCTGGCGCGTCGTGCCGGCATGAAAGGCCTCGCGCATCTGTTTGATCGTCGATGCATCGAGCGAAAAGCGCTCGCCTTCGCGAATCGGGCGGCCAATCAAAGCCTCGACCGCATGGGCGGCGAGACGATCGCGTTCGGGCACGGTGTCGCGGAAACAATGGGCGTCGGTATCGCCCAGCAGCGGCCGGCAGATGTCATCCGGGCCGGCGACGAGGACCATGTCCTCGCCGCTGTTCAGTCGTTGCACCACCTGGTCGTAGCCTTTGGTGAAGGCCACGCTGTAACCCTTGCCGACATAGGTCAGCATGCACAGCAGGTGGTGAGCGCGGATGCGGACGGTCACGTCAGCTCCGCAGAAGAAGGTCTCAGAGCGAGATCTTGCCGCGGCGCACGGCTTCGATGGTCGCGGTGGCCAGAACGGCCTTCAGGATGCCGCCCAGCACGAACGGGGCGAAACCGAAGGTATAGGCCTTTTCCGCGCCGATCATGCCGGCCAGGACCAACGTGCCGAACACCAGGATGAAGGCGTTGCCGGCCAGCATGGCGACGACGTTGCGAACGAGGCGGCCTTCGGCAGTCCAGCCGCGCTCGGCCAGCCAGCCGACGAAGGCAGCGGCGATCGGGAAAGCGGCGAGATAGCCTGCGGTCGGGCCGGCGAAGTAGGCGAGACCACCAGCGCCACCAGCGAGAACCGGGAAGCCGATCGCGGCTTCACCGAGCCAGGCCAGAACGGTGACGAGGCCAAGCCGCCAGCCAAAAAGCGCGCCGACCAGCGTGACGGCGAAAGTCTGCATTGTCATCGGCACCGGGAACATCGGCACCTCGATCCAGGAGGAGGCGGCGAGGAACAGTGTGCCCAGGAAGACCGCGACCGCCTGGACGGTGAGCGAACGGCCAGCAAGGCGCAAGGGGACGAAAGTGGTGGAAGCTGCGGCGGGAGCGTTCATCGGGCCTCTCCGGGTCAAATTTTGGTTCGCCGGCTCTCCGGCGTTTTGCAGGATGCATATTTCACAGGCTGATGGTGCAACGCAACAGCATTTGCGGCGTTGAGGGATATGCCATGCATCATGCCGTCAGATGGCTGGGCTGTGCCCCATAGATTCGCCGGATTTGCCCGCTTGAGAAGCCATCAAGCAATTCCAGGAAAAATGGAAACGCTCAAGGGACATCCTGGCTGTTTCCAGAGCCGATCGTGAAAGGACCGACGTTTCGATGCCGCGCCCGACCCTTATCCTTGCTATCCTGCTTGCCGGCACCACCATGGCCACCCCCGCGGCTCATGCGCAGGAAGCCTTTCATGGCGAATACACGATTTCCTTTCTTGGCATCACAGTGGCGCGATCGAGCTTCGACAGCCGCTACGAAGGTGACAAATACACGATCGACGGCAGCGCCTCGGCAGCCGGCCTGGCACTGCTTTTCGACGACACGACCGGTACGCTGACGGCGACTGGCCGCTTTTCACGCTCGAGCATCCAGCCGCAGGCATTCCGTGCGGACTATACATCGGGCAAGAAGGTCTCGATGGTCGACATCCGCTTCTCCGGCGGGGCGGTTTCTTCCTCCAAGGTCCTGCCGCCGCCAAAACCGCGCGGCGATGACTGGCTGCCGCTCGATGCCGGGGATTTGAAAGGCGTTGCCGACCCGATCGGCGCGACGGTCATCCGTGCCGGCAGCCTGGACGAGGTCTGCGGACGCACGGTGAAGATGTATGACGGTGAGATGCGCGCCAATCTGGTGTTGACCCCGGTCGGCAAGGGCAAGATGGCGGTGAAAGGCTATCAGGGGCCGACCGTGACCTGCCGGATGACATTCCAGCCGGTGTCCGGCTATGCACAGCGGCGCAAGGCGTTGAAGTTCCTGCGCGACCGCTCCAAGATCATGGTGACGTTTGCGCCGCTCGGCCAAACCGGGATATATGCGCCTATCCATGCCACGGTCGGCACGGAGATTGGCACGATCACCGTCAAGGCGCGACGGTTCGAGGCGAAAAGCTAGGCGCGCTAAGATGCGCCACCGGAGGGGGCATGGCGCGCGCGACACTGCTTGGCTTCTCGGCCGTTGCGATGTGGGCATTGCTGGCCCTGCTCACGGACGCTTCCGGCACGATGCCGCCTTTCCAGCTTTCGGCGATCACGTTTGCCATCGGGACCTGCGTCGGCCTGGTGGCCAGGCTGTTCATGCCGGCGGCCAAGCCGGCACCGATCCCGCCGATCGTTTGGTTGATCGGCATTGCCGGGCTGTTCGGCTATCATTTCTTCTACTTCACCGCACTGCGCAACGCGCCCGCCGTCGAGGCGAGCCTGATCGCCTATCTGTGGCCACTGCTCATCGTGCTGGGCTCAGCGCTGATGCCCGGTGAAAAACTGGCCTGGAACCATGTTGCCGGCGCGCTGCTTGGTCTTGCAGGCACCTTCCTGATCGTCACCAAAGGCGGTGGGCTGGCTTTCGATCCGCGTTACGGCTTCGGCTACGCCATGGCGGCGGTCTGCGCGGTGCTGTGGTCGTCCTATTCGCTGTTGTCCCGGCGCTTTCCGTCCGTGCCGACCACCATCGTCACCTGGTTCTGCCTGGCGACGTCGGCGCTGTCGCTGGTTTGCCATCTGCTGCTTGAACAGACCGTGTGGCCCGCGAATGCCGGCCAGTGGCTGGCCGTGCTCGGCCTTGGCCTGATGCCGGTGGGAGCGGCCTTCTATGCATGGGACATCGGCGTGAAGCGCGGCAACATCCAGGTGCTGGGGGCCGCGAGTTATGCGGCCCCGCTTTTGTCCACGCTGGTGTTGATCGTTGCCGGTTTCGCGGAACCCAGTCTGCGCATCCTTGCCGCCTGCGTACTCATCACCGGCGGCGCCGTACTGGCGGCGAAGTCATTGCTTTTCAGCAGGCGCCGGGCTGTCGAGAACGGAGCTGGCGCATGATGCCCTTTCCCGGCGGTATCGAAGCAACGCCGAACGGTACGCTGATCTTTTCGATCGTGGCTGCCATGCTTTATGGCTTTACCATCGACAGGCCGTCGTCATGGAAGCGTTCAGTGGCCAAGACGCTGGCCGTGGCATTGCTGGCCGCGCTTGCCTGGCTGCAAGGAGGGCCGCTGCTGCTCGTCGTCGCGCTGGCGCTGAGTGCACTGGGCGATGCATTCCTGTCGCAGGATGGCGACAAGGCGTTTCTCGGTGGACTGGGCAGTTTCCTTGCCGCCCATATTGCTTACGTCGCCCTGTTCACCATGGCAGGCGGCGGGTTGCCTGCGCTGACGGGAACGCCCTGGCACGTCGTGGCGGCCGTCATCATGGCCGTTTTCGCGGTCGGCATGCTGCGCCTTCTGTGGCCGCACATCGGTTCGGACCTGAAGGCGCCAGTCGCCATCTATGTCGCCGCGATTTTCGCCATGGGCGTGAGCGCCCTGACCACAAACAGCATGCTGGTGATCGCCGGCGCTGTGCTGTTCATGGCATCGGATGCGCTTCTGGCCATCGATAAATTCCTGGCCGAGGCGGTAGGGCGCTATCGGCTCTGGATGCGTTATGCGGTGTGGGCGCTCTACTATCTGGCACAACTGGCGATCACGCTCGGCTTCATGCTGTCGGCCTAGAGCATGTCACGCAAAAGTGTGCGCGGCTTTGCGATAGCGACATGCGCAAAATCAAAGACTTGATGTGCAAGGAGCGAATCTGAAGATCGCGACGCGCACTAAGAGGGCTGCCAGTCCGGCGCGGCCATCTCGAACACGGCAAAATTGAAGCCCGGCGCCACGGTGCACCCAACCAGCGTCCAGTCGCCAAGGCTCGTCGCCGTCTGCCACCAGCCCGCCGGCACCACGATCTGTGGTCGCTGGCTGGCGAGAAGATCGGCACCCAGCACATGCCGGGTCACACCATGGCCTTCGCGATGCAGAGAGAGCTCCAAGGGAGCGCCGGCGTGATAGTGCCAGATTTCGGAAGCATCCTTGACCCGGTGCCAGGCCGAAACCTGGCCGCGTTCGAGCAGGAAGTAGATTGCCGTCGAATAGCCACGTCCGCCGCGCGGCGCATCGCGGAAGGTTTCGACATACCAGCCACCTTCGGGATGCGGTTGCATATCGAGAGCAGCGACGATTTCCGCCGGGGTCATGATCAGAACACGTCCTTTCGCTTGCGGATTTCGGCGAAGACCTCGGCCTCGCTGGCCTTCTCCATGCCGAGATGACGGCGGATCGCCGGATCGTGCCAGCGCAGGAACGGGTTGGTCGACAACTCTTCGCCGATCGTCGTGGGCAGGGTCGGTTTGTCGGCGGCGCGCAGCTTTTCGATCTTCGCGGCGCGCTCCTTCAGGGCCGAGTTCGTCGGGTCCACCGTCAGCGCGAAGCGCGCGTTGGACAAGGTGTATTCGTGGCCGCAATAGACTTTTGTTTCAGCTGGCAGCGCGGCAAGCTTTTTCAGCGATTCGAACATCACCGCAGGCGGTGCTTCGAAAAGGCGGCCGCAGCCGAGCGCGAACAGCGTGTCGGCGGTAAAGACAACGCCCGATTGCGGGAAATAATAGGAAACGTGGCCAGCGGTATGGCCTGGCGTGAAGATCACCTCGACGGTCTCTTCACCGAGCTTGAAGCTGTCGCCACCTTTTACGGTACGATCGATGCCGGGGATCTTGGACTTCTCGGCTTCCGGGCCGATGATTTCAAGGTTCAAACGCTGCTTCAGCGTCAGGTTGGCTTCGACATGGTCGGTGTGATGGTGGGTGGTGAGGATCGTCTTCGGAGCCCAGCCGGTACGTTTTATCGCCGCCGTGATCGAGGCTTCCTCTGGTGCGTCGACAAGGGCTACCGCGCCGCTTTTCGGTTCGCGCAACAGCACGCCGAAATTGTCCTGGCGGCACATGAACTGTTCGATTTCGATCGCCATCGCCGGTCTCCTTTGTCGTCCGCACAGATAGGGTGATCGGCCGTTCCTGTCACCCTTTAAAGATACCGACGCGACCCTACTTGTCGGAAGATAAGCTCATCGGCACCGCCGTTTGTTGACACCAGCCTCTCCGCAGATACGGTCCAGCCCATGCATTCGGATATTGTCGACCTGCGCTCCTTCTATGCCTCGCCGCTCGGACAATTGGCCGAGCGCTCGATCACCATGGCGCTCTCGTCGATCTGGGCCTCCGTGCCCAACGAAAGGCTGGTCGGGCTGGGCTATGCGCTGCCCTGGCTAGAGCGTTTCGGTGCCGACACGGAACGGGCTCTCGCCTTCATGCCAGCCACGCAAGGCGCGGTGATCTGGCCGTCCGCTGGGCCGTCGGCGACGGCATTGGTCTTCGATGAGGAGCTGCCGCTGGTCGATTCTTCCGTCGACCGCATGTTGCTGATCCATTCGCTGGAGCATACGGAAAATCCGCGCGAGACGCTGAATGAAGTCTGGCGGGTGCTGGCACCGGCCGGTCACGTCGTTGTCGTCGTGCCGAACCGGCGCGGCGTGTGGGCGCGTTTCGAACACACGCCGTTCGGCACCGGGAGGCCCTATTCGCGCGGGCAGATCGCCGAGCTTCTGCGCGAGGCGAACTTCACCCCGGCCGCATGGTCGGACGGACTTTATTTCCCGCCCTCGCAGCGCCGTTTCATGATGCGCTTCCAGTCACTTTTCGAGAGCGCCGGGCGGCGGATGTGGCCGATCTTTTCCGGGGTCATCGCCGTATCGGCACAAAAGCGACTCTACCAGGGCGTGCCAGTGGCGCAGCGTGCATCGCGCCGGGTTTTCATGCCGGTGTTTTCACCGCAAGGGGCGACTCGGCTGGGGCGGCAAATAAAAGAACCGGACGGCCTCGGGGCGCCTGGAGCACAACGGCGATGAGCGATACGTCCGGCACCGTCCAGGCCGAAATGAGCAGCCTTCGGGATCAACTGGCAACGGTGCGACAGGGACTAAGCCTTTCGCCGGGGCGCCGCGCGCTGCTGATCTTCGCTGGCGGGATTCTGGCGGTGATCCTTGCCACCGCCTATGGCCAGATCCTGCTCAACCGCTGGAACCAGCCCTTTTATGATTCGCTGCAGCGGCGCGACCTGACCGCCTTTCTCGATCAGCTGGGCGTTTTCGCGATGATCGCCGGCGGGCTGCTCGTGCTCAACATCGGCCAGCAATGGCTCAACCAGCGTTTCCGGCTGAAGCTGCGCGAAGCCATGACCACCGATCTGGTCGAGGAGTGGCTGAAGCCGAACCGTGCCTTCCGCGTCGCCAATGCGGGCGCGATCGGCGTCAATCCCGACCAGCGCATGCAGCAGGATGTCGGGCATCTTTCTGATCTGTCGACCGACCTCGGTGTCGGGCTTGTGCAGTCCTTCATCCTGTTGGTGTCGTTCGTGGGAGTGCTCTGGGCACTCTCCTCGGGGTTCGTCTTCAACGTCGGCGGACACGCCATCGCCATTCCAGGCTACATGGTCTGGGCGGCGTTTCTCTATGCCGGGATCGCGTCTTGGCTGAGCTGGCTGGTCGGGCGACCGCTGATCGGGCTGAACAGTGACCGTTACGCGCGCGAGGCGGACCTGCGCTTTTCCATGGTGCGGGTGAACGAAAACATCGATGCCATCGCGCTTTCGCATGGTGAAGCAAGCGAGAAACGGCGGCTGGCGGCGGATCTCGCAGCACTGGTCGCTTCGATCATGCGGATCTTCCGCGCGCAGATCAATCTCGGCTGGGTCACCGACACCTATGGCTGGATCACGGTGGTTGCACCGATCCTGGTGGCGGCACCGGTCTACTTCGCCGGCGACATCACCTTCGGCGGGCTGATGATGGCGGTCGGCGCTTTCAACCAGGTTCATTCCTCGCTGCGCTGGTTCGTCAACAACATCGGCGCCATCGCCGACTGGCGCGCCACGCTGATGCGTGTCGCTGATTTCCGCATGGCGCTGAAGGAGACCGACCAGCTGCACGGCAGCGAACGGCATATCCAGGTGTTCGAGACCAAGGACGGCACCATGGTGTTCGAGGACCTGATCGTCGGGGCGACATCGGGATGCTCGAGACTGGCGGAAAAATCGGTGACGATTAAACCGGGCGAACATGTTCTCGTCACGGGCGATCCGAGTGCCGGCAAGACGCTGTTCTTCCGTGCGGTGGCGGGGCTATGGCCCTGGGGAGCGGGTCGTATCGGCATGCCGGCAAATGCCGATCTCGCCTTCGTTCCGCGAACACCGTATTTTGCACCCGGAACGCTGCGGGAGGTGCTTGTCGATGGGGTGACGGGCATCGATGACGAAAGCGTCAAAAGTGTTTTGGCCGAAGCCGGCCTTGACCATCTCGCACCGTCACTCGACCGGTACGCGCGCTGGGACAGGGAACTCAGTGAGGAGGAGCAGAGGTTGGTGGCCTTTGCCCGGCTCGCCCTGCAGAAACCGGACTGGGTGGTGATCGACGAGGCGATGGATACGTTCAGCGGCACGATCGCCAAGCGCATCTTGGCCATGCTGGGCAAACATCTGCCCAACGCGGGCATCGTCAACATCGGCCGGGGCCAGCACAACTACAACTTCTTCCCACGGGCGCTCGAGATCATCAAATGCGCGGACCTGCCGGCGCTGAAACCGCCGCGGATACGGGCCGGGGCGCTTGAGCCGCCGCCGGTGATCCGCGTGCGCAAGCGCAACGGTAACGGCACCAAACGCAACGGCGTCGGGCATGATCGCGACGCCGAGAAGGCCGAGCGCGTGACTTAGAGCATGATCCCGAAACGTGGGAACCGGTTTTCGGGATCATGCTCCGACAAAAGAGATAGAGCGGGATGCCGATTCAAAGCAGTCGCATCCAGATCTAGACGAAAACCGTTCCGTGGTTGACGGGACGGTTTTCGAACAGACTACTCTGTACGGTCAGAGGCCATGCGATTGCGCGTGCGCTTCCGCGGCAACCGGTCCTGCCTTGCTTGAACCGAAAATGGCGAAAGACAGCACCGCCAGAACCCATACGCCGAGGCCGCCATAGAGCATTACCCAGCCGAAACCTTCGACCAGTGCCGAGTGGACGACGTCTGCCGGTACCGTCAGGCCAGGCTGGCTGGCATCGCTCAATGCGGTGGTGTTGCCGGCAGCGATCTTTTCGGCGATCGCACGAAGGTTGATCCCGTCGAACGTGTTCGGCAGGCCCCTCTTCAGGCCGTGGAGGATGCCTTCGACAAGGACGAAACCCATCACGGCGATGTTGATGGCGAGCGCGATCAGGCGGGCGCTGGTGTCGATGCCCGAAGCCATGCCGGCACGGCTTGCAGGCACCGAGCCGGTCGTCATGTTGGTGGCGGGCGTCGTGGTGAGGCCGAGGCCGATGCCGGCAACGAGCGCGCCGGGGAGCACGGTAAGGCCGCTCGCCGCGTCGGACGCTGAACCCAGCCACATCAGGATGAAGCCGAGGCCGATGGTGAACAGGCCGAGCGGAATGACGATGCGCGCGTTGAAGCGTGCCAGCAAATACTGGGCGATGGGCGGCATCACCAGGAAAGGCACCGTATAGGCCAGCACGGCAAGGCCGGTGCGGGTGCTGTCATAACCCAGCCCGACCGAAAAATAGATCGGCAGATAGATCATGAACGGCCAATAGCTGAAGTTCATGCCGACACAGCCGACGATCGCGCCGGAGAAGTCGCGGATCTTGAACACCGAGAAATCGAACATCGGGTGGGAATGATAATTTTCCACCAGGACGAAGGCGACGAAGCCGATGATCGTGGCGGCAGCGATCCCCAGTGCGACCGGGCTCAGGAAACCACCGAAATCGGGGGCTTGGGTGATGTAATAGGCGAGGCCGAAGACGGCGGCGCTGAGGGTCACGATACCCAGGACGTCGAGCTTCTTCGCATGCGGGTCGCGCGATTCGGTGACGCCGACATAAGTGAGGATCAGGCAGAGCACCGCCAGCGGCGCATGGACGAGGAAAACCCATTCCCAGGTGGATAAGGCAACGATGCCGCCACCGATGATTGGTCCGAAGCCGAGGCCGATGCCGGCGATCACGCCCCAGATGGCGAAGGCCTTGCCGCGTTCCTTACCATCCTGGAACTGGTGCGAAAGGATGGCGATGGAACAGATGAACATGGCGCCACCTGCCATGCCTTGCAGGAAACGCGCTGCGATGAGCAGCGAGGTGTTGGGCGCCAGGCCGCACATCAGCGAAGTCAGCCCAAAGGCCACGACCGTGATGGCAAAGACCCGCTTTCTGCCGAAGCGATCGGCGAAGGTGCCGGTTGCCATCAGCACGGTGGTGCAGGCGATGGTATAGGCGTTCATGATCCACTGCATGGCCTTGAAGTCGGCCTGCAGCACGTGCTCCAGCGTCGGCAGGATCACCGGCACGCTGGAAATCTCCAGGCCGAACATCAGGGCGGACAGACATACGGCTGCCAGGACGAGGCCGTTTCTACTGGCGGTGTGCATCAAAACCTCCGACGTCGGCGGAGGCGATATCCACGCCCGCGCCGCTCAATTGCGTTGCGAAATCCGAGTTCCAGATAGTTCCAGCTTGAACATAAGAAAATGCGATGTAAATCTATTTCAGAGATAACAAATTGGTATGCTGACAATGTTGTCACTAGACGTCGAAGCCGTGCAGGCTTTTGTCATGGTTGCCGACCTTCAGAGCTTCACCCGTGCCGCCGACGCATTGGGCACGACCCAGGCCGCGATCAGCGTGAAACTCAAGCGCCTCGAAGATAAGGTCGGCCGCAAGCTGATCGAGCGCACCCCGCGCCACGTAAGGCTTTCAGCGGAGGGGGCGGTGTTCATCCAGCCGGCGCGCGACTTTCTCGTTGCGCATGATCGCGCCGTTGCCGGCCTCTCCTCCTGTGCACGTCGTTTCGCGCTGGGCATTGCCGCTCATGTCGCGGGTCCGGAAGTCACGACATTGCTGGCGCGCCTCAACGAACATGATCCGGCGCTGACCATCGAGGTGCAGGTCGACAATTCGCGCAATCTGCTCGACGCCTTCGACCGCGGTGAGCTGGATGCCGCGATCGTCCGGCGCGAGGATGATCGGCGCGACGGCGAGGTGCTGGGACCGGAGCATTTCGGCTGGTTCGCCGCTCCCAATTTCCGTTGCCGTCCAGACGAGCCGATCCGGCTTGCCGCCTTGTCTCCGGCATGTGGCGTGCGCGACATCGGCACACATGCGCTGGACGATGCCGGCATTGCGTGGACGGAAGTGTTCCTGGGCGGCGGCTCGTCGGTGGTCATGGCGGCGGTGTCGGCAGGGCTTGCGATGGCGGTGTTCTCGGAGCGGCTTGCGCCAGTCGGCACCGTCGAAGTCAGCCGCAGGTTCAACCTGCCGCCGCTGCCGTCCTCGGAAATCGTGCTTCATTCGACGCTGACCGACCAGCGCTCGCGCGACGCGCTGCGCACCATCGCCTGCGCCTACCGCGAGCATCGTCCCGCGGCGGCGTAGGCCGCGCAGTGACCCCGATCCCCACTAGAGCGGTTCCGTTTTTAACGGAACGCTGAAATGATATAAGCTATTGTTTTCGCAGCATTCTTGTAGCCAAGTGATCCCACTTGGCTACAAAATGCGTTAGCGATCCTTGCCGATGTTTTTCAGATCGTAGGCTGTGGTCTGATAGACACGGTTGATCCAGTTGCCGAACAACAGGTGGGCGTGCGAGCGCCAGCGGTTGAGCGGCGGGCGCTTGGGATCATCATCCGGATAATATTCGTGCGGCACCGCGATCGAGACCCCCGCATTGACGTCGCGGTCGTACTCTTCCTTCAGCGATGTCGAATCATATTCGATGTGATTGAACATATAGAGCCGGTTGCAGGCTTGCTCCGAGAGCAAGCTGAGACCCGTCTCGTCCGAATCCATCAGGATTTCCAGGCCGGAATCCGCAGGAATGTCGGCCTTGCGCACTTCCGTCCAGCGCGACACCGGAATCGCAAAATCGTCAGAGAAACCGGCCAGATAGGGTGATGCAGGCGCATTGTTGCTATGCCTGAAAACGCCGAACGCCTTTTCTTCCAGCGTGTGTTTCGGAACCCGATGGAAATGCCAGGCCGCCGCCATCGCTCCCCAGCAGATGAAGAACGAGGAATGGACGTTCGTCTTCGTCCAGTCGAGGATGCGCTCGAGCTCATCCCAGTAGGTGACGTCCTCGAACGGCAGGAGTTCTATCGGCGCGCCGGTGATGATGAAGCCATCGAACTTGCGATCCTTCACCTCCTCCCAGGTCTGGTAGAAGGTGATGAGATGGTCTTCGGAGGTGTTCTTGGCCTTGTGGTTGCCGATGCGCACCAGGGTCAGTTCGACCTGCAGCGGTGTGGCGCCGATCAATCGGGCGAACTGCGTCTCCGTCCTGATCTTGTTGGGCATCAGGTTGAGCAGGCCGATCTGTAGCGGGCGGATGTCCTGGCGCAGGGCGGTCTGCTCGTCCATGATGGACACGCCCTCTTTGACCAGAACTTCGAGGGCGGGCAACTGATCGGGGATCTTGATCGGCACGTTGCGAACTCCAAAAAACAAAACCGGCATTGCAGTCGCAAAGCCGGTTTACGGATCGCAAACGGCCCTTTAGCGACTTATTTAACGTGGCTGCAAGCCGACCGGCCAAATCACCACGGATCAATATCCTGCTAATACGCCGACCAAGCGATGGCGTCAATCGATGCCCATTCGGCAGGCCAGCCTCGGTTTTCCTCGACAATCGCCGGTACGGGCGGTATTTCCGCCCTGGAGCATTTTTTGTAGCCAGGCGGAATCACGTGGCGTTGCAAAAATGCGCCCAAAACAAAAACTTAGAGCGTTTTCGCGTTTCCGCGAAAAACGGAAACGCTCGGGCCTTCGGCTCGGAGGCGCCAATCACGGACTTTTGACATGACCAAGGCAACCGATCTGCTTCGTCCGCAACCCCGCGCCGGTATCATGGATATCGAGGCTTATGTGCCGGGCAAGGGCGCGGCACACGGTGTGGCCAAGGTCCATAAACTCTCGGCCAACGAAAACCCGCTCGGACCGTCGCCGAAAGCGGTCGAAGCCGCGCAGGAGGCAGCCGCGGGCCTGGAGCGCTATCCGGACGGCCAGGCAACCAGGCTGCGTCAGGCGATTGCCGACACGCATGGGCTCAACATCGCCAACATCCAGTGCTTCAACGGTTCCGATGAGGCACTCGGCCTGCTGGCGCGGATCTACCTCGGTGACGGCGACGAGGCGATCTACACCGAGCACGGGTTTCTGGCCTATCGCATCTTCATCCTGGCAGCCGGTGCAACACCGGTGGTGGCGAAGGAAGCTGGCGAAAGCGTCGACGTCGATGCCATCCTGGCCGCCGTGACGCCGCGCACGAAGATGGTGTTCCTGGCCAATCCGAACAATCCGACCGGCACCTACATTCCTTTCGAGGAGGTACGGCGCCTGCATGCCGGCCTGCCCAGGAACGTGCTTCTGGTGCTGGATGCCGCCTATGCCGAATTCGTGCGCCGCAACGACTACGAAGCGGGCGTCGAGCTGGTCGCAGGCAATGAGAATGTCGTCATGACCCGTACCTTCTCCAAGGTGCATGGACTTGGCGGCGCACGCATTGGCTGGTCCTATGCACCGGCGCATGTCGTCGACGCGCTCGAACGCGTGCGTGATCCCTTCAATGTCAGCGCCACCGCGATCGCCGCCGGCGAAGCCGCGATCCGCGACCGAGGCCACGTCGAGCGTTCGGTGCAGCATGTCGAAACCTGGGTGTCGTGGTTGACAGAGGAATTGACCAGGCTCGGCCTGCGGGTGACCCCAAGCGTCGGCAACTTCATCCTGATCCATTTCCCGGATGACCGGAAGCACACGGCGCCGGAGGCGGATGGGTATTTGAGTGAGCGAGGCTATATTCTGCGGCGCGTTGCCGGCTACGGTTTTCCCAACGCGCTGCGGATGACGGTCGGAACCGAAGAAGCCAATCGCGGCGTGGTCGCCGCACTCGCCGAATTCCTGAAAAGCTGAAGAAATGTCCGAACCCCTGTTTGAAAAGATCGCCCTCATCGGCATCGGCCTGATCGGTTCTTCGCTGGCGCGTGTCGTGCGCCGCGAAGGTCTTGCCCGCCATATCGCCATCTCCACGCGCCGCCCGGAGACGCTGAAACGCGCCGAGGAACTGAAATTAGGCGACAGCTACACGACCGATGCGAAGGAGGCGGTACGCGACGCCGATCTCGTCATCGTTTCGGTGCCGGTGGGTGCTTCCGGAGCGGTGGCCGAGGAGATCGCGCCGGCGCTGAAGAAGGGCGCCATCCTCACCGATGTCGGTTCGACCAAGCAGTCGGTGGTGGCGCAGATGGCGCCTTTCGTGCCGGAGGGCGTGCATTTCATTCCCGGGCATCCGCTGGCCGGTACCGAGAATTCAGGTCCGGACGCCGGCTTTCCCGACCTGTTCGACAATCGCTGGTGCATCTTCACGCCGCTGCCGGACACTGATCCGCAAGCGCTGGAGAAACTGTCGGAGTTCTGGCGCCGCTGCGGCTCGAACATCGATACAATGACGCCCGAGCATCACGACATGACGCTCGCCATCGTTTCGCACCTGCCGCACATCATTGCCTACAACATCGTCGGCACCGCCGACGACCTGGCCAATGTGACGAAGTCCGAGGTCATCAAATACTCAGCCTCGGGTTTCCGCGACTTCACCCGCCTTGCCGCCTCGGACCCGACCATGTGGCGGGACGTGTGTCTGCACAACAAGGACGCCATCCTGGAGATGTTGGCGCGCTTCTCGGAAGACCTGTCGTCGTTGCAGAGGGCGATCCGCTGGGGCGACGGCGACAAGCTGTTCGACCTGTTCACCCGCACCCGCGCCATCCGTCGCTCGATCATCCAGGCCGGCCAGGACATCGATGTTCCGGACTTCGGGCGCCAGGTGGTGGAGCATCCGGGCAAGTGAGGCAGTAGGGGCAGCCAGTCGGCAATAAGACGATAATTTCTACTGCCTACTGCCTACTGCCTACAGCCTATTCTATTCCGCAGGCTTGATCATCCCCAACGGGATGAAGCCCAGTGAGGCACGGCCTTTCACCACTTTGAGCGGCATCGTCGGTTCGCTGCCGAGCATGGAGAGAGCGGCGAAGCCTTGCTGGATCTGGTTTGCCTGTTCAGGGATCGCCGTGGCAAGGATCGCTGCCACGGCCTTCGGGTTCTGCAGTTTGATGTTGAGCGTGGCATCGATCAGGCCGTCGCTGTCAACCGCGATGGGGCCCGCAAGAACGATGCGCGCTTCACCGGAGGACAGTTCAAGGTTCCTGATCTCGGCGGACTGGCCGCGCAGGCTCTTGGGTGGTGCGCTGAGCATGGCGATGCCGTTTTTCACCGTGACATCGCCCTTGCCGCTGAAGGGCGGCAGCACACGACCGCCGATGGTGTGGGCGTCGATCTCCAGATCGGTGAAGTCGTGGGTGAGAACCAGGTCCTGCCCGGTTGGGCTGGCTGCAGCGGTCAGCTGGCCGACACTGAACAGCTGGATGGGATCGGTCTCGTCGGTCGGATCGGTCTGGCCGTTGAAGCCTTCCGCTGTCAGCGAAACACGGCTGGGCAGCGGCCACCATAGCCGCCCGCTGATGTCGAGCTGATCCCAGTCGATCCACAGCGGCGGCATGTCTGGCGCAGAGGTACGCAGCGGTCCGTCGAGATTGACGTTCGGCGTCAGCGGCTGGGCAAGGCTCGCCGTGGCAATCATGCCGCCCGCGGCGGCGGCAACGTTCCTGGCGTCATCCTGGTAGGCGAGCCCATCGCAGCTGACGACGAAACGTAAGGGATAGCCGTTGACGGTCAGATTGGCGCAGTCGGCGTTGATGCCCTTGGCTGCAAGAGCGGCAACCGTGTTGACAGCGTCGCTTCTGACGCGCCCTGCCAGCCAGTACCAACCGGCGCTGTACAGGCCGAACAGCACGAGCAGGGCCAGGATCAGCCTGGGCAGCCAGCGCCGACGTTTTGGCTTGGTCTGGTCACTTGACGTCATGCTGTGGCCCTCGATAACGCAGGAAGAACCGGAATGGCGACCATTCCGGTCGAAATGATTTGGTGCGGACGGCTGTTCCGCGTAGGGCAGGAATGCGAAGAAAATGAAACGGCATTCCGCCCTGTCTCTTTGCTTGTCGCATGATCTTTATCCAAAAAGTCTGCGACGGTTTGGGATCATGCTTTAGGCTTGGCGATATGGGCGATTTTTGGGTTTTTGGCTACGGCTCGCTGATTTGGCGCCCCGGTTTCGCGCATGTCGAGACGCAAAGGGCCCGCCTGCATGGCTATCGCCGCTCGCTTTGCGTCTATTCCTTCGTGCACCGGGGCACCCGCGAACGGCCAGGCCTGGTGCTTGGCCTCGATCGTGGTGGTTCCTGTATCGGACTGGCCTTCCGGGTGCCCGGTGAATTGCGCGACGAGGTTATCGGTTACCTGCGCGAGCGTGAGCTTGTCACCAATGTCTATCTCGAACGCTGGGTGAAGGTGACGCTGGAAGACGGGCGCATGGCCGATGCGGTGACCTATGTCGCGGACCGCGGCCACGAGCAATATGCGGGCGCGCTCGAGGAAGCGGAGGCCGCCGCCGTCGTGCGTGGTGCTGTCGGCCAGTCCGGGGTCAACGAGGACTACGTCCTCAACACCCTTCAGCATCTCGAGGCTCTCGGCATTCGCGACCGTTGGCTGGAAGAGGTGGCGCGACTGATCGTCCCGTCTGAAAACGCTTCTGGCCCATTGAACCCTGCGCGCTAGTCCCTAGCTTCCTGCTGGGACCGGCGCCCCCGCCGGGCATCAGGGAGAACCCTATCTTGGATAGACGTCTGCTCGGTCGTACCGACCTCGAAATCGCGCCGCTCGTGCTGGGCGGCAACGTGTTTGGCTGGACAGTCGACGAAAAGACGTCCTTCGACCTGCTGGACCGTTTCGTCGACGGCGGGCTCAACACCATCGATACCGCGAATGTCTATTCGCGCTGGGCGCCGGGCAACAAGGGCGGCGAGTCGGAAACGATCATCGGCAAATGGATGAAGGCGCGGGGCAATCGCGGCAAGGTCATCGTCATCACCAAGGTCGGCGCGGACATGGGGCAGGGCAAGAGGGATCTCTCCGCCGTTCATATCGAACAGGCAGTTGAGGCCTCGTTGAAGCGCCTGCAGACCGATGCCATCGATCTCTATCTCTCGCACTGGCCGGACCCGACCACGCCCTATGAAGAGACGCTCGGCGCCTATCAGAAGCTTCTTGCCAAGGGCAAGGTTCGCCATATCGGCTGCTCCAACCTGGATGCCGGCCAGCTCAGGGCGGCGCTCGATGTCGCCAAGCTGCGCAGTCTGCCGCGCTATGAGGTGCTGCAGCCGGAATACAACCTCTATGACCGTGCTTCCTATGACGGTCCGCTGCGCGACCTCTGCATGGCGGAGGGGCTTGGCGTCATCACCTATTTCAGCCTCGCCAAGGGGTTCCTGTCCGGCAAGTACCGCGGCAAGGCCGATCTCGGCAAAAGCGCGGCGCGCGGCGAGGACGTGGAAGCATATCTCAACAAGCGCGGCATGCGCATCCTGACGGCGCTTGATGCTGTCGCCGAACGGCGCGCAGCCAAGCCAGCGGAAGTGGCTCTTGCCTGGGTCATTGCGCGGCCAGGGGTGACGGCGCCGATTGCCAGCGCGACCACGCCCGAGCAGATGGCAAGCCTGGTGCGTGCCGCTTCGCTGAAGCTCACGCATGCCGATATCGAGGATCTGGACAAGGCCAGCGCCTAGCCTCGAAAAGTCGCGGACTTTCCGATTGAATGCCGTCAGGCCGCCAGCGCGCGGCCGACCCTGTCGCGGATTTCAGCGAGGGTAAAAGGCTTCTGTACGACATCCAGGATGATGCCGTTCAACTCATCGGCGCGTTCACGCTGATCGGCATAACCGGTCACCAGCATGATCTTGAGCGCCGGGAAGGCTGCCGCAGCGGCCTTGGCCATTTCGATGCCGTCCATCTCCGGCATGCGAATATCCGAGACGATCAGGTCGTAATTGCCATTGGCGGCGTGGATGCTCTCCAGCCCCTGCGCTCCGTCGGCGGCAACGTCGATGTTGTAGCCTGCGCGCTCCAGCGCGCGGGCGGCGAGGGTGCGGACGGATTCATCGTCTTCGACGATCAGGAGCTTTGTCATGCGCAGAGATTTGCCCTGCAAATGTTGACGTTTCCTGAAAGTCGAGCGGCCGATACGCTCTTTTCCGAAGAGCGTATCAGGAACTCAGACGTCGCCTTTCACAACCCCGACAAAGGGCAGTTCGCGGAAGGCGTGGCCGACATCCATGCCGTAGCCGACGACGAAATAATCCGGGCAGTCGAAGCCGACATAGTCGGCGTTGAGGTCGGTCTGGCGCCGCATGCGCTTGTCCAGCAGTACGGCGACGGAACAGCTCCTGGCGCTACGCGACAGCATCAGCTCGCGGGTGAACTTGAGCGTCTTGCCGGATTCCAGGATGTCGTCGATCAGCAGCACGTCGCGACCGGCGACTTCATTGTCGATGTCGCGCAGCACGCGCACCTGGCCGCTTTCGGTTCCGGCGCCGTAGCTGGAAATGAAAATGAACTCGACCTCCGGCGACAGGCCGGCGTCGTGCATGGCACGGATCAGATCGGCGGCGAAAATGAAGGAGCCCTTCAGCACCGAGATGACGAGAAGATCGTGATAATCGTGGGCTGCGATTTCCTTGGCGAGTTCCAGATTGCGACGCGCGATTGCCGACGCCGAAAACAGAACCTCGATATCCTTGCCGCGCACAACTGGCATGAAAATCCTTTCTGGAATGCGCGGGACAGCCGCAGCCGTCGCTTATCGCGCGAAGGTGACCGAGACGGCCGTTACGCCGTTTCTAGGCACGTCGAGCCGGCTGGAAAAGGCAAATCTTTCGCCAGGCGGCAGGGTGCGGCCGGATGTCCCCAGTCCATAGCGGGTTATGCGACCGTCATTGCCGGTAACGCGGATCTCCAGCGGTGGCAATATGGCCGCCTCGGCGCCATCATTGCCGGCTTCGCCGTCGACCAGCAAAACGGGCCTGTGGCCGCTGCTGTCGACGCGCGAACTCACGCCGGAGATGCTGAGGGCGGTGGCGGTCTTGTCGTCGGAAGCGAAGAAGACGCCTTCATGAAACAGGGTGTGGCCGCCCGTGACCCAGAACGCCAGCAGGGCGATGGCAATGCCGCCGCTCCAGAACAGCGGTCCGCCGCGAGAGGTGTCGGGTCGATCAGCCGTCGCCTCACCCTTGCGCAACATGCCCATGCCGTTCAGCAATGGCGCAGGCTCAGCAGCTTCCACCGCGGCTTGCGGCGGCGTTCGATCGAACTGGAACGCAGAATCAGGGCCAAGGACGATGAAATCCGCATCGACCACGTCGGCAGCCACAGAGATGCCCTCGCGCGCCGCTGAGGCCGCGGTCATGATTTCGCCGGAAACCGGGCGTGCCGTGCCGCGATCGGCCATGCCTTTATCCTGATCGCCTCTGTTCGCCGTCTGTTTCCATTCCGTAGACAAAAATGGTTAATGCTTCCCAACCGGAAACGATTTACAGCAGCTGCCGGAGGCGAAAATTAACCGGCGGTTAACCATGCCGGTCGATGGTCGTTTGTTAGAAACGGGCGGACTGCCGCCAAACGCAATTCCAGGTCGCCGCACGTGATCCGCTTCGAAAATGTCGGCCTCCGCTACGGCATGGGTCCGGAGATTCTCCGCGACATCACCCTGCATGTTCCGGAGCGCTCCTTCCAGTTCCTCAGCGGGCCCTCCGGCGCCGGCAAGACCACCTTGCTGCGCCTGCTGTTCCTTTCGCTGAAACCGACCAGGGGGTTGATCACGGTGTTCGGCAAGGATCGCGCGCGCATCACGCGTGAGGAACTGCCGCATCTGCGCCGTCGTATCGGCGTGGTGTTCCAGGATTTCCGACTGCTGGATCACATGACGACCTACGAGAACGTGGCGCTGCCGCTGCGTGTTCGCGGCCGCGAGGAAGCGAGCTACCGCACCGACGTCGTCGAACTGCTGAAATGGGTCGGTCTCGGCGATCGTATGCATGTTCTGCCGCCGGTTCTCTCGGGCGGTGAGAAGCAGCGCGCGGCGATCGCGCGCGCGCTGATCGAGCAGCCGCAAATCCTGCTTGCCGACGAACCGACGGGCAACGTCGATCCGCAGCTGGCGCGGCGGCTGCTGCGGTTGTTCATCGAACTGAACCGTCTCGGCACCGCCGTCGTCATCGCCACCCACGATCTTGGCCTTATGGAACAGGTCGACGCTCGGCGGCTGATCCTGTCGGGAGGAAGGCTGGACATCTATGATTGAGATGGCTGCCGATCACGAAGAGGAAGAGGGCGAGATCCGTCGCGCCGAGGCGCCTCAGCGCGCACAGCGCAAGATGGCGCCGATCGTGCCGGCGCAGAACATTGCCGGCCGCGCGCTGGTGTTCGTCATTGCCATCATGACCTTCCTGTCCTGCCTCACCTTCGGGGCGGTCACGCTGGTGCGAGGCACAGCAGCGGTCTGGGAGAACCAGATTTCGCGCGAGGCGACGATCCAGATCAAACCGGTCGATGGCCTCGACATGGAAGCGACGCTTGCCAGCGCCGCCGAGATCGCCGCCAAGTTCCCGGGCGTCGAAGGGACCAGTGTCGTCGATCGCGATGCCACCGCACGCTTGCTGGCGCCATGGCTGGGCAGCGGGCTCAACATCGACGAATTGCCGGTGCCGCGTCTTGTCGTTGTCACCATCGACGAGAACAACCCACCCAATTTCACCGCCATGCGCGAGGCACTGACCAACACCATCGCCAGCGCCTCACTGGACGATCACCGCACCTGGGTGGACCGACTGGTTGCCATGGCGCGCACCACCGTGACCATCGGCATGCTCGTCCTGGTGTTGATGCTGTCGGCAACCGTGCTGACCGTGGTGTTCGCCACGCGCGGCGCCATGGCGGGCAACGGCCATATCATCGAGGTGCTGCATTTCGTCGGCGCCGAGGCGCAGTTCATCGCCCGACAGTTTCGGCAGCAGTTCCTCGTCACCGGTATGAAAGGCGCCGCAGCCGGCGGCGTGGCAGCGATCGTCGTGTTCCTGATCTTCTCCTTCTGGGCCTCGCGAAACATGGCTACGCCGCAGGCCGATCAGGCAGTCGCGCTGTTCGGCAGCTTTGCCATCGGCTGGGCGGGATATCTCGGTGTCGTCCTGATGGTGGTGGTGATCGGGGCGCTGACGGCAGCGACCTCCCACGCCACGGTGATCGCCTATCTCAGCGATCTCGACACGCGCCAGACCGACGGTGGCTGAGGGAGCGCGGCAATGACGCAGTGCGGCCCTGAAATCAGTTCGCGGGAAGGAGCTTTCTCCTACCAAAGGCCGCAATTCCGCACTAATCATGACCGGATGAAAAGCCGCGATTCCGCCGACATGGCCGAAGCCGCGCCGGACACCTTCAACGTGTCGCGCGGCCCATCCCGGCTGCGGCGCATCGTGCGCAACATCGGCTTCCTGGTCTTGTTCAGCGCCGCCTTCTATCTTCTGGGTTTCGGCTGGTTCGCCAGCCATGTCAGCCGGCTTGTGACGCCGGCCGATCCTGAGCCGGCCGACGCCATCATCGTGCTGACCGGTGGCCAGTCGCGGCTTGATGCGGCCATCGGCCTGCTGGAATCCGGCAAGGGTGCCCGGCTCCTGATCAGCGGGGTGCATCCGACGGCCAGCCGCAAACAGCTGCAGCGGGCGACGCAGGGCGACACCCAGCTGTTCTCATGCTGCATCGACATCGACCGGGCGGCGCTCGATACGATCGGCAACGCCGAAGAGAGCGCCAAATGGGTCGAAACCCATGGCTACAGCCGCATCATCCTGGTGACCAACAACTATCACATGCCGCGCAGCCTGCTGGAGATGGGCCGGCTGCTTCGCGGCGCAAAGCTGGTGCCCTATCCGGTGGTCAACAGCAATCTCGACAATGGCGGCTGGCTGATCAAGCCGGGGGCCTTCCGCGTGCTGTTTACCGAATACAACAAATATCTGCTGGCGCTCGGCCGGGTCGTGCTGCCGATCCGCCCGGCCTTCGCCAGCCACGCGGGTGACTGACGCCAAGCGCAGGTCGCCGAAAGATCATGGGTTCGGAGCAGCGCGCAATCTGCTGATTTCCGCTTCCAGGGCAGCGATGCGTTTGTCGCGCTCGCCCAGGATAGCCGCCACATCGGCTGCATCGAAACGCTGCGGGATGTGCTGGGGGCAATTCGCATCCCAGGTCGACACGGTGAACAGGATGACCTGCTCGGGGCGAGCCTTGTAGTCGGACGGCATCAGCCGGGTAAGAAGCTCGGGATCATTTTCGACGACACGCGCTTCTCCCCAGATCTTGATGCGCTGCCGCATCATGTAGTCGATGAGGAACAGGAACGCCTTGCCGTTGTCGGCGAGGTTGCCTTGGGAAATGAATTGCCGGTTGCCCGAGAAGTCGGCGAATCCGATGGTGCGATGGTCGAGCACATGCAGGAAGCCCGCCGGCCCGCCGCGATGCTGGATGTAAGGCTGGCCCTCGGCATTGGCGGTCGCGAAGAAGATGCTGGTCTGTGCCGCTATGAAGGCAGCGAGATCGGGCGTGATGTCCTGGTTCCAGCCGCGTTCTTCCGAGCGGGCATAGGCCTGCCGCGATCCCTTGCGCGCCTGGATCGCCTTCACGGTCGGGGTGAACGCGACATCGCTTGCATATGTGTTCGAGCCGGTCATCGCGCTCTCCTTGTTTTTGCTCCTGCCGAAGCCAAGCGGCGTCAACCGCGCGGGGCTGCCGGCGGCCAGTCTTCCCAAGGTGGTGTCTTTCGCTTTTCAGAAGTAGATGGTGTTATTGGAAGGCATTGTTCCGTATTTCGGGAGAATCATGGATCGACTGGATTCGATGGCGTTGTTCGTGGCCGTGGCCGAGGCCGGCAGTCTCTCGGCGGCCGGCCGCAGCCTTGGCATGCCCCTGGCGACGGTCAGCCGCAGGCTGTCCGATCTCGAAAAGCACCTTCGGACACGGCTGCTCAATCGCTCCACCCGCCGGCTCGAACTCACGGATGCGGGACGCTCCTATCTCTCTGCCTGCCGTCGCATCCTCGAGGAGATCGAAGAGGCCGAGCAGGCGGCGGCCGGAGAATACAGCCAGGCACGGGGCGAACTGGTGGTGACCGCGCCCATCGTCTTCGGTCGTCTTCACGTGCTGCCGGTGGTGGTGGATTTCCTGGCTGCTTATCCGGAGGTGGATGTCAGGCTGACGCAGTCCGACACGTTGCGTCGCCTTGTCGAGGAACATATCGACCTTGCCGTGCGCATCGGACGCCTGTCGGATTCCAGCATGATCGCCGTGAGGGTTGGCGCGATCCGGCGTGTGGCCTGCGCCAGCCCGGCCTATCTCCAGGCCCATGGCGAACCCAGGACGCTCCAGGATCTCAGCGCCCATGATTGCGTGACCGTGGAGCGCTTGGCGCTGCCGGCAGCCTGGACATTTTCCGAAGGGCAACGGGAGGTCGCCGTGCCGGTGCGATCAAGGTTGACGATCAACACGGCAGAGGCCGCCATCGATGCGGCGACCGCCGGCGTCGGCATCGCCAGGGTACTGTCCTATCAGGTCGCGGATGCCGTGCGCTCCGGCGCGTTGAGGCTGGTCCTGGAGGATTTCGAACCCGAGCCCTGGCCGGTCAGTCTCGTCCACGCCGGACGCGGCCTGCTGCCACTCAAGCTGCGCGCTTTCCTGGATTTCGCCGCACCGAGGCTGAAGGCCCGTCTGGCCGGGCTTGGCATTTAAGCAACGGCAACCCTGGCAACGCCAGCTGTTTTTCGCCAAAGCGTGCTGTCATTCCTTTTTGCCTGTTCATGGTGTAACGAACACGCGCTTTCTCATCAGGCTTTCCGAATGCTCTACATCCGCTCCCTGGCGTTCAATTTTGTGTTCTACCTCAGCCTCATCGTCCAGATGATCCTGTGGACGCCCTATTACTTCCTGTCGCCGCGTGATCGTGCCTGGTTCGTGCCGAAGTTCTGGTCACGCACCAGCATGTGGCTCCACAAGGTTATCGGTGGCACCGACAGCGAGATCACCGGCACGGAAAACCTGCCCGAGGGCTCTTTCATCCTGGCGCCGAAGCACCAGTCCTTCTGGGATACCATCGCCTTCTTTCCGTATCTCAAGGACCCGCTCTACATCCTCAAGCGGGAGCTGACCTGGATACCCTTCTTCGGCTGGTACATCATGAAAATGCGCATGATTCCGGTCGATCGCGGCAGCCGCTCGAAGGCGCTGAAGGCGGTGATCGCCGCCACCAAGGCGGAGCTGGCGCGCAATCCCCGCCAGCTCATCATCTATCCCGAAGGCACCCGCCGCGCGCCGGGCGATGAGCCGGCCTACAAATACGGCATCGTCGAACTCTACTCGCAACTCGGCGTGCCGGTCGTTCCGGTAGCCCATGTCGCCGGCCTCTACTGGCCGCGCCGCAAGTTCCTGCGCTTTCCCGGCACCATCAAGGCGCGTTTCCTGCCACCGATTCCGCCGGGCCTCGACCGGGAAGAGTTCATGCGCCGGCTGATCGGCGAGACGGAAGCGGCCTGCGACGAATTCCTGATCGAAGCAGCAAAGTCGGACAACCCGCCGCAACTGCCGCCGACCGCCGTCAAGCGGTTGGCTGAACTGGGTGTCACCGCCAAGGGCTGAAACCCGGCATTCTGCCAAGAGCGGAATGGGATTTAACCGGCATTCACTCTATCGCTTTGTCGGAGCATGATCCGAAAACGGTTCCCACTTTTCGGGATCATGCTCTTGGGGGGGCGCTTACTTGAGGTTGAGCAGGCGCTCGAGATAGCCGCGCTCGATTTCCGGGCTCAAGGCGTTGCCGAGGCGCTTGCGGATGGCTTCCAGGATTTCGCGGGCCCGCTGAGTATCGACCTTGTCGATGTTCTCGTTCGTGCTGTCTGGAGGAGCACCCTGCTCCCCAAATGGCCTGTTGAGCGGGTCCCGGCTGGCGCCGCGGGAACGCGTCCCTTGTGCGTCGCCGTCGTCACCCTGCTTCGCCTGCAACTGTTGCATCATGTCCTTGGCGCCGCGCCGCAGCGCTTCCAGGGCCTTGCCTTGCTGTTCGACCGCCGAGCCGCTTTGACCGCCGCCGAGAGACTGTTCCGCGTCGCCCATGGATCGACCGGCCTCGCCGAAGCCCTCGTTCGGCTCCAGGCCCATGCCCTCCAGGCCTTTTTTCAGCTTCTCGAGATCATTCTTGAGCTTGCCTTGGCCTTCCTGCAACTGCTTCAGCGCATCGGCGAATTCTTCCGGCGTCATCGGCTTGTCGCCACCGGCACCGTTCTGCTGGCCTTCATTGCTGTCGGGGCGCTGCTGGCCCTGCTGGCCGGGCATGTCCTGGTCGGATCCTTCCTCGCCGTTCTGCCGCCGCTGCTGGCGGTCGGTGCGGTAGGTCTCGTTCATCATCTCCTGCTGGCGACGCATGATCTCGCCGAGCTTGTCCATCTGCTGGCGCATTTCGCTGTTCTGCTGGCCCTGGTTCTGGCGGCGGGCCGTGCGCAGATTGTTCATCATGTCCTGCAGTTCGGACAGCAGTTGCTGCGCCTTGTCGCGATCGCCGGACTTCGCCAGATCCTCGATCTGGTCCATCATGCGTTTGAGGTCGTTTTCACTGAGAACGCGTGCGTCGTCGGGCAGCGGCTGCTCCTTGCCCTGCGGATTGCGCTGCGCCAGCTCGCGCGTGAAATCGGCCATCGCCTGGCGCAGCTCTTTCATGAGCTTGTCGATTTCTTCGTCGCTGGCACCGTTCTGCAGTGCGTCCTGCAAGGCTTGCTGCGCCTGGCGCAGCCGCTTCTCGGCGTTGGACAGGCTGCCATTTTCGATGCCGAGCGCCAGGTCCCACAGATAGGCGACGACGCCGCGCAACTGATCGTCGCTGTCGGCGAGCTTCAGGCGGCTGCGGGCGCTCATCAGACCCAGGTAGTTCGACATCGAATCGAACGTATCCTCGGGGCGGAGCGTGATTGCGTCCATCAGGTCGAGCACGCGCGCTTTGGCATTGGCGTCGAGTGCCAGCAACCGACGCTGTTCGATGACGGCCCGTGCCAGCGGATTGGCGAAGGGCCGCTCCGGCAAGGTCCAGGTCTTGGTTTCGCTGCGAGCGGTCTGGCCGGCGCCATCTTCTGCTTCCAGCGTTACCTTCACACTGGCGCCGGCCCAGACATGGTCGGTCAGATCCTTGGTGGTGCGTGCGCCATTGTTCTTGGCGCCGCGCCGCGGCAGCGCCAGCGGCATCTCGGGCGGACCATAGAGCGGGCGGGCGTCAGGCGCCTGCTGTTCGGCCAGCTTGAATTCCGCAAACGCCTTCGCCGGACCATAATCGTCGTCGATCTGGTAGTTGATCTCGGCAGTGCCGTTCGCGGCGCGTCGCGGCTCGCCGGCGAAGCGGATCTGCGGCGCGGTGTCCGGTGTCACGGCAAATGCCCAGCGCCCCAGTTCGTCATTGCCGGATTTCAGGACAAGTGCGCCATCCGTGATGAGCTTGCCATTGAACTGATGCGCCGCGTTCGCGGGCGTCGAATTACCCGCGGCAGCGCCTTCCGTCTTGGGTGGCGCGTCGGGTTTGATTTCGCGGCTGTTGCCGCTCGCCTCGGCGTAAACGACCGTTTCGGTGTTCGTGCCGCCGGTGATGCGCACCGTTACATCGCTGCCTTGCGGCACCGTGAAGACGCCGTCCTTGCGTGTGGCGTCGGTGCTCAGGAATATCGGTGGCTTACCGGTGTAGCCGGGTGGTGTCACCCAGGCGTCTATGCGCGGCGGAATGGCATCGCGCGTCCCGGCTGCAATGAAGGCGTCACCGATGCGACCGCCTTGCGGACCATAAGAGAAGGCCAACGCGACCACCAGCAGCAGAGCCACGACCGCGCGGACAGCCCATGGATCGAGGCGAGCCACGCCAGTTGAAGGAAGGTCGGTGCCCAGCGAACCGAGCCGGGCGGCCATGCGTTTCTGATGCTCACGCCACAGCGCCTGCGCGAAATCACCGGCCTCGCCGCCTGGCCGGTCGGTCTGCGCGCGCAGTGGATTGTGCAGCAGGGCGTTGGCTGCCTCGATACGGGTGTCGATCTCGGATGCCGTCGGCGACTTGAAAAAACGCAACGGATAAAGTGCGGCCAGCGCTGCGATCCCGAACAGGGCGACAATGCCGAAACGGATCGCGTCGGGCAGGCGCGTGAAGACCCCGAACCAGGCCGCCGAAAAAAACAGCGCGACAACAAGCAGAAACGGCAGCAGCAGCGGCCAGGCTCGTTCCACCATGATGACGACGCGCGTCGCCAGCCTGCTGGTGGCCAGCCGCGCCGCCAGGCTACGATCGGTGCCGGATGTGGGTCGCTCTGTCATCGGCTCTCCGGAAAGCCGGCCGGAATGGCGCGGCCTCACGATTCAAAATCATAGCAGCAAACACGGCAAAGGCGAGGCGGCATCACGAAAAGCCCGTTCACGTTGTCGTCGCCTCCGCCATCGGTCGTGGCCTTATCGCAACACGATGAAACTGCGATCGCAAAATTCGCCAATCATACTTGACTCAAATAGTCATATTTGTGAGGCGAGGCTGCACTCGAAAAATGGAGATAAGCATGGGGTCGCAGTCACTGGTTCGCCGGCTTGAGATTCTGGCGCTCGGAAGCGCGCTCGGGCTGCTGCCGATGTCGGTTGCAAAAGCCCAGGACGGCAACGCCACCGTGCTCGAAAAAATCACTCTCGAATCTGAGAGCGGCGACACGCTGAAACAGAATGGCTATGTCGCCAAACAGGATCGCGACGGCACCAAGGTCGACACGCCGATCGTGCAGATCCCGCAAGCGATCACCGTCATCACGCAGGACCAGATCGAGGACCAGAAACCGCGTTCATTGAACGAAGCGCTCAATTACACCGCCAGCGCCAACCCCAATGCCTATGGCTCCGACAGCCGCTACGACGCCTTTTTTCTGCGTGGCTTCCAAGCCTACTACAACGGCATGTTCCGCGATGGGCTGCGCCAATATAACGGCCCGTCGGCCTGGCTCAAAACCGAGCCCTACGGCATCGAGGGTGTCACCATCCTGAAGGGGCCTGCCTCGTCACTCTACGGCGTCAGCGGCCCGGGTGGCATCGTCAACGTCATCACCAAACGCCCCAAGGACGAGAACTTCCGCGAGATCGAAGTGCTCGGCGGCGAATACAACCGCTACCAGGGCGCATTCGACATCACCGGTCCGGCGAATGAAGACAAAAGCCTGCTCTACCGCTTCACCGGCCTTGCCCGCAAAAGCGAGACGGAACTGCCGGGCTATCCCGACGACAAGGCCTATTTCGCGCCGGCCTTCACCTTCAAGCCGGACGAGGACACCAAACTCACCATCCTTGGCGAACTGTCGCGCTCGGTGACCGGGGGAACGGCTTCCTTCTACAATCCGTCCTATGGCGTGCGTTCCGATCTCTATGAAGGCGATCCGGCCTGGAATGACTTCAGGCAGAATCAGGGGCGCATCGGCTACGAATTCGAACACCGGTTCAACGACCTGCTGACGGTGCGGCAGAACCTTCGCTACAACGCCGTCGACACCGACATGGAGTACAGCCTCCACTATGCGCCGGCGCCGAACCAGCCGCTGAAGCGCTACTGGGGTCACTATCGTGAGGACATGAAGAACTTCGTCGTCGACAACATGGCGCAGTTCACGTTCGACACGGGGCCAGTCAAACACACCGCAGTTGCGGGTCTCGACTACAGCTGGGCGCAATATGGCTCCCACAGTGCGATCTCTTATGTTTCGGCTGCGGACATCGCCGCGCAACCGGTTCCCTTCACGCGTGGCCAGGAGCTCAACCAGACCGGCGCCTATCTGCACGACCAGATGGAGTGGAACAATTTCACGCTGTTTGCATCGGGCCGCTATGACTGGGTCGACACCGCCTCGACCGATGCCGAATACAACAAGAGCAAGCAGCGCGACCGCGACTTCTCCTGGCGGCTCGGTCTGTCCTACCGCACGGACTGGGGGATCATTCCCTACGCGAACTACTCGACCTCTTTCTCGCCCAACATCGGTTACGTCTATGACCCTGTGAGCAACATCCGCCGCGTGGCGCGTGCGACCACCGCAGAGCAGATGGAGGTCGGCGTCAAATACGAGATCCCCGATACCAATGCCGTGCTCAGCGCCGCCTATTTCGACATCAGCCAGAAGGACGGCCTGGTTTATGACGGCACCTTCGACGACCAGGGCAATCAGCGCCAGCGGCAGCTGGATCTCAATTCACGCGGCATCGAGCTGGAGGCGAATGCGTCCTTCGACAACGGTTTCGGCCTGATTGCGTCCTACACGCATCTGCGCATGAAGATCGAAAAGGGCGCTGCCGGCACGATCGGCAAGGAACTGTCGGCCACGCCGAACGACGTGCTGGCGCTCTGGGGCCACTACAAGTTCGAGGCCGATGCCTTGGCCGGGCTCGGTCTCGGCGCAGGTGTCCGTTACTCCAGCGAGAGCTACGGTGACGACACCAACAGTTTCAGGAATGCCGCACGAACCTATGTCGACGCCGCATTGTCCTATGACTTCGGCCATCGCAATCCCGACATGCAGGGCCTGACGCTGCAGGTGAACGCCAAGAACCTGTTCAACAAGCAGGGCACCGTCTGCCAGGCCGGCAACTGCTATCGCGACGAGGGCCGTTCCGTGTTCGGCAGCCTGAGGTACCGGTTCTGATGCACGGTCACGTCTCAAGGAAAGCGGCGTCACCTTTCGCCGTGCTGATGGCGGTTGGCGGGCTCTATGTCGCCCAGAGCGTCATCGGCGGTGTCACCTGGATCGGTCTTCCAGCCATCATGCGCAGCGAAGGCGTGCCGCTCGACCGTATTGGTCTGGTATCGCTGATCGTGCTGCCCTGGGCATTGAAATTCCTGTGGTCGCCGGCAGTGGAGCGTTTTCGTCTGCCGGCGAACGGTCGCAATCGCACCGCCACAATCGTGTTCGCCGGGGGCCTAACGTCCGCGGCCGGCCTGTTCTCAGTCGGCGCGATCGGCCCTGCCGCTGTCCTGGCGGCGCTTGCCTTGCTGACGATCGTCGCCTTCGCGGCTTCCACGGTCGATATCGCCTGCGACGGCTATGCAGTGCAGAGCCTCGCCAAGGAGTATCATGGCTGGGGTAACGCCGCGCAGGTCGGCGGCGCCTATCTGGGGTCGGCGCTTGGCGGCGGGTTGTTTTTGATGCTCGTCGATGTGTCCGGCTGGCAGATCGGCATCTGGGTGATGGCGGCGCTGCTGCTGTTGCTCGGCCTGCCGTTCCTGTTCGCGCCGATGCCGATCCTGCCGGAGGAAGCGCGCGGACATGTCCCGTCGCTGCTTACGGCGCTCAAGCGCCCGGAAATCCGGCGCGGCCTCGCGGCGGCGGCGATCTATGTGATCGCCCAGAAGGTGGCTCTCGGCATGCTGGGACCGTTCCTGATCGACGCAGGGCTCGACCTGACCGCCGTGGGGTTGATCAATGGCATCGGCTCGATGTTTGTCGGTGTCGCGGCGGCACTTCTCGGCGGTGCTCTGGTGAAGTCCTGGGGCATGCGCAACGTGCTCGTGCTGGCACTGGTGCTGCAGGCGGCCGGCCTGTTCTTCTTTGCCTGCTACGCGCTCATCGGCGGCATCCCGCAGCCGGCGTTGATCGTCGTGGCTGTCCTCGCTTCATCGGGGGTCATGGCGCTTGGTTTCGTGGCGCTCTATGCGCAGTTCATGCGGTGGTCGGATCCGAAACAGGCTGGCGTCGATTTCACGCTGTTCCAGTGCATGGATGCGCTGGTCGGCATGGCCGGCGGCGTGATTGCCGGCTATGCCGCGCAGCATTTTGGCTACGGCATCTTCTTTGCCGCAGCGGGCGTCATCGCGCTGGCTGCCATTCCGGCGATTTCGCTGGTTTCCGACCGGCGTTGAAGCGAGGCGGAGCGATTCCAGCAAAAAGTAGGCGTTTCCGCGAAAGCGGCAACGCCTCAGTCCTCGCTTCGCACGCCTTCCTCGCCTGACGTCCCGCGGCGCCAGTAGGCGACAACCAGCTGGCGATCTTTCTTCAGGCCCCACTCCTTGCGCACGATCCGGCGCAGTTCGCGAAAATCGCCGAACTCGCAGCCAGCCCAGACAAAGACGTCTTCGCCCAGGGACGCCTGGTCGATGTTGCCGAGTGCCTTTGAGAGCAGGTTGGTGGTGCCGGGCTCGCGGCCGTGCCGGTAAAGCCAGTTGATCTTGATGTTGTCGCCTTCGGCCAGCGGCAGGATGTCGGCGGGGCTGTCGACTTCGATGAAGACGTCAGCGCGGCTTTCCGCGGCAAGGCTGTCCAGCATGCGCCCGATGGCCGGGAGTGCCGTATCGTCGCCGAAGAGGAGAAGGTTGCGCTGGTCCGATGCGTCTCCGCCGCCAGGGCCGATCAGTCCGATGACCTCGCCGAGCCGGGCATTGGCGGCGAAGGTCGCCGCAGGCGTGTTCTCGCCCTCATGCAGGACAAAGTCGACGTCGAACCAGCCGGCAACAGGGTCGATGGCGCGGATCGTGTAGACCCGCACGGTCAGCGCATCGTCTCCCGACGGCCAGACCATCAAGCCGTCGGCGCCCAGCGTCGGCCACACCGGCTTGCGGCCCTTGGGCGGCAGAAGCAGGCGCATGTGCAATCCGCCGCTGGCGAAGCGCGCGAGGTTGTCGCCGGTGAAGCGCACCCGCTGCATGTGCGTCGATATGCGGGTGGAGGACTGCACGGTGATTTCGCGGAAGAACACCGGCGTGCCGGCTTCAGCGCCGTCGCCGTTCCAGCGCAGGCCGCGCGTGCTGCCGAGATACTCGGCAATATGACCGGCTACGACCATCTTCATATAGGAGAGGCAGGTCTCGTCCTCGGCGGAGACGCGGATCGACACGCTGCGATCCGCCAGAACGGCGCTCAACGAGCCATAGTGAGTCTGGAATTCCCATTGATGCTCGACACCGGTGTCGACTGCATACTCCTCATGCTCGGCGTGGAATTTCTCCATCGCCGTGCGGATGTTGTCGTCCTCGACGAGGGTTTCTGCGGTCAGTTGGCTCATGGGTCCGTCCATTCGAATGCAGCATGTATGCCGGGCTGCAGCGATGCGCTTCAGTCCGGCATCTGTCCCAATGCCACAGTCGAGGACGGGTTTCCAGTAAACTTGATATTTTAAATCATGTTTATGATGTCGGCCGGCGTCGACAGCTGATACAGCTAGAGTTGTACCGCGGTCGTGTTGGCGCCACAGACGAGCACCGCAACCCGCTCGCCAGGGGCCGGCTGGTACTTGCCGGAGAGCATGGCGCCAAAGGCCGCTGCCCCACCTGGTTCAGCAGCGACCCGCACCGCACCCCACAGCGCCTTCTGCGCCGCCACGATGTCGTCGTCGCTGACCAGGATCGAGCGTTCGATGTGGCTCTGCGCGATCGGGAACATCAGCGAGCCGACCCGCTTCGGCGCAAGCGAGTCCGCCGCCACGCCTTCGGTCGGGGCATCGACAGGTTCGCCCGCGGCAAAGGCATTGTGCAGGGTCGGAGACCCCTCCGGCTCGATCGCGACGATGCGGACACGGCCGGCAAGCCAGGCGGCGACACCGCCGATCAGTCCACCGCCGCCGACCGCGACCAGCAGCGTGTCGATGTCCGGCAGGTCCTGTTCGATTTCGAGGCCAAGCGTGCCTTGGCCGAGCAGCGTCTCGACCTGCTCGAAAGCATGCACGGGCAGCGCACCGGTCTTGGCAACATGCGCCTCGCTGGCGGCAAGTGCGTCGGCATAGCGGTCGCCGGCGATCACCAGCTCGGCGCCGTAACTGCGAATGCGATCGGTCTTTGCCTTCGGCGACACGCTCGGCACGAAGATGGTTGCGGGAATGCCGAGGCGCATGGCGGCATAGGCAACGGCCGCACCATGATTGCCGCCCGAGGCCGCAACTACGCCGGCCTTTGGAATGTCGCGTTGCAACAGGTTGGAAAAGGCGCCGCGCGCCTTGAAGGAGCCGGAATGCTGCAGGCATTCGAGTTTTAACTGCAGCGGAAAGCCGCTGCGGCCGAAATCGACCATGTCGACCGACAACACCGGCGTGTGTCGGATATGCGGCCTGATCAGCGCCTCGGTCTGGCTGATGCGTTCGGGCGTTATCTGCGTTTCGGCTGGCATGGAGGGCTCCGACATTCTGCTGTTGACATCAATTAGTAACTTGGCAAAATGCCTAAATGCAAGAGGCTGAAGTTTTCAAGGCAATCGCCAACCCGCGCCGGCTGCAGATCCTCGACTGGCTCAAGGATCCTGTGGCCCATTTCCCGCCGCAGGTGGACGGCGATCTGGTTGAGGATGGCGTCTGTGCGCTGCTGATCGCCGACAAGCTCGGCATCACGCCGGCCACGCTCAGCGAGCATATGCGTGTGCTCTCCCAGGCGGGGCTGGTGCGCTCCAAGCGCATCAAGCAATGGATCTTCTACCAGCGTGACGAAGGCAGGATCGGCGCAGTCAAGGCCATGGTGCTGGAGAGTCTGTGAGGTTGGCTGGCGCGGCGGCGAACGATGGCGAAACCCGGACCAACGACATAAACCAGCCCCGGTTTTTATCCGCATCTCCTCCGGGCCAGTTCTCAGTCGAATCAGCGGCACACGGTCATGTGGTCGGCTTTCGAGGGAATGAATCTTGAATATCGCGGGCCAGGAGTTCGGGTTGTTCAAGCGCGGCGAAATGCCCGCCCTTCGGCATATCTGTCCATCGACGCACATTGAATACACGCTCGACCCATGAACGCGGTGGAGTCGGCAGCTCTTTCGGGAAATGTGCGAACGACATCGGCACGCTTACGTTTGAAACGCCCGGAAACGAAAAAGGCTGCAGCCGATTTTCCTTGTACATTCTAAGGGACGAGTCGACGGTGTTTCCAAACCAGTAGATCGATACATTCGTCAGCAACGCATCTGCAGATATCACCGTCTCAAGATCGCCGTCACAGTCGGACCAGCTCGCAAATTTTTCGGCTATCCAGCCCAGCAGGCCGACGGGGCTATCGGACAAGGCGAACGAAAGCGTCTGTGGCTTGGTCGCCTGCAGCAGCGAATAGCCACCCTCCACGCTTGCGAAGGTTGTGGCCCGATCCAGGAACTGCTGTTCCTCACTTGTGATGGCGGGATAATCCGCCCCCAATGGCGGTCGAAAACTTCCGGGAATGTAATTCAGGTGAATCCCTTCGACGGAGCCCGGATAGAGAGCACCAAGCCAGGCTGATACTCCCGCACCGATGTCGCCACCCTGCGCAAAATATAGCTCATAGCCAAGTTGGAGCATCAGCTTGTGCCAAAGCCCGGCAACCCGTCGGGCACTAAATCCAGTTTGCCTTGGCGCTGCTGAGAAGCCGAAGCCGGGAAGCGATGGCACCACAACGTCAAATGCATTGCACGGGTCACCTCCGTGTGAGCCCGGGTCCGTCAACAGTGGTATCACTCTTTCGAACTCTACGAAGGAGCCCGGCCAGCCGTGCGTCAATATAAGGGGCCGTGCATTCGGTCCCGCGCCCTTTTTGTGAATGAAATGGATGTCTTGCCCATCGATGTCGACTGTGAATTGGGGCAGATCGTTTAGTTGCGCTTCCCTTGCGCGCCAATCAAACGCGTCCGACCAACGTGTTGCGAGCTTTTGAACGAGTGCGAGGCTCACCCCATCCTCGTTTCCGCTCTGAAATATCGAGCCAGGCCAGCGCGCTTGGCGCACGCGTTTTTTTAGGTCATCGATCTGTTCATCGGCGATACTGATCCGGAAGGGCTTCATGCAGCAATTCCTTCAATAATGTGCCGTGGTACTTGCATCTGATAAGCCGGCTTATGAATGCGCGGCCATTATTGCATATTCGGCGATACCAAGATGACTTAGTCGCCGCTGCTGCGAAATGCCAATTTCACTGGACCGGAGCTGCTCACAAGGACAGCAGCACGCTTTTCTCCTTCTCAAGCACGCGACGAGCTGCGGGCCGTTCAATCAAACGATCTTTCAGGCCCATGAGATTGGCCAGGTCTCTGATCGGCAGCCCGAGATCGCGTCCCCAGGAGAAGAACACCAGCGCGTACGGGTCAGCGACGGTGAAATGATCGCCCATCATCCACGTACGACCTTCCATGATGCGATCCATTTCCTGAAGGTGGTTCCAATAGTTCTCCTTGCTTTTCGCCTTTACGGCCGCAAACAGGCTTGGGTCCGAAACCACCTGTTCGGGATGGTAGAACTTTGTAAACGTGGGATGGACGGCGCCGGAGAGCCAGGCGCAGGTCGCAATTGTCTGCGCTCGTTCAAGCGGATCTCTGCCGAGCAGTGCTTGATCAGGAAAAGCACTCCCGATCCAGCCGAGAATGGCGGTGGATTCCAACAGAACCTCACATGGTCGAAGCGAAGTGCCGGCACCTTTGCGCGTGGGTTGATCTCCCGGTACTCGGGCTTGAACTGTTCGCCCGTCAGGATGTTTACCTTCTTCAATTCGAAGTCAGCTCCTGCCTCCTCCAGTGCGACGTGGGAAGCCATCGAGCAGGCGTGTGGGAAGTAGTAAAGCGTCAACATGTAGGGTCGTCCTTGCTTGCATCGCATGCGGCAATCGTTGTTCGGCGCGGATCCGCCACGCTAGGCTTGGTTCGCCCTGTGATCCGCCGAGGTTCTTGCTGCATGCACAATTGCCGTGGTGACGGTTTCGGGTTGAGTCATGTAGATCGCATGACTCCCGGAGACTTCGAGCACGCGTGCGCCGGCTAACTCTGCCATCCGGCGCTGAAGACTGGGATGGACGAGCCTGTCGTCTGTGGCGACCACATACCAGCTAGGCTTCTTACGCCAGGCGGCAGCCGTGACCTTGCCCGTCATCGACGCTATGGCCCAGGGCTTGAGCGCTGCTGCCATGAAGTGGCTCGTTGCTGGAGGAAGGTCCTGGCCGAAAACTTCAGGGAATTTGGTGGTGTCAAACAGAACGTAGCCATCGCCGGTCGTCAGGAAGGGTGGTTTCGACCCGCCTGGCACATGATTGGCTGTCAATGTCTGGACTGACTCTCCCACGTCGGCGATAAAGGCTGCGACATACACCAGGCCAACGACCTTTGGGTCGTTGCCCGCCTCTGAGATGACGACACCACCGTAGGAGTGACCCACAAGGATAACGTCACCTGGTGCTGCATCGATCGCGCGCCGCGTGTTGGCGACATCATCTTCAAGCGATCGAATGGCATTCTGCACGATGACGACGCGATAACCTTCGCGGGTCAGTCGATCGTGAATTGCTCGCCAGCCTGAACCATCCACAAACGCCCCGTGCACCAGAACGATGGTTGTGCGGGGCGTGGGCTTGTCGACGTCTCTCTGCACGGACGTCATGTCGTCTTGTGAAAACTCTTTCGTAGCCACCATTCTGCTTCCTTCGCGATACAGGCGGGGTTGCGAGGCTACAGAGCACTCACCACGCCATTGCCTGCCGAAGGTTTGTCTAGCCGCCACGCCAGGTGCGCGGAACTACGCAAGTCGACAACACATTATTTCACGAATTGGAATGATCGCGCTCGCTCGGCGGTTCGCGTTGTCCTTGAGGCTATCACAAAGCCGCAATGCCGTTGCGAAGCCGCGGTGCTGCAAAGTCCAGGAACCGGCGGAGTTTGAGCGGCAACGGCGCCTTTGATGTATGGAGCAGATGGACCGGAGATGGGGCCGGTTCCATGTCTTCCAAAACGATCCGCAGCGTTCCGGCTCTTACAGCATCAGCGACGTGGTAATGCAGGAGTTGAGTCAGCCCGACCCCCTGGACAGCTGCCGCTGCCGCTGCTTCCGGCGTTGTTGTCGCCAGACGAGACGAGAGTGGCGGAATGCGTGCATCCACCGAGCCAGGAACACCAAAGTGCCACTGCGCGTACGGAATAGGCATGTTCAAGGTAATTGAGGGAAAGTGCGCCAAATCATTCAGTGTGCGCGGCTCATCCCTGTCGACAAACAAGCGGGGACTGCCACACAGGACAGTTCGAATCGATCCCACACGACTGGCGGTCATGGCGCTATCTTGAAGCTGGCCAATCCGGATTGCCACATCAACGTTCTCTTCGACCAGCGCGAGATTGGTGTCGATCAGCACCAGTCGTACATGAATTCCGGAGTAATGTTCCAGAAACTCGCTGATGATCGGCAAGACATGAAGGCGTCCGAACATCGTGGGAGCCGTTACGACCAATTCGCCGATTGGCTCAATGAACTCACCTGCTGCTTCACGCTCCGCTTGTCTCACCCTATCGAGAATCTCCCGCGCCGCGGCGACATAGACGGCGCCAGCATCAGTAAGCATGACCTTGCGGGTCGTGCGCGTGAGCAGGCGGGCGCCAAGCAGGTCTTCCAGTTCGGAAATCCGCCGGCTCAACGTTGGCAGCGATACCCGCATCGCTCGCCCGGCAGCAGAGAAGCTGCCATGTTCGACAACTTCCAGCAGCATCGACATGGCCTCAAAGCGATCCATCCGATTCTCTCAATGATTGGAATAGTCATTTCTCGCCACAACACATAGTGCGCACGTGGTCGGAACGCTAATCAAAGCCCGCGAAGCTGCTGTGGGGAGAAGATCTGGTGCCCTACGGCTTCATGGAGATAGCCCGAGCTCCCGGCGTGGAAAAGGCTCAGGCAGAGCTGGGCATGGATCACCTGTGGCAGGATAGAGGTCGTCCAGTTGGTCTGGACAGTCCCGATCCTCAGGCCGTTCAGGCCAGCCAATCCGGGATCGTATCCAGGCCGATCAGTTCTTCATAGGTCCGACGCGGCCGCACGACGGCGAAACGATCGCCGTCGACCAGCACTTCGGGCACCAGCAGGCGGGTGTTGTAGGTGCTGGACTGGGTCGCGCCATAGGCGCCGGCTGTGCCGATGGCGATGAGGTCACCGCTCGTCGGCTTTGGCAGGTCGCGATCGTGACCCAGATAGTCGCCGGTCTCGCAGACGGGGCCGACCACATCGGCGCGGATACGTGGCCCGTCGGCCGGGCCCAATCGCACCGGGCGAATGTCGTGATAGGCATCGTAGAGCGTCGGGCGGATCAGGTCGTTCATCGCCGCATCGATGATGACGAAGTTCTTGGCTTCGCCTTCCTTGAGATAGATCACCTCGGCAACCAGGATGCCGGCGTTGCCGACGATCAGGCGGCCGGGCTCGAAGATCACCTTGAGGCCCAGTCCGCCGACATGCTTCTTCACGATGCCTGCATAGGCATCCGGCAATGGCGGCGGGTTGTTGTCCGTCTTGTATGGAATGCCCAGGCCGCCACCGAGGTCGATGTGTTCGATGGCATGGCCATCGGCGCGCAGCGTCATGGCGAGCTCGGCGAGCAGCCGATAGGCATCGTCGAAAGGCTGCAGTTCGGTGATCTGGCTGCCGATATGGGTATCGATGCCGATCGCCTTGATACCCGGCAGTTCGGCCATGCGCCTGTAGACTTCACGGGCCCGCTGCCACGGTACGCCGAACTTGTTCTCGGCCTTGCCGGTCGAGATCTTCTTGTGCGTCTTGGCGTCGACGTCCGGATTGACGCGCAGCGACACCGGCGCTGTCTTTCCTGCCGCCACCGCCCGCGCCGACAGCAATTCGAGCTCCGGCTCGGATTCGACGTTGAAGCAGTGAATGCCGGCCGCAAGCGCGAAGTCCATTTCGCGCGCCGTCTTGCCGACGCCGGAAAAGACTATTTTGTCGGCCGGAATGCCGGCCGCGAGCGCCCGGCGCAGTTCGCCTTCTGAAACCACGTCGGCGCCGGCGCCGAGTTTTGCCAGCGTGCGCAGAACCGCCTGGTTGGAATTCGCCTTTGGCGAATAGCAGACCAGCGCGTCGAGTTCGGCGAAGGCTTCTGTGAAGACCCGGAAATGGCGGGTCAGCGTGGCAGTGGAATAGCAATAGAACGGCGTACCGACGCTCGCCGCGATCGCGGGTATTGCTACGTCCTCGGCATGCAGGATGCCGTCGCGATATTCGAAATGGTTCACAGGAAATTCGTCCGGAAGGCTACTGGATCAGCTTGTCGAGAATGAACGGCTTGTCCGTTTCCGGTTTCGTCGGCTCCGGCGGCAAGGGTTGCTTGGCCTTGGCGGCGTCCTTGCGTGCCTGCACGGCGGCTTCGTAGGGTGTATCGAGACCGGCGCGACGTCCGCAGGCCGTCACTGCCGTCACCGCCGCCAGAACCGTCAGCGTCACCAGTATCCTGCCTGCCGTCATCGTTGTTTCCGTCCGTGCGTTTCAAGCAGTCGCTTGTAGCGGAGTTTTTTAGGCATTGCATCCGGCATCAAGCCTTGGGGAGGCGCTTTTTCCAGTAACGGATCTGTTTGCGCACCTCTGATGGCGCGGTGCCGCCGAAGGAGGTCCGGCTCTTGACCGAGTTCTGCACGGACAGGACCGAGAAGATGTCCTGAGTGATGCCGTCGTGGATCGACCGCAGCTCTTCCAGCGTCAGTTTTTCCAGGCCGACCTTGTTGGCTTCGGCAAGCGCCACTGCTCGGCCGGTGACGTGATGTGCTTCGCGGAACGGCAGGCCGAGCGTGCGCACCAGCCAGTCGGCGAGGTCGGTGGCCGTTGCATAGCCGGAGCCGGCAGCTTTCTTCATCGCGGTCACGTTGATGGTCATGTCGCCGACCATGCCGGTCATGGCGGCAATCATCAGGTCGAGCGTCTCGGCCGCGTCGAAGACGGCTTCCTTGTCCTCCTGCATGTCCTTGGAATAGGTCAGCGGCAGGCCTTTCATGACGGTGAGCAAGCCGATGAGATGGCCGTTGACGCGACCGGTCTTGGCGCGCACGAGTTCGGCCGCATCGGGGTTCTTCTTCTGCGGCATGATCGAGGAGCCGGTGGAGAAGGAATCCGACAGGCGCACGAAGCCGAATTGCGGCGTCGACCAGATGACGATCTCCTCCGCCAGGCGCGACAGATGGGTGGCCGAGATCGCCGCCACGGACAGGAATTCCAGCGCGTAGTCGCGGTCAGAGACGCTGTCGAGCGAATTGCGGGTCGGCTCGCGGAAGCCGAGCGCCCTGGCCGTCTGATGACGGTCGATAGGGAAGCCTGTGCCGGCAAGGGCGGCCGCGCCAAGCGGACTTTCGTCCATGCGCTGGATCGCGTCGCGCACGCGCGACAGGTCACGGGCGAACATTTCGACATAGGCCAGGCAATGATGGCCGAAGGTCACCGGCTGCGCGGTCTGCAGATGTGTGAAGCCCGGCATGACCGTGGCGGCATGTTCCTCGGCCCGCACGAGGAAGGCAGCGATCAGGCCCTTCAGAGCTTCGGCCACGCGATGGAATTCATCCTTTACCCAGAGCCGGAAGTCGACGCCCACCTGGTCGTTGCGCGAGCGCGCCGTGTGCAGGCGCCCTGCGGCAGGCCCGATCAGCTCGGCCAGGCGAGCTTCGACATTCATGTGGATGTCTTCCAGCCGGGTCGAGAATTCGAACTTTCCGGCCTCGATCTCTTTCAAAATCGTGTTCAGGCCGTGAGCGATCTTCTGTTGATCGTCAGCCGAAATAATGCCTGTTTCAGCCAGCATCTCGCTGTGGGCGAGCGAACCGCGGATGTCCTGCGCGTAGAGTTTGCGGTCGAATGAGATGGAGGCGTTGATCGCTTCCATGACCGCGGCCGGGCCCGAGGCAAATCGTCCGCCCCACATCTGGTTGCTGGCCTTCTTGTCGCTCATCGCTATAACCCGTTCCCCGGAGACATTTTAGATATGGCAGACGGCAAGAAACTCTTTCCCGCCCCGCGGTTGATCCTTGCCGCGATTGTCGCCGGCGTGCTCGCCGGTGCGGTCGCGGTATATGTCAGGGAGAGCCGGTCTGGCAACAATGAGCCGGGATCGGTGGCAACCGCGTCGGCCGGCAAGGATGACACGGTCTGCACCGCCAAGGCCGAACGCGCCAAGAAGGTCGCGGCCGCAGCAACAGGCCAGGTTGCCGCGTTGTTGCCGGCCGACCCGCCGCAGTCCCTGAAGACGCTCGCCTTCAACGGCCCCGACGGTAAACCGATGACGCTGGCCGATCGCGCCGGCAAGACGGTCCTGGTCAATCTCTGGGCAACCTGGTGTGCGCCGTGCCGTGCAGAAATGCCGGCACTCGACGCGCTGCAGAAGGAGAAGGGCTCGGACAGGTTCGAGGTGATGACCATCAATGTCGACACCGGCGACGACACCAAGCCGAAGGCCTTCCTCGACGAGATCGGCGTGAAGTCGCTGGCGCATTATCGCGACGCTTCGATGGGTGTGTTCAACGACCTGAAGAAGCGTGGCCTGGCACTCGGTCTGCCGGTGACGTTGCTGGTCGACGGCGAGGGCTGTCTGATCGGTCATATGAACGGTCCCGCCGAATGGGCCGGCGACGATGCCAAGCGGTTGATGGATACAGCGCTGGCTAAATAAGCGGGCGATAAAGGAACTGATCCCAGTCAAATCAGCATCAAGCGAGAATGCGCGACATTTTCGGGTTCCGGTCAGAAGCCGAGGCGGAGATGTCGGCTAATGAATTTCGCGCAATTCGAAAGCCAGTCGCAAGCGAAACGATACTACGATAGTCGCACTCGAAACAAAAACGTTGTCGGCTCATCGTATTCGACCCATACTCCCGCCCGCGGACGTTTGCGTTCGCCAATGGATTAGGGAGAGAAACATGACGTTTCGCGGTCTTGCGGCCGGGGTCGCCGCAACTTTCGTCCTCTGCACCACCACCTCGGCCTTTGCCGTGACGCAGATCAGCTGGTGGCATGCGATGACCGGTGCCAACGCTGAAGTCGTCGACAAGATCGCCAAGGACTTCAATGCCAGCCAGAAGGACTACGAGATCGTCCCGGTGTTCAAGGGCACCTATCCGGAAGCGCTGAATGCCGGCATTGCCGCGTTCCGCGCGAAGCAGGCTCCCGATATCCTGCAGGTATTCGATGTCGGCACGGGCGTGATGATGGCCGCCGAAGGCGCGGTGAAGCCGGTGGCGGATGTGCTGACCGAGTCAGGCGTGCAGTTCGACAAGGCCCAGTATCTGCCAGGCATTGTTGCCTATTATTCGAAGCCGGACGGCACGATGCTGTCCTTCCCCTACAATTCCTCCTCGCCGATCCTGTATTACAACAAGGACATTTTCCAGAAGGCGGGGCTGGACGTGAGCAAGCCGCCGAAGACCTGGAACGAGGTCTGGGAGGCCGCAAGGAAGATCAAGTCGAGCGGTGCCGCCGCATGCGGCTATACCTCGACCTGGCTGACCTGGATCCATACCGAGAATTTCGCGGCCTGGAACAACGTCTCCTGGGCGACTCAGCAGAACGGACTTGCCGGCGGTGACGTCGAACTGAAGATCAATGCGCCGATCTACGTCAACCATTTCCAGGCGCTGGCCGATCTCGCCAAGGATGGCACCTTCAAATATGGCGGCCGCACCTCTGAAGCCAAGCAGCTCTTCCTCGCCGGTGAATGCGGCATTCTCACCGAGTCCTCCGGAGGACTCGGCGATATCGTCAAGTCGGGCATGAATTATGGCATCGGCCAATTGCCCTATGACAGCGACGCGGCCGGCGCGCCACAGAACACCACGCCGGGCGGTGCCAGCCTCTGGGTTTTCGGCGGCAAGTCCGAGGAGCAATACAAGGGCGTGGCGACCTTCTTCAGCTATCTGTCGAAGACGGAAGTGCAGGAGTTCCTGCATCAGAAATCCGGCTATCTGCCGGTGACGCTCGCCGCCTATGAGGCGACCAAGAAGTCCGGCTTCTACGAAAAGAATCCCGGCCGCGAGACGCCGATCCTGCAGATGATGGGCAAGGCACCGACCGACAATTCCAAGGGTGTACGCCTGCCCAACCTGCCGCAGGTGCGTGACATCCAGAACGAGGAATACGAGAAGATGCTGGCCGGTCAGCAGACCGCGCAGCAGGCGCTCGACAATGCGGTGTCACGGGGCAACGCCGCCATCAAGGAAGCGCTTGGGAATTAGCGTTCATTGCGAATGCTCACGCACATGATCGGCAGGCCGGAGGGAGGTGTGCCACATTGACCCCCCGTGTCGTTTTCCCGAACAGGGTGCTGCCCTACCTTTTGGTGGCACCGCAGCTCGCGATCACACTGGTGTTCTTCTATTGGCCGGCGGCACAGGCGCTCTACCAGTCTATGCTGAAGGAGGATCCTTTCGGCCTGAAATCGAAATTCGTCTGGTTCGACAATTTCAAGAGGGTGCTGGCCGATCCGAACTATCTGTATTCGATCAAGGTCACGGTGGTCTTCTCCGTGGCCACAGCAGCGGTCGCCATGACCGTGGCTCTTCTCCTTGCGGTCATGGCGGAGAAGGTGGTGCGCAGCAAAGGTTTCTATCGCACGCTTTTGATCTGGCCCTATGCAGTGGCTCCGGCCATTGCCGGTATGCTGTTTCTCTTCCTGTTCAACCCGTCGATCGGTTCGCTCGCGATCCTGCTGCGCAAGATTGGCATTGCCTGGGATCCGGTGCTCAACGGCACTGACGCGATGATCTTGCTGGTGGCCGCAGCCGCCTGGAAGCAGATCAGCTACAATTTCCTCTTCTTCGTTGCCGGGCTGCAGGCGATTCCCAAAACGCTGATCGAGGCGGCCGCGATCGACGGCGCCAGGGAGACGAAACGTTTCTGGACGATCGTCTTCCCGCTGCTGGCGCCGACCACCTTCTTCCTGTTGGTCATCAACACGACATATGCCTTTTTCGACACGTTCGGCATCGTGCACGCCGTCACCGGCGGCGGACCGGGCAAGGCAACGGAGACACTGGTCTACAAGGTCTACAATGACGGCTTCGTCAACCTGATCCTCGGATCGTCCGCCGCACAGTCGGTTATCCTGATGGTCATCGTCATCGCACTGACCGCCATTCAGTTCCGCTATGTGGAAAGGAAGGTGCATTATGGCTGAGCCGAAGGCACCCGGCAGCGGGCATGACAAGCTGATGATCGGCCAGTCGGCGAAGGGCATCTATGTCGCCCATGCCATCCTGATCTTCGGCCTGGTGATCGTTGCCTTCCCGATCTACTACACCTTCGTTGCGTCTACACACACGCTCCAGACGATCCTCAGGCCGCCGCTGCCGCTGGTGCCTGGCGGCGAGTTCTGGAACAACTACGGGGAAGCCCTGTTCGGCGGCGCCGGACGCCTGGGCGGTGTGGGCGCCGGCACGCTTCTGCTCAACACGACCGTCATGGCGCTGGGCATCGCGATCGGCAAGATCGCGATCTCGATCCTCTCTGCCTATGCCATCGTGTTCTTCCGGTTTCCGTTCCGGATGACGATCTTCTGGCTGATCTTCATCACCCTGATGCTGCCGGTCGAGGTCCGCATCCTGCCAACCTACAAGGTCATGGTCGATCTCGGTCTGATCGATACCTATGCAGGCCTGATCATTCCGCTGATCGCTTCGGCTACGGCGACGCTGCTGTTTCGCCAGTTCTTCATGACCATTCCGGGCGAGCTCGTCGAGGCCGCCCGGGTCGACGGCGCAGGCCCCTGGCGCTTCTTCTTCGATATCCTCCTGCCGCTGTCGCGTACCAACATAGCGGCGCTGTTCGTCATCCTCTTCATTTATGGCTGGACGCAATATCTGTGGCCATTGCTGGTCACCAACCGCACCGACATGACCACCATCGTCATTGCGCTGAAGAAAATGGTGTCCTTCGCCGATGCCGACACGCAGTGGCACCTGGTGATGGTGACGGCGATCCTTGCCATCGTGCCGCCGATCCTGGTCGTGGTGCTGATGCAGCGCTGGTTCGTGCGCGGTCTCGTCGATACGGAGAAATAAGAAGAGATGGCGACAGTTGACCTGAAGGACGTACGCAAGGTCTATCCCGGCGGGGTGGAGGCGGTGAAAGGCGTGTCGATCGCCATACCCGACAAGGAGCTTTGCGTGCTGGTCGGCCCGTCCGGCTGCGGCAAGTCCACGCTGCTGCGCATGATCGCCGGCCTGGAGACGATCTCTTCTGGCTCCTGTGCCATCGACGGCAAGGTGGTCAATGCGATCGGGCCAACCGAACGCGACATCGCCATGGTGTTTCAGAATTATGCGCTCTACCCGCATATGAAGGTCTACGACAACATGGCCTACGGCCTGCGCAACCGCGGCACGCCGAAGGACGAGATCGATTCGCGTGTTCGCTCGACCGCCAAGGTGCTGGAATTATCGCACCTGCTCGACCGGCGCCCGCGCGAGCTTTCCGGCGGCCAGCGCCAGCGTGTCGCCATGGGTCGCGCCATCGTGCGCAATCCGAAAGTGTTCCTGTTCGATGAGCCGCTTTCCAATCTCGACGCCAAGCTGCGCGGACAGATGCGCGTCGAGATCAAGAACCTGCAGCGGTCGCTGGGCGTCACCTCGGTCTATGTCACGCATGACCAGCTCGAGGCGATGACGCTGGCCGACATCCTGGTGGTCATGAATGCCGGGCTTGTCGAACAGATGGGCGCACCGCTCGACATCTACGAGAAACCCGCCTCGACCTTCGTTGCTTCCTTCATCGGCGCGCCGCCGATGAACCTGCTCGCCGTCACGGCCAAGCCGGACAGTGCGGCCGACACGCAGGAGAAATTCTTCGCCAATGGCGCAGGGCTGGACATTACCGCGCCGGCGCATGCCGCAACGCTCGGCTTCCGTCCGGAAGATGCCGATGTCCTTGGCGAGGGAGCGAAGACATCCGGTTCCCTCAAGCTGTCGGCCACCGTGGAGGCCGTCGAGCCGGTGGGTGCCGAAAGCTTCTTATACTGTGCGGCCGCCGGCGGCCGTATCGTGGTCAGGGTGGCGGGGCGTGCCGTCGCGAGGCCTGGCGACAGGCTCGAAGTTCTGGTCCCGACCGGGAAGCTGCATTGGTTCGACAGCGCGGGAAAGCGCGTCTAGGCAATCCCAGCAAGGATGGGCCACATTTTGCGCCAGGAGACGCTAGCGCATTTCCGAAGTAACGAAGCGCTGGGACCACATCTCCGAATGTGCACGGCGCCCGTGCGGAACTGCCGCCAAATGATAGTTTTGGCGATCTCGGCAAGCGTCATAATCCGACGCGCTGGATGCGGATCAGTCCTGCGCTGTCCTGTCCAGAGGATCAAGCAACTGTCCCGCAGACGCTATGAGTTCGCACGAGAAAGCTTTGGCTGACGCGCTCGGCAGGATGGTGTTGATGCACCGCGCCATGCTGGAAGATACTGAAATCGAACATTCGACCTATAGGGCGACGACGCTGATGGAAATGAGCGAGGCTCCAATGCAGGCCTTGGCGGCACTCCAGGCCGTCGGCTATTGATCCGCTCAGCTCAATAGCGAATGATCTCTTTCCGGCATGCTTCCGTGAAATCATACAGGATATCGAAGCGTTGAATTTTACCTCCATCGAGTTTCGATGGATCCACCTTGGGCGCTGAGTATCTGTTGATGACGAGTTCGAGCACGCCATCGGCGCTGGCGATGACCTCGCGCCCGGAAAAAAGCTTCATCTTGTTCTTTATCGAGTACAGTTTGACGAGCTTTCCGACGTCGTTGAGGCTGTTCTCCATGGCGTCACTATACGCCTTCGAGACTTCGTCAATGAACTCGCCGAAGATCCGCTCGCGGCGGGACATCTCGTTGGCTCTTCGCTGTATGCGGTTCTGGTAGCTTTGGTTGAGCCATGTTGTTGCCAGCGATGCAAAGGCACCGATGCTGGACCCGGCCAGGGCAGCCAATGCTGACAAGTAGGCGCTGTCCATCGTCTATCCTCCTGCCGGCACAACCGTTCGAGCTTGGTCGCGGCCGAAGCGGTTTTGGTACCAGCAGGCATTCTTGGTCGATGCCCCCAAATGGTAATTGTCCGCGCGGATCCCGCGCCGAAGGCGCGTCGCCTGTCCTGACGGCACGAGACGGCGCGCCGGCACCTGGACGATGCCGGCAGGCTTGTCGTTTCGGTGCTGCCTTGGCGGCGGCCCTGTTTTCAGCTGAACACGTGCGCTTTCCCAACGACGCTGATGCGCACGATGTCGCCCACGGATGGTGCATCGGCCCCAGGCTTTCTCAGGACAAGCGGCGTCGAGCCGATGGCTGCTGCCTCGGGTGGGTCAGGGCTGTTGAGCAGCTTTATCGCGACAGCGCAGGCCGCGCCGCCGAATTCGGATTCCGTTACCTCACCGAACAGCACGCCCGGCTTGGCTGCGGCAAGTTCGGCGCGCGTGGCGGCGGCGAGCTGAACCTGCTCCGGCCTCAGCATGATGCGGGCAACCTCGCGCCGCTCCTTGCCGTCAACGGCGATGCGGCCCAGCGTGGATTCGGCATAGCCATTGGCGATCTTCGCCGACAGCACGATGGCGTCGCCGAGGAATTCGGCGATCATGCGGTCCTTGGGTCGCAGATAAAGGTCGCGCGGTGTGCCGATCTGCGAGAACCGGCCTTCGCGCATGACGGCAACCTGGTCGGCAAAGGACAGCGCTTCGGCCTGGTCGTGCGTCACCAGGATGGTGGTGATGCCGGCGCTTTCCAGCATCTCCGCCACCGCCTTGCGCATCGAGGCGCGCAGGCCGGTGTCCAGCGCGGAAAAGGGCTCGTCGAGCAGCATCAGGCGAGGCTTCATCGCCATGGCGCGAGCCAGCGCCACGCGCTGCTGCTGGCCGCCGGAAAGCTGGTGCGGCCGGCGCGCGAGAACGCTTTTGTCCAGTCCGACGATGTAGGCCAGCTCGGCGATACGCTCATCGCGCCGCGTTTCCTTGCGGTCCAGACCGAAGCCGATGTTGCCGGAGATGGTCAAATGCGGAAACAGCGCGCCGTCCTGCGCCACCAGGCCGATCCCGCGCAGATGCGCGGGCACGCTGGTGCCGCCATTGGCAAGCAGCTTGCCGTCAAGCGTGATGTGACCACCGTCGGGCGCTTCGAAACCGGCGATGAGGCGCAGCAGCGTGGTCTTGCCGCAACCCGAGGGGCCAACGATGGCGGTGCGACTGCCGGCTGTGACAGCAAGGTCGATGCCGGCAACGGCGGCAACCGGGCCGTAATTCTTCGACAGCGAGGCGATTTCCAGGAAACTCATTGGCCGGCCATTCGCTTCGACTGCACATAGAGCAGCCAGGTGAGGGGCAGAGACATCAGCACCATGATCGCTGCATAGGGAGCGGCCGCGGCATAGTCGATCTCGCCACTGTAATTCCAAAAGGCCATCGCCAGTGTGCGTGTGCCGTTGGGGGCCAGCATCTGGGTCGCGGTCAGCTCGTTCATGATGCCGAGCGCAACCAGCGCCATGCCCGCCGCGGCACCCGGTGCCGACAGGCGGATGGTCGTTGCCCAGAGCGCTTTCAGCGGTGAACGGCCGAGACTGCCGGCGGCGCGTTCCAGCTCGACCGGCGCCTGCGCGATCGAGGCGCGCAGCGAGACCAGCGCGCGCGGCAGGAACATCAGCACATAGGCAAACAGGATGGTGGCGAGTGTCTGGTAAAGCGGCTGCACGACGCGCACCGCGATGGTGACGAGCGCCAGCGCAACCACAACGCCGGGCAGTGCTCCGACCACATAGTTGCAGCCCTCCAGAATGCGCTGCAGGCGCCCAGGCGCGCGGATCGACAGCCAGGCCATCGGGGTCGCTGCGATGGTGGCCAGGATGCCCCCGGCGATGGCGAGGAAGAGGGTCTGGCCAAGCGCCAGGCCGATCTCATCCAGGCGCCAGACGTCGCTGCCGCCAGCAATCAGCCAGCGGCCGATGGTCAGGAAAGGTACGCCGATCGCCAGCAGCGTGACGACGACCGGCAAGGCGAGACAAGGCAAGGTGGCGCGGCCGAGGGGCGTGCGCGGCTTCAGGCGAGCGGCACCGGAACCGACGCGGGCATAGCGCTCTTCGCCCCGCACCAGCACTTCGAGTGTCAGCAGCACCAGGCAGCAAGCGACCAGGACGCCGGCCAGCATGTTGGCGGCGGGACCGTTGAAGGTCGATTGGAACTGGTCGACGATCGCGGTGGTGAAGGTGTCGAAACGCACAAAGACATAGAGGCCGTATTCGGCAAGCAGGTGCAAGCCGACCAGCAGAGCGCCGCCGCAGAGGGCGAGGCGCAGTTGCGGCAGCACCACCCGGAAGAAAACGCGCCAGGGGCTTAAGCCCAGCGATGCGGCTGCGTCTTCCAGAGCGGGATCGAGTCGACGGAAGGCAGCCGAAACCGGCAGGTAGAGGAAGGGGAAATAGGCAATCACCGAAACCCAGACTCCGGCGAAAAGGCCGTCGAGATCCGGCCAGAAGGTGATCCAGGCATAGGAATGCACGAAGGCCGGCACTGCCAGAGGCGCCACTGCAAGCCAGGACCACAGACGTGCGCCGGGCAGGTCGCTGCGTTCGGTCAACCAGGCCAGTGCCACCGAGAGCACCGCGCAGATCGGCACGGCCAGCACGACAAGAAGGACGGTGTTGACGAGCAGTTCGCCGACGCGTGGCCGAAACACCAGTTGCGCGACGGTCGTCCAGCCGGTCTGGATGGCGATGAAGATGACGAAGGCGAGCGGCAACAATGCCAGGATGGAAATCAGGATCGCGGTCAGCGTGATCAACGGAAAGGAGCGGGCAGGGCGGCGCCGACCGGGCATGCGAGCCGCTGCGTCGCTCTGCACGATTTCGCCCGACGCCATCAAGTCACCCGTTCTGTCCCGCCGTTCGGCAGGTCTGGATGAGAGAAAGGGTGAAGGGCGGCTTGGCCATCAGGGGAGTTGGTCTCTGAAACGAAATGCTCCCGCGGGGACCGCGGGAGCGTGTTCATGCGGTCCTTATTAGGATGAATGCCGGCTAAAGCAAGCCGGCTGCCGTCATCAAATCGGTCACCTTCTTCGAGTTGAGCTTCTGCGGATCGATCTTGGGCGCCTGCAGGTCGGCCAGGGGCACGAGCTTGGCGTTGGATTCCGCGCCGTTGCCGATAGCATATTCGAAGGAAGTTCCGGTCTTGAGGATCTCCTGGCCACCCTTGCCGGCGAGCCACTTCACGAAGGCCTGGGCGTCCTTGGCGTGTTTGGATGATGCGAGCACGCCGGCTCCCGAAACCGAGACGAACGCGCCCGGATCCTGGTTCTTGAAATAGTACTGCACAACGTTCTTGCTGTTTTCGCCGGTCTTATTCTGATCGCCGAAATAGTAGTAGTGATAGATCACGCCGCCATCGACCTGGCCGGCGTTGACCGCCTTCAGCACCGTGCTGTTGCCCTTGAACGGCTTGAAGTTCTCCTTCATGGCCTTGAGCCAGGTTGCGGTCGCCTCCTCGCCCTTGAGTTCGAGCAGGGCCGAAACGATCGCCTGGAAATCAGCGCCGGATGGCGACGCACCCCAGCGGCCTTTCCAGCCTGCGTCCGCAAGATCGAGCAGCGACTTCGGCAGCTGATCTTCCTTCAGCTTGTCCTTGTTGTAGACGAAGACGGTGCTGCGCGCGGCGATACCGACCCACTTGCCGTCGGACGGGCGATACTGTTCCGGCACCAGTGCCAGCGTGTCGGCGTCGATCGGTGCAAACAGGCCGGCAGTATCGACGAGCGCCATGGCCGGCGAGTTTTCGGTCAGGAAGACGTCGGCCGGCGAGGCTGCGCCTTCCGCCACGATCTGGTTGGAGAACTCGCTGTCGCCGCCGTTGCGCAGCGTCACCTTGATGCCGGTCTCCTTGGTGAAGGCTTCCGCCCATTCCTTGGCCAGGCTTTCATGCTGGGCGTTATAGACGACAATGCCGTCGCCATCCGCAGCCATGGCCGGCAGAACGGCAACGCCTATCGATAGTGCAGCAGCACCCGCCAGCATTGAAAGAATGGACTTCATCAAGGTCTCCCTGGTTGCCTGATCCGATGTCGGAAACAGCTATCGATACATGATCGGCCTAGTCAACATTTTGTCAAATGAAACGGCTGCGGCATGTCGCCCGGCGCCTCCCGGTGTCGGAAATCGTATCGGCTAGCTCCATCATCCTGACACTTGCTGCCACGGTTCCTAAGTATTCCGCTCCCCCACGGACGGCGACAGCATCGGATTTTGGGTAGCAGAACTGCCGGTCGCCGTGGGCCGTGCCTGCCCGCCAACCCTGTCCCGCCTGCTGCTGCTCGGATCGCCAGACATTATCGTCGAACGCGAGAAAGAGACAGCCGGAAATTTCGCGCGAAGCGAATTTCACTTGAATTACAAAGAGATACTGATGGCGCGGTGATGCGTAAACCTGGCTTGGCGAAGGCTCTCGGAGGGCTTTTCCTTCCTTAGGGCGCGCTTTCGGTCAGGCAAGGCTCCAATGTGAAACGATCGTTTGTCGTGACTGCCCGTCCGCCATCGCCGTCGCTTTGGCAGGTGCCGAAAAATTCTTTTCGGTTCGCAGTAAAACGCCAGCTGATTTTCGCGAAAACCAGGATCTGATCGAGCGGAAACGACCTTGAAGTGTCGATCTTCCGTATTTTTACCACTGTCTAATAAGAGCGATTCATGTAGAAAGCGCGCTCCGCCGATCACGGTAAATTGAAGATCGCCGCGCGCATTCCCATATCGAACACGCGCCGACCGGAAACGCGGCGGGGGTTCACGTTTTACCGGATGGACGACGATGCCGAAGATGAGGTTTCACAAAGTCGCAGCCATTGTGGTGCTTGTTGGCTTTGCGGCGTGGATGGGGACTGGACACTTTTCGTCTGTGGGCAGCGCCGCTGCAGAGCAGCCCAAAGCCGAGGTCAAGCCTGAACAGGCGGAGCAGAAAGCTTCGCTGCGTATCGTCAAGGTTGTGACGCCGCCGCGCAGCGAGCATGCGCGGGCAATTCGCATTTCCGGCGTAACCGAAGCCGACAAGCGCGCCGTGCTTGCCACGCGTGTGGCCGGCATCATCAGCGAATTGCCGGTCAAGCAGGGCGATCATGTCAAGATCGGCGACATCGTGCTGATGCTCGACGCCGAAGAAAAGATCTCCGCGGTTGAGAACGCCCGCCAGTTGAAAGGTCAGCGTCAGGCCGAGCTCGATGCGGCCGAACGCCTCGCCAAGACCGGTAATCTTGCCAAGCTCCAGCTCGACAGTGCGCGTTCGGCGCTGGCGCTGGCGACATCGCAGCTCTCCGCCGCCGAGTCCGAACTCACCCGCAAGGAAGTGAAGGCGCCGTTCGATGGCGTCATCGACCGTGTCCCGGTCGAACTCGGCAGTGCTGTGCCATTGGGCGGTGAAGTGGCGACCATCCTCAGCCTCGATCCGGTGATCGCGCGCGGCGAGGTCAGCGAACGAGACCTCGGCTATCTGAAAATCGGTGACAAGGCCAATGTGCGGTTGGTCAGCGGCCAGGTTGCCGAAGGCACGGTACGCTATATCAGCCGTGATGCTTCGGCAGCGACGCGCACCTTCCGTGTCGAGATCGCCATTCCAAATGCCGATGGCGGCATCCCCGCCGGCATGACGGCCGAAATCACGCTGTCGGCCAAACCGACCGATGCGGTAATGCTGCCGCGCTCGGTGGTGACACTGGGCAAGAAGGGCGACCTGGGCATTCGAGCCGTCGACAAAGATAACAAGGTCATGTTCTTCCCGATCGATCTCGTCGATGACATGCCGGGCGGTCTCGTGCTTGGCGGTATTCCAGCGGATGCGCGCATCATCGTCGCCGGTCAGGAATTGGTGACGGAAGGCGATGTCGTGCAGCCGGTCGCGGCTGATCCGCAGGAAATCAAGAAGCTGGTTGGCGACAACGCCATCGGCGGAACGCTCTAGCTCTTTGTTTTTACGCAGTTCCGGACGGAAAACCGTCACACACTTTTTCCTGGAATTGCTCTAGCCGTCTTATCGAATCCAAATTCGGAATCTGCCCCATGGATATCGTCAAGCTTGCCATCCAGAATGCGCGGCTGACCATTTCGGTGCTGCTGTTTCTGCTGCTTGCAGGCGCCATCGCATATATGTCGGTGCCCAAGGAAGCCGAGCCCGACGTGCCGATCCCGATGATGTACGTCTCCCTGGTCTATCAGGGAATTTCGCCCGAGGATTCGGAGCGGTTGCTGCTCAGGCCGGTCGAGACCAAACTCAAAAGCCTGAAGGGGCTGAAGGAGATGCGCTCGGCCGCCTATCAGGGCGGTGGCTATGTGCTGGTCGAATTCGACCCGTCGACCAATCTCGCGCAGGCGCTGCAGGACACCCGCTCCAAGGTGCAGGATGCCAAGGCGGACCTGCCGCAGGCCGCCGAAGAGCCGACCGTCAACGAAGTCAACATTTCCGAGTTTCCGGTGCTTGTCGTCACCCTGTCCGGCAATGTGCCGGAGCGAGTGCTGGCCAAGGCCGCGCGCGAATTGCGTGACCGCATCGAGGAAGTCCCCGGCGTGCTGGAAGGCACGCTGCAAGGCTCCCGCGACGACCTCGTCGAAGTGGTCGTCGATCCGGTCAAGCTCTCTTCCTACGGACTACAGCTCGATCAGCTGATGCAGGGCGTCGGCCAGTCGAACAGTCTGGTTGCCGCCGGCAACATCGAAGGGTCGGAAGGCAAATATGCCGTCAAGGTGCCGTCGCTGATCGAAACGCCGGAAGATGTCGCCAACCTGCCGGTGGTCGCGCGCCCGAATGCGGTGGTGCAGGCCAAGGACGTCGCTTCCATCCGCTCGACCTTCAAGGATGCCGAGACCATCACGCGCCTCGACGGCAAGCCGGCGATCGCCATCGAAGTGAAGAAACGCATCGGCGCCAACATCGTCGAGACGATCGAGGGCGCCAAGAGGGTCGCCAACGAGTTCGTCAAGATCGCGCCGGCTGGCATGGAAGTCACCTATACGCAGGACAAGTCGGTTTTCGTGAAGCAGTTGCTGAACGATCTGCAGAACCATGTGCTGATTGCCGTCATCCTTGTCTTCATCGTCATCCTCTACGCACTCTCCGGTCGCGCCTCGTTGCTCATCGGCCTGGCGATTCCGTCATCCTTCCTGATCGGCATCCTGCTGCTGGCTCTGATGGGCTACACGATCAACATGATCGTGCTGTTCAGCCTGATCCTCGCGGTCGGTATGCTGGTGGACGATGCCATCATCGTCACCGAATTCGCCGAAAGGCGCATGACGGAAGGCATGCCGAAGGAAGAGGCCTTCGCGCTGGCCGCCAAGCGCATGGCCGGTCCGGTCATCGCCGCCACCATGACGCGCATCGCCGCCTTCTCGCCGCTGTTGTTCTGGCCAGGTATCATCGGCGACTTCATGAAGTACCTGCCGATCGCGCTGATCGTCACGCTGGCTGCGTCGATGCTCTATGCCCTGGTGTTCACGCCGACGCTTGGCGCGATCTTCGCCAAGGCGGAGGTCCACAGCGAGGAGGAGCGCAAGGACGGCGCCTACATGGCGGTCGTGCGTAGGGCCGTGCAGTTTCCGAAGACTGTTCTGCTGCTGACCGTACTGTTGCTGGTCGGCATTCAGGTCGGCTATTCCAAATATGGTGCCGGCGTCGAGTTCTTCCCGAATGTCGAACCGGATTACGGCCTGCTTTACGTGCATGCGCGCGGCAATCTCTCGCTCGCCGAGATGGACGCTGCAACGCGTACAGCCGAGCAAAAACTGCTTGGCTGGCCGGGCATCAAGTCGGTCTATACCCGCGTTGGCAAGACACGCGGTGGTGGTGCTGACGTTCCCGAGGATGTCGTCGGCGTCATCCAGTATGAATTCGTCGACTGGCGCGAGCGCAAGGCCGCCAACCAGATCCTCGACGACCTGCGCAAGGCAACCGCCGGCATTCCAGGTGTCGATGTTGAAGTGCGCGTGCCCGAGGCTGGCCCGCCAACCGGCAAGCCGATCCAGGTGCGTATTTCGGCTGTTGACCCGGCCGGTATCGACAAGGTGGCACGCGACGTCGCCGCGCACATCGCCAAGGTACCCAATGTCATCGATGTTACAGACGGCCTGCCGCCGCCTGGCATCGACTGGGCACTTGAGGTCGACCGCAGCAAGGCAGCGCAGTACGGCGTCAATCCAACCTCTGTCGGTACCGTCGTGCAGCTTGTTACCAACGGGCTGAAACTCAGCGAATACCGCCCTGCGGGCGCCGACAAGGCCGTCGACATCCGTCTGCGTCTGCCGGAAGACCGCCGTACGCTGTCGACGCTGGACGAATTGCGTGTTCAGACCAGCCAGGGTTCAGTGCCGATCGCCAACTTCGTCATCCGCAAGCCGGAACCAAGCGTTGGCACCCTGAACCGCATCGATGGCGCGCGCACCGTCGTGGTGCAGGCAAACGCCGCGGCGGGAGCGCAGGTCGCGGCCGTGCAGGCCGAAGTGACCAAGGTCATCGCCGACATGGGCCTGCCCGACAACTTCCGCTGGAAGCTGGCTGGTTCCAACGAAGACAGCGCGGAAGCGAGCGCCTTCCTGTCGAAAGCGTTCGGCGCCGCGATCTTCCTGATCTTCCTGGTGTTGCTGGCACAGTTCAACAAGTTCACGTCGGTCTGGCTGGTGCTGTCCTGCGTGGTCATGGCGACGATCGGCGTGTTCCTGGGGCTGATGCTGACCGGGCAACCCTTCGGCATCGTCATGTCCGGCATCGGCGTCATCGCGCTGGCAGGCGTGGTGGTGAACAACAACATCGTGCTGATCGACACCTACGACCGGCTGCGCGATGAGGGCTGGGACAAGACCGAAGCCGTGCTGCAGACCTGCCGTGAACGCGCCCGTCCGGTGGTGCTGACGGCGGTGTCGGCGATCCTCGGCGTTCTGCCGATCGCCTTCGGCCTGGGCCTCGAGATCTTCCACCACGAGACGACGATCAATGCGCCGTCGACGCAATGGTGGATCTCGCTGTCGTCGGCGATCGTGTTCGGCCTGTCCTTCGCAACGCTGCTGACGCTGGTGGTGACGCCGGCCATGCTGATGGTGTTCACCCGCGCCAAGCGTAAGCCGGGACAGCGCAGCTGGCTTGCGCGGCTGTTCCGCCGGGGCAAGGTGGTTTCGGTTGAGTATGAGTTGGGTTCAGGGGAGACCGACGCGTTGCCCAAGGCCGCCGAATAGCTCTCGGCTAGAATGAAGAAAGGCCGCCGGCGAAACCCGGCGGCCTTTTCTTTGCGCTTCGAGGGAACGGCGTCAGGCAGCTTCCTTCTCTGCCGCAAGGCTGGCGACCGGAATGCCGAGATCGGTCAGTGCCTCGGCAACAGCGCGGTCGAGCAGCGTGTGCGGGATTGGCCCGATGACATCTTCCAGGCGTTCGGACACCAGCCGGTGCGGTTCGAAGCGCAGGTATGACATCTGCAACATCGCCTTCCACATCGGCACGAAGGGTGCGCCGATCTTGAACACCCACCAGGGCAGCAAGGACGTCGTGAGCTTGCGACCCACGGCCTTTTCCATGGCAGCCTTCATCTGCAGGTCGGTGATGGCGTGGCCCGGGAAATGGAAGGCCTCATAGTAACCCAACTGATCCTGCTGGTCCGCCAGAGCGACAAAGGCAGCGGCGAGATCGGGCAGATAAGCCCATTCATGGACAATGTCGGTCGGACCGGCGGCGGTGTAGATGCCTTTTTCGATCTTCGAGGCCATGCCGAGGTCGAACCATGAGCCGGTGCCGGTGCCGCCGAAGAAATCGCCCGCTCGCAGCAGGATGGTGCGCAGGCGACCGGCTTCCGCTTCCGTGCACAACATGGTTTCCAGCGCCACCCGAATGCGCCCCTTTTCAGTCGTCGGGTTGAACGGCGTGTCCTCGGTGATGACTTCCGGCAGCGGCGAGCCGTAATTGTAGATGGTGCCGGGGAAGAGCAGGACAGCGCCGTTGGCTTCGCAGGCGGCGACCACATTCTCGGCCATTGGCAGGACACTGCTCCAGTCGGAATAGACCGGGCTCAGGCCGTGGAAGACCATATCGACGCCTGCGGTGGCGCGCACCAGTGCCTCGCGGTCGAGAGCGTTGGCGGCGATGCCGGTCGCACCGGCGAGATCGGCCGGCAGTTTGCCGCTGCGGGTGATGCCGCGAACGTGGTAGCCGGCCTGGATGAATGCCTTGCCGACAGCGCGGCCGAGCCGTCCGTTGGCGCCGAGGATTGCGATGCTGGTCATGTCAGGTCTCCTTGTCGGTGTTGCGATGTCCCTATTTTGTCCTTTCATCGACGAATGGAAATTGACTGTTTTCAGCTTTCTGATATTCATTTTTGAATGAAAGACATCGACTGGAACCTGATCAAGAGTTTCGTGGCGGTTGCCGAAACCGGCAGTCTTTCGGCCGCCGCCAGAAAGCTCTCTTCAAGCCAGCCCACGCTTGGGCGTCACATCTCAGAGCTGGAGCAGGCGCTTGATGTCACGCTGTTTCGGCGTGGCCGGCAGGGCCATGAACTGACCGAGGCGGGCGCGCTTCTGTATGAGCGCGGCCAGGCGGTTGCCGCGGAGGCCACGGCCTTTTCGCTGCTGGCCCTTGGGTCCGTCGAGGCCATCGAAGGAACGGTGCGGATCGCGGCCAGCGAGATGGTGGCGGCTTTCGTGTTGCCGGAAATGCTCGCCGCGCTTGGCCAGGAAGAACCTGGCATCGAAATCGAGGTGGCGGCTTCCAACCAGGTCGAGAACCTGCTGCGTCGCGACGCCGATATTGCCATCAGGATGGTGCGGCCGGCGCAAAACGAGCTGGTCGCGCGCAAGGTCACAGACATTGCGTTGTGCGCCTGTGCCTCAACCGCTTATCTCGAACGGCGTGGCCGGCCCGAATCCGTGGCGGACATCGTCAACCATGACATTGTCGGTTTCGATCGCGACGACGGCATCGTCCGGGGCTTTGCTGCCGCAGGCATCCAGTTGGACCGCAGCGCCTTCCGATTTCGGTGCGACAACCAGATCGTGCACTGGCAAGCGGTGCGCGCCGGCAATGGCATTGGTTTCACGCAACGTCCCCTGGTCGATCGCGACCCGGATGTGGAACCGCTGCTGCCCGATCTCGGACTGCCGTCACTGCCGGTCTGGCTTGCCATGCACCGCGACATTCGCGGGTCGCTGCGCATCCGTCGCGTCGTGGATTTCCTGCATGAGGCGCTGAAGCGCTATTCGGCCGGCTGAGGGACGAAATCGGCGGCGTGGGCGAGGTTGGACATCAGGAAAACCACCGCAAGGAAGCCGGACAGCACCACGAAGACGGCGGTAAAGCCGACATGCTCGGCAACAAAGCCGATCAGTGATGGCGCCAGCAGGATGCCGGAATAGCCCATGGTGGTAACCACGCTCATGCCCGTGCCGGATGCCATGCCGGGTTGGTTACCGCCGGCGGAGAAGGCGATCGGCACCATGTTGGCGATGCCCAGGCCGGCAAAAGCGAAGGCAGCGATGGCCAGCCATGGCCAGGGCGACAGCGCTGCCACCAAGATGCCTGAGGCGGCAATAAGCGAGCAGACACGGAGAGTCGTCACCGCGCCGAACCGATTGCGCACGCCGTCGCCGGCAAAGCGCATGGTGGCCATGGCGCCCGAGAACAACGCATAGGCAAGACCCGCGGTGGCGAGATCGGCGCCGAGTTCCTGATTCAGATAAAGTGCGGCCCAATCCAGCACCGCGCCTTCCGGCACCATGGTGATTAGCGCCATCAGGCCGATCAGATAGATGCCGGGGCTCTTTGGAAAACTGAATTTGTGGTGTTCCTCATGCGCCAGCTTCTTGGGATCACTGACCAGATAGCGGGTAGCCACGGCAAGCAGCACGATGGCAATGATGGTGACGCCGACCGCATGTGTCAGGTGGCCATAATTCTGGATGACGAGGCCGCCGACGCCACCGCCGGCGAAGCCGCCGAGGCTCCAGAAACCGTGCGAGGAAGACATGACCGCGCGCGAAAGACGCCGTTCGACCGAGACCGCATTCGCGTTCATGGCCACATCCATGCCGCCGATCAATCCACCGAACAGGAACAGCGCGACAGCCGCCAATGGCAGGCTGGGCGCCAGCGCGACCAGCAGCAGGCCGAACACGGCAACGCTTGCAAAGCCGCGGACGGCGGCACGCGAGCCATGTTTCGACATCAGGTAGCCGGACAGCGGCATGAACACCAATGCGCCGAGGCCGAACAACAGGATGAGGACACCGAGCGTGAACTTGCTGATGTCGAGCCGGGTCAGGAAAACCGGGATTTGCGGCGCCCAGCTGCCGGTCAGGAAGCCGTTGATGAAGAACATCGCCGCCACAGCCCAGCGTCCTCGCACGGCGTCTTGCAGGGAGGAAACTGCGGTCATGGCAACGGCTCAAGCAAAATTGGAACGATTCAATCGTTAGATCGATTCAAGATCGTCGTCAAGCGATTATGAGGAGGAGACGAACTCTCGGATGTGTATGCGGGTCGCGGCGGCGCCTGACGCTGCGCTTCAATGATCCTTCGGGCGATTGCTCTCGAAGGCGGCTTTCTGTGCGTCCGACGCATCGGTCTGGTGGCGTGCCTGCCATTCGCCATAGGGCATGCCGTAGACGATCTCGCGTGACTGATCTTTTGACAGGGGAACACCTTCCGCCTCAGCCGCCTCGCGGTACCAGTTGGACAGGCAGTTGCGGCAGAAGCCCGCGAGGTTCATCAGGTCGATGTTCTGCACGTCGCTGCGGTCGCGCAGGTGCTCGACCAGCCGGCGGAACGCCGCTGCCTCGAAATCGCGCTTCTGTTCGTCGCTCAGATCGGTCATGGCGGTGTCCTTGGCTTTAGAATGGCCCGGTGCGCGAGCCGAACATCTTCACCGCCTGTATATCGGGACGGCGGTTGATCGCGTCAACGATGGGGGCCAGTCGTTCGGCCCAGGCGAACGCGCCCCGGGCGTCGGCGATCAGATCCTGGCGGATCTCGATCAAGGCATGCGCGAAGCCGTTGACGATGGCGTGGCGAAACATGGTGTCGCCGCGCAACGCACCGTCATAGGGTTCGTTGTCGCCGACCACGAGATCCTCGTCCGCCGCCAGCGCGTCGATGAGCGCGCGCGGCGCGCGATCGTCGAGATCCCACAGCACACCGACATGCCAGGGTCGCGCGCGGCCTTGCATGACAGGGGTGAAGGAGTGGACCGAGAAGATGAACGGCGCGCGCCCGGATTGCCTGGCCACCGAAGCGACCACGGCGGCGACCGCATCATGGTAGGGGCGGTAGAAACGCTCGAGCCGCTTTTCGCGCTCCTCGGCCGACATCGGATAATTGCCCGGCACGACGGTGCCGTCATAGAGCTGGCGGATCAGCGTCGGGTCATCTTCGCCGCGGTTGGGATCGATCAGCAGGCGCGAGAAATTGGCGAGTACCGCCGGTACGCCAAGCAGGGAGGCAAGCTCGCGCGTCACGGCCTCGACGCCGATGTCGTAAGCGATGTGGCGCTCGAATTCTGCAGCGGGCAGCCCAAGCGCGCCATATTCCTCCGGCAGTTCGCGCCGGGCATGGTCGGCCACCAGCACGATGCCGCGGCTGCGATCGCCCTCGATCAGATCAAACGGCGCAAAAACTGTGGATCGGGTCATGGCACGGGGAAAATCAAGCGGTGGCGTGTCGGAGCGGGATGGTAACGTGATCCCATGAAGCGGAAGTCCGCGCAATGCCGTTGTTTGGTCAAGGTTTTTGCGAAAAACTTTCATCCTCCGGCATAGCATGCGCCGGCTTGCCAATTAAATCGATTGGATTCACAGTGAGGGGCGCGTTGACATGCGCCCGGACATCTTCGAAAAGGGCGCCTGATCATGCAAGTTTCACTCAGCGAGGGGTCTCGAATGGCATCCGCCAGCCGGCAGCGTAAGCGAAAGGGCTTCGCCCTCTTGCTGCCGCTGCTTGCCCTGTTCGCGGCGCCCCTGGTGATGGCTTCTCCGGCCAGGGCCGATTTCCGTGTCTGTAACGCCACCCAGAACCTGGTCGGCGTCGGCATCGGCTATCGCGCCAAGACAGGCTGGATCACCGAAGGCTGGTGGCACATCGAAGGTTCGACCTGCAAGACGCTGATCGAGGGTCCGCTGTCATCGAGGTTTTATTATCTCTATGCAGAAGATGCCGAGCGCGGCGGTCGCTGGGACGGTCCGATCTCGATGTGCGTGGCCGAAAAGGAATTCAAGATTGCCGGCGTAACCGATTGCGTCGCCCGGGGCTTTCAGCGCGCCGGATTCCAGGAATACGACACAGGCGAGCAGGCGAGCTGGATGGTCCAGCTGACCGAGCAGCCCACTGCGGATGGCGCCCCGGCCGCTCCGCCAAGCAATGGTCAGAACAATCAATGAGACGTAGCCGCAAGGTCAAGATCCTAGCCACCATCGGTCCTGCTTCCTCCGATGAAGCGATGCTGAAGAAGCTCTTCGAGGCGGGTGCGGATGTGTTCCGCATCAATATGAGCCATTCCGATCATGACCTCATGCGCACGCTTGTCGGTCGCATCCGTTCCGTCGAGGCCGCCGTCGGCCGTCCGATCGGCATCCTGGCCGATCTGCAGGGACCGAAGCTGCGCGTCGGCAAATTCGCCAATGGCAAGGAAGATCTGACCGTCGGGCAGACATTCACGCTCGACGACAATCCGGAACTCGGCGATTCCAACCGTGTTCACCTGCCGCATCCTGAAATCCTGCGCTCTGTCGCCGTCGGCGATCGGCTGCTGATCGATGACGGCAAGGTCGAGCTGAAGGCCGTGAAGGTCGATGGCCACGCCATCGTGGCAACCGTGGTGGTCGGCACCAGGATCTCCGACAAGAAGGGCGTTTCGCTGCCCGATACCGAACTGCCGGTCGGCGCCCTGACCGAAAAGGACCGCGCCGATCTCGATGCGGTGCTGGCGGCTGGTGTCGACTGGGTTGCGCTTTCCTTCATCCAGCGCCCTGAGGACCTTGCCGAGGCGCGCAAGATCGCACGCGGCCGGGCCCTGCTGCTTTCCAAGATCGAGAAGCCGCAGGCCGTGGCACGACTGGCCGAGATCATCGAACTGTCGGACGCGCTGATGGTGGCCCGCGGCGACCTCGGCGTCGAACTGCCGCTGGAAGCGGTGCCCGGTATACAGAAGCAGATCACCCGTGCGGCGCGCCGTGCCGGCAAGCCGGTGGTGGTGGCGACGCAGATGCTGGAATCGATGATCTCCTCACCGGTGCCGACCCGCGCCGAGGTATCGGACGTGGCGACCGCTGTGTTCGAAGGTGCCGATGCCATCATGCTCTCGGCCGAATCGGCCGCCGGTTCCTATCCGTGCGAAGCAGTGGCGACCATGAATCGCATCGCCGAGCGCGTCGAACGCGATCCGACCTATGCCGGTATCATCAACGCGCAGCGCTCCGAGCCGGAGGCGACCGGCGCCGACGCCATCTCGCTGGCGGCGCGCGAGATTGCCGAAACGCTGAAGCTGTCGGCGATCGTCACCTACACGGCTTCCGGCACGACGGGCCTGCGCGCGGCGCGCGAACGGCCGCAGGTGCCGATCATCGCGCTGTCGCCGATCCTGGCCACGGCGCGCCGCCTCTCGCTGCTGTGGGGCACGCATTGCGTGGTTTCGGAGGATGCGACCGATCTCGACGACATGGTCGATCGCGCCTGCCGCATTGCTTCGGAGCAGGGCTTCGGCAAGGCGGGCGACCGCATCATCATCACCGCGGGCGTGCCGCTCAGGACACCGGGCTCCACCAACATGCTGCGGATCGCCTATCTGGGTGCCGATGCCAAGCGGTGAAGTTCAGGGAGCAGGGGAATAAGGCAGTATCGAATGCGTTGCCATGCACGGTGGCCAGAATAATTCTGCTGCCCTGCTGCCCTGCTGCCCTGCTGCCCTGCTGCCCTGCTGCCCTGCTGCCCTGCTGCCCTAGATCGCTTCTCCCGCCAGCTCTTCCGACAGCTTCGAGACCTGGTCCTGCGCGTTGCGCAGCATCGGATAGAGGTCGAGCACCTTCTGCCAGGCATCCAGCGCGGCCTGCTTGCGGTCGGTCTCGGTCATGATCTGGGCGATGCCGGACAGGGCGCCGAAATGGCGCGGCTCCAGTTCCAGCGTCTGCTCGATATCGGCCATCGACTTGGCGTAGTTCTTCATCAGGAAATGCACAGTGGCGCGCCGGTTCCAACCCTCGGCATATTTGGGCTGCAGCGTCACCACCTGATCGAGGAAGTCGAGCGCGACGTCGAACTTCTTGTCCTCGATCGCTTTCTGCGACCACTGCATCATCAGGTCGACCGATGCGCTGCCGGATCTGTTCCATTCATTCCAGATACGGCCAGCGACAAGCTCGGCCGATCTGGGGCTGCGCGCGTGCTTGAGGTCCGAGAAAAGCTGGTCGACGCGCTGTTCGCGCGTCTGCGCCACCGCAGGCTTGATGGAATTGTCGGCCGCGATGGCCGACACCAGCGAGAAGGAGAGGGAGAGCGCCGTACAAACGGCAAAAAACGTCCGCATGCCCGGATTCTATCTCCGGGATGCCGGACGTTCAAACTGAATCTGAGTTCAGCATCATCACATGGCGCTTATCGACAAGCGCCACAGCAGGATCAGCCCTGACGTGCCTTGTAGCGCGGGGCGGTCTTGTTGATGATGTAGATGCGGCCCTTGCGGCGAACCAGCTGGTTGTCACGGTGACGCGCCTTGAGCGCCTTGAGCGAATTCTTGATCTTCATGGTCTTGCCCGTCGGTCTTTGTATCTCTTCGCATGACCTTGTCCGAGACGTCCCCGGGATCATGCTCTGCCCGGTTTCGGGCTGAATTTTAAAGGCGCGCCCGAAGACGCGCCCTGTTGCGATCGGCTCATACCGGGGTGCCCGGTGCATGTCAACCTCGCAGGCGGCCTTGATAGCGCTTTCAGCCGGCAAATGGGCGGATGCGGGTGAAGTGCCCCATCTTGCGTCCGGGCCTGGCTTCGGCCTTGCCATAGAGATGCAGCATCAGGTCAGGTTCTGCCAGCAGTGCCGGTACCTGATCGATGTCGTCTCCGATCAGATTCTGCATGACGCAATCCGAGTGCCTGCCGGCGTCGCCCAGCGGCAGGCCGGCGACGGCGCGGATATGCTGTTCGAACTGCGAAACGGTACAGGCGGCCTCGGTCCAATGCCCGGAATTGTGCACGCGCGGGGCCATCTCATTGGCAAGCAGGCTGCCGTCGGGAAGCACGAAGAACTCGATGCCGACCACGCCGACATAGTCGAGCGCGGTGATGATCGCCATCGCGGCCTGTTTGGCGGCATCCGCCGTCGCCATCGAGATGCCCGAGGGCACTGTCGAGGTGTGCAGAATGCCGTCGCGATGCACATTGCGAGCCGGATCGTAGACGGCGAGGGCGCCATCGGCGCCGCGCGCAGCGATGATGGAGATTTCATAGTCGAAGGGAATGAGTGCTTCCAGGATCAAGGGAACGTCGCCCATAGCCCGATAGGTCCCGTCGACGTCCTTGACGCCGCGCAGCACGCGCTGGCCCTTGCCGTCGTAGCCGAGGCGCCGGGTCTTCAGCACGCCGTTGCCATCGAAAGCATTGAGCGCGGCGGCAAGATCGCCATCATTGTCGATGGCGCGGAAGGAGGCGGTGGCGACGCCCACATCGTTCAGGAACTGTTTTTCGGTCACGCGATCCTGGGCCACCTGCAGCGCGCGCGCCGAGGGCCGCACAGGACGTGTTGCCGAGAGCGCTTCAGCGGCGGCGACCGGGACATTCTCGAACTCGTAGGTCACAACGGCGCAGGCGGCGGCAAGTTCGGCCAGCGCCGCAGGATCGTCATAGGCGGCTACGATCTGCGTGTTGGCGACCTGGGCTGCCGGGCAATCCGCTTGTGGCTCGAGGACGATGGTCCGATAGCCGAGTTTCGCGGCAGCCATTGCCAGCATGCGGCCAAGCTGGCCGCCGCCGATGATGCCGATGACGGAACCTGCGGGAAGCGGTGCGGTCACGGCTGGTCCACCGGCTCCACGGCGACCCTGGCGGTCTGGCCGGCCCGCCAGCCATCAAGCCGTTCGGCCAAAGCCTTGTCGCTGAGGGCGAGCACGGCGGCGGCAAGCAGAGCGGCGTTCGCCGCGCCGGCCTTGCCGATGGCCAGTGTGCCGACCGGGATGCCCGCTGGCATCTGCACGATGGAAAGCAGCGAATCCTGCCCCGACAGTGCTTTCGATTCCACCGGAACGCCGAACACCGGCAGCGAGGTCATCGCCGCCGTCATTCCAGGCAGATGCGCTGCGCCGCCGGCGCCGGCGATGATCACCTTGTAACCCGCCGCCTTGGCGCCGTGGGCGAATTGGTAGAGCCGGTCGGGGGTGCGGTGCGCCGAGACGATCAGCGCCTTGTGCGGGATCTCCAGCACTTCCAGCAATTCCGCGGCGTGGCGCATGGTTGCCCAGTCGGACTGGCTACCCATGATGATGGCGACATCAGCTTTGTGCTCGGCCAAGTTGCTCTCCCCGGAGGCAAAGTGGCGAGGTAGCGGAATTTGCCTTGTGGAGCAAGGATTGCGGCGGTATGTCGCGCGTTAAGTGCGTGTGTTGTGAACGGCACCTCATCCGCGAACGTAACACGGGTACTCTTTGCGTTGCTGGATGCTGCGCTCGGGGTCGATCTCGACGATACACAACGGATTGGCGGCATCGGTCGTGGCCAGAAGCTCGCCATCCGGCGCGAAGGCGAAGCCGGCGCCGCCAAATACGAGACCATCGCGCCTGCCGCTTCGGTTGGAGCTCACCACATAGCAGCCTGAAACGATCGCGGCCATCTTGCCGGCGGTCAGCCAGTTGCCAGTGGCAGTGCCTGTTGCGCGCGGGATTGCGATAAGCGTCGCGCCCTGGTGCCCGTAGCCGCGCGCATGTTCAGTGAACATCGCATCCGTGCACAGCATCACCCCGACGCCGAGGCCGGCAGCCATTGCCGCGATGAAGCCGTTCTTTCCTGGAACGTACCAGCTCTCCTCATACCAGCCGGGTTCCTGCGGGAAGTACCGTTTGCGGTGGATCGGGCGCGCCGCGCTGTTTACGATCACGACCGCCTAGCGCATGACCCCGAAAATCGGAATCGATTTTCGGAAAGGATCATGCGCCAATCAAAGTGCTAGAGCGACCTTTGCGCGTCCAAAAGGACGCGCGGCGCTCTAGTTGGCCAGCCGGCCTTCCGCGGGCACGGGTATCGAGGAAAGGATGGCCGGAATGCCGAGCGCCACGAGCGCATCGCATCCTCCGGAGTGAGCCGCGATGCTGTCCTGGGCGACCCCTGCGTCGAATTCCGGCTGGTCTGCAATCCAGCCCCCGAACGGCAGTTCGTTGGTGATCAGGAGGTCCGGCCGCGCATCGGTGACCTGGCTGGCGATCCGGCGCCATTCAGAACTTCCGAGTTCCAGGCCTTCCGGCCATTCGACGAAACCAATGCGCATCCTGCCCTCACAATGTCAGCATCGGAATCAGCGAGGTTCCCGGATTGTGGTCAAATGACCACGGTCGCTCAGGCGATGATATCGGGAATGATGCGGTCTTCGAGAGCGCTCAGCCGGTCCTTCAGCGCCAGCTTCTTTTTCTTCATGCGCTGTATCTGCAAGGGATCGCAACCCGTGGCGATCATCGCATTGATGGCCGCGTCGAAATCGGCATGTTCCTGCTTCAAGCGTGCAAACTCGAGACGAATCTCGGCCTGTTCCTGTTCCGACATATCCACCGTTCTGCTGGCTCCGGCGCCCATGCGCGCCTGATGGGCGGGGTCCGCCAGCATTCGCCAGCGGCGCGCACGCATTATCACATTTACCGACGCGGTGGAATGCTACCACATGCCATTCGACAAGGCGAAGCAATGGTGGCACACTGTCATCTGGCCGTCACGCGGGCGCCCGCGGTGGACGTCGTGCGTCGGTCGCTGGCAGGAATATGAAAGGGAGAACCATTCATGTCTCTAGCGTCCCATCTTGAAGAGCTTCAGCGGAAACACAGCGATATCGAACGCGAGATCGATGACGCGCTGTTGCATCCGTCGGTGGACGATCTTGAAATCGTGTGCCTCAAGCGACGCAAGCTGGCCATTAAGGACGAAATGGAAAAACTGAGGGGCAGACCCTCGACTCACTAAATCAGTCCCCAATCGCGCAAATGCTCCCGGCGGCGTTGAGCCGCCGGCCAGGGACCTTTTAAGTATTCTCACCTGGCATTGCTTGGGGAGATACGGGGTTTCACCCGGATCTTTCTCGCTCGCTGCCGCGTCGTGAGTGCCGGAATCTGTCTCTGCGCGTCGATTTGACAGGCCGAGATCCAGCTTGCCATTGACAAGGCTGTGTTGCTCCTCCACCTCATGCCCGGACGCATTTCTCATGAGGCGACCGGCATGACCGGGTATTTTTCCTCTCCATTTCCGCGCCGGCAGTCGGTCGGCGTCGACGTCGGCGGCGTGATCGTCGGCGGGAGTGCGCCTGTCGTCGTGCAGTCGATGACCAACACCGACACTGCTGATATCGACCAGACCGTGGCTCAGGTCGCGGCGCTTCATCGCGCCGGCTCGGAAATCGTGCGCATCACCGTCGACCGCGACGAAAGTGCCGCGGCGGTGCCGAAGATCCGCGAACGGCTGGAGCGGCTGGGCGTCAACGTGCCGCTGGTCGGCGACTTCCACTACATTGGCCACAAGCTCCTGGCCGATCATCCTGCCTGCGCCGAGGCGCTGGCGAAATACCGCATCAATCCCGGCAATGTCGGTTTCAAGGACAAGAAGGACAAGCAGTTCGCCGAGATCGTCGAGACGGCGATCCGCTACGACAAGCCGGTGCGCATCGGCGTCAACTGGGGGTCGCTCGACCAGGAATTGCTGACCCGCCTGATGGACGAGAACCAGGAAAACGGTTCGCCGCTGACTGCCAACCAGGTCATGCGCGAGGCGATCGTGCAGTCGGCTATCCTGTCGGCGGAGCTCGCCGAAGAGATCGGACTGGGCCGCGAAAAGATCATCCTGTCGGCCAAGGTCAGTGGCGTGCAGGATCTGATCGCCGTCTACACCATGCTTGCGACCCGCTCCGATCACGCGCTGCATCTCGGGCTCACCGAGGCCGGCATGGGGTCGAAAGGCATCGTCGCCTCGTCGGCGGCCATGGGCATCCTGCTGCAGCAGGGCATCGGCGATACGATCCGTATTTCGCTGACCCCGGAACCCGGCGGCGATCGCACGCGCGAGGTGCAGGTGTCGCAGGAACTGCTGCAGACCATGGGCTTCCGTCAGTTCGTGCCGATCGTGGCGGCCTGTCCCGGCTGCGGTCGAACGACGTCGACCGTTTTCCAGGAACTCGCACAGTCGATCCAGGAAGACCTTCGCAAGAACATGCCGGTCTGGCGCGAGAGATATCCCGGCGTCGAGGAACTGAAGGTCGCGGTGATGGGCTGCATCGTCAACGGGCCGGGTGAATCCAAGCACGCCGATATCGGAATTTCGTTGCCGGGTACCGGAGAGACGCCGAGTGCGCCGGTGTTCATCGACGGACGCAAGGCCGCGACCCTGCGCGGGCCCAACATCGCTGCCGATTTCGAGAAGATGGTCGCCGACTACATCGAGCAGCGCTTTGGTAGGCACGGCCAGGCGGCGGCAGAATAACAGCGATGCGGCATGCTGCCGGTCTCGCCTTTGTCCTTCTGTCGCTGTTGCTGGCGTTGTCTCCGGCAAGGGCTGATCCCCCGCACACGCATTCGGCGCAGAAACGGCTGATCGGACGTGTCTGTGACCTCATCGAAGTCCATGCGGACGAGCAGGGGCTGCCGAAGGATTTCTTCGCGCGGCTGATCTGGAAGGAAAGCCGTTTCGACCCGAACGCCGTGAGCCCGGTTGGTGCCGAAGGAATTGCCCAGTTCATGCCGGGCACCGCCAAGATGCGCGGCCTCGCCAATTCCTTCGACATCGAGCAGGCCATACCCGCGTCCGCCAAATACCTGTCGGAGCTCAAATCCGGCTTCGGCAATCTCGGACTGGCCGCGGCGGCATACAATGCCGGCGAGAACCGGGTGGCGCGCTGGCTGGGCTCGGGTGGCTTCCTGCCTCTGGAAACGGAAGAATATGTGCTCGACGTCATGGGCGAGCCGGCCGACAAGTTTTCCGACAAGACCTATGCCGGCGTGGTGCTGCCGCTCGATGCCAGGCAGCAGAATTTTTCCATTGCCTGCCGAAGGCTGCCCGTCAGCAAAGCGACGACCGTGCCGATGGCGGCGGTGCATGTGAAGCCGTGGGGCGTGCAGGTGGCGGGTAATTTCCGGCGTTCCGCTGCCGTGCGGCAATGGCAAAGGGTGCAGGCCCGCTTTCCAGCTGTGCTCGGCGCCCTCGAACCCGTCGTCAGCCGCGTGCGCACGCCGATGGGGCGGCGTGGTGTCTATGCCGTGCGCATCGGTGCTGACGATCGCAAGGCGGCCAATGCGATCTGCGATAAACTGCACAGCGTCGGCGGCTCGTGCGTGGTAATCAGGAACAGGTAGTGGCCTGCGGGCTGCCTAACCATGCGGGGCTGGGATGACCGCCAGGATCGTGCTTCTCAACGGCGTGGGCAGCGCAGGCAAGAGTTCCATTGCGAAGTCTCTGCAGACGTTGACGCGCACGCCGTTCCTGCATGTCCAGATGGACACGTTTCTGGAGATGATGCCGGAAACGCTGCAGGAACATCCCGATGGAATTTCCTACGATGTTGGCGACGACGGCGGCGAACCCGCCGTGGGCATTGCAGTCGGGCCCGTTGGCGAGCGCGTCCTTCACGGCATGCGGCACGCCGTTGCGGCGATGGCCGCTGCAGGCAACGACCTGATCGTCGACGATGTCGTGTTCGCGGATGGTGTGCATCGGCAACTGCTGTCCCGTTTCGATCTGCGTTGTGTCTGTGTTTTCGCGCCCCTGGACGTCCTTGAGCGGCGAGAGGCGGAAAGAGGCGATCGCAGGATCGGACTGGCGCGCTGGCAGTTCGGACGTGTGCATCGAGGCGTAGCCTACGATCTGAGAATAGACACCAGCACAGGGTCGCCAACGGAATGTGCTGCGCAGATCCAGGCGGCTTTCAGCCTGTGAGTTCCGCATGACCGTCGATCTTCTCTACAGCGATTCGGCCCTGGTCGACTTCTATGATCTGGTCAACACCCGCGATGTCGAACCCAAGCGTTGCCTTGCATTGGCTGGAGAGGCGCGCTCGGTGCTCGACCTCGCGTGAGATCACCCCGTTCGGCCGGCTTCGCTAGGCGGTCTTGGCCACCGTTTCGCTGAGCCAGGTGCCGATCTTGGCACCGAGCCGATCCGGCGACACCGGCTTGGCCAGGTAGTCGTCCATGCCGGCTTCGATGCATTTGTCGCGGTCGCCTTTCAAGGCATGCGCGGTCACGCCGATGATCGGCGTGCGTGTGCCGTTGGCTGCCTCGATGGTACGAATGGCCCGCGTCGCTTCATAGCCGTTCAGTTCCGGCATTGAGACATCCATCAGGATCAGCTTGGGGTTCAATGTCTTGTACATCTCCACCGCGGTGCGGCCGTTGGCGGCGATGCGGTAGCTGAGGCCAAGGCCGTTCAGGATCTGCACGAACACCATCTGGTTCACCTCATTGTCCTCGGCGATCAGGATATCGAGCGGACGGCCGGGATTGGCGATCGCTTCCGGCTTGGGCGCCGGCGCGGGCGTGCCGCGGATGACCGTGAAGGGTGGTTGCGCCGGTGCCGTGGCATGCACCGGCTCGCGGACGAAATGCGCCTTGCCTGCCTGGTTGCGCGCCTTCTGGATGACGGAGATGACGTTTCCGAGCAGCACGGCCGAGCGCGAGGGCTTGGTCAGGTGCGCCGCGATGCCGAAGTCGAGAATCAGCTTGGCGAAATCGATCTGGTCGACCGAAGTGAGCAGGATGACAGGGATCGAGGACAGCCGGCTGTCCGCGGCGATCGCCTTGGCAACGTCGGCGCCGTTCATGCCGGGCATCTGGTAGTCGAGGATGACGCAATCCACCGATGCGCCGAGCTGATGGGCGCGATCGAGGAAGGCGAGGCCGACCGCGCCGCTCTCCGCCGCCGCGCAGTCGAAACTCCAGCTGCGCAACTGCTCCAGCAGAATCTCGCGATTGACCGGATTGTCGTCGATGACCAGCACGCGCGCTCCGGTGACGTCGACCGGCACGATGTCTTCGTTGCCTGTCGCCTGATGCGCGGGAAGCGGAATGGCGAACCAGAACACCGAGCCGCGGCCGATCTCGCTTTCGACACCGATCTGGCCGCCCATCAGGTCGACCAGCCGGGCGGCGATGGCCAAGCCCAGCCCGGTGCCTTCGTGGCGCCGGGTCGAGGATGAATCCACCTGAGCGAATTTCTCGAACACGTTCTGCAGCTTGTCTGCAGGGATGCCGATGCCGGTGTCCTCGACGCGGACCTTCATCTGGACGCGATCGTCGACGACCTCGCCGGACACGTCGACCAGGACATGGCCCTTCTCGGTGAACTTCACCGCATTGCCGAGCAGGTTGGTGATGATCTGGCGGAAGCGGCCGACGTCGCCGACGACATGGTGCGGCAGACGCGGGTCGACGCGTACAATCAGCTCCAGGTTCTTTTCGGCGACACGGGCCGAAACCAGCGTGGCGACATCTTCGACCGCTTCGGCGAGGCGGAAGGGCGCCGGGTCAAGCGTCAGCTGGCCGGCATTGATCTTGGAGAAGTCGAGAATGTCGTTGATGATGGTGAGCAGGGCATTGCCCGACTTCACGATGACGTCGGTGAAGGTTTTCTGGCGCGGGTTGAGCTCGGTCTTGGCGAGCAGTTCGGCCATACCGAGCACGCCGTTCATCGGCGTGCGGATCTCGTGGCTCATATTGGCCAGGAATTCCGACTTGGCGCGGTCGGCGGCTTCTGCCTTGAACAGCGATTCCGCCGTCTCGGAAAAGGCGCGGCGAATGGCCTTTTCCATCGGCCGGAAGATCCATACGGCAACCGCGAGCAGTGCGGCGCAGAGCGACAGGCTGACCCACAAAAGCAACCGCTCGCTGCGTGTTTCCGCCATGCGGCGCTCGACGTCCATCGCGGTCCTGGCGCGCGCCAGCATGGGTTGCGCGAACAGGTCGTTCTGGTTGCGGATCTCGCGATAGTTCCAGTCACTGGCGCGTGTCGCGGCGATCATCAGGTCGAAGTTGCGCAGGATGTCGCGCGCCGACCACAGCAGATAGCCGTTCACCGAAGCGGCGTTCAGTTCGTCATGCGTCGGCTTGGACAGCTTCGGCGTGATGGAGGCAAGCTCGGCATTGAGGGCTTCCATGCCAGTCTTGAGTCGTTGCGCGTGATCCTTGGCGGATCTGGCGAGCTCGAGACGCGTCGCCGGGCTCCAGGTGCTGACGGCTGTCTCGGCAAAGCCGGTGGCGTTGTTGAGATCGCGGGCGAAGGTCACGATGTGACCACTCAGCGCGTCGATCTCGGCGCGATAGGAGCCGGCGTGATTCAGCGTGAGGATGGTGCCGGTGACGGCGACCGCCAGTATCAACAGTCCGGAAAGATAACGAATCCGGATCGACCGGATGAAGGACGAATATTCAGGCATGCGTAACCCCAACCCATACGCATTTTAACGGCCGGGATTACGCTCTATTACCATTAAGATTTCGTTCCGGGGCTGGAGCGTTTCCGTTTTTCACGGAAACGCGGAAACGCCAAGTGATTCCACTTGGCGACAAAATGCTCCAAGAGCGGTCAGTTGCTGCGGTTCGCCACGAATGCAGCGGCCGCTTTCAGCATAGAAGCCCGCTCGCCATAGGGCTCCAGCAGGGCGTGGGCCTGCTCGACCAGTCCGTTCAGCTGGTTGCGTGCCCAGGCCTGGCCATGCAGGGCAACCAGCGTGCCCTTGCCGGCGGCGGCATCCTTGCCGGTCGCCTTGCCCATGGTGCCGGCATCGGCCGTCAGGTCGAGCAGATCGTCGGCCAGCTGGAAGGCAAGACCGATGGCCGAGCCGAACTCTGCCAGCCGTTCGCGGTCGGTCGCGGAAGCTCCGGTCAGGATTGCGCCGGCCTCGCAGGCGAAACGGATCAGCGCGCCGGTTTTCATGGCCTGAAGACGAATGATGCCGGCTTCGTCCGGAGCGGATTTCTCAGCCTCGATATCGAGCATCTGGCCACCCACCATGCCGCCGGTGCCGGCGGCACGGGCCAGTGCCAGAACCAGGGCGGCGCAGCGATCGGCAGGCAGGCCGAGCGCTTCGTCCGCCAACGTATCGAAAGCCAGCGTCAGCAAGGCATCGCCGGCCAGGATCGCCGTGGCCTCATCGAAAGCCTTGTGCACGGTCGGCTGACCACGGCGCAGGTCGTCATCATCCATGGCCGGCAGGTCGTCGTGGATCAGGGAATAGCAGTGCACGCATTCGAGTGCCGCGGCCACGGCCAGCGCCGGCGCCTCGTCATGATCGGGGGCGAGCAGGGCAGCACTTTCCAGGACGAGAAAAGGCCGCAGGCGTTTGCCGCCGTTCAGGACACCATGGCGCATCGCGGCGACCAGCCGCTGCGGGCGAACGATCTCTCCGGATTGCGGCCGGCTGTCGAGCAGCGCGCGCAAGCGCGCCTCTACCTGTTCGGCACGCACAAGCAGGGCTGCTTCGAAAGGAATATCGGTGTCCATTGCCATGGCGGCGAGCGGTAGCCGACAGTCAGACGTTGCGCAAGAAGCCAAGCGCCTTTATGCGGAGGAGAGCTGTGACAGGATTGGGCGGGTGGCAGAGCCGATCATCGATCACGAGACCGAAGGGTTGGACATGGCGTCGCGACCGAGGGGCAGACGCGGTGATTACCGGCGCTGGCTTCGGCGAGCGCTGCGCATTGCCGTGGTGCTCGCCATCATCCCGGTCATTCTGACGTTCCTTTACATGCCGTCCTTCGTCCATCCGGTGTCGACGCTGATGCTGAAGGATCTCGTCACCTTCTCAGGGTACGATCGGCGCTGGGTGTCGATCGACGATGTGGCGCCGGTGCTCGCCAATTCCGTCATCATGTCGGAGGACGGGCAATTCTGCTTCCATCGGGGTGTCGATCTCGGCGAACTCAAGGGTGTCGTCGACGATGCCATGGCGGGAGAGATCACGCGTGGCGCTTCCACCATCACCATGCAGACGGTCAAGAACCTGTTCCTGTGGTCACGCCCGCTGGGCACCGTGCGCAAGGTGATCGAGCTGCCGCTCGCTGTTTATTTCGACGCGCTGATGTCGAAGCGGCGCATCATGGAAATCTATCTCAACATCGCCGAATGGGGCCCCGGCATCTACGGCATCGAGGCGGCGGCGCGGTATCATTTCGGGGTGTCGGCCAAGAATCTGTCGCGCCGGCAGGCTGCATTGCTGGCGGTTGCCTTGCCCAATCCGATCACCCGCGATCCCGGCAAGCCGGGGCCGGGTTTGAGGCGGCTGGCCTCGTTGATCGAGCGTCGCGCCTCGCGTTCCGGCGCATATGTCGGTTGTCTTGATTGAGGCGATTGCGGATAACGATCGTATCGGTTTCGGACCAGGTTCTCGCTGAACGGACGGTTGGCCACCGGCAGATGGATGAGATGGTTCTTCGAAATCACCTGAGCCGGTTCAAAAAAAGTCGCGGCGACACTGGCCAAAAGGCGATCAGCCGTGTATAGGCACGCCACTTTCTTCTAGAACTCGGCTGTACGCGGCCCTTTCACGAGGGCGTTGCGGGCCATTGACCGATCGAATGGAGCATATCCATGGCTGTGCCGAAACGAAAAACCTCCCCGTCCAAGCGCGGCATGCGCCGTTCTGCTGACGCTCTGAAGACCCCGACCTATGTCGAGGACAAGAATTCCGGCGAAATGCGCCGTCCGCACCATGTTGACCTGAAGACCGGCATGTATCGTGGCCGCCAGGTCCTGGAGCCGAAGGAAAGCTAAGCAGCTCTCCTCTACGGGACAAACAAAAAGACCGGCCTGTGGCCGGTCTTTTTGTGTTTGTGCCGTGGCGCTGGAGGGTTTCCGTATGTGTCGGAAGCGCTGCTCCCCTATTTTCACGAACTTCCGGCCAGCCGCTACGCGTTTTTCCCGGACTTGCGCGAAGGCTGCTCAGCCTGCGTCGGCGGTGAGGCCTGCCGTTTCGATGCCGGCGATGGCGGCAAGTTCGTCATTGTCGGACGTGTCGCCGGAGATGCCGACAGCACCGATCAGCGTACCCGCGCTATCGCGGATCAGGACGCCGCCGACCACAGGCAGGATCTTGCCGCCTGACAGATCCGAAACGCCTGCCGTCAGATGCGGCCGTTCCCTGGCAATCGCCTCGACACGGCGCCCGCCCATGCCGACAGAGAGTGCCGCGTAGGCTTTGCCGGAGGACATCTGCGGGCGCAGGAAGGAAGCGCCATCCTGGCGCTGGAAGGCGACGAGATGGCCGCCGGCGTCGAGGACGGATATCCCGAGCGGCTTCAGCTGCAACGCAGCTGCCTTGGCGAAGGCGCCGGCGATGATCTGGTTGGCCGTGTCGATCGGAAAACTGGTCATGATTGCGGCTCCTTCGGTCAACGGAATGGTCGGCATGACGATCGCCGATCCCGCGATCTTCCGTTTCGGGGATTTTGCGGGCAAGCCACCATCCGATTGAAACTGCTTCGCGCTGCTTCGCTGTCCCGCAATCGTCCCGCCAGGCTCAGGAGGCCTCATTGGCCTGTGCATCGACAACGGCTTGATAGGCAGCACGCAGCCTGGCGCGCACCGTGGTTTCGGCCGGTTTGGCTGCGCCGATGCCAAGATGTTCGAACCGCAGCTCGTCCATGAAATCCTGCCACAGCGACGGCCCGCCTTCCTCGAGAAGCTTCGCGCGGATGGACAAATCCTCGGTGACCGGCAGCCAGACGCGCCCCCAGGCACCCAGTTGCGCCATGATCGGCACCAGTGTGATCGACATCACGGTCAGGCTGTAGATCGCCTTCTGCTTGTGACTCGGATCATCAGCCTTGGTCAGCATACCGAGCTCGACCAACCGCTTCAGCCGGTCGGCGAGAATGTTGGAGGCGATCCCTTCCATCGAGTGGTTCAGCAATTCTCGAAAATGCCGCCTGCCGCCGAAGATCATGTCGCGCAGGATGATCAGGCTCCAGCGATCGCCGAAGACCTCCAGCGAAAGATTGATCGGGCAACCGGAACGGCGGTCGAGTGTCATGATTGCATCCTGCAGAAAAACCAGTTGCATTATAGGATCAGTCTTATTATGGTTCAACCAATTGCAAAATGCAATCAGTTGGAGGGTGCCATGCAGTCAGAGATTGTCCGCCCGGGCGGAGTGCGGATCGCAACGCAGACATTTGGTGAAGCACGCAACCCGTCCGTGCTGCTGATCATGGGGGCCATGGCCTCCATGCTGTGGTGGCCAGACGATTTCTGCGAGGCCTTGTCGCGACAAGGGCTGCATGTCGTCCGCTATGACAATCGCGACACCGGGCTTTCCACCAAGTATGAGCCGGGCAAGCCCGACTACACCTTCGCCGATATGGTCGATGACGCCGTTGCTGTGCTCGATGGTCATCGGATCGACAAGGCGCATGTCGTCGGCATGTCGATGGGTGGCATGCTCGCGCAGGTTCTGGCGCTGCGCTATCCCGCGCGCGTCGCAACGCTTTCCGTACTCAGCACCTCGCCGGTCGGTATCGACACGTCGGCGCTGCCGGGGATGAGCTCGGAATACCAGGCGCATTCAGTCAAGGGGAGCAAGGTGGATTGGTCGGACAGAGACCAGGTGATCGATTTCATGGTTGAGGACAGCCGGATGCTGGCCAGCACCGCGCATCCCTTCGACAGCGTGCGGCTGCGCGAATTCATCAGCAGCGACTACGATCGAGCCGAAGGTCTGTTGAGTGCGACCAATCATTTTATGGTGGTGGATGGAGCCGCCAACGAGAGCGTCCGGGATCTTTCAGTGCCGCTTGTCGTCATTCATGGAACGACAGATCCGGTCTTTCCGATCGAGCACGGCCGGGCTTTGGCGGCAGCCGTGGCTGGGACCCGATTGGTCGAGGTGCCGGGCGGCGGACATGAATTGCACCGCAATGACTGGCTGATCATGATCGATGCCATTGCCGCGCGCATCCGGGCAGGTTGAGCTGCTCCAAAGCAATTCCAGGAAAAGTGTGAAACGGCTTTCCGTCCGGAATTGCGTAACGGAAACGCTCTAAAGCAAAGAGCCAGAGACAACTGCGCCCCGGGTAATGCCGGCCGCAAACTTCTTGGATTGGGGTGTTTTCAATTCGACTTCACTCTTCCCAGAACTGGTCGAGCCAAAGGTTCAGTCGGAAGAAGCCACCATTGTCGACAGCATAGACCCGCCTGGTGCCTTCAGGCTTGGCGCTGACCAGGCCTGCCTCGAGCAAAACCTTGAGATGCTGGGAAACCGCAGGCCTGGAAACAGGCAGGCCCGAGGCCAATTCGTTGACTGTTTTGGGGCCTCGTCTCAATTCTTCCAGAAGATAACGCCGGTTCGGATCAGCAATGGCGACGAAAGCATCGGAAAGCATCATGCCCCATTTGTGAGGCAAGTTGCAGTAAATCTCAACAGGAAACGTTTAGGTTGTTTCAGGTTTCGTGCGGGGGTCCAATCGTACCGCTTCCGGCGTCACGGCACGGTCCGCCGGCTGGGTCTTGAAGGCCTCGCGCGCCTCGACCGGAACGGGTGCCCGGCGGCTGATGCGAAGAGCCGTATAGCCGGCAAGCGCGATATGCGCGAAGGCAGTTGCCAGGAACAGTCCCTCCGGGCGAACCGAGCCCATCAGGGCGGCCGCGAGCAACGGCCCGATCATGGTGCCGAAGCCGTAGAGCAGCAGCAGACCGCCGGAAACCTTGACGAATTCCTCGGGAGAAGCGTGGTCGTTGGCGTGGGCGACCGCGATCGAATAGAGCGTATAGGCGAAGGCGCCATAGGCTGCGGTGAAGGTGATCACCAGCGTGCTGGAGCGGAATTCGAACAGGAACATGATGAGGGCGCAGAGCGCTGCTCCGACAGCCGCCGCCGCCAGCACATAGCGGCGGTCGGTACGGTCGGAGATGCGCCCGGCGGGAATCTGCATGGCAGCGCCTGCTACCACGACAAGGCTCATCATCAGCGCGATCTGCGCCGTCGAAATGCCGATGCGCGCGCCATAGACCGCGCCGAGTGTGCCCCAGGCACCATTGGCGACGCCGATGAGAACGCAGGCAACCGCTGATACCGGCGAGTTGGAATAGAGGCCTTTCAGGTCGAGCTTCACATCTTGCAGCGGCTTGGGGTGCGAGGCGCTGGAGACAGCGGTCGGGATCAGCGAGAGGCAGAAGAAGATGCCAGTGATCATGAACAGCGAGGCGGACTTCACGTCGCCGCCGGCGACGATCATCTGCCCGCCCATGATCGAGGCGTAGGTGACCATCATGTAGAGACCAAAGACGGTACCGCGGTTTTCATTCGTCGCCTTCTCGTTAAGCCAGCTCTCGATGACCATGAAGGCACCGGCCATGGTGAAGCCGGTAAAGGCACGCAGCGCGATCCAGATGTATTCGTCGATGAGAAGGCCGGTCAGAAGGGCGATGATGGCGCCGACCGCGGCAAAGGTGCTGAAGGCGCGGACATGGCCGGCGCGGCGCACCAGGCGCGGCGCGAAGAAACAGCCGGCGACAAACCCGCCCGCCCAGGCCGTGCCCATCAGGCCGAGGGAGGCGGTCGAAAAACCTTCCACCTGGCCACGCAGCGGCAGCAGCAGGCCATGCAGGCCGGATGCGGCGAGCAGGAATGCGGTGCCGCGAAGCAGGGAGAGGATCGGACGGTAGGTTGCGAACATCAGGTCGGTCCAGTGCGCGAATCAGGCGAAGCCAGTGGAGACGATGTTTTCAGGCATTTCGGCGGCACATTGCCGCTGTTGCGACGATCAGCGGCGAAACAGCGCCTCGGCTGCGGACTTCGTCGCGCCTTTCTGCTGAAGCTCCGTCTCAAGCCTGGTGATTTCGGCGCGCAAAAGGTCGATACGCTCGGTCAGTTCGCCAACCGACAGCAAGGCAAGGTCTTGCCCTACCTCATGCTTGAGGGCCTTCTTTACGGGCTCGTCGTCGAAGATCGCCATCGTCGCTCCTCCGTTGTTTTAGCGGTTTGCCTGACCCGCCTATCCGCATACATAGGAAAAGCATACATGGGGCAGGGGGTAAAATCATCCCGCCGCAAGAGCGGAGCAGATTGGTAAGGAACATGGTGAACGCACAGAAAATCCCGGCGAAGATGACAGCGGTGGCGATATCGGCCCCTGGCGGCCCGATGGTGCTCAAGCCGGAGAAGCGCGATGTGCCGACGCCGGAAGCCGGCGAGATATTGATCCGCGTTCACGCCGCCGGCGTGAACCGGCCGGATGTGATGCAGCGCAAGGGCGCCTATCCGCCGCCGCCCGGCGCTTCCGACCTGCCGGGCCTGGAAGTGGCAGGCGAGGTGGCCGCGCTCGGTGAAGGTGCAACACGCTGGCGCATCGGCGACCAGGTCTGCGCGCTGACGCCAGGCGGTGGCTATGCCGAATATGTAAGGGTGCACGCTTCCAATGCGCTGCCTCTGCCGGCGGGCTTTACCTACACCGAGGCTGCTGCCGTTCCGGAAACCTATTTTACGGTCTGGCACAACGTGTTCGAACGCGGCGCGCTGAAACCAGGTGAAACCGTGCTCATCCATGGCGGCTCGTCTGGTATCGGCACCACGGCAATCCAGCTTGCCTCGGCGCTGGGCTCTTATGTGATCGCGACGGCCGGCAGCGCCGAGAAATGTGAAGCCTGTCTCAAACTCGGCGCCGACCGGGCCGTGAATTACCGCGAGGAGGATTACGTCAAGGCGGTCAAGGACGCGACCGGCGGCAAGGGCGCTGACGTCATCCTCGATATGGTCGGCGGCGAATATGTCGGCCGCAACTACGACGCGGCCGCTGTTGAAGGACGCATCGTGCAGATCGCCACGCAGGGCGGCGCGATCGCTTCCGCGGACTTCTCGAAGCTGATGGTGAAACGGCTTGTCCATACCGGCTCGACGCTCAGGCCGCGTACCGTCGAATTCAAGGGTGCTGTCGCAGCCGCGCTGGAAACGCAGGTCTGGCCCTTGCTGGCATCCCGTCGCGTGGCGCCGGTGATGGACATGATCTTCCCGCTCAAGGAAGCCTGGCGTGCGCATGAGCGCATGGAAGAAGGTGACAACATCGGCAAGATCGTGCTCGACGTCGGATAACAAGACTTCTCGTCTGAGATTCTCCTTGCATGAAGAAGGCAAATCGTTCGCTCGCGCCGTACCATGGTGCATCCACTGGCGCCTTGGCGGCCGTGCGGCAGATGTTTTTGTCGGTCATGGTCTTTCTGTTCGGCCTGTCCGCCTCGGTTTCATCCGCCGATACCGGGCGCGGCAAGTGGATCGATTGCGATCCGGGCAGCATCGAGACCCTGCCCGTGCCGGATCCAGGTTCAGGGCGATCCTACGACGTCGAGATCAGTCTTCCAGCCGGCTATGACCGGGATGCCTCAACCAGCTATCCTGTACTCTATCTGGCTGATGGAGGCCGGGGCACGCGCCCGGTAACCTGTCAGATCAAGGCGCTTCGCGAAAAGGGAAGCCTCGCGGAGGAGCCCATCATCGTGGGGCTGTCCTACGCCAAGGGTGAGAGCCTGGAAACAAGCCGCAACCGGGACTACACGCCGGTCGCTCGCAGCCCCGGCGATACCGCGTATGGCGGTGCCGAGGCTTATCAGCGCTATCTGCGTGAAACCGTGCTGCCTTATGTCGAGGGCCGCTTTCGCGCCGATCCCAAGCGGCGCATCTATCTCGGACATTCCTATGGCGGGCTGCTTGGCGTCCGCATCCTGTTTACCGAACCCGACCTGTTCAGGACCTACATAATCGGCAGTCCGTCACTCTGGTTTGCGGAGCACGCCATCCTGGAGCTTGAGACTGGCTATGCCAAAGCCAACAGCGATCTGAAGGCCAATGTCCTGCTTTTTGTCGGCGGGGATGAGGTCCGCCGCTACGATCCCGGGCGAAGCGGGTACACCCAGGACATGGTTGGTGACATGAGGGCGTTCGCGTCGGGGCTCGGGCAGTACGGCTTCCCGAGCCTGACAGTCCGCTCCCTGGTCGCTCCTGGCAAGGACCACCGCAAGGTCTTTCGGCCAGGTTTGATCTGGGCCATAACCGCCGTGCTTGGCGGCGGCGGTTAGTCGTTTCATAGCGAGACACACCTGCGACGAGACGATGCCGGTACGTCGGCACCTGCCGGACGCGAGCGCTGCGCGGACGGATAACGCTTCAGGCTTGCGCGGCCTTTGGTACGACCCTGTAGGCGCAGCGGCGGGCGCCCGCGAGGATATGGTCCTGCCGCTCGATCGCGGCATCCGGACCGATCACGTCTTGGAAGACAGCCAGTTCCGATCGGCAGAAATTCTGGCAGGCGAGGGCGGCGGCGCAGATCGGGCAATGGTTCTCGATCAGCGTGAAAGCGCCGTCCTCCTCGCGCCATTCGGCCATGTAGCCTTCGCGTGAGCGGATCTCAGCCAGCTTCGAAACGCGTTCCTTGAGGGTGATGATGCCTTCCATCTCGCGTCGATAGTTTGCCAGTGTTTCGCTTTCGCGGGCATCGATCAGCTTTTCAAGACCTGCCGGCCCGAAGGTGCTTTTCACGGCGCGCAGCAATTGCACAGTCAATTCGGCATGAGCGTCCGGGAAGCGGGCGTTGCCGGCTTCGGTGAGCTGCCACAACTGAACCGGCCGGCCGACACCGCGCGTTTCGGCATGCGCCTCGGCCAGGCCTTCCGCCGCCAGCCTGGCAAGTTGCTGGCGCGCGTTTTCTCCCGTCGTGCCGAGTGCTGCGCCGAGATCCGAGGCGGTCTGCGGGCCCCGTGTTTTCAACAATGTCAGCAGGCGGTCAGCAGCCGAGCGGAGCGGTCGGTTTTTTTCCAAGTCATCGCTTGACATATTCGCGGTGTGCTCAATATTTACCCAAGTCTTCTCTTTGAAAATAGTCAACGTCGAAGGCCTGCGCAAGGTCGCTTCGCTAGAGCGTTTCCGTTTGGAAACGCGGAAACACTCTAACTCTTTGTTTTTGCGCAATTCCGGAAGAAAAACCGTTGCGCGCTTTTGCTGGAATTGCTCTGGAGGATCCACTCATGTCCCAAGAACAGGAAACAGGCTGGGGTGCTTTGCTCTCCGGCCCCAATGCCGTTCGGTCGCTGGCGCTTGCCGGCGGCGTCGCGCTTCATGCCATCAACGTCTATGTCGCCACGACCATTCTGCCGTCGGTCGTGAAGGATATCGGCGGCATCGACTACTATGCCTGGAACACGACGATCTTCGTCGCCACTTCCATCCTCGGTTCCGCCCTCTCTGCCAAGCTGCTGGGTGCCGCCGGACCGCGCGGCGCTTATCTGGTCGCCGCTCTCATCTTCGCTGCCGGCACTCTGTTCTGCGGTTTCGCTCCGTCGATGCCGGCATTGCTCGCCGGCCGGGCGGTGCAGGGTTTCGGCGGCGGCTTCCTGTTCGCGTTGTCTTACGCGATGATCCGCATCGTGTTCCCGGAAACGCTGTGGCCACGCGCCATGGGCCTCATATCGGGCATGTGGGGGGTCGCGACGTTGGTCGGTCCGGCCATCGGCGGCATTTTCGCCGAATATGGCGTGTGGCGAGCGGCCTTCTGGTCGCTGGCGCCGATCGCCATCCTGTTTGCCGTGCTGGCGGTGGCCATCCTGCCGGGCCAGAACCCCGACAGGAATGAGCACACGACCGTGCCGATCCTGCAGCTGGCATTGCTGCTTGCCGCGGTGCTGGCGGTGTCGGCAGGCAGCGTGTCACCCGATCCCGTCTACAATCTCTACGGGCTGGGCGCGGCGGTCGTGCTGATTGCCTTGCTGATCGGCGTCGAAAGCCGTGCCAGCAACCGGCTCCTGCCACGTGGTTCGTTTCGCCCCTCGACGGCGCTCGGCGCGCTTTTCGCCACCATGGCCCTGCTCGGCGTCACCGTGACGGGGTCAGAGATCTTCATCCCGCTGTTCCTGCAGGTGCTCTACGAACAGACGCCGCTGATCGCCGGCTATCTCGCCGCCATCATGTCGGCGGGCTGGACGCTCGGCTCGATCTGGAGCTCGGGCGCCGAGGGCAAGGGCATCGACCGTGCCATATTCGCGGCTCCCTTGTTCAGCTTCGTCGGGATGGCGGCGCTGGCCTTGCTGTTCCCGCTCGGCAGCGGGCATGACTGGCTGTTGCTGGCGCCGATCTGCGTTGCCTTCGCTGCCATCGGCCTCGGCGTCGGCATCGCCTGGCCGCATATCCTGACGCGCATCTTCAAGGCTGCGCCGGCGGACGAGCAGGACATCACGTCGGCCTCGATCTCCACCGTCACGCTGTTTGCAACGGCGTTCGGTGCGGCGCTGGCCGGCATGGTGGCCAATCTCGGCGGCCTGCTGGACCCGGGTGGCCTGGCCGGTACGGCGAGCGCGTCGCGCTGGCTGTTCGGCCTGTTTGCGCTGGCGCCGCTCACCTGCTTCATCACCGTGCGGCAGGTGGCGCGTACATGCCCGGCGAAGGGCAATCCGGCCGCGGCGGTCGTGGAGCCGGAAGCCGCCTGAGCCTCTCCTCGATGAACTGGTTAACGCCTGGGCAGGAAACGGCCCGGGCGTTTTCTTTTCAGTAATGTTGCAATGCAGCAAAGCATTGCTGCCATGCAAAAGCGTCTGTTCAACAAATGGGCAGGAATGCCTATTTGAGCATCATACAGATGATTGTGAAACTTAGGAGGGACAGATGAACCTGATCCGCAGCTACAAGAATTGGCGCCGTTACACCCAGACCGTTCGCGAACTGAGCCGTCTCAACAACCGTGAACTGGACGATCTCGGCATCAGCCGCTCTGACATCGAAAAGGTCGCTCGCGCGGCCGTCTAAGAGCAATTCCAGGAAAAGTGCGTGGCAGTTTTCCGTCCGGAGTTGCGTAAGGACAAAGAGTTAGAGGTCGCTCACGCGGCTATCTAAGCAGAGCCGATGCCTGGCGCGATACGTTCGCGCCGCCGGTTCCGAGCCCGCTGGACCCCGTCCGGCGGGTTTTGTTTTGGCGGGATGCCTCTGTGGCCTCCACCGGCTGATTGCAATAAAAATGGCCACGGCAGCGATGCCGTGGCCATTTTTATTGCTCGGGCGTGAGATCACCCGGGGCAGGGAACTCAGGCAGCTCATCGTTTCACGCAACGATGAGCCGCTCCGTTTCAGAGCTCAATTGGTCTTGACGTTGTTGCCGAGGCTCAGGAAGAGGGTCTCGCCGGAGGAGTCGTCGACGCCGTCATTGTCGGTCACGACATAGGCGTTGCCCTGCTTGTCAATGGTGAAGCCTTCGACCTTGTCGACGACATAACCGTTGGTGGCCGACTTCAGATCGGGCAGCAGGTCGCGCACCAGCGTCTTTTCGACGACCGGCAGTTCGCCGCCGAGCTTCGCCGGCTTGAAGCCGTCGAGCGCCACGCTGTAGATCCGCTTTACCTTGGCTTCCGAGCCGATCAGGTTGTCACGCTCGATGACGTAGAGCTTGCCGTCGTGAGCCGTGATCTCCGAAAGGCCCATCCAGCCCTTTTCGGCCTTCTCCAGCGGATAGCGCACCGCGGACCATTCCTTGGCCTTCGGCTTGTAGGCGAGCAGCTTCACCTGGCCCTTCGGATCGTCCTTCCATTCGCGCTGCACGGCTGCGACCAGGGTAAGGTCGTCGCCTTCGCCAATGGTGGTGATGCCTTCGAGACCGAAGCGCGTTTCATTGGGCAGCAGCTCGGCAGGGAAAGCGATCTCCTGCTTGATTTCGCCCTTCTCGTCGACGCGGTAGATGGCGTGCGGCACCAGCTTCTCGCTGTTGCCTTCGGAGGCCAACCAGAAACCGCCCTTGCCATCCGGCGTGATGCCTTCGAGGTCGAGCTTCTGCGCTGGGTTGCCGTTGCGGGTGACGACGATCTTGCCGGTGATCTTCGCAGGCGTCTGGGTGGCGTCGATCGTGTAGATCGCCGGCTGGTTGCCATAAACGGAGTCCGAAACCGCGTAGAGCTTGCCGGCCGTTTCCGGATCCGCGGCAAGACCGGACAATGCGCCCCAGCCGAGCGGCACGCCCTTGTCGGTCAGGCCGGCACTGATCGTCGGATAGGCAGGCTTGCCTTCGGCCCGTTCGAAAACCATGACATGCGAGCGGGCGAGGCCGTCTTCGCCGAGGTCGGTTTCATTGGCCGTGACGAAAAGGTTGCGCGCCGGGATGGCGAGCAGGCCTTCCGGGCCAATGCCGGAAGGCAGGGCCTGCAGGAATTTCGGCTCGGCACCGGTGTCCTGATAGACGCCGACGAGAGAGGCGCGCTCGGCGCCGACGAACAGCAGCTTGCTGTCGCCATAGGTGCCGACTTCAACGCCTTCCGGCTCGATGCCCTTCTTGTTGCGATGCTCCGGATAGTGACCGAGATTGGCGGCCTCATATTCGAAGCTCGCGCCGGATTCGTAGAGCACCTCGCCCTTCTTCGAGAAGATGGTGAAACCGCGCGAGCCGCCTTTCCAGTCACCTTCATTGGCGGTGACGAGACGATCATTGTCCAGCCACTTCACCGCATCGGGCTCACGCTTCTGGTTTTCGACCTTGCCGGAGAAATTGAAGGCGCCATCCTTCTTGGTGTCGACGTTTTCGAGCGTCACTGCACCCGCCGAGAAATGCGAGACGACCTTGGCAGTCTTTGCGTCGACGATGACGATGTGATTGTTTTCCTGCAGCGTCAGCGCGATCTCGCCGGCCTCGTTGAAGGCGACGAATTCCGGCTCGGCGTCTTCCGGCGCGATTTCGGACAGGCCGGTGACCTCCACGGTCTTGATGCCGGCGCAATCCGGCACGCCGGCGGCAACCGGCACGATCTTGAGGTTGCCGGACGGCAGCTGTGGCAGCGCGCCTTCGTTGATTTCCTCGTCGCGTTCATTTTCGATGGCGACAGCGAGGAATTTGCCATCCTTGCTCAGTGCCACGGAATCGGGCTGGCCGCCGAGGTCGCAGCTCGCCTCGACCTTCTTCGAGGCGATGTCGATGACGGTCAGTTTGCCGGAAGGCTCGGCCTTGCTCTTGGACGTGTTGATGCCGGCCAGGACCTTGCCGCCGGCAACGGTGACGGAAGTCGGCTCGCCGTCAACCTTGACGAGGCCGCCGGCCTTTGGCGCCTTGGGATCGGTGATGTCGACAAAACCGACCGCGCCATAAGGGCTGTCGGAGTAGACCAGTGTCTTGCCGTCTTCGCTGGCACTGATGATTTCGGCCGAGGTCTTGGCTTTCTTGTCGGCATCGGCGGGCAGGTTGTCGGCAACCGCAAAAGTGGCAATGCGGTTGAAGACCTGGTCGGCATGTGCGGGCAGGGCGGCCGAGGCGGCAAGCGTCGCGGTCAACGCCAGAAGGATGGAAGAACGGGGCATCGTTGATCTCTCGCAGAGCATGGGAACCACCCTCCCATGAGCGAGCCACATTTCAGCGGCATGACGAAAACATGAAGCTTCCATGACATTCGGGGTGGATGGCGTGCCGGCGCTGTGGGGCGATTTGCAGACGATCCGTAAAAACGTTGCGATCGGGCCCGTTAACCGCTATATACGGCGCGATTTCCCTTACTGGTGGCCTCAAACCACCGCCCGCGCGGGAACGCGGGCGAACGAGAAGGATATTCTAAAATGGCCAACACGCTTCTGATGCCCAAGGCGACCGCTGTCTGGCTGGTCGACAACACCGCGCTTTCGTTCGACCAGATCGCGCAGTTCTGCTCGCTGCACCCGCTCGAGGTGAAAGCGATCGCCGATGGCGAATCCGCGCAGGGCATCAAGGGCATGGATCCGATCATGACCGGCCAGCTTTCGCGCGAAGAGATCGCGCGTGGCGAGAAGGATTCCATGCATCGCCTCAAGCTGTCGGACCCCAAGGTCCGCGTGCCGGAATCCAAGCGCAAAGGCCCGCGCTACACGCCGCTGTCCAAGCGCCAGGATCGTCCGAATGCCATTCTGTGGCTGGTCCGCAACCATCCGGAACTGAAGGACGCGCAGATTTCGCGTCTCGTCGGCACCACCAAGTCGACCATCGAGCAGATCCGTGAACGCAAGCACTGGAACTCGGCCAACCTGGCGCCGATGGACCCGGTGACGCTCGGTCTCTGCTCGCAGATCGACCTCGACCTCGAAGTGCAGCGCGCCTCGCGTGGTCGTGAGCAGATTCAGCCTGTCGGCGATACCCTGCTGCCGGCTGCGCTCACCGAGCGCCTGGTGCCTGAGATGGACAAGCCGAAGGGCGAGGACGAGGAACTCGACGCCAATGCGGTCTTCGCCAAGCTCTCCGCGTTGAAGGGCAAGACCGAAGACGAAGACGAAGAATAAGCAAAGCCCGCTGTCCATCTCCTGTTTGGGGAGATGGACGAAGCCTAGCCGGAGCGCTGCGCAGTTCGGCGCAACAACACTCCGGCACGAGGCTGAAAGTCGTTTCCGATTTTCGAATGGGCGCGATTTCAGAAAGGGGCTAGGCGCCCCTTGCGGTTGGCCCCATGCCATAGGCTTCGCTGCGCTCGACCGCGCGGTAGAAATCGGCGAGCTGCTTGCCGCGTTCCGGCTTGAAGATGCGGCCGGCAATGTCGAGCGATGCGATGCGGTCGATACGGAAGGCGCGGAAGTCATCGCGCATCTCGCACCAGGCAACCAGTGTCCAGACCTTGCCCCAGAACCACAATCCCAGCGGGCGCACATCGCGTGCGGTGCTGCGACCGGCCTCGTCATTGTAGTCGATGGTCAGCACCTGGCGCTTCTCGATCGAGCGTTCGATCAGGTCGATCGCCTCGCGGGCAGCGTCGCTCACCACCCACATCGGCGTATGGATCTCGGTGCGGGCAATGCGGTCCTTCTCCGTGTCGGGCAGGACGGCGCCGATCTTGACCAGGGCCTCGTCGGCGGCACGGGCCATGGTGGCGCCGCCAAAGGCGCGCACCATGCGGGCGCCTGCCACCAGCGCCACGATCTCGTCGCGGGTGAACATCAGCGGCGGAAGGTCGAACCCTTCCCGCATCATGTAGCCGACACCGGCCTCGCCATCGATCGGCACCCCGGTCGACTGCAGATCGGCAATGTCGCGGTAGATGGTGCGCTCGGAAACTTCGAGCCATGTGCCGAGCTTCTGCGCCGTGACGAGACGGCCGCCACGCAAATGCTGGACGATCTGGAAAAGCCTGTCGGCACGTCGCATCGTCTTGATCCTTTAAGGTTCCAGCCCCTCGCGGCTGCGCTGCTCTTCGATGAACCCCGCGTCGAAGGACAATCGCTTCGTCGTTGGTGTCTTCGAACTCAGCACCCGCCAGAAGGGTGTGATATCGGCGAGCGCGGCGCCGCGCTCGAGGTCTTCAGCTGCGGCCTCTGCCACCGTGCGCAGATGATAGCCGATGGTGACCGGGCACGTGACTTCGGCGCCGTGTTCGATTGCCAATGCCGTCCGCAACGCCCTCACATCCATCTCGACTCCTTGCGGGATCGAGCGGATGAAGTTGTCCACTTGCCTTGGCGTCGGCACGAGCATCGGCTGGCCTTCGATCACGTCACTCATCGTGCGTGGCGTTGGCTTGATGCCGTTTATACCGGGCGTGTTCAGCCTGTCGGTCCAGCTCTTGACCATCGTCCCATCCGTTCGAACGAAGGACATTCGTTCCATTCTGTCAGTATGGCATTCTGCTCCTGACAGCATATTGTCAGGAGCTTGCACCGTACTCCCGTGCAAACAGCGCGCGCATCTCGATCAGCTCGGATTGTTTGTCAGGATACAGCGCGCCGATGAATTCCTTGGCGAAGGTGCCTGGCGCCGATCCGGGAGCCGAGACGACCGTTCGGTCGGCCACTGCATGCGGCACGTCGCTGTAGCGCTCCGCGCCCGCATAGGTCGGCAGATGTTCCAAGATCCAGTCACGGCCGTTGCTGGTGTGGGCATGGTCCCTGAACAGGCCAGCGCGCGCCAGCGCCAGCGTGCCGGCACAGATGCCGCCGACGACACCGCCGCGCGCAGCCACTGCGTTGACGAGGCCGGAGACATCCGGTGCGCCGTCGCCGGTCCACACATCCGAGCCGATGACCGCGACCGCATCGAGGTCGCTGTTCTCCGTGCTGTCGATCGACCGCTGCGGCGTCAGCTGAAACCCGCTCGTCGAAGTGACAGGCTGGCCGCTCGGGGTGAGGGATATGGCTTCAGCGCCAAACCATTCGACGGCTGAGGCTGCCAAAAGCCCGTATTCCCAATCCGCAAAGCGATCGATGAAAACGAAACCGATCTTCTTGGTGTCTGGCACGTCCATCCCTCCTCAGTGCCGTCCCACGGCTTGCGCACGTCGCTCTCTCAATATGACTGGCACATACTTCCCAGTCTGTATTCCAAGTGGATCGCGCGGTGGCCGTGGTTCCTTACTTGGGTGTGACAATCTGTCAATCCAAGAGCTTGCTAAAAAAAGTCGTTAGAGCCAGGAAAAGTGCAGAACGGTTTTTTGGTCCGGAATTGCGCAACACAGGATGTCAGAGCGTTTCCGCGTTTCTGTGAAAGCGGAGCGCTCTAGTCCTCGCGGCGACGCAGGCCGCTATACATATCCGGCCAGCCGATGTCGGAGCGGATGTCGGCCGACAGGCTGTTCAACAGACGCTCGGTGCGGATCTCGTTGCGGATCGTGCGGATCTTGCCGACATAGCGATGCAGCGAATCGATGATGGCGAAACGGTTCATGACAGCCTCCTTCATTTGATGGAGACACTATCGCATACCCCTGCTGACAGCAGTCTGTCAGGAGTGCGGAGGTGGTTCAGCGGCCTATTCCGCGCGCCTTCAGCGCCTGTGCGATCTCGTCCAGAATGGCAGGATCATCGATGGTCGCCGGCATTTTCCACTCTTCTTTATCGGCGATCTTCTGCATGGTGCCGCGCAGGATTTTTCCCGAGCGCGTCTTGGGCAGCCGCTTGATGGTCACCACCGTCTTGAAGGCGGCGACCGGGCCGATACGGTCGCGCACCAGCGCCACGGCTTCCTTCTCGACCGCGCCATCCTCGCGCGCCGCGCCGGCATTGAGCACCACAAGGCCGAGCGGCACCTGGCCTTTCATCGCATCGGCTATGCCGATGACGGCGCATTCCGCGACATCGGGGTGCTCGGCCAGGACTTCCTCCATGGCGCCCGTCGACAGGCGATGGCCGGCGACGTTGATGATATCGTCGGTGCGGGCCATCACGAAAAGATAGCCGTCTTCGTCGATCAGGCCGGCGTCGGCGGTCTTGTAGTAACCAGGGAACTCGTCGAGATAGGACTGACGGAAGCGTTTGTCCGCTTGCCAGAGCGTCGGCAGACAGCCGGGCGGCAGCGGCAGCTTCAACACGACATTGCCCAGCGTGCCCGTCGACAGTTCGTGGCCGGCATCGTCGAGCACACGGATGTCGTAGCCGGGCATCGGCACGCCAGGCGAACCGTATTTCACCGGCAGCATGCCGAGGCCGACCGGGTTCTGGGTGATCGGCGCGCCGGTTTCGGTCTGCCACCAATGGTCGATGACCGGCACTTTCAGATGGCGCTCCGCCCATTTGATGGTCTCGGGATCGGCTCGTTCGCCGGCCAGGAACAGGGTGCGGAACTTCGAAAGGTCATAGCCCGGGATCAGCGCGCCTTGCGGGTCCTGGCCCTTGATGGCGCGAAAGGCGGTCGGGGCGGTGAACAGTGCCGAAACGCCGTGATCGGCGATGACACGCCAGAAGGTCCCGGCATCCGGGGTGCCGACCGGCTTGCCTTCAAACATCACCGTTGTGCAGCCGGCAAGCAGCGGAGCGTAGACGATGTAGGAATGGCCGACCACCCAGCCGACGTCGGAGGCGGCCCAGAAGACCTCGCCCGGCTTGACGCCGAACTCGTTTTCCATGGTCCATCGCAACATCACCATATGGCCGCCATTGTCGCGCACCACGCCCTTGGGCTGCCCGGTGGTGCCGGATGTATAGAGCACATAGAGCGGGTCGGTTGCGGCGACACGGACGCAGTCGACCCAGGCGCCGGCAGCGCGCTCGCGCGCGACCTGGTCGGCAAGGTCGAAATCGCGGCCGGGAGTGAGGTCGCAGCGCAGTTCCTCGCGCTGCAGCACGAGGCAGGCATCCGGCTTGTGCCGGGCCAGGTCGATGGCGCCGTCGAGCAGCGGCTTGTAGGGCACGACACGCCCGGGCTCGATGCCGCAGGACGCGGACATGATGACCTTCGGTGTCGCATCGTCGATGCGGGTGGCCAGCTCGCGTGCGGCAAAGCCGCCGAAGACCACCGAATGGATGGCGCCGAGACGGGCACAGGCGAGCATAGCGATCGCCGCCTCCGGCACCATCGGCATGTAGATGATGACGCGGTCGCCCTTGCGCACGCCGCGGTTCCAAAGCGCCGAAGCAGTCGCCACCACCTCGCGCATCAGTTCGGCATAGGTATAGCGGGTGACCTTGCCGCTGTAGGCGCTGTCATGGATCAGCGCCGGTTGATCGGCGCGGCCGCCGGTCACATGGCGGTCGACGGCATTGTAGCAGGTGTTGCAGACCGCTCCGGCGAACCAGCGGCCGTAGACGTCCTCGCGCGCATCGAAGACGCGGTCCCAGCGGCGATACCAGTCGATTGCCTCCGCCGCCTTTGCCCAGAAGGCGTCGGGATCACGTTTCCAGTCGGCATAGACCTCGTGGTAGCGGCTGGTCATGCTGTTTCCTCCCTGCCTTTCGCCCTCGCTGGAAATCTAGCGTCTGCGCAACGTCGACGTCTATCTGACTAAGGGCGGTGATGGGGTTCGCGCGGCCTTTGACAGCAGGCCTGCGTCCTGCTCAAAAAGCGGCCATGTCGAAACTGCTCGCGCTTATCATCCTCGCCATGATGGCCATCCAGGTCATCAAGCCGCTCGGCTTGCCCGGGCTGAAGCGCCGGCGTGACTGCTGGAAACTCGCGGTCGCCGCTCTCGCCGCCATTTCACTGACGGCGTTGCTCGGTCACCAGTGGTAGGTGGCAGCCGTCAGGCGCCTTCGTCGTTTCCAACCACAAAGCGCAACAGATGTTCAGCCCAGGCGCGATAACCGGCCGCCGAGGCGTGGAAGCCGTCGCTGGCGAATCCCGCCTGCGGATCGGTGATCGGCAATCTTGATGCGGGTACAGCGCCGCGCTCGTAACACAGCCGCATGCCCATGCGGTTCACTTCCTGCGCGCGGATTTCCAGGATCTTACCGAGCAGGGAGGGCATTGCCGGGGCACGCGTGAACTCCAGCACCGGCGACCACACCACGCGCGCTTCCGGCCATTTGGCGCGCAAGGCGTAAAGCAGCCCGCCGAACTCCTTCTTGAAGCGCGACACCGAGTGGAAATTCTTGGTGTCGTTGGTGCCGATGCAAAGCACGATATGGGTCCAGGCATCGGCCGAGAGATTGGGCAGCACGTGATCGCGGATCTGGCCCGACGTCGCTGAATTGAAGCCGGCGGCGCGCCAGCGCACGGCTTGCCCGGTCTGCTCGGAGATCAGCGTGGCCAGTTGCGCCGCCAGACCATCTTCGGAACGGCCGATGCCGACAGAGGCGGCGGAAGAGTCGCCCAATACCAGAAGCGAGAGGGGAGGCTTTCTGCCGGTTATCTCATGCATGACCGGACCCGAGGCCGGCAACATGCGCGTGGTTCTGCGGCGCACGCCAATGCCCTGCCAGACATAGACGGGCAGGGCAAACCAGGTAAGCAGGGCGGTGATGCGGGACATGGCAGGCTCGATGCTAGAGCAATTCCAGGAAAAGTGCGTAGCGGTTTTCCGTCCCGGAATTGCGTAAAACAAAGAGTTAAAGCGTTTCCGCGTTTCCGTGAAAAACGGAAACGCTCTAGGACACGCAAAGCCTTAGCGCAGGACAGGCGACAGATGAATAGGGACCCTGCGTGTCGTTTGTTACCGCTGCGTCAGGGCGTTGGCAGAAGATCGATCACCTGCGCGCGTCCGAATCGACGGCGTTCTAGTGGCAGCAACTGTCGTCGGCCATTTCGGTCGCTTCGTATTCGTCGTGCAGGCGAACCCAGTCGATCATGCCGTAATAGGGACCGTTTTCGTTGCGGCCCTTCGGCGTCATGTCGAGATAGTCGTAGGCCGTGATCAGCGGTTCGCCGCCGCGTGCCCGTGACGTGAAAGTCAGGAAGATGTTGCCGGCCTCGTCCTTGAAGAAAACGCTGATGCCCGGCAAGTCGCGGATGGTGATGGCACGGGTCTCGAAATTGTAGACGGTCTCGCCGGCGGCGATCTGCCTGTCGGTGAACGAGACCTGCATGTCGAAGTTGAAGTCGCTGGCGTAGGACGACACCATGTCGAACTTCCAGCCCATGCGTTTCCTGAACGGCAGCAAGTCGGCCAGCGGGGCCCGTGCCACCACCACAAGCGACACGTCGTGGTGGCGCAGGTGCTGGTTGGCGCCGTCGATGTGGTCGCACAGGAACGAGCAGCCTTCGCAGTAGTGGTTGTCGCCCGGTCCCAGCATGAAGTGATAGACGATGAGCTGGCTGTTGTTGCCGAACATGTCGGCGAGGTCTCTCGGCCCGGTCCCGGTCTCGAAGACATAGTCCTTCCGGATCCTCAGCCACGGCAGTTCGCGCCTTTCGGCGGCGATCCTGTCGCGCAGGCGTGTCAGTTCCTTCTCGCGTTTCAGATGTTCGCTGTGGGCTCGAAACCATTCGTCCTGCGGGACGATCTTGCGCTTGGACATGGATCTTCTCCTTTCCCAATAGCCCGAAGCGTTTCCATTTTCACGGAAACGCTCTAACTCCTGTTCTCACGCAATTCCGGACGGAAAACCGCTGCGCACTTTTCCTGGAATTGCTCCAAGGACGTGTGGGGACTGTCCATTTCGACATCCGCGACGAAATATTTTCAGTCGATCCGACTGTGCCACTCCGCAAAACAAAAACCCGGGCGCGAGGCCCGGGTTTCGAAACGATGTGTATCGTGCTGGAGTTGCTCAGGCTGCCTTCTTGGCGCGCGATGCTTCAAAGATGCTGTCGATCGCTGAGCCCAGCGCGGCGTTGAACTCGCTGTCGCTCTGGCCTGCCGACAGACCTTCGGTCAGGGCACGCGAGAAGCTGGCGATGATGCCGTCATTCTGCTTCAGCTTGGCGTTGGCATCGTCGCGGGAATAGCCGCCGGACAGGGCAACGACGCGCATGACGCGCGGATCGTCGACCAGGGGCTTGTAGAGATTCGGCTTGGTCGGCAGCGTCAGCTTCAGCATGACCTGCTTGCCGGCCGGCACTTCGTCGAGATGCTTGCGGATTTCCGCCAACAGGATGTCCTCGGCCTCCGCCTTGTCCGGGATCGAGATGGTGACTTCCGGCTCGATGATCGGGACGAGGCCATGTGCCAGCACCTGCTTGCCGATCTCGAACTGCTGGTCGACGACGGCGGCGATGCCCTTCGCGTTGGCCGCGTCGATCACCGACCGTTCCTTGGTGCCGAAAATGCCCTTGGCAACCGCACGCTTGAGCAGCGCGTCGAGGGTCGGCATCGGCTTCATTAGCTTGACGCCATCCTGAGCCTCGGCCAGGCCCTGGTCGATCTTCAGGAAGGGCACGACATGGCGCTTTTCCCAGAGGTACTGCGCGGTCGGCGTGCCGTCGATGTCGCGGTCCATGGTCTGTTCGAACAGGATCGCGCCCATGACCTTGTCACCGGTGAAGGCGGGCGACTTGATGATGCGCGCGCGCATCTGATGAACGAGGTCGAACATCTCGGCGTCGTTCGACCAGGCGCTTTCGTCGACGCCGTAGAGCTTGAGCGCTTTTGGCGTGGAACCACCCGACTGATCGAGCGCTGCAATGAAGCCGTCCTTGTGTGCGGCCTGCGCAGCCATGTCCTTGTTCATCTCACCACTCATCGATTGCCTCCTGATTGTCTGCCCGGGCGAATATCAGAAGAGTTTTTGCGATGGAATGCCAGCAAAAACCTTGAATCGATTGAAAGATATCACTTGCGATGTGGAAGTGTTTCAGCCCGCAAGGGGCAAGAGGAGCGCAAACGATAGAGCGGAATGCAATCGCGAGGGATCGCAACTCCGCTCTATGTCCTTGTTTTGCCGCAAGGCCTTCATCTGAAAGGTCTGTCGACTGGTTCGCCGGCTTTCAGTCCGGGATCCGTTGCTAGGCCTTGAGGACCTCGACGCCCGGCAGCGGCTTGCCTTCCATCCATTCCAGGAAAGCGCCGCCAGCGGTCGAGACATAGGTGAAGTCGTCGGCAACACCGGCATGGTTGAGCGCGGCAACCGTATCGCCGCCACCGGCCACCGAAACCAGCTTGCCGGCCTTGGTGCGGGCGGCTGCGTGCCGGGCGGCGGCAACGGTTGCCTTGTCGAAGGGCGCGATCTCGAAGGCGCCGAGCGGGCCGTTCCACACCAGCGTTGCGGCGCGATCGATCCACTGGTTGACCGCCTCGACGGTCTTTTCACCGACATCCAGGATCATGGCATCCGCCGGCACGTTGTCGATGGCCACCGTCTCGTTGGCGGCACCTGCCTTGAATTCACGCGCCACAACGCCGTCCACCGGCAGGATGATGGCGCAGCCGGCGGTGGCCGCCTCGATCATGATCTGCTTGGCGGTGCTGGCGAGATCGTGTTCGCACAGCGACTTGCCGACATCGGTGCCGCGTGCGGCCAGGAAGGTGTTGGCCATGCCGCCGCCGATGACGAGGGCATCGACTTTCTTCACCAGGTTCATGAGGAGGTCGATCTTGGTCGAGACCTTGGCGCCGCCGACGATGGCGATGACCGGCTTGACCGGCGCGCCGAGACCTTTCTCGAGAGCTTCCAGCTCGGCCTGCATGGTGCGGCCGGCATAGGCCGGCAACGCGCGGGCGAGACCTTCGGTCGAGCAATGGGCGCGATGCGCGGCCGAAAACGCGTCGTTGACATAGATGTCGCCGAGCGCGGCGAATTGTTCGGTGAGTGCCGGGTCGTTCTTTTCCTCGCCCTTGTAGAAGCGGGTGTTTTCCAGAAGCAACACGTCGCCATTCTTGAGTTCAGCCACCGCCTGCTCGGCCTTTTCGCCGACGCAGTCGGTGGCGAAGGCGACCGGGCGGCCAAGCACCTGAGCGGTTGCGGCAGCGATCGGGCGCAGCGACAGATCCGGCGACGGACCATCCTTCGGGCGGCCGAAATGGGCGAGCAGGACGACCTTTGCACCCTTGTCCGACAGTTCCTTGATGGTCGGCACGACGCGCTCGATGCGGGTGAGGTCGCCGACCTTGCCGTCGGCGACCGGTACGTTGAGGTCGACGCGCACCAGGACGCGCTTGCCGCTGACGTTGCTGAGGTTGTCGAGTGTCTTGAAGCCAGCCATGTGGTTCCCTTTGGAGCCGTTCCAGGAAAACTGTGTACCGGTTTTCCGTCCGGAATCGCATAAAAACGAGGTGTCAGAGCGTTATCGCGTCACGGTGAAAAACGGAAATGCTCTCGTGAAAAGATGCCGGACCTTACCGGCCAAAATGGGGGATGCAAGACCGCATCACGGCACGGCGGAAAATATCCCGCCAGACGCTGACGTCAGGCCGGCTGCTTGGCATCGTCGTCCTTGTGAAGGGGCGCGTCGGTGCCGGTTGCTGGTCCTCCGTTTTCTGCGACAGGTTCCGATTTCGCGGGTCTGCGCAGGCTGCGGATGAAGCCGGCTATGCGGTCGAAAAGCTCGCCGCCGCTGAGGAACACGGGCACGCGGGCCACCGGCGCGGTCGGCTCGAAGGAAAGGCCGAGGCTGGTGATGCGCCCCTTGTCGTCAACGTCGCGCACGATCAGTTCGATCGAACCCAGCGAGACACGATCGGCATATTCGACATGGCCATCCAGTCGTTCCGTTACCAGCGCTCCGATGGTCAGCTTGCGTTCTTCGTCGGTCAGTCCGGGGCCATAAGCCAGTTCGAGTTCTTCGGCCGACCGGGCGGGGTCGACGGCAAAGGCGCCGAAGAAATCCGCATCCTCGGGATCGACCACAGCGCGGCTGGCGAACAGCTTGTCGATCAGGCGCGGATAACGATCCGGCACGAAGATGTAGACGTTGTCGCCGGCCTGCAGGCGACCCATGTCCTGGAAGCGCATCGAGCGGCCGTCGCGCACCACCAGCGAGGGGCGTGCCCAGCGCGGGATACGCTCGCCGCGCGCCACCGGGCTGCCGGCGACGACGCGATAGGCGAGCAGTTCGTGATGGGCGGAACCGGGCAGTTCGAGCTCGACCTTGTCGAGCGGGCCGATGCGCGCCGGCACGATCAGGCCGAGGCGGCGTGCCAGGGGGCCAACGGTCCAGCCCTGCACCACCAGCGAGACCAGCACGATGATGAAGGCGACGTTGAAGATCATGCGGCCATGCTCAAGCCCGCCGAGCAGCGGGGTGATGGCGAGCAGGATGGAAACGGCGCCGCGCAAGCCAACCCAGGAGACGAAGGCGACCTCTGGGCGCGGCAGCCGGAAAGGCAAGAGACAGAGCCACACCGCCAGGGGGCGGGCAATGAAGATCAGGAACAGGCCAAGCAGAATGGCCGGCAGCAGGATCACGGGAAACTGCGATGGTGTCGCAAACAGGCCGAGCACCAGGAACATGATGATCTGCGCCAGCCATGACATGCCGTCCTGGAAACGCTTCAGGATGGTGACGGCGCGGATGTCGGAATTGCCAGCGACGAGGCCGGCCAGATAGACGGCAAGGAAGCCGGAGCCACCGATGGCACCCGCAGCAGCAAAGACCATCAGCGACAGGGTCAGCACGAAGATCGGCAGCAGGCCGTGGTCGAGGTTCAGCCGGTCGACGAGGCGTACGATGGCCATGCCGCCGACGATGCCGACGGCTGCCCCCAGGCCCATGTTCAGCACGAATCCCAGAGCGAGATCTGCGATCAGCACCGGCGCCTCTGGATTGGCACCTGCAGCGATGACCTCGACAAGCGTGATGGTGAGAAAGATGGCGATCGGGTCGTTGGTGCCGGATTCCACTTCGAGCGTGGAACGGACACGCTCGCGCAGATTGATTTCGCCAGCGCGCAGCAGGAAGAAGACGGCGGCCGCGTCAGTGGAGGCGACGGAGGCACCCAGGAGGAAAGATTCCAGCCAGCTCAGGTTGAGCAGGTAGAAAGCGGCGATGCCGAAGACGCCGGTGGTCAGCACGACGCCGATCGTCGCCAGGGACAACGCAGGGCCTGCCGCCTGACGCAGTATCTTGAGCGGCGTGCCGAAGCCGGAATCGAACAGGATAACGGCAAGCGCCAGCGAGCCGATGAAATAGGCAACGCTGGCGTTGTCGAAGGCGATGCCCAGGCCATCGACACCCGTGGCGAGGCCGATGCCGAGGAAGAGCAGGAGCAGGGGAGCGCCGAAACGGAAGGCGATCAAGCTCGAAAACGCGGCGGCGACCACCAGTCCGGTGCCGATCAACGTCGCGAGATAGATCGCATGCTCCATCCGGTCTTTGTCCCTCACCCTTCACTGATTTCCGCTTTACGGGAGAGTGGGGCGAAGACATGGCCGGTGCAAGGCGCGGAGGTGATTTTTTGACCTGCGCAGCGATCTTTCAGAGTCGCTCCTTGTGCATTAGGTCTTTGTTTTTACGGATGTCGTCATCGTGAAACCGCTGCGCGGCATGCCCTAACACGCTCAGACCAGTGCATTTTTCTCCGAGCGCGCATCGGCCTGGAAATCGCGGTCGATCGCTGGATTGATACGCAAGTTCAAAGTGCCGGTGCGCTCTCTGGCGCCTGATGAGCTTGCGGCGCTCCAACGAAAAACGCCCGGCAGAGCCGGGCGTTTTGGAAAAGGAAACGAAGCTCCGATCAGGCGATCGTCTTGGCCATGGCGACAGCGGTGTCGGCCATGCGGTTGGAGAAGCCCCATTCGTTGTCGTACCAGGACATGACACGCACCAGGTTGCCTTCGATGACCTTGGTCTGGTCGAGCGCGAAGGTCGAGGAGTGCGGGTCGTGGTTGAGGTCGACCGAGACGAGCGGATCCTTGGTGTAGGCGAGGATGCCTTTGAGCGAACCGTCGGCGGCTGCAACCAGGGCGGCATTGACCTCTTCGACGGTGACCGGCTTCTTGGCCACGAACTTGAAGTCGATGACCGAGACGTTCGGGGTCGGCACGCGGATCGAGACGCCGTCGAGCTTGCCCTTGAGCTCCGGCAGCACCAGGCCGACGGCCTTGGCCGCACCCGTCGAGGTCGGGATCATCGACATCGCCGCGGCGCGGGCGCGATAGAGATCCTTGTGCATGGTGTCCAGCGTCGGCTGGTCGCCGGTATAGGCGTGGATCGTCGTCATGAAGCCCTTTTCGATGCCGAAGGCGTCGTTGAGCACCTTGGCCACCGGCGCCAGGCAGTTGGTGGTGCAGGAGGCGTTGGAGATGACGATGTGATCCTTGGTGATCTTGTCGTGGTTGACGCCGTAGACAACGGTGAGGTCGGCGCCGTCGGCCGGAGCCGAGACGATCACGCGCTTGGCGCCGGCGGTCAGATGCGCCGAGGCCTTGTCCTTCGACGTGAAGATGCCGGTGCATTCGAGCGCGATGTCGACATTGAGTTCCTTCCAGGGCAGCTGGGCAGGATCCTTGACCGCGGTGACCTTGATCTTGTCGTTGCCGATGATGATCTGGTCGCCGTCGACTTTCACCTCATGCGGGAAACGGCCATGCACGCTGTCGTAGCGCAGCAGGTGGGCGTTGGTCTCGACCGGGCCGAGGTCGTTGACGGCAACGACGACGATGTCCTTGCGGCCGGACTCGTAGATGGCGCGCAAAATGTTGCGGCCGATACGGCCAAACCCATTGATGGCAACTCTGACGGTCATGTGTTTCTCCCGGGGAGCGTGAAAAGGCGGATGAAAGGTCCGCCGCCTCAATAAAGGCGGGCAGCCAAAATATCCAGCCGCCCGGCCTGTAGGCTAATCGTTTCAGTCATCTGGTGCGACGAAACGGCCCGGCGGATGGCCGCCGGGGAAGGCATTATTTGGCGTGCAGGCGGGCTTCCGCTGCCTTGGCCGCGTCCTCGGCGGTGATGCCGAAATGCTTGTAGAGCTGTTCGATCGTGCCCGAAGCGCCGAAGCCGGTCATGCCGACGAAGATGCCGTCGGTGCCGATGATCGGATCCCAGCCCTGGCGGATGCCGGCCTCGATGGCGACCTTCACCTTGGCCTTGCCGATGATCTTTGCGCGATAGGCTTCGTCCTGCTGGAAGAACAGTTCGAAGCAAGGCACCGAGACGACGCGGGTCGGATGACCGTGACCCTGCAGCAGGGCACGGGCGCCGAGCGCGATCTCGATTTCGGAACCGGTGGCGAAGATGGTGACGGCGGCTTCGCCGCCTTCTGCTGCGGCCAGCTCATAGGCGCCCTTGCCGCACAGGTTCTCCGCGACATAGTCCGTGCGCACCGCCGGCAGGTTCTGGCGGGTCAGCGCCAGGGTCGACGGCGTCTTCTCCGATTCCAGCGCCAGCTGCCAGCATTCGGCGGCTTCGGTGGCGTCGGCCGGGCGGAAGACGAGGTGGTTCGGAATGGCGCGCAGGGCCGCCAGATGCTCGACCGGCTGATGGGTCGGGCCGTCTTCGCCGAGGCCGATCGAGTCATGCGTCATAACGAAGATCGAGCGGATGCCCATCAGCGAGGCAAGGCGCATGGCCGGGCGGGCGTAGTCGGTGAAGCACATGAAGGTGCCGCCGTAGGGAATGATGCCGCCATGCAGCGTCATGCCGTTCATGGCAGCGGCCATGCCGTGTTCGCGGACACCGTAGTGCACATAGCGCTGGCCGTAGTCCGTGGCGGTGATCGCCTTGGTCTGGCTGGTCTTGGTGTTGTTGGAACCGGTCAGGTCGGCCGAGCCGCCGATGGTCTCCGGCACCGCGCCATTGATGACTTCCAGCGCCATTTCCGACGACTTGCGGGTCGCGACCTTCGGCTTGTCGACGGCCAGCTTCTTCTTGTAGTCGGCGATGACGGCGTCGAAATCCTGCGGCAGCTTGCCGGCGTTGCGGCGCTCGAATTCGGCACGCTGCTTGGCGTCGGCCTTGGCCAGGCGGCCTTCCCAATCTTCCCGCTTCTTGGCTCCGGCTTCGCCGGCGGCGCGCCAGGCGCTCAGGATGTCAGCCGGAATTTCGAAGGCCGGCGATTCCCAATTGAAGAACTTGCGTGCGCCGGCGATCTCTTCAGCGCCGAGCGGCGAGCCGTGCACCTTGTTGGTGCCTGCCTTGGTCGGTGCGCCGAAGCCGATGGTGGTCTTGGCGGCGATCAGCGTCGGCTTGTCGGAATGGCGGGCGGCTTCGACGGCGTAGGCGATCGCTTCCGGATCATGGCCGTCGACATGCACGGCGTTCCAGCCAGAGGCCTGGAACCGCGCGACCTGGTCGGTCGAGTCGGCCAGCGTGACCGGGCCGTCGATGGAGATGTTGTTGTTGTCCCAGAACACGATGAGCTTGTTCAGCTTCAGGTGGCCGGCGAGCGAGATCGCTTCCTGGGAAATGCCTTCCATGAGGCAGCCGTCGCCGGCCAGCACATAGGTGTAGTGGTCGACGAGGTCGTTGCCGAAGGCGGCATTCAGGATGCGTTCGCCGAGCGCGAAGCCGACCGAATTGGAGATACCCTGGCCGAGCGGGCCGGTGGTGGTCTCGATGCCGGTGGCATGGCCGTATTCCGGGTGGCCGGCGGTGCGGGCGCCGAGCTGGCGGAAATTCTTGATCTCTTCGATGGTCATGTCCTCGTAGCCCGTCAGATAGAGCAGCGAGTAGAGCAGCATCGAGCCGTGGCCGGCCGACAGGATGAAACGGTCGCGGTCGGGCCAGTGCGGGTTCTTGGCGTCGAACTTCAGGAAGCGTGTGAACAGCACGGTTGCAATGTCTGCAGCGCCCATCGGCAGGCCGGGATGGCCGGAATTGGCCTTCTCGACGGCATCCATGGACAGAAAGCGGATCGCATTGGCCATCCGGTCATGTTGTTCGCGCGAAACCATGGTTCCTCCAGCCGTTCAGGTTCGGAAAAGATGCCGGGACACATAGCAGGCCAGCCGATTGAGTCAATAAAACCTAAATCGATTTAATAGGCTTCTCGTCAAGGAAAATGTCGCTGTGGCCTCATCAATTCGGCGTTAGCGGGGGACAGGAGAGCCGGCTTTATTGACGCGGCCTTCACCCGCCGCCTAATGTTTCACGAATAACGCGTTCTGAACGCGAGCGATTCGGTGATGGGCACGGGCTGAGGACGAAGGCCATGACCGGGGAAACGACCCTTAGAGAAGTGATAGCGAGGCTGGGCAAGGCCATGGAAGGGCTGGAGGATGCAGTCGCCGCGAAGCTTGAAAGCGAGCGCGACTATTCCGAAGCCGAGGCTGAGGTCCAGCGCATGAACGCCGACCGTTCACGTCTGGCACAGGAACTCGACAATTCCGAAGCGCGGGCCGAACGGCTCGAGGACGCCAACAAGGAAGTGTCGCGCCGGCTGGTGACCGCGATGGAAACCATCCGCGCAGTGCTTGATAGATAGCGCAGGAGGTCCGGCATGGCGCAGGTCACTGTCACCATCGACAACAAGCAATACCGCATGGCCTGCGACGAGGGCCAGGAAGAACACCTGATCGATCTGGCGGAACGTTTCGATCGCTACGTCGCGCATCTGAAGGATTCCTTCGGCGAGATCGGCGACCAGCGGCTCACCGTCATGGCCGGCATCATGGTCATGGATGAACTGTCCGAGATACAGAAGCGCATCAAGGGCATGGAGAGCGAGGTCCTGACCTTGCGCAAGACCCGCGACGATGCGCTGACCAAGGCGGACAAGAACGACCAGGCGCTGACCGGTGCCCTTGGCTCGCTGGCGCAGCGCATGGAAGACCTCGCGGCATCGCTTGCACCGCGCAAGGCGACGGAAACCCCTTCCTAGAGCAATCTTGGGAAAAGGGCGTAGCGGTTTTGCGTCCGCGATTGCCTTGAAACAATGGGGGAGAGCGTTTCCGCTTTCGGTGACGCGGACACAGCTCCAGCTTCAGCACATTCCAAGCGGCCGGCGTATTCTCTTCCAGCGTTCCGGAATGGGGGCAAGAGGCTTCCGTCAAAAAACCGAAACGCGGAATTCTCCAACTCTCTATCCAGCGCAATTCCAGACGCAGAAAACCGCCGCACGCTGTTGCCGAAACGGCTCTGGGGCCTCGCCGGGGAAACTTTTTTCCAACTTATCCGGCGGGGTGCGGCAAAAATCACCTCCCTAACGTCATCTTTTTGGAGGAAGATGCAGCGATTGCCGGTTCGTCGCCGGCAGCCGTCATTCAACGCGTTTCAAGGGGTAGGTACGCCATGAGCCTTCGTATCAACAGCACCGCGCCGGATTTCGAAGCCGAAACCACGCAGGGTTCGATCCATTTCCATGACTGGATCGGCGACGGCTGGGCCGTGCTTTTCAGCCATCCGAAGAACTTCACGCCGGTCTGCACGACCGAACTCGGCACCATGGCCGGCCTCGAAGGCGAGTTCAGGAAACGCAACGTCAAGATCATCGGCATCTCCGTCGATCCTGTCGAAAGCCATGGCAAATGGCAGGACGACATCAAGACCGCCACCGGCCACGTCGTCGCTTATCCGCTGATCGGTGACAAGGATCTCAAGGTGGCCAAGCTCTATGAGATGCTGCCCGAAGAAGCGGGCGACAGCTCCGATGGCCGCACGCCTGCCGACAACGCCACGGTGCGCTCCGTTTACGTGATCGGGCCGGACAAGAAGGTCAAGCTGATCCTGACTTACCCGATGACCACCGGGCGCAATTTCGACGAGATCCTGCGCGTCATCGATTCCATCCAGCTCACCGCCAAGCACCAGGTGGCGACGCCGGCCAACTGGAAGCAGGGCGACGACGTCATCATCACTGCTGCCGTCTCCAACGAAGATGCGATCAAGCGTTTCGGCGCCTTCGACACCATTCTGCCTTACCTCAGGAAGACCAAGCAGCCAGGCGCTTGAAACGGTCCTGAGCCGACCGCACGCATTTTCGCGATCGGGCATTTTGCGAGACGTCTGTGCTTGACGGTTCTAGTTTCGCAGATGACCATACTCCTCATCGGTCCCGGGTTGGAAAACCATTCCGGGCAAGTGATGCGGGAAGTGCGATTTGGATGCATCCTTGGCCAGGCCGCAGGTGACTGGCTTCTATGACAAGCCGACCGGGTCCATCCAGTATGTGGTGGCGGACAGTGCGACACGGCGCTGCGCCATCATCGACCCCGTCCTCGACTTCGACGAGAAGTCGGGAGCGACCTCCACCGGCAATGCGGACAGGCTGCTCGCCTTCATCGGCGAAAGCGGGCTCGAGCTGGAATGGATCCTCGATACCCATCCGCATGCCGATCATTTTTCTGCCGCTCATTATCTGAAAGAAAAGACCGGGGCGCCGACCGCGATCGGCGAAAGGATCGTCGACGTCCAGGCCCTGTGGAAGGCGATCTACAACTGGCCGGAGTTTCGCGCCGACGGCTCGCAGTGGGACAGACTGTTCGCCGACGGTGAAATCTTCCACATCGGCTCGCTGCCGGTGCGGGTGTTGTTTTCACCTGGCCATACGCTGGCATCGATCACCTATGTCGCCGGGGATGCCGCTTTCATCCACGACACCATGTTCATGCCGGACAGCGGCACCGCCCGCGCCGATTTTCCCGGCGGCAGCGCCGTGCGGTTGTGGGGTTCGATCCAGCGCATCCTGGCGCTGCCTGACGCAACACGGCTGTTCGTCGGTCATGACTATCAGCCGGGTGGGCGCGACGCGGCCTGGGAAACGACGGTCGCCGAGCAGAAACGCGGCAACGCCCATGTCCGTGTCCCGACGACAGAGGCCGAGTTCGTGGCCTTGCGCGAGGCGCGCGACAAGACCTTGCCGATGCCACGGCTGATCCTGCATGCGCTGCAGGTCAACATCAACGGCGGCCGGCTGCCCGAGCCGGAAGCAAACGGCAAGAGATACCTGAAATTCCCGCTGGATGGGCTGTAGGGAGCCTTCGGGCAATTCCGGGAACGTGCGCAGCGGTTTTCCGCCCGAAATTGCTCTGGATCAGCGTTCGGGAATGGATCCCGACACTCTCCGTTCGCTTCGCTCCCTCCGAGGTTGAGGATGACGACCTTCATGAACCGCCGGCGCTCATTGTCATCGCTGGCGTCACCATGAATGTCGCCAACAACATCTTTGTCACCATCGACGCTGGAGATTGGCCGGGCGCTCCCCACCTCCCGTCATCCTCGACCTCGCCAGCGACCGTAAGGGAGCAGCGAGTGTCGGGGATCCATTCCAGAACGCTGGTGGAGACCCGCGCCAGCCGCACCCAGGGACGCAGGCTCGTGTCGTGTACTATGCACGGCAACCCGGAAGCGGCTCAACTCTTTGTTCTTGCACGATTCCGGACGGAAAACCGCTGCGCACCAATCGCCCCAGCCGCCCGGCGCACACTGGACAAACAAAAACGGCGCCGGTTTCCCGGCGCCGTTTTTCATCCAACTGTCCAAACCGTCAGGCAGCCGGCTGCGCGTCGATGGTGCGCAGCGCCTGGGCCTGGCGCTTGGCGGCGGCCTTGACCGCATCCTGCACCTTTTCGAAAGCGCGCACTTCGATCTGGCGCACGCGCTCGCGGGAGATGTCGAACTCGGCCGACAGTTCTTCCAGCGTCAACGGCTCCTCGGCGAGGCGGCGGGCCTCGAAGATGCGGCGTTCGCGATCGTTGAGGACCGACATGGCGCCGGCCAGCATCTGGCGGCGATTGTCCAGTTCGTCCTGCTCGATCAGCATGTCTTCCTGGCTGTCATGGTCGTCGACCAGCCAGTCCTGCCATTCGCCGCTCTCGCCCTCGGTCGCGCGGATCGGCGCGTTGAGCGAGGCATCGCCCGACAGGCGACGGTTCATCGAAACCACTTCTTCCTCGGAAACATTGAGGCGGGTGGCGATCTCGGTGATCTGGTCTGGCTTCAGGTCGCCGTCATCCAGCGCCTGGATCTTGCCCTTCACCTTGCGCAGGTTGAAGAACAGGCGCTTCTGGTTGGCGGTCGTGCCCATCTTGACCAGGCTCCACGAGCGCAGGATGTACTCCTGGATCGAAGCCTTGATCCACCACATGGCATAGGTGGCCAGCCGGAAACCACGTTCCGGCTCGAACTTCTTGACGGCCTGCATCAGGCCGACATTGCCTTCCGAGATGACTTCGCCGATCGGCAGGCCATAGCCACGATAGCCCATGGCGATCTTGGCCACGAGCCTGAGATGGCTGGTGACGAGCTTGTGGGCAGCGCCGGTGTCTTCATGCTCCTGGTACCGCTTGGCGAGCATGTACTCTTCCTGCGGCTGAAGCATCGGAAAGCGACGGATTTCTTCCAGGTAGCGGCTGAGGCCGCCTTCACCGGAAACGATACTGGGTAGTGACTGGGCCATGAATAGCGCCCTCCTCTCTTTTACGAATGTCCCCGAAACGCGGCGGACATGTGACGCGCCTGCCTGACGGCACGATCGCGTTAGACGATTTATACCGGAACAAACCCGGAAAATCCACGTATTTGTTCAAGGTGGAACAGTGTGTCACCGCTAAGTGAACAATACGAGTCAGGTTTTTTGGTGGCAGGTTCAGAGAATTCGAAAGCCGCCGATCAGATCCTCCATGTCCCCTGGCATCGGCGCCTCGAACCTCATCGTCAGATGGGTATCGGGATGGCTGAATTCAAGGAGGCGGGCATGCAATGCCTGCCGGGGGAAGGCGGTCACCTTGCCCTTCAGCGGTTCCGGCAGCCGGTTGGCCTTGGTGCGAAAGGCCTGGCCGTAGTCGGGGTCGCCGACCAGCGGGTGGCCGATATGCGCCATGTGCACACGGATCTGGTGCGTGCGGCCGGTTTCAAGGCGGCATTCGACAAGGCTGGCGGTCGCGAACTTGTCCTGCCCCTCGCCGAAGCGTTCCTCCACCGTGTAGTGGGTGACGGCATGGCGCGCATCCTCGCGATGGTCTGGCACCACGGCGCGCCGGATGCGGTCGGCGGCGCGGCCGAGCGCGGCGTCGATCGTGCCGGCCGGGCGTGGCGGGATCCCCCACACCAGCGCGACATAGGCGCGTTGCAGGTCGCCGGTGCGGCCGTGGTCGGCGAAGGCTTCCGACAGGGCGCGATGGGCATGGTCGGTCTTGGCCACCACCATGACGCCGCTGGTGTCCTTGTCGAGGCGGTGCACGATGCCTGGCCGCCGGACGCCGCCGATGCCGGACAGGCTTGCGCCGCAATGATGGATCAGCGCGTTGACCAGCGTGCCGGTCCAGTTGCCGGCGCCGGGGTGGACGACCAGGCCCGCCGGCTTGTTGATGACGATGAGCGCGTTGTCTTCATAGAGAACGTCGAGCGGAATGTTCTCGCCCAGCGGTTCCGCCGGCTCGGGTTCCGGCATCTCCACGGAGATGATGTCGCCTGCGGCCAGCTTGCGCTTGACCTCGTCGATCTGCTGGCCGGCGATGCGGACGGCCCCCTGCTTGATCAGCGCCTGGATGCGGCTGCGCGAAAGCTCCGGCGCCAGTTGTGCGGCGAGCCATTGGTCGAGGCGGTGGCCGGCGGCATCTTCGCCGGCTTCCAGCGCGATCGGCGCCGCCCCTATCATTTCTTCGGTGTCTTCGTTATCAGGTGCGGCCATCGAAACAGTTCCGGAATAGATCGCCCATGGCCCGGCCCCTTGCCGATGACGAGGAAGACAAGCCGCTCGATCCGAATGTGGACAAGCTGCGCAGGAAGCTGATCCGCTTCATGGTCGTCAATCTTGGCCTGTTGTTCTTCGCCCTTATGGTCGTGGTGGCGGCGCTTGTCTACAAATCCTACACCGCCAAGCCGACGGCGCCGATTGCCGGCGATATCCAGACGCCCGCTGGCGAGCCGCAGAGCGGGGATATTGTCCTGCCTGTTGGCGCCAGGGTGCTGTCGCAGTCGCTCTCGGGCGACCGCCTGTCGCTCGAGGCGGAACTGGCTGACGGCAGCCGCGCGATCTTCGTCTACGACATCGCCGAACGGCGCATGGTCGGCCGCTACACCTTGCGGCTGCAGTAAGCATCATGAGCGGCTTCGCCACGGAGCGCCGGGTCGCCACGGTCACGCTGGTCGTCGCCGACTATGACGAGGCGATCCGCTGGTATGTCGACCGCGCCGGGTTCACGCTGACATCCGATGTCGACCTCGGTGGCGGCAAGCGCTGGGTGACGGTCGAACCGGCCGATGGCGGCGGGGCGCGGCTGTTGCTCGCCAAGGCCGATGGGGCAGGGCAGGCGGCCAGCATCGGCAACCAGACCGGCGGTCGTGTCGCTTTTTTCCTGGAGACCGACGACTTCGCACGTGACCATGCCGCGATGCTGGCGCGCGGCGTCGAATTCCGCGAAGCACCGCGCCATGAGCCCTATGGCACGGTTGCCGTGTTTGCCGATCTCTATGGCAATCTCTGGGATCTGCTCCAGCCAAAGCGGTAGGCTGCTGCCGAAGCAGCTATCCGGAGCTCCACTGCTCCGAAACGATGCCGGCCAGACCGGGAAGGGCGTCAAAACTTGCCGTTTCAGCCTGTTGCTTTTTCAGACAGGCCAGCCTATATCGCCGGTTCTCGGCTGCGCCCATCGTCTAGCGGTCAGGACGGCGCCCTCTCACGGCGCAAACAGGGGTTCGATTCCCCTTGGGCGTACCAACCTCTTCAAAGGGTTGGCTATCCAGTATCCGTTGCAAGAACGGATGCACATTTTCCATTGATGTTGCGGCAGCTGAAGAAACCAATTTAGATCGCTGATCGGATCTGCCTGATCTCGGAGGCGTGTTTGCACAATCTGGATTTCAGTTCGTGGCACAGCGTCCTGGTGACATTCATTGGCCTGGCGCTGTTCACGCTCATCAGCATGGGCATCCGCCTTGTGATGATGATGACGATCCAGCAGCGCCGCGAACGCATGAACCGGCAGATCAACGAGCGCCTGCGCGTCCTTATCGCGGCTTACAAGACGCTGGGCGGATCCTTTACCGGCGATCTCTCCGTCGACCCGACGCACCTGCGTGATCTGAAACGACGTTCCCAATCCGCTGAAGACGCTGGAGGCGGGCTGGAGCTGACGGGCCGTGGCACAGGGTCCGAGCGGACGAGACGCATCCGCGATGCTGTCGAGGCGGCCCTGTCGGACATCTTGCTGCTTGGAACCGAAACTCAGGTTCGACTGGCCGAGCGCGCCATACGAGAGCTCATTGCCGGGCGTCCGGTAAACACCCACGATCTCGTTGTCTCGCTGCGTGACTTCATTCGCGAGGCGCTGAGCCTCGACCCTATTCCGGCCGATGTCCAGATTCCGATGCAGGGGCCGACCCGGCCTTCATCAGGCGCCAGCCGAGGCAAGGGTGATCGGGAGGGCGGAGCGGGCCGTAGTGGTGGCGGTGGAATGGGCGCGGGCGGTATGGGCGGCGGAATGGGTATGGGGGGCAGTTCACTCGACCCCGACGATCCTCATCGCCCGACCTGACCAAGAAAGAGTTCGACAGGAAGCGATTCGGCGGGATTCCTCGGCCGGACCTCAAATCCGATGTCAGGCTGTCGTCGTCCGTATCTCAAAGCCATTGTGATGGCGTGCTCAAAATTCAACCCCGCCAATGACGCCTCGGTGTCGAGTCGGTGCAGTACAATCTATACCAGAGCGAGCGCATGATTGGCGGAGCGGATAGGATATATTCAACCTTTAGTTTTGTGATGCTGCTGATGCAACCGGAATTTGATTTATTGCCGGGATTGTTGAAAGCTTAGACTTTTATATTTCTTCGCAGAAATGCAGGATGCGTGCGCTTTTTTACTTGCCGTCGGACAAAATCCATCGCAAACTTTAGAAGTTCATTATATTAGCATAAACTAAAAGGAGATGGCATGTTTCGTCGCTTTGCTGCGGCCGCTATGGCTGCGCTTCTTTCGCCTATGCTTTGTGCGCCGTCGTTCGCGAATGACACGATTACTGTGAATTGGTATAATGGGACTGGCAAGACCATCAATCTTACGTCGTTTTCGTGCCAGCCTACCGGCGCTTGTAGCTTTCCAACTCTCTATAACGGGTCGACCGGCCAGTTGAAGATCACGACATCTCCAACTGAGTTCGTTCGCAGCATGATCGCTCGTTACCGCTATTGGGACGCTAGCGGCGGTCCTGGCGGTTCTGGCATTTGGAAATCGTGCCAAGTGCAAGTGAGTGCCTATGGCCCTTCTAGCTCAAACCCTGGTCCCGGCTGCGAAGCTAACTCCTTCAGTCACTACTTCATCAAAGGAGACGGAACAGGTTCAAGCCCCACTTGTAGCTCCGGCAGCGTAACCGAGGACTACAAGACGTGCACATTCGTTTACAACGTTAATATGTACAACTGATCCGCTTCGGAACGTGAGGGGTTGGGGAATCTCGGCCTCTCACCACTCCGACCATCGCGGGACCTTGCCGTGCCCAAATCTGTCGAACCGTCCCCGTCTATAACAACCTTGCTTTCGGCGCCCGGAATTCTCCGTGCTCCTAATTGACAGCGTCAGCAAAACGTACGGAGGGCGAAGCAAGAGTGTCGCACTGAGGAATGTGACGCTTTCCATCGATCGCGGCGATTGTTGTGCTCTCACAGGCCCCTCGGGTTCGGGGAAAACAACACTTCTCAATCTTGCTGGACTTCTCGACCGTCCGACGTCTGGGTACGTCAGGATCAATGGCAAAGAGACATCAAGCCTCTCAGTCGATCAGGCTGCAATATTCCGGAATCGCACGATCGGGTATGTGTTCCAGTCCTTTCATCTGCTGCCGCACTATTCCGCACTCGACAATGTCGCGCTTCCACTCATTTATCGTGGCCTGACGAAGCGCTGCCGCAAAGACTTGGCTTCAGCGGCTCTTCAGAAGGTCGGCTTGAGCGACAGAATGATGCACCGACCTGACGAGCTGTCAGGAGGACAGCGCCAGCGGGTGGCGATCGCGCGCGCGCTTGTCAGCAATCCTTCGCTGTTGTTGGCTGATGAACCTACGGGAAGTCTCGATTCCAGTTCAGCCGATGCAATCGTCTCCCTGTTTCTGGAATTGAACGTAAAACTTGGTCTGACGATCATCATCGTAACTCATGATCCGACTGTTGCAGCACGTTGTCCGCGCCGGATCGTTATGCGCGACGGAACAGTGCTCAATGACAATTCGATCAGCTTGAAGAGCATTGGGTAGGCCTATGCCGCGCGCGAGCACCCCGGCAATTGAAATCGTTCAGGAGACGATTTGCGACTTCCGGATGGGGAAGGGGCGCGGTCTTTTGGCGCTGATTGGCATTGTGATCGGCACTGCAGCAGTAATTGCCATGCTGCACATTAGCCACAGTGCCCGCAAGGCTGCCTTGAGCCAGTTCGAGACACTGGGCACAGATCTTGTTACGGTCCAGCCATTGGCCTCAAGGGTGTTTTCCCGGCCCGAAATTGCCGTTTCAGATGTTCTTGATCTGCCAAAGCATGATTTGGGGATATCGAATGCTGCGGCAACGATCCAGACGGCAGGCACCATACGCGTCGGCCGTACGGAAGTGCAAGCGATGGTAGTTGCGGCAACCGATGATATTTATGCCTTAAGCAAAGCTGGTCTTGTCCTCGGGCGCAAGACCTCCGATCTGGATGGATTTGCGCCTTTTGCCGTGCTGGGAGCACGTCTCGCTACAGACATCGAGGTCAATAGCGGAAAGGCAATATCTGTAGGAGACCCCATCAATTTCAACGGCCGACCTTTAATTGTCATTGGAATCCTTAGAGAAATGCCCACCAACATTATGCTGGGCATTGAGTTCGACCGATCGATAATCGTACCCATCGCTGCTGCACGGCGACTTATCGGAAACCCGACTGTCACCAGCATTGTTGGGCGCCTGTCCCCGGGCGCGAGCGACGTCCACACGGCGGTTGCGGTTAAAGACTATTTTGACAGCAGATTGGTTGGCAGTTCCGTCCAAGTGACGACTGCGCGCGAAATGATCGCCAGCCTCGAGGCTCAAATGCGGATTTATGGCGTTCTGATCCTCGGCATCGGTGCAGTATCTCTGGTCGTTGGTGGGATCGGTATCATGAATGTGATGCTGATGAGCGTCATGGAGCGGAGGCAGGAAATCGGGTTGCGCCTGGCTGTGGGTGCGCGGCGGAGGGACATCATGCTGATGTTTCTTTCGGAAGCATTGATCCTCTCCGTTATCGGTAGCGCGATTGGCACGGCGTTTGGCTATCTTGCCGGTCGCATCTTTGCAGGCGGTGCCGGCTGGGTATTTGAAGCAGCGCCTCCTGCCATCCCATTGGGCGCCGGAATGGGGTTGGTGGTTGGGCTATTCTTCGGCCTTTATCCGGCAAACCGAGCGGCGCGCCTCGATCCGGTCGCTGCCCTGAGGGGCCAATGATGGGGAGGCAATGCGGCGCCTTGAGTTTGGCGCTCTGCGCCGTCCTTCTGGCGCTCGTTCCGGTGGCATTCGCCAGTTCGAAAATTCCGATTCCGACACCGCGCCCTGATCCGGATATTGCACGGACTGTTGAGAAACAGCCCACGTTGCGCCGTACAGAATTGGTTGGCACGAAGCTGACTCTCGCGGACGCCGTTTTTATCGGACTGCGCGGAAATCGTGCGATCAAAAGTGCTTACATTGATCGGGTTGCCCAGAAATTCGATCTGCGTGTCGCGGAAGACCGCTTCGTTCCCCAATTCTCAATAGAGGGCGAGATTGCTCGTCAGAGAATTGGTAACGTAACCAGCACGACGATCGACGCATCTCCAGGCGTGACGGTGCGCACAAGGACAGGCGCAATATTCGATTTCGCGTGGAACAATTCAGCGTTTCTCGGTGACGGCAACCGGACGTTCACATCGACGGCGCAGGTGGCTTTCGAACAACCCCTGCTGCGGGGGGCTGGCGCCGAGGTCAACACTGCTCCGGTAGAGCAGGCTCGACTCGGTGAACGGGTAAACAGACTTCGCCTGCGGGCAACCATATCGGAAGTGATCGGCAACATCATCTTCGCCCACAGGGATCTTCTCCTGTCGCAAGAGGAGCTGCAATTGGCCGAGGATGCCGTCGAACGGGGCGAAGAACTCCTTGCCATAAATCAGGCGTTGATTGCGGCAGGCCGTTTAGCGGTCGTCGATGCCGTGCAAACGGAAGCCGATCTCGAAAATCAGAAATTGCGTATCCTTCAGGTAAGGCGGCGGCTCGAAACCGCACAGCTTGCATTGCTCAACGTCCTTGATCTGGACCTTGGCTCGAAAGTCATCGCGATCGAATCGCTTACGCCGCGCAAAATTGACACGAACATCAGCCGGCTAATTGGCTTGGCGATCTCCGAACGCCAAGATTACCAAGGTCAGCTTTATGTCATCCAGCAGAAACGACTTGGCATCACCATCGCGCAGAACGAGCAGCTCTGGGATATCGCACTCTTTGCCAGGGGGCGTTTAGGAGGAGAGTTTGCTGGAGATGAGCGACAAAAGAACATAGCTGACGTTAAGGGAGGCCTGCGCTTCAGCTTTCCGATCAACGATTTAGCCAGGCAGCAACAACTCGTGCAGGCTGACACGGGTTACCGCCAGGCCGAGTTGCAACTCGCGGATATTCGCGCAGGCATCGAAATGCAAATTCGATCCAGCACGACCGAGGTCAATCTGCTCTGGCAACAGATCGCTGTCGCTGAGCGTTCCCATGATCTGGCTGCCCGCGCCGTCGAAATTGAAAAGCTGAAGCTGAACGCCGGCCGGTCAACCACGTTTCAGATAAGGCTGCTGGAGGACAGTTTGCGCTCCGCGGAAAACGGGCTCCTCGCTGCCCGGATGGGATATCTGAATGCCTTGACCCGACTTGACCTGCAATTGGGTACAACATTGGATACTTGGAAGATCGCCCTCAAAGACTGATGTCATGACAAACCTAGATGACTGGGAGAGCAGAAAAGGGGTGAGTCGATTCTCATCGGATAAGGCAGCGGAGGCGATGTTGTCGCCAGCCTCGGGAGGCTATTTGCGATGGCCGCGGATTTGGGCGTCTCTGGCGGCTGGAATGGTGATTATCGCCTTGTGCATTGGCATTTGGACTTGGTCGTCCTGGGACGCTCCAGCGATCGCCGATACAATTTCAAGGGAAAAAACTTTCGTGGTCCGGCCGCAATCGGTCTCGCAGCAGTTGCACGTCACCGGGACGATCGTAGCTGGTAAATCGTTTGCTATCGTTGCGCCGTTCGATGGCGTCATACGGGAAAAACGAGTCCAATTGGGCGATCACGTCACTGCGGGCGACGTGCTGGCAGTGATGGACACAAGTGACATAGCAAGCCGCTATCGTGATGCCCAATCTGCCTATCTGAAGGCTGCAATGGCGGTCGAGGCGCTGGAAAAATGGCAAGGTAGCGCCGACATGCAACGCGCGCGACGTTCGCTTGAAACGGCGCAGTCTTCGCTCAATTTGGCCGAGCGAGAAGTCGCAAAATCGAAGGCGCTGTTGGATCAGGGGATCGTATCTCGCAACGAATATGACGGATTGGCGCAGCAGCGGGATACCCAAGTCAGTGCGGTGGCGAGCGCCAGAGATGAACTCGCGGCAACGGAAGCGCGGGGCGACAATGCAAATCGACAGCTTGTGATGCTTGAGTTGGAGAATGCGGAAAGCAGGCTCAACGATCTCAAACAGCAAATGGCCGGAGCAAAGATAGCGACGGCAGTTGCTGGCATCGTGACGCGGTTGCCCCTGAACAGGGCGGGGCAATCTCAAACAGCAGTGGAGCCTGGCGCAAGCATCACACGTGGAACCGCGATGTTTGCGATCGCCGATACCGATAGATTTGTGTTCACGGGCGCCGTCGATGAGGTCGATGTCAATAGCGTGAAGATTGGTCAGGCTGTGTCGATTGCCAGTGATGCGTTTCCTTCGAAAATGATTGATGGCCGGATTGTTGGAGTCAGCGCCGAGGCCGGCGGCTTGGACGCGGGCCGAAGTGCTCCGACGTTTGATGTCCGTGCCACCTTCTCAGTAGATGATCCCTCTCTGAAGCAGGCTATTCGCATTGGAATGTCGGCTCGCATGACGGTCCAGCTCTATTCCAATCCACTTGCATTGGTCGTGCCGCCGTCCGCGATCCTCAACACGGAAACAGGTTCACAGATCCGAATACTCAAAGGAAAAGAAACCGCCTTGGTTCCAGTGTCGGTCGGCGCGACCTTCCCGCAAGGTATTGAGATCAAATCGGGACTACAGGTTGGAGATTTGATCCTGGATGCGGACTTAGGCGGATAGTGTTGTCCATCCATTTCAAGGTCGCCGTACGGGCAGCCGGCTGCTGGAAGATGCTCGGATCGCTGTCCATCGCTTCGCTGGAACTGCGATGGCGCGAGGGCGGACATCTCCAGCCTGTCAGAAACCGGCGTGGCAGGACAGATGGCCGATCACTCTTCGCGCTGCACCAGGTTTTTGAGTATTCTGGATTGACAGCTGGTGAGTGGGGCCTCGACGACAAGCAACAGTCACGACGGGCCTTCAACTATACATGCCTGAAGCATTTCACATCTGATCTGGTTGCAGCGAAGTCGAAAGTTCTTGGGTGGCAAATCCGGCTTCAATTGAAACAGATGCCGTTGGTAACGTCGTTGACAGTTCGATCGAAATGCCGCTGGCGAGGCTGAGCGGCTATTGGCTTCCGACAGGCGGCAAATCCGTAGTCGACTACCGGGACTAGAAATGCTTCGGCCTCACGGGAGCGAGCGCCCTTGAAGCCGCCACAAAAATCGGTGACTTCGTAACGCTCATCCGTCGCAATTCTCGAAACTCGCTGTGCGGGAATTTGCTCACTGTGCGGTGAAGAAGGTCAACAGCACCTTGCCCTTTTCGCCTAGAAGGCAGACGAAGCGATCAGGTGCTCCGGTTTTGCCACTACGAGCAATATAGGCTTCGCCGAGGATGACGGTTTTGACCGGCACATCTTCAACTTTGGTGTCAGCCTTGCTGACCGCGACGCTCTCCATATCGATCACGAGATCGGTGATGTCCTTGGACTTCTCTTGCAACGCCAACAAGCCGGTCGATTTGCAGGCGGTTACGGCAGGCCCGTCGGGAGTTTGAGCCTGGACGCTTCCCGCCAGCAGCGCGAAGACAACCGGTACTGCAGCCAATATCTTGATCCGCATTTCGTTCTCCAAAGGAAAAGCCCGCGTCGCCGCGGGCTCGTTGATGGGGGCGTATTTTACGATCAGGCCTTGTCGACGAGGTTCTTCACAGCGTCTTTTACCTGGCCCTTGGCAACTTGCGCCTTACCCTTGGTTTCCTGGATTTTGCCCTTGGCCTGTTCTTCGTGGTTGCCCACGGCCTTGCCGATGGCCTGGCGTGCCTTCCCGGCAACCTCGTTGGCTTTGCCTTTGACCTTGTCCGATGTGCTTCCCATAGCCGGGCTCCTTGTTGAATTCAGGCACTCGCTCAGCAAGAAAATCTGCTCACCAACAATTGGTTCCACTTTTTTCAAAGGCCGACACCTGCCACGGAGGCAGGCAAACCAACCGTTGCCTTCAGGCCGCCCGATCTCGACCGACCCAAAATCAGGTAGCCACCATAGAGCTCAGCGAGTTCGCGCGTGATGGAAAGGCCAAATCCATTGCCCGGTATGGTCTCATCGAGCCTGCGTCCGGCCTTCATCACCTCATCGAGCTTCTCAGAAGCGATCCCGGGGCCATCGTCCTCGATCTCGAGCACAACGTGCTGGTCTTGGAAGCGACCTGTCACCGCGATAGCACTGCGTGCCCATTTGAAGGCGTTGTCGAGGATATTGCCCAGCATCTCGTCCAGATCCTGCAGTTCACAGGCCACAGCGAGCGTCTCCGGTATGTCGGTGGTGACCACCAGCCGCCGATCCGCATGGACTTTCAAAAGGACGTCCTTGATGTCCTGAACATGCGGACCGACGCTGGTGCTGACATGAGATGCGCCATGCAAGGCCGCCGCCCGCGCTCTTCCCAGATGATGACGGATGCGTTCCTGCATCTCGCTCACCAGCGCGAAACGATCCCGATCCCCAGACTTGTCGCTATTGCTGAAGGACAGCGCCAGCGCCGCCAGAGGCGTATTGAGCGCGTGACCGAGGTTTGACACATGACCACGCGCCCGTTTGATGCCCTCCGCATTCTGGGCGATCAATGAATTCAGCTCACCGACCAGCCCGCGCAATTCGCGCGGCTGATATCCACCAATGGACTCGGCTCGGCCGGCGCGAACATTTTCGAGATCTTTGGTCATACGCGCCAGCGGGCGAAGTCCAACGCGCAACTGTAGGACGGTCGCGCCCCCGAGCAGCAGCCCGAGCGCCAGCATGGACAACACGATCGGAACCATTGCATCCCGCAATGGCTTGACCAGAGCGTGCGCCGGCGCTGAAGCCGTGATCGTCACCCAGACCCCATCCATCGGCACGATTTGTGTTCGCAGGTACAAGGGCTCACCGCGCGGTCCGGCGCCTTTGAAAGGCCGCGGTCGCGCGTCGTCGTCAGATGGGCCTCGATGCCAAGCATCCCACCAGCGCTCTGAACCCTGATTGACGATATCCCCGCCCTCCAGTGATTTGGAGCGATAGCGATGCCCGTCCGCAGTCGCCATCCAGTACCAGCCGTCGTTTGGCCGGTCGAATGGCGGCGCATCGCCGAGCGACAATCCCTGAGGCAATGTGCTTTGCGCTGACAAGGCCGCTGCAACCGCGCCGATCTGCGTGTCGAGCCGCTGGTCGACGCGTTCGACAAGGCTGGAGCGGTCGACGGTCATATCCTTGCGCAGCATCAGGCACTGCAGGACACGCCATTCGAGGGCGGTCAGCTTGAGCGGCAATCCATTCTTTTCGAAGGTGCCGAGCTGGGCGTCGAAGCTCAACGGCCCGCTGGTTATCAACGGCGCGGCATAGCCGGCAGCACGCCGGACCAGCGCACGAAGCCTGATGACCAACTCCTCGATGCGGAATGGTTTGGTCATGTAATCGTCGGCGCCGGCCTTGAACCCTTCTACCTTCTGCGACCAGCCGTCCCGGGCGGTCAGGATCAGCACCGGCATCACGCGCCCTGCCTTGCGCCAGGAGGTCAGCACTCCGATCCCGTCGACCTTGGGCAGGCCCAGGTCCAGCACCGCGACATCGTAAGTCTCGGTGTCGCCGAGATGCACGCCGTCCTCGCCATTGCGCGCGACGTCGACGGCAAAATTTTCCGAACGCAGCGCCTTCGAGATGCCTTCAGCCAGCACAATGTCATCTTCGACGAGGAGAACACGCATGGGTCACTTTCAACTTGCAGCACGTTCGGGGATAGGCCCCGCAACTTAACTCAACCTGAACGGCGCGGTTCAGTTTCGGTTCGACACGGCTTGCTAGAAAGCGCCATCGACAACCCAAGAAAGGAACCGCAAATGTCGAACCAAGACAATATCGACCCGGCCGGCAATGCTGACGCTAACACCTCTTCGAAGCAGCCTTCCAGGCGCCGATTGCGCAGTAAGGTGCTTGGCGGGTCGGCTTTGGTGGGCATGCTTCTGGTCGGAGCCGTTGCCGGCGCCGTTGCCATGAAACTCTCGCACCGAGATGAGCGCCAGGCCCTCCTGCCCCCTGTTGCAGTAAGCGCGATGGCCGATGATACGCTGGTCGCGGTCAAGGGTAACGTGGCGGAAATCTTCGGCAACAAGTTCATCATCGCTGACAGCTCCGGCCGCGCGCTCGTCGATGTCGGCCCAGACGGTGCCAACTCGCCGCTCGTCGCCCAGAATGAAGAGGTTACCGTCCAGGGTCGTTTCGACGACGGCTTTGTCCATGCCGGCATGGTGATCCACAAGGATGGCCGCGTCGACGAACTGCGCGCGCCGCATCCGCATGGACCCCGCCACGGCTGGAAGGATTTTGGACCGGATAGAGGCGGTCCGGAGCGGCCCGATGACGGCAAACCGCCCTTGCCAAAAGAATGACCTGAAACAAGCGCGAACCCGGTCTTCGAGCAAGTCGGGGACCGGGTTTGCCATGTTGAAGCCCGTTCGAATGCCCGTCAGCGATCGGACAGGCATGAGAACTGCTTCAACGTCCAGTTTTTTGGACGCGCAACGCTGCCGTGAGGAGCGTAAAGATTGCAGTCAGATCGAATTCGTTCGGATTCTTGCTACGCTTGCGTTCAAATGACCGGGCTAACCGTCCGACTGACCGAACAGCATCGGGGAAAGCCAGGATATCGACGCTGCTCGGTTTCCAATGGAACTGGCATGTGAAACCCGCAATCGAAGCACTATTTCCCCGGAAGCTGCATCGCTTATAAGCGTAGCGGGAGATACAATGGCATTTCGCTTCGTTCACACCGCTGACATCCATCTCGACTCGCCGCTGCGCTCTCTCGCTTTGCGCAACGCCGATCTGGCCGAGCTTGTCGGCGATGCCAGCCGCCAGGCTTTCGTCAGCACAATCGACCTCTGCCTTGCCGAGCAGGTGGATGCGCTGGTGATCGCCGGCGATCTCTACGATGGCGATCAGACGTCGATGAAAACCGCGCGCTTCCTGGCCACTCAAATGGCGCGCCTGCACGAGGCGGGCATCAGGGTGTACAAGATCCGCGGCAATCATGACGCCTTGTCGCGCATCTCGAAACAACTGGTGTTCTCTGATCTGGTCACCATTTTCGGCGGACGCGCGCAATCGGTACTGCAGACCGCCGGTGGCCTCGATGTCGTCTTTCACGGCCTGAGTTTCGCCAGCGCCAAGGCACCTGAAAGTCTGCTGCCCAAGTATCTAGCCCCACGCGAGGGCGCGATCAATGTCGGCATCATGCACACCAGCCTGGCCGGCGCGCTCGGCCACGACGTCTACGCGCCTTGCAGCGTGGCTGACCTGCACGGCCATGGTTTCGACTATTGGGCGCTTGGCCACATCCACGCACGCTCCATTCATCGCGGAGCGAGCACAATCGTGATGCCGGGCATTCCGCAAGGCAGGGACATCAACGAAGCAGGCGAAAAGTCCGCCACGCTGGTGACGATCCGCGACGACCGCTCGATCGAAATCGAGGAGAGGCTGACCAGTGTCGCTCAATTCGAGCGGTTGAGCGTGGATTTGTCGGGCGTCGTGGAATGGGCGGAAGCCGTCGCACTGATCCGCGCCGAGCTTCAACAGAAGCGCGTAGCGGTACGTTCGCACCATGCCGTGATCCGTCTCGAGCTGACCGGGGCAACGCCCTTGTCCTGGTCGCTGATCAGGGACAAGGACCTGTTGCTGGCCGAAGCCGAACAGGCTGCGGAACAGATCGGCGACACCTGGGTGGAAAAGCTGCAGTTCGATGTCGCGCTCCCCGTCCCCGAGACCCAGGAAACCTCCGCCGACCCGATCCTCGAACTGGCCGTTTCGATGCGAGCTGAAGCTGGCTCAGAGACCTTTCGCGCGGAGGCAAGATCTCTGGTTCAGAAATTGATCGCCGACCTCCCGGCCGAAAGCCGCGATTTTGCCGGCAGCGACGAAGCCGGGCTGGAACGGTTTCTGGATCGGGCGCTGGCAAGCGGAAGTGGGCTGGTAACAGCGCGCCTCAAGGGTGGTAGCCTGTCATGAGGCTTCGGCGCCTTGATCTGATCCGTTACGGCAAATTCACGGACAAGACGATCGACTTCGGCCCCAAGCCCGGTTCGGAGGCTGATCTTCACATCGTGTTCGGCCTCAACGAGGCCGGCAAATCAACCGCGCTTTCGGCCTATCTCGACCTGCTGTTCGGCATCGAGGAGCGCAGCCGCTACAACTTCCTGCACGAATACAGCGCCATGCGTGTCGGCGCGGTGCTGGAATTCGCTGGCACCGAACACGGCTTCACACGCACAAAGCAGCGCAACAACTCGCTGCTCGATGCCAGCCATCAGCCGGTGAGCGAAGTGGCGATCTCGGCGCATCTGGCTGGCCTGTCGCGCGAGGCTTACACGACGATGTTCTCGCTCGATGACGAGACATTGGAACTTGGCGGCAAGTCCATCCTGGAATCGCGCGGAGATCTCGGCAAACTGCTGTTCACGGCCAGTGCTGGCCTTGGCCATGCAAGCGACGTTCTCAACAAGCTCGAAACCGAGGCCGATGGTCTCTATCGCAAGCATGCGCAAGTCACCGAGCTGGCGTTGCTGAAGAAGCGGCTCGCCGATCTCAAGTCCAGCAAGGATGCCATCGACACCCTGGCGTCGACCTATGAGGGCCTGGAGACGGAACGTGTCGACGCCACGCAGCAATATGACCGCATCGTCCACGATCGGGCAGTGATCACAGCCCGGCTCGACGTCATCGACCGGTACAATCGCGCGCATCCGATGCTGGCAGACAGACAACGCAAGGTCGCACGCCTTGATGAACTGCCAGACATCGCTTCCCCGGTCCGCACCTGGACTGCCAGCATAACCGCGCTGATCAATGACGATGCCAGCCTGAGGACAAAGCTTGCAGCACAGGTCGAGGAACAGGAGCGGCTGACCGCAAGAATTGATGCGATCAATGTCGACGATGTCGTCTTGAACATTTCCGAGCGCATCCGCGCACTGGCCGAGAGCAAGGTGCGCTTTGCTTCGGCCGGCCTGGACCTGCCAAGCCGCAGGACGGATCTGCAGATTGTCGACAACGCGGTGGCGAGCCGCCTCGCTGCGCTGGGTCGAACATCAGACCCGGATCCGAGCGCGCTGATCTTGCCAGCCGCCACGGTTGGGGTGGTGCGCGGCATGGTCGAGCAGCGCTCGGGCATCGCTACAGCCGTTCGCTCAGCCCGTGATGAGGTCGCCGGTGCGCTCGAAGCGCTCGAGAGTGCGAGACAACGCGTCAGCGAAGAAAGAGCCGTACCGCAATCCGCCCAGGCGCGGGTGGCGACGGCCTTGTCGAAGGCTCGGGAGAGCACGCATTGGGCCGATATCCGCATCGCCGGCGAAGTGGAAGACGCCGAAACGATCCGATGGCAGACCGCGTCCGCGCAGCTGGCTCCATGGTCTGGGGATGCCATGTCACTCGCCGCTGTCGCGGTGCCCGGCTCCGAGCAGATTGCCGACTGGAAGAAGCAGGCGACCGACCTGAGCAACACCCGTGCCGTCATAACCGAGCGCCTTGCCGAGCATGAGGAAAATCACGCCTCGCTGGCAGCTCGGCTGGATAGCCTTCGTACCTCGATCGACATTGCCGACGACGCCCAGGCAAATGCGATCCGGCGTGCTCGCGACGAGGCCTGGGCCACTCACCGCGCGAAGCTCAGCGCCGAAACAGCCGACGAATTCGCCGAGGCTCTTGCGCGCGACGACAGCGCCGGTGCAGGCCGGCTGGCGAATGCGTCCGACCTCGCCGATATTCGCGCAACGATACGCGCCTTGGCGCAGGCTGAGGTGGGACTGTCGAACACGCGCCGCCAACGCGAACAGGCCGACAGCGACGCTGAGGGTCTTCTCACGGCAATCAGGGCAGCCGGCAGCGACCTGCTTGGCGGTAGCATCGATCTGGCGTCGCGGCAGTTGATCGAACGGATCGAACAGCAGACTTCGGCACGAACGGAAGCGCTCGAGGCCTCGGCTCAGATTAGGCTGGCGACCCGCAAAGCCGCGCGCGCCACCGAAATGAGCCAGCTATTGTGCCGGGAGTTGACCGCTACGCTGAACAGCGTCGGCATAGTTTCGTCGGCGCACGACACGCTTGAGACCATCATGGCCATCGCCGAGCTGTTCCTGGATCGGCAACGCAGCCTCGATGCTGGACATGCCGAAGCCCAAAAAACGGTTGCGGCCCGGGAAGAGGAGCTCGCCGGCAGGCAGCGTGCGCTGGCCTCGGCCGAGCGCCGGGAAGAGGAATGGCTTGCAGACATCACCGAAGCGCTCCAGGGGACCTGGCTCGCCAACGGGCTTGCCGCTTCCGCGGTCGGTGCGGTGCTCGATCAGTTGGCCGAACTTTCAAAGAGCCTGCAGGAGCGCGACGCACTGCAACTGCGGATAGACAAGATGGAGGCCGACAGGGCGCGTTTCCTGGCCGAGGCGACCGCTGTCGCATCTGATGTGAAGCAGCCGGAAAAGGATGATGCGGAACAGCTGGCGCTCGACCTTGCCAATCGCCTTGACCGTGCCGAGCGAGCGCGCGAGACAAAAGCCGACCTTGTCGCCGATTTGACACAACTTCAGGATCTGCGCGCCAGCCTGGATCTGGAAATCTCTGCGCATGATCGCCTGAAGAACGAGGTGCTGGCGGCGTTTGGTGTTGCCACTCTGGCTCAGGTGCTCGATCGCGACGAACAGTTGCGCGAGCGCGATGGCTTGCGCACTGCCGTGGCGGAAATCGAGGCGCGGATAATGACCGAGCTTTCGGTAGAGACGTTCGAACGGGCGCAGTCCCTGCTGAATGACATCGATTTTGATGCCCTTGCGGTCGAGAAGGCCGAATGCGAGCAACGGCGTCTCCAGCTTGAGCCAGCCCTTGAGCAGCAACTGATCCGGCAGACGCGGGCAACGGACAAGCTGAACGAGATCGGTGGCGACAGTGCGGTTGCGCGACTGGATGCGCAACGGCGCACAACGCTGTTGGAAATCGAAGACCGGGCCGTGCGCTATGTCGAGCTGAAGCTCGGCATCATGGCAGCGGGGCACGCTTTGCGCAGCTATCGTGAACGCCATCGCTCCGGGATGATGATCAGGGCCTCGGAGGCATTTTCGCTGATGACGCGCGGCCAGTATTCGAGCCTGACCACGCAGCCCACCAAAGGTGGCGGCGAGGTCCTGCTCGCCATACAGCGGGACGGGCAGTCCAAGCTCGCCGACGCCCTGTCGAAGGGAGCGCGTTTCCAGCTCTATCTGGCCCTGAGGCTCGCCGGCTATTACGAATTCGCCCAGTTCCGCCCGTCGGTTCCCTTCATTGCCGACGACATTATGGAAACCTTCGACCATGTTAGGTCTGAGGAGGTGTTCAAGCTGTTTGGAGAGATGGCGAAGGTGGGCCAAGTCATCTATCTCACGCACCACCAACATCTGTGCGATATCGCCAAAAAGATGGTGCCCGGCGCGACGGTGCATGAACTCTAGTCGTTGGGTCGGCGTCCCAAAGCAGCTGGGTAGACCGCGCGCAATCAGTACGGAGCTTCCATGCGCTCGATAACGCGACTCAACCGTCAGCTTTTGATTTGGATGGCAGCCGTCACCGGATTTGCACTCGCGCTGACGATTGCCGGGATGGTTCTTTTTTATGCGTTCGTCGAACACATCGATCCGCTGTTTTGGGAAAACGATTGGAATTCATCCTGGCCACAGCCCCTGGAATGGGCGGCCTTCATCACCCTTTGGGTGCTGGGCATGGTCTGCGCAACTGTGGCTGCGGCAAAGTTTACGCGCCGTCTGATTGGGCCTCTGGAGGCGGTCGGCTCAGCTGCACAATCCATCGCCCGCGGCGACCTGACGGCCCAAGCGGTTTTTCATGGCGCGATGTTTGATGAAACGCGGCAGCTCGTACACGATTTCAACGCGATGGCCGATCGATTGAGGCTGTCGGATGCCGAGATGCGCGCCTGGAATTCGGCAATCGCCCACGAACTCAGAACACCACTAACGATCTTGCGGGGGCGACTCCAGGGAATCTCCGATGGCGCTTTCGCGCCGGAGACAGCGGGAGGCCTCATTGCCCAGGTCGATAGCCTCACACGTATTGTCGGGGACCTCAGGGTTTTCACTCTAGCGCGCGGTGGCCGGCTGGAGCTTCAACTCGAAAATATCGACCTCGCAACTGAGGTCGCAACGGTGACCTCAGTTGTTGCATCAGAACTCAAAGATGCCGGCATCGATGTCTTGTTCGATTTGGGCAGCAGCGTACAGGTCGTGGCCGACAGTGCTCGGGTGAGACAGGCAATTCTTGCCATCCTCGACAATGCGCGGAGATATGCCTCCCCTGGTATTTTGCGGATCGAAACCCATGTGACACCAGGTGCCGGGGTAGTTCGCATCTCTGACGAAGGGCCCGGCTTGCCCCCTGGCAGCGAACGACTGGTATTCGAGCCCTTTTGGCGGGCAGATGAATCGCGTTCGCGTGCAAGAGGCGGCAGCGGCCTCGGCCTTGCGGTGGTACAGGCCATAGCGCAAGCGCATGGCGGTGAGGCGCTGGCGCGCGCAGCGACACCCAAAGGTGCTACTTTCGAGATTCATTTGCCTCGCGCTCAATCTGACCGAGCCCAGGAAAAGGTCTCTTCTGGTCCGGTTGATGTCGGGCATTGAAGAGCCCGGCCCCGTTCAACCTGGCGTTGGGCGAAGGAGGTCCGCTCTCCACAAGGTCATTGCTTTTTCAGGATGCCGGTCAAGATACAGCCTTCGATCCAAAGGGTGCTCACGCCTTTTTCAATGGTGATCTGGTAATTGCACTTCTCCAGGCTGCTGCACAGAATGCCATCCAGCGTCAGCTCGACCTCACTTGAGTATCGGTTCTTCCAGTTGTCTTTCCACCTACCGGAATGGGTGCGGCCATCCGTTTCGGTCAGTGTCAGCTTGCCGTCTTTGCGAAAGGTCAGGACGCCTCCGCGTTCATGACGCCAGCTGCCCTCGAGCGAAGAGCTGCCGCTACACCCCGTCAACATGACCGTAAGTGCGATGGGCACGATGCACTTTTTCATATCAGTGGGAACCTCGACCGAGATAGCGAATGCTCATCTGGTCAGCATCAGTCACTGCGCTGGAGTAGTTCGTCGGGAGTAAAAACCAGCTTCCGCTGGTCCCCCGCGAAACACTCGGCCTTGGTTGGGCCGCAGCTGCGATGATGGGGCGACAAGCCACCCCGCGACACTCTTCAATGCACGCGATGGTTGGCCGGGGGTGGACATTAAGTTGAGGAATGGTGGAGTTTGCTTAAAAACACCTGCGGAGCCGAGCCTCCGTGATGCTCCAGCGGCGTGTGATGCAGATACGCATCGACTGGCTGTGCCCAATCCAGTGGCAGGCCGCCCTGGGGGGCGCCGGAGCTCCCGAATTGCACCAAAACAGAAACGCCCCACATCACCATCTGCTTTCGATGCCGGGATATGCCGAGCAGCCCGACGCCGCGAACCTCCTGCCGCATCGAAAAAGATATTGACTAAATAGTTAGTAATAATAATCTGGCGGCGGGAACAAGATCGGCCAGCCGCCCGGCGAAGGACCGACTCCCAAGGGAACACATCAGGAGACCGTCCTGGCCATTCGGTTGGCCGGAAGGGCGAAATGGATCCGCCGGCTGCCGGCAGGACCTCAAAAGGAGGAATGCGCATGAACCTGAAAATGGCGGCTGCGGCGCTTGGTCTGTCGTTTCTGGCCGCAACCGGTGTCGCTCGCGCAGAAGGCGTGCTCAACATCTACAATTGGGGCAACTACACCAGTCCCGAACTGATCAAGAAGTTCGAGAAACAATACGACATCAAGGTCACCGTCACCGACTACGATTCCAACGACACCGCGCTCGCCAAGGTGCGCCAGGGCGCATCCGGCTACGACATCGTCGTCCCGTCGGCCAGTGTGATCCCGATCTGGATCAGCGAAGGGCTGCTGCTCGAAACGCGCCCCGACCAGATGGAGAACTTCAAGAATGTCGATCCGCGCTGGGTCGACGTGCCGTTCGACCCCGGCCGCAAATACACCGTGCCGTGGCAGTGGGGCAGCACCGGCATATCGGTCAACAAATCCGTCTATTCCGGCGACATCAACACCTCGGCGATCTTCCTCGACCCGCCGCCCGAGCTCGCCGGCAAGATCAATGTCGTGCCCGAGATGGGCGACATCATGTATTTCGCCATCACTTATTTCGGCGGCAAGTTCTGCACCGAAGACAAGGTGCGCGACAAGCTGGTCGAGGCCAAAGCGAAGTGGCTGTCACTGGACTACGCCGCCGTAGACGGTCTCGGTCGCGGCGACATTGCGGCCGGCGTGAACTGGAACGGCATCTCGCTGCGCCAGCGATTGCAGAACAAGGACATTATCTACGGCTACCCCAAGGAAGGCTATCCGATCTTCATGGACAATGTCGCCGTGCTGAAGGACGCCAAGAATGTCGACAACGCCAAGCTGTTCCAGAACTTCATCATGGATCCGGAAAACGCCGCGATGATCTCGGCTTTCGCCCGCTATGCCAATGGCATCAAAGGGTCCGAGAAGTTCATGCCGGCCGACATGAAGGACGCGCCGGAGGTCAACATCCCGGCCGAGTTCCTGGCGAAGGGCGAAGTGATGCCGATCTGCCCGCAGCCGGTGCTGCAGCTCTACACCAAGATCTGGACCGACATCCAGAAATAGCGCCCCCACCAGCCAGTTCCGGGCGCCGCCCGGACAGCCATCCCTGGAGCGTTTCTCACGGAAACGCGGAAACGCTCCAACTCCTTGTCTTCACGCAATTCCGGACGGAAACCGCAAACAGTTTTGCTGGAATTGCTCCCTGACCACAATCGCGATCGCCCGATCGCCGGAGACCACGCATGTCCGATCTCGACCTTTGCTACATGCCGGCCAGCAAGGCGCTGCAGCTGTTCAAGACGAAGAAACTTTCCCCGGTTGAACTGATGGAAGCCACCATCAGGCGCGCCGAGGCGACGAAATCCTCGATCAACTGCCTCACCTTCACCTATTTCGACGAAGCGCTGGACCTGGCCCGCAAGGCCGAGGCCAGATACGCCAAGGGCGCCAGGACCGGGGTCCTCGAAGGCCTGCCGATCGGCATCAAGGACGAGAGCTACATCAAGGGCAAGCCGACCTCGCATGGCTCACTGCTGACCCAGGGCGCGATCAGCGACCATACGTCCACGATCAACGAGCGCATCATCAAGGCGGGCGGCATCGTGCATGCGCGCACCGCGACGCCCGAATTCAGCTGCGCCGGCTACACTTGGTCCAGGCGCTGGGGCGTCACGCGCAATCCGTGGAACCCCGACTTCACGCCCGGCGGTTCTTCCGGCGGTTCGGGTGCGACGCTTGCCGCGGGCACATCGGCGATCGCAACCGGCTCCGACATCGCCGGGTCCATCCGCATTCCCGCTTCGGCATGTGGGCTTGTCGGCTTCAAGCCGCCCTATGGCCGCAATCCGGACGAGCCGCCCTTCAACCTCGATTTCTACTGTCACACCGGGCCGCTGGCGCGCAACGTCACCGACGCGATCCTGTTGCAGAACGTCATGACCGGGCCGAGCCCGCTCGACATCTCCACATTGCGCCCGAAGCTCAGGCTGCCGCTCGACTACAAGCCGATCAAGGGCTGGCGGATTGCCTTCTCGATGGATCTCGGCTCCTTCGAGGTGAGCCCGGACGTGCGCAAGAACACGCTGGAAGCCTGCGAGGTGTTCCGTTCGCTGGGCGCGACGGTGGAAGAGGTCGATCTCGGCTGGGGCGACGAGGTGCTGAAATCCGGCATGGCCTATCTCGAGCATATCTTCGGCGCATCGCTTGCCGGTCTGCTCAAGGAGCATGGCAACGACATGACGAGTTATGCGCGGCAATTCGCCGAGGATGGGCAGAAATCGAAGGCGACCGACTTCGTCGCAACGCTGGAGGTGGCGGGGCGGATGTACCAGTCGCTCGGGCCGCTGCTCGAAAAATATGATGTGCTGGTGTGCCCGACCAATGCGCTGCCGGCGGTGGCGGCGGAGTTCGACCACTCCAGGGACACGGTGCAGATCAACGGCAAGACGGTGAACCCGTCGCTCGGCTGGGTGATGACCACCCCGTTCAACATGCTGAGCCGGTGCCCGGTGGTTTCCATGCCCTCCGGCCGCGCGACGAACGGCGTGCCGACCGGCATCCAGATTGTCGGCCGAACCTATAGCGACGCCGATGTATTCCGTGCGGCAATGGCCTATGAAACGGCACGGGGCCAATGGTACGACGACGCTGCGGCGCGCCCGTCGCTGTGACGGCGGCCGGCCGCGAAGGGAATGAGCCGGCGTCGGGCATGGTCGCCCATCGCCGGTGCAAGGGACTGAAGCAAGATGGCACAAGGCAAAGCAGCCACGGCTGGCAGACAGGCAAACGCCGTGGTCGAGCGCCCGGCGGGCACGGGGGATCGTCGGCGTCAACGCGGCGAGGCCAGCATCCAGCGCATCATCGACGCAGCCATCGACCTGATCGCCGAGGAGGGCTTGTCCAGCCTGACCATGCAAGCCATCGCCAAACAGGCAGGGGCCTCCAATGCGCTGGTGGTCTTCCACTTCGGCAACAAGGAGAACCTGCTGCGGGCGGTGCTGCAATATCTCAGCGATCAGTATGACGCGCTGTGGACCAGCATGGTGCGCGGGCCCGGCCTGTCAGCCGTGCAGCGCGTGACGGGCGCGGTCGAATGCGGACGGCGCTTCGCGCGCCAGCATCCGAAATGGGTTTCGGTCTTCGTCATCTTCGGCAGCGACCGCAAGAGCATGCAGATCTACAAGGAGATCGGGCTGCCTGGAGACCTCGCCTATAATGCGGAAGCCAGCGAGCTGCTGGCCGAGATCGTGCGGCTCGGCAACTATGACAATGTCGACCCGAGATCGATGTCCGAAAGCCTAAACTACCTGGTCCAGGGAGCGTGGTACTGGGGTCACCTCAACCCGCCCGACCTGCAGTCCGATGTCCCGGCCAGGACGATCGCGACACTGCTACACCATGCCTTCCCGCGACATTTCGATCTGGCCTGATCGAGAGAGCGGTGGCCTGTCGTTAGGGCTATCGCATTTTGATGCAAAGGCCCCCTCTCCGTCACCGCTTCTCCGGCGGCTGAGCCGCCGTAGGCGCCACCTCTCCCCGCCTTCGGCAGGGCGAGGAACCGCAGTTCCAACGCCGGCGCTTTTCCAGCTTGGGTTCCTCGCCCCCGCAACGCGGGGGAGAGGTGGATCGGCGAAGCCGAGACGGAGAGGGGGATTCTTAAATGCGACAACCCTGGCCCGTCGTGAAGCCGATTTCGACAGGCTTCGGGCACAGGCTTGAGATTTATGCCGCGGCGGCGGTCCGCACGAAACGGGCCTTGTTTGCAAGCTGCCTGGTGGCGTCGACCGTATCCTGGGCAGCGTACCAGTAGCGGTCCTTCAGCTCGATGTTGAACAGCACGCCGTCCGGGAACTCGCATTCGCTCATCAGCCTGTCCCAGGGAATGTCGCCCCAGCCGACCGGCAGGTGGAGATCGCCGTGGCCATAGGCGACGCGCTCGCCATCGGTGAACATCCAGATGTCGTCCTGGCGGCCGAAGCTGTCATGGACATGCAGGTGGCGTGCATATGGCGACAGCGCCTTCACCTGGTCGACGAACGCGTCACGATGGCCGTCGAAATCGAGTTGCAGATAGGCATGGCTGAAGTCGAGCGTGGCCATGACGTTGGGATGGTTGATCGCGCCGAGTTCCCTGGCGAGCCGCGACGGTGAAGCGGCGAGCGCCTTGCCGTCATATCCTGCAAACAGGGTTTCGACGCAAAGGATCAAACCGTGCTGGCGGGCGATGTCGCCACTCTTGGCCAGCCATTCGCGCTGGCGCTGATAGCCGGCCTCGACGCCGTCGGCCTGCTGCATCGGCATCAGGCCGGAATGGATCACATAATGCTCGGCGCCGACCTCGGCCGCCACTTCCAGGGACGCCTGCAGTACCTCGAAATGGCGCGGCAGCCGGTAGGCTTCGTCCATGAAGTTGATGGCGAGCGGGCCGTGCACGGAGTAGACGACGTCGCGGCCGGCGCAGGCGCGCTTCAGGGCGGCGAGCTGCGGCTTCCTGATCTTGCCGCCGACGACGATGTCCATATCGTAGGTCGGCAGTTCGATTGCCTCGACACCGAGTTCCTCGATCATGTCGAGTTCTTCGGCGAAATCCGAGAGATCGTTGGCGCGTTTGTGGGCAGAGATTCCGGTGCCGGTGACGGCTGACATGGGCTTGGTCCTTCAACTGATAGGCTGGCAAGTATTGGGCTGGGTTTCGGCCGAGCGCTGCTCGACAGGCCGCTCGCGACCATGGCGTGTTTTCATGTCCGGCATCTGACCGGGACATGACACTTCCCTGACGCTGCCTGGGGAAAACCGGATATGGCCCGCTGCAATCTAGCCCACATCGAGTGTGAAAAATGCGGGCTAGGCTCGACAGAAGCCGGCAAATGTCATTGAATCGTCACCTGATCGTCATCGATGGGGATTCGGACGTTGCGTCGCATGGCTTTGCATTCGGCAGTCCTGGTCGCTTCGACGCTTCTCGCCGGCGCAGCCGGTGCGGGCGATCTCACTTCAATCGAGTTGAAGAACGAGCTGGTGGGACACGCCATCGCCTGGTGGGAGGATGGCGGCTGGCGCGGCGGTTCGCTGATCCTGGCGCCCGACGGCTCCGCCGAGATCACGATTGACAATTCGGGCGGCAATTCGGTCCAGCAAGGCGACAAGGGCCGCTGGGCACTCCGCGATGGTGAGTTGTGCACCGTGTGGAGCGAGATCCGCGACGGCGGCGAGAAGTGCTACAGCGTGCGTCGTGGCGAGCGCGGGCGCTTCGTCACCAGCGGCGGCAATGTCTTTGAAATCCGCGACGCGGGTGTCTGAATAAGCCGAGCGGGTTCGGCCGCGCTCTGTTGTGCAAATCCGGCCGCAAATCGCTGAATCCGTTTGCCGGGATGCTCTGGTGAGCTCTCCGCTTAGAAAGCGAATATGATCGCTGCCATCCCGCCCTGGTGGGGATTGTCGTCATATCATCACGAAACCACAACGAGGCTGTCATGTGATCTCTCTAGGGGAGGCGCCGTAGCGGGCGTTGCGCTCGCGCAGCAACCTTCCTGTCTGGAGAGGACGAATGAAACGATTAATCCTGCTTGCGACGACGGCCGTCGTCCTTGCCACCGGCGCCAATGCCGCCGAACGCACCAAATTCGAATTCTGGTATGGGCTCACCGGCGACCTCGGCGAAGTGGTGGCCAAGCACTGCCAGCTGTTCAACCAGTCGCAGGATAAATACGAAGCCGTCTGCACCGGGCAGGGTGGCTACGACAAGGCCGAGCAGAACACCATCGCGGCCTTCCGTTCCAAGCAGCATCCGACGATCGTGCAGATTTATGACGCCGGCACTGTGAACTTCATGCTGTCGGGCGCCATCTATCCGGCCACCAAGTTCGCCAAGGACTACAAGCTCGACATCGACTGGAAGTCCTACTTCCCCGGCATCGCCAACTACTACGCCACCTCCAGCGGCGAAATGTGGTCGTTCCCCTACAACTCCTCGACCGCCGTGTTCTACTGGAACAAGGAAGCTTTCGCGAAAATCGGCAAGACCGAAGCGCCGAAGACCTGGGCCGAATTCGGCGAAGACCTGAAGGCGATGAAGGCTGCCGGCGTTCCTTGCGGCTTTGCCTTCGACTTCGATTCCTGGATGGATCTCGAGCAGTTCTCGGCGACCAACTCCATTCCGCTGGCCACGCTGGACAACGGCTATGGCGGCCTTGGCGCCGAACTCGCCTTCAACAAGACCGCTTTCGTCGGCCACATGAAGGACTTCAAGTCCTGGCTCGACGCCGGCTATGCCAAGATCCAGACCAAGCAGATGGGCAAGGACGTCGTCCAGGCGTTTGCCGACGGCACCTGCGCCGCCACGATCACGTCGATCGCCAACCACGGCACCGTGCACAACACCCAGGCCAAGGACCTGAAGTGGGACGTTGCCATGATGCCGGTCATCGATGCTGCCAAGCGCACCAACTCGATGGTCGGCGGTGCTTCGCTGTGGGTGATGGAAGGCAAGTCGCCGGCAGAATACGAAGCTGCAGCCGCTTTCCTGAAATACGTCACCGCTCCGGACACCGGCGAGAAGTACATCGCTGAAAACACCGGCTACATTCCGGTCACCACCAAGGGCTATGAGCTCCTGAAGTCCGAAGGCTTCTACAAGGATCCGAAGCGCGTCAACCGCGACATCGCGATTGCCTCGCTGACCGCCTCCGATGTCACGCCGCTCTCGCGCGGCATCCGCCTCGGCAACTTCACCTCGATCCGCGCCGAGCTGCGCTCCGAGCTGGAAGCTGCCTTCACCGGCCAGAAGGACATGCAGACTGCCATCGATGCCGTCGTCGAGCGCGGCAACCAGATCCTGCGCCGCTACGAGCAGACCTACAAGGGCGTGGCCCTGCCGTAAGCAGCCACGGCATATCCCGGGCGCCGCACTTGCTGCGGCGCCCTTTTCATAAAAACGACTAGAGCGTTTCCGTTTTTAACGGAACCGCGGAAGCGCTCTAAGTTTTTGTTTCACTGCATTTTTGTAACGCCAAGTGATTCCATGTGGCTACAAAAATGCTCTAGGCAAGGAGCGTCCGCATGGAAAAGCGTGCCACCTTCTCCAACCTGTGGCTGGCGGCGGCCTTCATTGCTCCGCAGATGCTTCTGATCTTCGTCTTCTTCTATTGGCCGTCCGGGGAAGCACTTTACTGGTCGCTGACGCTGGAGCCGCCTTTCGGCGGCAGCAACCAGTGGGTCGGCCTGCAGAACTTCATCACCGTGTTCGAGGATGCGAAATACTGGAACTCGGTGCGTGTCTCGCTGACCTTCGCTTTCTCGGCGACCGTGCTGTCGCTGGCCATTGCCACGCTGCTCGCGCTTTTTGTCGACCGCCGGCTGCCCGGGCACCAGGTCTACAAGTTTACCTTCTTCCTGCCTTACGCGCTGGCAGCGCCTGCCGTCGGCCTGGCGTTCCGCTTCATCTTCTCGCCCGATGCCGGTTTCGTCTCGGCGATCAACCACGCCTTTCCCGGTCTCTGGAACCCGGCGCTCAACGGCTATGACGCCTTCACGCTGATCGTGCTGGCGCAAAGCTGGAAGATGGTGGGTTACAACTTCATCTTCTTCCTGGCGGCGCTGCAGTCAATCCCGCGGCCGATCTCGGAAGCCGGTGCCATGGACGGCGCCGGCGTACTGCGGCGCATGTGGGACATCCAGCTGCCGCTGATCACGCCGACGTTGTTCTTCCTGATCGTGATCAACATCACCGACAGCTTCGTCGACAGTTTCGGCATCGTCGACATCACCACGTCCGGCGGGCCGGCAAGGGCGACCGAGCTGATGGTCTACAAGATCTACACCGACGGTTTCCAGGGCAAGGACTACTCGCTCGCCGCCGCGCAATCGATCGTGCTGATGGCGCTGGTGATCGCGCTGACCTTCATCCAGTTCCGCTTCGTCGAGCGGCGCGTCCACTATCGCTGAACGGAGGTCTGGCCGTGATCGAACGTACCCCCGTTCTCGACTTCATCACCCACGCGTTGCTGATCGGCAGCCTCGTGGCGCTGCTGATCCCGTTCTGGATCATCTTCGTGGCGGCAAGCCATGACTTCCACACCGTCAACCAGGTGCCGATGCCGCTGTGGCCCGGCAGCCATTTCTTCGAGAACATGGCGACCGCCTGGGAGCGCGGCAATTTCGGCCGCGTCATGCTGAACTCGATTATCGTTGCCGGCGGCGTCACCATCGGCAAGATCGTGATCGCGGCGCTGTCGGCATTCTCGATCGTCTATTTCCGCTACAAGCTCAGGATGGTGATGTTCTGGTTGATCTTCATCACCCTGATGCTGCCGCTGGAAGTGCGCATCGTGCCCACCTACGCGGTCGCGGCCGACGCGCTGCGGCCATTCAAGGCGATCTTCGGCCTGTTCGGCATCTCGGTCGGATTGCCCGAGTGGAACCTGCTCAATTCTTATTCCGGCCTGATCCTGCCGCTGATCGCCACGGCGACCGGAACCTTCCTCTACCGTCAGTTCTTCCTTACCGTTCCTGACGAATTGACCGAAGCCGCCAAGATGGACGGGTCGGGGCCGGTCCGCTTCTTCCTCGAAGTGCTGATGCCGCTGTCCAAGACCAATATGGCCGCACTCGCCACCATCATGTTCGTCTGGTCGTGGAACCAGTATCTGTGGCCGCTTCTGGTTGTAACCGACCAGCAGAACTTCGCCACCGCCACCATGCAGCTGCAGAAGATCGTGCCGGGGCCGGTGTTCGGCGAGCCGCCGATCTGGAACGTCGCCATGGCCGCCAACCTGATCGTGCTGACCCCGCCGGTTCTGGTCACCATCTTCCTGCAGCGCTGGTTCGTGCGCGGCCTCATCTCCACCGAAAAATAAGGGACAATCTCCCATGGCCGAAATCACTCTGCGCGACGTGCGCAAATCCTACGCCAAGAACGAGGTCGTGCATGGCGTGAACCTCGATGTTGCCAGCGGCGAGCTGATCGTCATCCTCGGCCCATCCGGCTGCGGCAAGTCCACGCTGCTGCGCATGGTGGCCGGCCTGGAATCGATCACCTCCGGCGAGGTTTCCATTGCAGGGCGCCTGGTCAACAAACTGGAGCCGCGCGAGCGCGGCTGCGCCATGGTGTTCCAGAACTATGCGCTCTACCCGCACATGTCGGTGGCCAAGAACATTGGTTATTCGCTGAAGATCGCCGGGCTTCCGAAAGCCGAACGCACCGAGCGCGTCAACAAGGTGGCGGCGACGCTCGGTCTGAGCGAATTTCTCGAGCGCAAGCCGGGACAGCTTTCCGGCGGCCAGCGTCAGCGCGTGGCCATGGGCCGCGCCATGATCCGCGAACCGAAAGTGTTCCTCTATGACGAGCCGCTGTCCAATCTGGACGCGACCCTGCGCGTCGCCATGCGCGTCGAAATCCGCAAGCTGCACCAGCGGCTCGGCGCGACCACGCTTTTCGTGACGCACGATCAGGTCGAGGCGATGACCCTGGCCGACCGCATCGTGGTGATGAACAAGGGCGGCATCGAGCAGGTCGGCACGCCGAGCGAGGTCTATGGCCGGCCCGAGACCACCTATGTCGCCAATTTCATCGGCTCGCCCGGGCTCAACCTGCTGAAGGGCGCCGCGCACCCGGACGAAGGCATCATCAAACTGCCGGATGGCCAGCAGCTTGCCTATGATCGCAACCAGTGGCCGGAGATCGGCCATGGGCCGGTGATCGCCGGTTTCCGCGCGGAGGCGGTGAAGTTCGGTTCAGGACCACTGTCTGCCCGCTTCGATTTCGCCGAGGAACTCGGCATCGCCAAGCTGCTGCATGGCTCGTTCGGCGGGCAGCCCATGATCGTCCATGTCGCCACCCATGACGAACTGCAGACAGGCCAGCCTTTCTTTTTCTCGGTCGATCCGGGCGCCATTCATCTGTTCGACGCCGACAGCGGCCGACGCCTGGAAGAGGTGAGGGCACCGGCAACCCAGGCAAGGCAGGCCGCGCCGGTTCAGGTCAAAGCCTGACGAAACCGGCTTCGGCTTACCCGAGGTTTACGACATGACGCCAGAGCAATTCCGGGAAAGTGCGGATCGGTTTTCCGTCCGGAATTGCGTAAGAACAAAGAGTTAGAGTGTTTCCGCGTTTCCGTGAAAAACGGAAACGCTCTAACCTTGCTCCGATCCGATTCGCCGGAAGGAGCACTATGAGCAAGATCGTCACTTCATTTGCGCTGGTCGCCGTCTTCTCGGCCTTGCTGATGGCCCTCAGCCTTGCCGTCGCGCAACATGGCTACCCGCTCGGTGCCATCGGGGTGAAGCGGCTGGATGACATTGCCGATGCAATGACTTTCCTGCCGCTCGCCGCACTCTACTTTTTCTGCGCCATGCTGATGATGGTCCTGCCGCTACGCGCGGCGAGCATCGTCCTGCTCAATGCCGCCGACATCATCGTCTGGGCCGTGGTGGTGCTGTTCGCCAGCATCGTCGGCTCGCTGGCAGCGCGCTGGGCCTTCGGTCAAAGCAGTGCGCTGTGGGCGCTGTGGAACTGGCGCTTCCTGTTCGTCGCGGCAGTGGTGGGTTGCCATCTCGTCACGAACGAACTGAGACGCAACGTTCTCCTGCGCAGCCTGTTCCTGGTTGTCTTTGCGGCTGCAACACTTGCCTGTCTGTTCTGGTCCTTCACACTTTAGGGCAGGATCCGGTACCGCAGGACACGCAAAGGATACTCCAGTGCTTGAACGCACGCGGCGTGGTTGTCGAAATGGATTTCCCTTCCCGGGCCGATGCGCTAGCGTGAAGGCGCGGGTTTACAGGCTATTATCCATTCACGTTCATGCGATCTTATTTCGGCTAATCTAGAGAGGGCACGAGGACGGCGCGTTCCTTGTAGGGCATGGTGACTGTTGTGAGTGATGTGAAATCGAAAATTCGTGAAATTCTGGCCGCGCGCGGCGGTTTGCCCGGTGGGGTCGAGTCGCTCGGTGACCAGTCCGACCTCTACGCGGCGGGATTGTCTTCCTTCGCCTCGGTTCAGATCATGCTGGCCCTCGAAGAGGCGTTCGATCTCGAATTCCCGGATTCGCTGCTCAACCGAAAGACGTTCCAGAGCGTCGATGCGATCGCTGCCGCCGTGCAAAGCATCCTCAGCGGAGTTCCGGCGGCACAATGAACGCACCGGCCAGCACCAGTCTCGCTGAACGCGCCGGTCGCGTAGCGGCGGTTGCCGCCGCTCATGCCGACGACGTAGACATCAAGAGCCGCTTTCCACGCGAGGCTGTCGATGCCATGCGGATCGAGCGGCTGCTTTCCATTCAGATCGGCAATGAACTCGGCGGGGAGAACGCGACGATACCGGACGTCGCCGAAATCTGCTCCCTGATCGGACAATCCTGTGCTTCGGCGGCGATGGTCTTCGCCATGCACCATATCAAGCTTTCCAGCCTGGTCTCGCACGGCTCGGAAAGCGAATGGCACCGCGCCTTCATGCGCCGCGTCGCCAATGAACAATTGCTGCTGGCATCCGCCACCACTGAAGGCGGCATCGGCGGTAATCTGCGCAACAGCATCTGTGCCATCGAGGTCAAAGGGGCCGACTGCCACCTGGAGAAGGACGCCACCGTCATCTCCTACGGTGAATATGCCGACGCCATCCTGATCACTTCGCGCGCCAATGCCGAAGCCGCTTCAACCGACCAGGTGATGACGGTGTTCGCCAAGGACCAGTATACGCTGGAGCGCACCCAGGTGTGGGACACGCTCGGCATGCGCGGCACCTGCTCGGACGGTTATCTGTTCAAGGGCGATGCGCCGGCAGCGCAGATCCTGCCGAAGCCATTTGCCGAGATCGCGGCGCAATCGATGCTGGCGACTTCGCATCTGTTGTGGAGCGCGGTCTGGTACGGCATCGCCGTCAATGCGATGACGCGAGCGCAGAGCTTCGTGCGCGCGGCCGCCCGCAAGAGCCCCGGCGCACCGCCGCCTGGCGCGTTGCGGCTGGCTGAGGCATCCAGCCTGCTGCAACTTCTGAAATCGAATATCATCGCTGGCCTGCGCGAATTTGAGGCAGCAAAGGTTGATCAGGACCGGCTTTCTTCCATCGGCTTTGCGGTGGCGATGAACAACGTCAAGATCGGCTCTTCCGAGACGATCCTCACCATCATCAATCATGCCATGCTGGTGTGCGGTATCCTTGGCTACAAGAACGGGACACCCTTCAGCCTCGGCCGTCACCTGCGCGATGCGCATTCGGCGCAATTGATGATTTCCAACGACCGTATTCTCGGCAACACGTCGAACCTCCTGCTTGTGCACAAGCAGGATACGAGCCTGATGGGGTAAGCCATGGACCAGCAAAGCTCGCTTCTGGATAGGCTGTTCGAAACCGGCCTGCTGATTGAAACCGGTGTCGAAGGACTTTATGGCCGCAGTGGCCGCTTCGAGGACGTCATAACCCGCTTCGAAGCGCTGATCGACAGTATCGGCGGCGGTGACGGCGCCGAGGCGATCCGTTTTCCCCCTGGCATGAACCGTGCGTATTTCGAAGGCAGCGGTTACATGAAGAGCTTCCCGCAGCTTGCCGGCACGGTGCACTCTTTTTGCGGCAATGAACTCGACCACATGAACCTCCTGCAGTGCATGGAGGCGGGTGAAGACTGGACCAAGACCCAGGAAAGCACCGATATCGTGCTGACGCCGGCGGCCTGCTATCCGCTCTACCCGACAGTGGCCAAGCGTGGTGCGCTTCCGGAAGGCGGTGGCCTGTTCGACCTGCAGTCTTACTGTTTCCGCCACGAGCCTTCCAACGACCCGGCCCGCATGCAGCTTTTCCGCATGCGCGAATATGTGCGCATGGGCACTCCGGATCAGGTGATGGCATTCCGCAACGACTGGATGGAGCGGGGCAAGGCCCTGATGGCTTCGGTCGGCCTGCCGGTCGAGATCGATGTCGCGAACGATCCCTTCTTCGGGCGCGCCGGGCGCATGATGAAGAACAACCAGCGCGACCAGAACCTCAAGTTCGAACTGCTGATCCCGATCACCTCGACCACCAAGCCGACCGCGTGCATGAGCTTCAACTATCATCAGGATCACTTCGGCAAAGGCTGGGAAATCAACACGGCCGATGGCGAAGTCGCCCACACCGCGTGCGTCGGTTTCGGGCTGGAGCGCATCGCGCTGGCGCTGCTTCATCATCATGGCCTGGATATCGGCGATTGGCCGGCGCCAGTTCGCAAGACACTCGGGTTCTGATCTTGGCGCTGCCGACAGTCTTTGCCGGGCTCGACCCCGCCGGCTACAAACCACATGCGCTCCATCATGCGGAACGCATGTGGCCGGAAACCAATTGCTATGTCGATCTGTGGATCGAGACATTGCATGCCTTCGGCAGCGAGCCGGCGGCGATGCTGGGTTTCACGCTGACGCAGGATTTCGAGGGCGACCAGTTCACTTTCTTCAAGGTGCCATTGGAAGATCTGGAAGCGCTGTACGGTATCCGCTGCACCGAACTCGCCATCTACGACCGGGTCGAGACGCATGTCGCCGAACAACTGGCGCGCGGCCGGCTCTGCCTGGTCGAGATGGATAGTTTCTATATGCCCGACACGCATGGAGTCGGCTACCAGAACGAGCATGGCAAAACGACGGTGGCGATCAATCGTCTCGACCTTGCCAACCGCACCGTCGACTATTTCCACAACGCCGGTTTCTTCCAACTGGCAGGCGACGATTTCGACGGCTTGTTCCACATGAAGGACGAGCCAGAGGAATTGCCATTCCTGCCCTATACGGAATTCGCCAAGTTCCCTGCGCAACGGCCCGCGCACGGCCACCTGCATGCGCATGCCGAGCAACTGGCAAAACAGCACTTTGCGCGCCGGCCCGCGGACAATCCGGTGGCGGCCTTTGCCAAGGAATTTCCCGGTCAGGTCGAAAGGCTGGCCGATCGACCCTTCGATTTCTTCCACAAATATGCGTTCAATACGCTCCGGCAGCTCGGCGCGAATTTTGAGCTGGCCGCGAGCCATCTCGACTGGTTGCGTCCGGATGGATCGCTCGCTGAAGCCGCGGATAGCGCCCGGCGCATTTCCGAGGTTGCCAAAGCCGTCCAGTTCCAGGTGGCGCGTGCGGTGGCGCGACGCAAGTTCGAACCGCTGGCGGTCGCTCTCGATCCGGCTGTCGATGCCTGGGACGCGCTGATGCGTGGCCTGGCCGGCAGGCTCGGCTAGCAGCGCGCTGTGGGCGCGGATATTCCAGCGTATGGTGGCCAGGGGCGCCGTCTGGAACAGGGCTGGCGAATGGTGATCACCGCTGCGGGCGCTTGGGAAGGGCCGCCCCCGGGCGCAGGATCTCTCGAGACGATAGCAGCGCCCGTACCTGGCACCGTCGCGGGTGCGCTGGAACGAGCCGGCCAGTTTGATCGCACGCTGCCACGATCGTTGAACACGGCCGATGCCTGGTATTTTCTCGATCTGCCGGGCGAGGCGCCTGGGTCGGCTACGCTGCATTTCGACGGGCTGGCCACCATCGCGGAAATCTACTGGAACGGCGATCTGGTCCAGACTTCAAGCTCGATGTTTGTCGGGCACAAACTGGCCGTCACCTTGACCGGAAACGACAGGCTGGCGATCTGTTTTCGGGCGCTTGCGCCACATCTGGAAAAGCGAGGCCCGCGTGCGCGCTGGCGGCCGCAGATGATTACACCACCCGGCTTGCGCTTGGTGCGAACCACCGTGCTTGGCTACATGCCTGGCTGGTGCCCGGAGATCCAGGCCGCAGGGCCCTATCGCGCCATCCGGTTGGTCCGGCAGGAAACGGGCGCGCCGCAAGATGTCCGTGTCGCCGCGATATTGGATGAGGACGGGACTGGCCAGCTCGCTGTGCGTTTCAGGGCGCCCGGATTGACAGGCTCCGTCTTGCTTTGTTGCGCGGGCAGTGAAGTCGAGCTTTCGAACAAGGATGGCCATTTCGAAGGTCACCTTTCAGTTCCCAACGTTGCCGCCTGGTGGCCGCACACGCATGGCGAGCCGGTTCTGCACGATGTCGAAATCCTGTCCGGAGGCGAGCGTCGAACCATTGGCCGTACCGGTTTCCGACGCATTGCCGTCGATCGAGGATCGGATCAGCGGGACTTCGCCCTTCTCGTCAATGGCGTGCGCGTTTTCTGCCGCGGAGCGGTCTGGACCAGCGCCGACATTGTCGACCTGCCCGGCGAACGGGATCGCTACGCGCCGCTTCTCGCACTTGCGGCCGACGCGGACATGAACATGATCCGGGTTGGCGGAACCATGGTCTACGAGACGCCGGAGTTCTTCGCGCTGTGTGATGAACTTGGCATCATGGTCTGGCAGGACTTCATGTTCGCCAACTTCGACTACCCGATCGGCGATCCGGATTTCGCGACATCGGTACGCATGGAAGCCGAACAGTTCCTACATGGCATTTCGGCTTCGCCGTCGCTGGCGGTGCTGTGCGGAGGCAGCGAAATGGCGCAACAGGCGGCCATGCTCGGTCTGCCGCTGACATCGTGGTCGGGTCCTCTGACGGATGAACTGCTGCCGGCGGTTGCCGCCGCGATCAGGTCGGACGTGCCTTACGTCTCAAATAGCCCAAGTGGCGGAGTGATGCCGTTTTCCCCCAATGAAGGTGTCACCCACTATTACGGCGTCGGTGCCTACTGCCGTCCGCTCGACGATGCGCGGCGCGCCAACGTCCGCTTTGCCGCCGAAAGCCTGGCGTTCGCAAATGTGCCGGAGCAAGCCCTGCTCGACATTGCGTTGCCTGTTCCGGCGCTCCACGATCCGCGCTGGAAAGCACGGGTGCCGCGCGACCGCGGCGCATCGTGGGATTTTGAAGATATTCGCGAACACTACCTCGCGCTGCTCTATGGCGTTGATCCGGCGCGGCTGCGCCGCGAAGATCCGGCTCGTTATCTCGACCTGTCGCGTGCAGTGACAGGCGAGGTGATGGAGGCGACCTTCGCCGAATGGCGGCGGCCCGATTCCGGCTGCAACGGCGCGCTGGTCTGGACCTACCAGGACCTGCTGCCCGGCGCCGGTTGGGGCGTGGTCGATGCCAGGGGGATGCCAAAGCCGGCCTGGTACGCGTTGAAGCGCACCTTCCGGCCGACGCAGATCATGCTGACGGACGAAGGGACCAACGGCGTCGACGTGCATGTCGTCAACGATGGTGGCATGGACTGCGAGTTCACCGTCGAAGTGGCCTGTCTGCGCGACGGGGTGCAGCCTGTGGTGCGCGGCTCGCAGGCAATCTTGGTGCCTGCCCGCCAGGGTATCACTGTGCCCGCGACGCGCCTGTTCGGCGCTTTTTTTGACACGGCCTATGCTTTTCGTTTCGGCCCACCCGCGCATAATGTGACGGTTGCCCGATTGAAGGACGTCGGCGATCAAAGCCTCGTTGCGGAGGCGTTTCATTTTCCGCTCGGTCGGGCGGAGGCCCTGGCGGAAACCACCATCACAGCGGAGCTTTCCAAAGAGGGTGGACATTGGCAGCTGGCGCTGACCGCTGCTCGTCTGGCCCAATCAGTCCATATCGACGTCCCCGGCTTCATACCTTCGGACAACTGGTTCCATCTGGCGCCGGGAGAAGAGAAGCTGGTGCGGTTCTTTCCGCTTGAGAACGTGGAAAAGCCGAATGGCGAAGTCCGCGCCCTGAATGCGAGGGCTGTCGTACAGTTCTGACAGCATGCGCAGCGACCACCGCCGTGGTCGTTTTCGTGAATCCACGCTTCTTCCTGTCAATGCCGGAGCATACTTTTGCCGGACTGGCTATGAACGGGATTCGTCTGCTTTCAATGCGGCTGCCAGGATATGCTCGTACACCACCGCCTTGGCAGCTGGTGGCGAGATGTTGTGGTCGGCATCGGCAATGATCTCGAGCGAAACATTGTCATAGCGTTTCAGCCCTTCGCCATTCCTGCCGAGATAGAGGCGAAAGCGGTCGAGGCCGATGTCGGCTGCGCTGTAGATCAAGGTCAATGGCATATGTCGCTGGGCAAGGCGCTTGAACGCGGCGTGGGTGGCTTCCCTCAAGCGAGCATTTTTCGACAGCGGTGCCAGCAGCGCTGGCATCATGCCGCCGATACGCAGGGCGAGCTGCTTGCCGATACTGATCAACGCATGGCGGACATCGACCCGACCGGCGAAGAGACGTCGCACCGTGTCGATGCTGACCATGCGCCGGCCATAGTCTTCGAGCGAGCGGACGTTGTTGCGCACGGCGTCATCCACCCCTTCATCCTTGTCCCAGATGAACGTGAACGGGTTGATCGCGACGGCGGCCTTGCAGCGATCATCGGCAACAGCGCTGCGGAAGGCGAGATAGGCGCCGCTGCAGCGCCCGGCGAGCACCGCCACGCCAAGCGCCAGGCCATCGAGGAGGTCGAAAGCGGCGACGACGTCGTCGATCTGGTAGTCGGTGTACAGCATCTGTCGGGGGGCTCCGATCGCCGGCGGACTGTCGCCGACATTGGCGGCGTCGAAACGCAGGGAAGCCACGCCCTTGGCTGCCAGAAAGCGGGCCGTTTCAACGGTCGAGCGGGCCCAGCCGGCCTGGCGGTCGTAGCCGCTTCCGAGATAGATGACGGTGGCGCCTCGCCTTGGACCAAGAGGTTCGCAAAGGATACCGTAAAGGCGATCGGCGGTACCGAACCGCAGCGGAGTCTCGATGAAATCGGGACCTTCCAGACGGGCTATCGCCTGCGCGTCCGATACTTGCGCCTTTTTTGCCTTCGACCGTGCGACCGATGCGGAAACCCAGCCCACGACCTGATTGATGACCGCAGTTGGCTGCCTGGCGAGCGTCGGATTGGAAACCAGATCATCGTAGCCAAGATAGGGCAGGCGGGTGACTTCGGCACCTAGCGTTGACAGATGCGCCGAAAGCGCGACGTCCTTGTCCCGTGCCGGCCGTTCGAGCATCAATACGCGGCCGGCAGGCAGAGCGGGCAACGCTTCGAGGTTAAGTTTCTTGATCTCGGCCGCGATCTCGTCGGGCATGACAAGTCCCGCCACGGCGACGTGGCCGGCAATGCGTTGGTCCTTTCGCAAACCCAGGCCGTCGTCCACCATCTGCGACCACGCGGCCAACTCACGCAGATAGAACCGGCCGCTGACCACCGGCGCCATCAGAACGACGGCATCGACGTTTTCGAGCTTCGGAGCGACAGTGGCGGCCAGCATCGCGCCAAGGCCGTGACCGATGAGGATCAGGCGGGTGGCGCCAGAGAGGCGGTGCAATTCTTCGACGGCAGCGAGAACCGCCCCTTCCCAGACCGCGAGGCCATCAGCGAAATCCGTCCGGTCGAGCGCGTCGCCGGTACCCGGATAGTCGAAACGCAAGCTGGCGATGCCGGACAGCGCCAGTCGCTCGGCGAGATCGCGCCAGAGCTTGCGCGTGCACATCTCCTCGAAACCCCAGGGGCTCAGAAAAAGCACCGCGCTGTCGTGCTGCTTGGAGGTGGTGGCCGCTTCGGCATAGAGCCCGACAGTGCCGCAGAACGTGACCGGCCATGCCGCCGCAAGCTGCTTTTCGGCCGGGCTTGATGAGCTCGTTGAAACGGGAGCAGAAGGTGCATTCATTTCGAGGCCTGCGAGGTGTAGGTCAACAGCACGATCAGACTGAGCGACAACCGCGAGACCCACCCGATGCCCGAGAAAAGATGCGATTGCATGTGATCGATAGCGGCAACATCTTCGAACAATGCTGCTGCCAGCAGACGCTCTGCAAACGCATGGACAATCACCCCACCGGCAATGGCTATAGCCAAGCCAGGCACGGCTTGCAATGCTTGGGTGGCTAGAGATGCGGCGGAGCAGCTGGCAACAGCAGCGAAGAACAATTGGATCATGACTGGACCCGCGGCTGCCTTGCCCGCTCGTCTTGATGCGGGCCTGTGCTCTTCGGGGTGTTAGATTGCCGTGAATACCAGCCTGAAAGACAATTTCAGCGTTATGGACCCTTCACGAGGGACGGCGCAGCAGACGGCCGACCAACGTGATCACAGCGATGCCGAAGAGCCCGGCGGCGGCTTTGACGATCATGTCTTCGATGCGCCCGTGACGGCCGGGATCGATCAACTGGAGTGACTCCAACACGGCGGCGATACCCACGACGAAGAAGGCCGCGCGCGTCGTATGACGGGGAAAGCTCAGCGCCAAAGCGCTACCCAGCAACAAATAGGCCAGTGCCCGCTCCACATTGGCATCGCCGAAATGCGGCCTAAGCCCGATCGGCGAGAGGGTGGCAAAGACGATCAAGGCCAGGAGGAAGATCGACGTAAGGCGGGAAAGTAGAATCATCAGGTGTAATTAGTGTTGGCTTTCGAAAGTTTAAAGCACACCTTTTGTCGCTACCCAAGGGATGCTGCTGTTCAATAGAACTTTACCTGCCGGATGGGAATGAAGGTTCGGGCCGCCAACCTACCCTTTCCTTTCAAGCGCCGGGCAGGACCCCTTCGCGGCCGGAATGGCTCCTGCTGCCTCCAGTGCCTTCAGTTGTGGTCGATCGCCCGCTTTGGTCGGCTGGATGTTCAGGTCTTCGTTTTCTGGCCACCAGTCGCCACCGGCCCAGTAAGTCCATCCGGTCCAGCTTTCAGGGTTCCTGTCGATAAAATCGACCATGGCGGTGATGCCGTCGATACAGGTCTTGTCCGGGCCGCCGCCGAACTCTCCAAGGAAACCACGCTTGCTGTTCTTCTGCAGCCAGCCGGTGACGTCCTTGAGCGCTGTCAGTGCTTCCGCCGCGGACGAGCACGTTTTGTGCGTGCCGGAAAAGTCGCTGTCGAGATACTGGTGGACTTCATAGGCATAGTTGTCTGCTGCGTCTTCCACACCCAGCATGACCTTGCTGTTCGCTTGCTCCGGGTCATCGCCCAGCCAGCTGTGCGCGCCGGTCCAGTTGGTACCTGGCACGAGGATCAGGTTGCTGGCACCCGCCTGGCGTATCGCGGCTATGGCGGCATTGGCAGCCGAGAGCCATTGTGTGGTTGCAATGTCATATGGTTCGTTCATCAGGCCGAATTGGACCGCCGGGTCGTTGCGGTATTCGCTGGCAAGCCGTTTCCAAAAATCCGCAAAAGCGCTGTTCGGTACCGATCCCGAGCCGACGAGCTCGCCGCGGTAACGGGCGTAATTGTGGACGTCGAGGATTACGACAAGACCGGCACGCTTGAGCCTGCCGACTGCATTGGTGAGACGCGTGTGTTCTTCAGTGTCAAAGTCCTTGTTCAGTTCCGGCTGCAGATGTTCCCACCGAAACGGCAGTCTTACGGCGTTGAAGCCCTTCTGGGCGAAATAGCTGATCGTGGCGTCACTGGGATAGATGTAGTCCTTGCCGTAGACGCCGGTAACGTCTCCGAATTCGGCGCCGGCGAGGTTGACCCCTCTCAGGCAACCGGCCGAAGCCGCATTCGAAGCCAGGATCGTGGATGCGATCATGGTGGTCACAGTCTTCCAGAAGCGGGAACGGGATCGAACCATGCGGTGTCTTAGCCTGCTTTCGGCGTGATCACCACGGCTGCGCGTGGCGCTTGGCAATCGACAAGCATCCGGCTGCCTCGTGCAATGCAAAACGCGGCGTCGCGGGTCAAGTCGCTCTCAACGCCATGGCTGCCCTTTATGGAGAGAGCAGGCCCTTGCCGATGTCGGTCAGCCTAGTTGCAGGTTACGTGCACGCGTCCGTCCGCCTGCTTGGCTTCGCCACAGGCAATTGGGGACGCTGTTTGTGGCGCGGATTGGGTGTTGGGCCGGGAGACACCTGCCGTGCGCGCCAGCCGACGCTGTTTCTTCCGATGAGCAACCGGTCTCTGTGGCGCAATGGGTTCTGCGGTTGGACCGACAGGGAAGACTTCAGTGCCGCTTTCGACGGGTGGCGTCTGCACGGAGGGGTCATCGCGCAGCCAGGCGCGGCGCATATCCATGGATGGGGGAATGACGACCGTTCCGTCGTCGGTGCGCGCACAGCCACCTGCCAGCATAGGCAGGCATAGGATCATTCCAAAAACGTAAGGCCGCATCCGCATCATTTCGAGGACATCCATTACTCGTAAGGCGCATCCATCGCAACCGTCTGTCGGACAGAACCGCCTGGTCCGCGCGTCGGTTCCGATTTGTTAAGGTTAATTGCCCATTAAACCTTCTCGGGCAGATTTGGCCGCCGGCTTGGGGAAGGCGGCAAGGCTATTGGGGTGAGGGGATGGCTATGGCAGGCGCTACGATCGGAACAGGCTTGCCTCCGGCGGCAAACGGACATGACATGGTCAGCTTGGCGCACACCGATGAGGCGATTTCCCGCGAAGTCCTGCTGGAGGTGATCGAAGCCGAATCCGGTTGGTTGTGGGAGACGGATGCGGACCTGCGGTTCTCGTGGCTTTCCGAAAGCTACAAGGCCGCGACAGGCAACGAGCCCGGCACCGTCATCGGACATTTTCGCTTCGACTTCCTCGACCAGGTACAAAAAGGCAGCGAGAATGCAACTGCCCACCTGGAGAATCTACAGGCGCGCCGTCCGTTCCAGGATTTCCTCTATCAGCCCAAGGACCACAATCAGGGCTTCCGCTGGGTCTCGACCTCGGGATTTCCAAAGTTCGATGCCGATGGCCATTTCACCGGTTATCGCGGGATCGCGCGCAACGTCACCGCGATGGTCGAGGCGCTGGAAGGCACGCAAAGCCTGTCGAACCAGCATGACCAACTGCGCGAGACCCATGTCGACCACATGATGGCAGCGCTCAACGCGATGAGCGATGCGGTCTGTTATTACGATGTCGAAGACCGGCTTGTGCTCTTCAATGACGCACTGCCGACGATGTATAACGGCATCGCCGACGTCATCCACAAAGGCATCACCTTTCGCGACATCATCAATGCCGGCCTGGAGCGCGATTTCTGGGACACTGAAGACCAGGGGCACGATGAATGGCGTGACACGGTGCTGGACAAGCGCCGCAATGCGCAGGCATCGTCGTCAATCCTGCGCTTTGCCGACGGTCGCATCATCATGCATCGCGAAATGCATGGAGCTGAAGGCGGCACCATCTCGATTTGCACCGATGTAACCGAATTCGAGGCGAGCCGATCCGAAGCCGCTGCCGCTGGCGAACGTGGCCGTGAGCTCCAGTCCGATTTGCAGCGAACCATCGATTCGATGACCATGGGCGTCATCATTCTCGACGCGTCGATGAATGCCGAGATCATCAATCGCGCGTTCTATGACATCTGGAAGGTAACGCCGGAGCAAGTCTCCGTAGGGTGCCCGTTCCGGGCGCTGATGGATGTCAATCGATACAACGGGGTCTATGACATCGCTGACGAGCATTGGGAGGACTATGTCGCTTCCCGTGTCGCGGAAATCAAAATCGGCGATGTCGCTCCGCGTGAGTTTCGCCGTGCCGACGGCCACACCATGATCTATTCTGTGACGAGGCTATCCGGCGGAAAACGCCTGATCTCCTATGTCGACGTCTCGGAAGTGAAGAAGCGGGAAGCTGAAGCCGAAGAGGCACGCCGCTATCTTGAAAATGTTCTGGAGTCTCTTCCCGCCGGCGTTCTGATCTATGATCGCGACGATCATTTTGTGTTTGCCAACAGGAAGCTTCTGGATTCAATCCCGATTCTGCAGCCGGCCTGGCAAGCGGGCAAGACATTCCGGGATTCGTTGGAACTCGGACATGCCAATGGCTGCTTCCGTCTCAGCGGCGACCCAGCCATCGACGAACTTTACGAGGTCGATCCTCAGTCATGGCTGGAGGCGATGCTGGTTCGCTGCCGGCAACGCTACTCAAGTTTTGAACGCCAGAACCCGGACGGACACTGGTACCAGGCTTTCGACATGCGTGCCGAGGACGGCACCTTCATAGGCGTGCGCGTCGACATTTCCGAATTGAAGGACCGCGAACGGGCGTTGCAGGAATCGATGAGCGAGAACGAGGTGTTCCGCTCGTTGATCGACAACGTGCCGGTGTCGATCTACGCCAAGCGCTCGGACCTCAGGCTGTTCTACGTCAACGAGGGCTGGTGCGAGCTGACGGGCATCGCTCGCGCGGATGCGATCGGCCGTACCGATGTCGAGATCTTCGGCGAAGAGGGCCAGGTTTTTGTCGAAGGCGATCTGGCAGTCCTGCGCACAGGCAAGACCTACGAGGTCGAGGAAGAAATCACTGCGGCCGATGGCTCGACGCGCCATCAGTTTGCGCGCAAGAGCGCGATGATTGCATCGGATGGGTCGCTTTATCTGATCGGATCGACCACCGACATTACCGACCTGAAGGAGCGCGAGGCTGAACTGCAGGATGCTCGCCAGCGTGCCGTGTTGGCCGATCGTGCCAAGTCGGAATTCCTCGCGAACATGAGCCACGAGATTCGGACCCCGATGAATGGCGTGCTCGGTATGGCGGAGTTGCTAGCCAAGTCCGATCTTGACGCCAAGCAGAAGACCTTCACCGATATCATCGTGAAGTCAGGCAACGCGCTGCTTACCATCATCAACGACATTCTCGATTTTTCGAAAATCGACGCCGGACAGTTGGTGCTTGACCCGGCGCCGTTCAACCTGGCGGAAGCCATCGAAGATGTGGCGACACTGGTCTCCACTCGCGCCAAGGAAAAAGATCTCGAATTGATCGTGCGCGTTCAGCCCGGCCTTGACGGGCTGTTCGTCGGCGATGTCGGGCGCATCCGTCAGATCGTCACCAATCTGCTCGGCAATGCAGTGAAGTTCACCGACCATGGCCATGTCCTGATCGACGTCACAGGTGACAGGACCGCATCCGGCGCCAGATTGACCTTGTCCGTGACCGATACCGGCATCGGTATTCCGCAGGACAAACTCGCACAGGTCTTCGAAAAGTTCAGCCAGGTGGACACATCGTCGACGCGGCGCCATGAGGGAACCGGCCTTGGGTTGGCCATCACTTCGAGGCTCGTCGAACTGATGGATGGAGAAATCGGTGTCCGGAGCGTGGAAGGCAAGGGTTCAACCTTCTGGTTCACGGTAACTCTAGCGAGCGCCGAGCAGACCGAGACGCAGCGCATATTGCCGATTGATGTGACTGGCGCACGCGTGCTCGTTGTCGACGACAATGCGGTGAACCGCTCGATCCTGAGCGAACAGATGGCATCGTGGTCGTTCGACTCCTGCGCTGCCGCGAGCGGGCCAGAGGGGTTGCAGGTTCTGGCTGCTGCGGCGGCTTACGGCGTACCTGTCGATTGCGTGGTGCTCGACTACCAGATGCCCGAAATGACCGGTGCGGAAGTCGCGCGCGTCATCCGCAACACCGAGAGCCTTTCCGGCACGCCTATCATCATGCTGACTTCGGTGGATCAGACGCTGTCCAACGCCAGCTACCGCGATCTCGGCATCGCGGCACATCTCATCAAGCCTGCTCGTTCATCGATATTGCTTGAGGCCTTGGTTTCGACGATCCAGAAACACAGGGGCGGGTTGCACACGCGCACGCTGACGACGAGCGACGGTGTCGAAGGCGTGGCGGCGAGCTTGCGCACGACCAGGATCGAAACCTCGGTTCAGGCTGTTCCGGCTGCATCGCGGGTTGCCAGCAGCGACAGCGGGCTCGATATTCTCGTTGCCGAGGACAATGAGGTGAACCAACTGGTCTTCACCCAGATTCTCGCCGACACCGGCTATAGTTTTGAGATCGTCGGCAATGGCCGGCTGGCGCTTGAGGCATCGGGCCAGTTGAAACCGCGCATGATCCTGATGGACGTTTCCATGCCGGAGATGAACGGCCTTGAGGCGACCGGCGAGATTCGCAAGCGCGAAGCGGGAGACGGAACGCATATACCGATCGTCGGCGTGACGGCGCATGCGCTGAAGGGCGATCGCGAGCGTTGTCTGGAAGCGGGCATGGATGACTACCTGCCCAAACCGATCAGTCCGAAGGCCCTGCTTGAAAAGCTCGATCGCTGGCTTGGCGGTCAAACCGGAGCCCATCGCAACGTCGGATAGAAAGCCGGCGTCACGATCCCGGACAGTTTTCAGAAATTTGACGGAAAAGTCGTTTGCCGGCTCGCATGCATGGTGAGTCCATGCAAGCCTCTGATTTGCACCAGGAATCCAAGCTTTCACTAAAATGGACTCAGTGGCGCTTTGCCAGCCTGCGCCGAGCGCGTTACCGGGGTGACACGAAACTGTCATGCGACTGTAATAAACGAGCGCTATGGCCTCACCCGGCGCCGCAGGAAAGGCGTCTAGAGACCACCTTCCCTAACAGGAGCAGGCCCAATGAAAAAAGCTCTTCTAACCGCGTCGGCTGCGGCCTTCGCGCTCGCTGCATCGGCTGGCTACGCCGCCGCGCGCGACCAGATTCAGGTTGCCGGTTCGTCGACCGTGCTTCCTTATGCCAAGATCGTTGCCGAGCAGTTCGGTGAAACCTTCTCGAAGTTCAAGACCCCAGTCGTCGAATCCGGCGGTTCGGGCGCCGGCATCAAGGAATTCTGCAAGGGCGTCGGCGAAAACACCATCGACATCGCCAACTCCTCGCGCCCGATCAAGAAGGACGAACTGAAGTCCTGCCAGGACGCTGGCGTCAAGGACATCCAGGAAGTCAAGATTGGCTATGACGGCATCGTCTTCGCCACCGACGTCAAGGGTCCGGATTGGGCGCTGACCGCGGAGGACGTCTACAAGGCGCTCGCCGCCAAGGTCGTGGTCGACGGCAAGCTGGTTGCGAATCCGAACACCAAGTGGAGCCAGGTCAATCCGAAGCTCCCCGAGTGGGACATCGCTGCTTACATCCCGGGCGAAAAGCATGGCACCCGTGAAGTCTTCGAAGAGAAGCTTCTCGTTGCCGGCTGCAAGAAGCTCGGCGGCGTGGAAGCGGGCAAGGCCGGCGGCCTCGATGACAAGGCTGCGGAAGCGGCCTGCAAGGCCGTGCGCAAGGACGGCAAGGCTGTCGACATCGACGGCGACTACACCGAGACGCTCGCCCGCATCGACAGCAACAAGACCGGCGTTGGCGTGTTCGGCCTCGCTTTCTACGAAAACAACGCCGACAAGCTGAAGGTTGCTACGGTTTCCGGTATCACGCCGTCGACCGAAACCATCGCAAAGGGCGAGTATCCGGTGTCGCGTCCGCTGTTCTTCTATGTGAAGAAGGCGCATCTCGGTGTCGTTCCGGGCCTCAAGGAATATGTCGACTTCTTCCTCGCCGACCAGATGGTTGGTCCGGAAGGCCCGCTCGCCGAGTACGGCCTGGTTGCCGCTCCGGAAGCCGAGCGCAAGGCTCAGCGCGAAGCTTTCGACGCCGGCAAGTCGCTGTAATCCTCCCAGGTGTCCGGGGTGCAGGTTCGACCTGCGCCCCGGTCGCCGCTGCCGGTCGCAGACCGGTGGCCCATGTGACCTTTCAGAGGCCGCTCCATGTCATCCATGCTCGTGCTGGCAATCGTCATTGTCATCGGCATAGTCGCCTTCGTTATCGCAAGACAGCGCGCGACAGCGCAGGATGACGGCAAGATCAAGCCGCATTCCAGGGCTCACTACCATGGCTGGTGGGCGTTGCTGCTGGGTGTTCTGCCGGCGGTTCTTTTCCTCGCTGTATGGAGCATAGGCTCCTCCGTCTATCTCAACAGCCGCCTGCATGGGCAGATGCCGGCTGAAACCGGTGTGGCCAGTGAGCCACTTGCGGTGAGCCTGACCAAGAGCCTGGCCAACGGCCTGCGCAAGCTTGATGCCCAACAGGTGGCTGCTTTGCCGGCGACCTTCGCCGAATTGCAGCCGCTTCTCGGTGCCAAGGGTGTGGCGCTCGCCACCGATACGCAGGACTATATGATCCCGATCGCGGCCGAGGCCAACCGGACGACCGACTTGCTCGGCCTCATCGGCGCGGTTGTCACGATCGGTTTGGCTCTGGCCGGCTCGTTCTACGGAATCTCGCAGGTGCAACTGCGCGCTCGTGCCCGCAACAACGTCGAAAAGTTGATGCTTTGGGGCCTGCTCGGCGCCTCGACCATCGCCATTCTGACGACCATCGGCATCGTGTTGTCGATGCTGTTCCAGACCCTGAATTTCTTCAATCGTGTGCCGCCGCTGGACTTTTTCTTTGGTACTGTCTGGGATCCACGTTTCGCCGCTGCCGGCGCCGGCGCCTCCGAAGGCCAGTTCGGCCTGATCCCGCTGCTCGCAGGTACGCTCTACATCGCTTTTGTCGCATTGCTGGTTGCGGTGCCGATCGGTCTGATGTCGGCGGTCTACATGGCCGAATACGCGGCACCGAAAGTGCGCGCTGCGGTAAAGCCCGCACTTGAGCTGCTTGCCGGCATCCCGACCATCGTCTACGGCATCTTCGCACTCGTCACGCTCGGACCTTTCCTGCGCGACCTCAGCGCAGCCCTTGCCGGCGGTACCTCCTTCATCCAGGCGCAGTCGATCCTGACCGCCGGCCTGGTGATGGGCGTGATGCTGATCCCCGTGGTGTCTTCATTGTCGGACGACATTATCACTGCGGTGCCGCGCGCCATGCGCGACGGTTCGCTTGGCCTCGGCGCGACGCGTTCTGAGACCATCAAGCGCGTGATCCTGCCTGCCGCGCTGCCCGGCATTGTCGGTGCCATCCTGCTTACAGCCTCGCGCGCAATCGGCGAGACCATGATCGTGGTGCTGGCAGCGGGTGTTGCCGCCAATCTGACGCTCAATCCGTTCGAGGCAATGACCACCATCACCGTCAAGATCGTCAACCAGCTGACCGGCGATCTGGAATTCAATTCGCCGCAGACACTGGTCGCCTTCGCGCTCGGCATCACGCTGTTCGTGCTGACGCTGGTGATGAATATCGTCGCCCTCTACATCGTGCGCAAATACCGGGAGCAGTACGAATGACCGACGTCACTCTGGATACGGTCGCGACAGCCACGGCTCCTGCGCGCCGCGACATCGGCCTCAAGCGCCGCTATGCCGCCGAACGCCGCTTCCGCCTCTATGGCGTGCTTGCGATCCTTGTCGGCCTGGCTTTCCTCGTCGTCATGCTCGTGTCGATCCTGGGCAAGGGCTACACATCCTTCTGGCAGACGACGGTGTCGCTGCCGATCACCTTCGACGAGAAGGTGATCGATCCGGACAACAAGCGGGCAACGGACCCTGAAGTCCTGCTGACCGCCAACTATCCGGTGCTGGCGCAGAAGGCACTTGCCGAGAAACTCGGCATCGACGCGAAGAACAAGCCGATGATGACGAAGCTGAAGGGCTTCCTGTCCGATGGCTCTCGCGTGCAGTTGCGCGATGTGGTGGTCTCGGATCCCAAGGTCATCGGTACCACGCGCACCGTCGATATTCTTGCTGGTGCCAACCTCGATTCCGCCTTCAAGGGCCAGATCGACCTCTCGGTGCCGGAGGATCGCCGCAAGGTGTCCGACCAGCAGGTCGAGTGGATGAACAAGCTGAAGGCCGAAGGCGCCATGGCCGAGCATTTCAACACCGGCCTGTTCACCTTCGGCGCGTCCAGCCGTCCGGAAACATCGGGCCTCGGTGTCGCCATCATCGGTTCGTTCTACATGATGGTGATCGTGCTGCTGCTGGCGCTTCCGATCGGTGTTGCCGCCTCGATCTATCTTGAGGAATTCGCCAAGAAGGGCCGCTTCACCGACCTGATCGAAGTGAACATCAACAACCTGGCCGCGGTGCCCTCGATCGTGTTCGGTCTGCTCGGCCTCGCCGTCTTCGTCAATTTCCTCGGCATGCCGCGCTCCGCTGCTTTCGTCGGTGGCCTGGTGCTGACGCTGATGACGTTGCCGACCATCATCATCGCGACACGTGCCGCGCTCGCAGCCGTCCCGCCTTCGATCCGGTCGGCCGCGCTCGGCCTCGGCGCCTCGAAGATGCAGATGGTGTTCCAGCATATCCTGCCGCTGGCAGCGCCCGGCATCCTGACCGGCACGATCATCGGCCTGGCACGCGCGCTCGGTGAAACGGCGCCGCTGCTGCTGATCGGCATGGTGGCCTTCGTCGCCAATTATCCCGCAACCCCGTTCGATCCAGCGACGGCACTTCCGGTGCAGATCTACATGTGGGCCAACGAAGCCGAACGCGCGTTCGTGGAACGCATGTCCGGTGCAATCATCATCCTTCTGGTCTTCCTGATGGCCATGAACATCACAGCGATCGTGCTCAGGCGCCGCTTCGAACGGCGCTGGTAGAAAGGGAGCCTGATATGAATATCATGACGGAAAAGACCCTCGAACAGGCAGTGAGCAGCCAGATGAGCGCCCAGACCAACGAAGTCATCAAGATGCGCGGCGACAAGGTCACCGTGCACTACGGCGATAAGCAGGCGCTCTTCGACGTCAATCTCGACATCCGCCTCAACCAGGTGACGGCGCTGATCGGCCCCTCGGGCTGCGGCAAGTCAACTTTCCTGCGCTGCCTCAACCGCATGAACGATACGATCGACGCGGCCAAGGTTGGTGGCAAGATCACGCTCGACAGCGAAGACATCTACGATCCGAAAATCGATGTGGTGGAGCTGCGTGCCCGCGTCGGCATGGTGTTCCAGAAGCCCAATCCATTCCCGAAGTCGATCTATGAGAACGTCGCCTACGGGCCGCGTATCCATGGCCTTGCCAAGAACAAGGCGGATATGGATCGCATCGTGGAGTCCAGCCTGCAGAAAGCGGCGATCTGGAACGAGGTGAAGGATCGCCTCGCTGAGCCCGGCACCGGCCTTTCCGGTGGCCAGCAGCAGCGCCTATGCATCGCGCGTGCCATCGCAGTGTCGCCGGAAGTCATCCTGATGGACGAGCCGTGCTCGGCGCTCGATCCGATCGCGACCGCGAAGGTCGAGGAACTGATCGACGAACTGCGCCAGAACTATACGATCGTCATCGTGACGCACTCGATGCAGCAGGCCGCTCGCGTCTCGCAGCGCACGGCGATGTTCCATCTCGGCTATCTGGTCGAAGAGGGCGCTACCGACAAGATGTTCACCAACCCCGACGACAAGCGCACGCAGGACTACATCACCGGCCGCTTCGGCTGAGTGAGCGATTGCTGCCGAGGAAAAAAGGACACAAGATATGGGCGAACATACCGTTGCGTCGTTCGACGAAGAGCTCGGACAGATCAGCAGGCTCATCAGCGACATGGGTGAATTGGCCAGTTCGATGGTTGAAAGCTCCACCAAGGCGCTGCTCAAGTCAGACAATGGACTTGCCCAACGTGTCGTCTCGGACGACGCGATCATGGACGCGCGCCAGCGTGAGCTGGACAGCAAGGCGATCACGCTGATCGCCAAGCGCCAGCCCATGGCACAGGATCTGCGCGCCGTGGTCGGCGCCATCCGCATGGCAGGGGACCTGGAGCGCATCGGCGATCTGGCCAAGAACATTGCCAAACGTGTCGGAGCGGTCGGGCAGGGCGCCACGCCGCGCGATCTTTCGCATTCGATCGATTCCATGGCGCATCTGGTGCTCAACCAGGTAGACGGCGTCGTGGAGAAATATGCGGCGAAAGACGCAGAGGGTCTCGCCCAGCTGAGAGCAGACGATGAGAAGATCGATGTCAAATATACGTCGGTCTTTCGCGAACTGCTGACCTATATGATGGAAGATCCCCGCAACATCACGGCCTGCACGCATCTGCTGTTTTGCGCCAAGAACCTCGAGCGTATCGGCGACCACGTCACCAATATCGCCGAAAACGCCTTCTACGTGCTGACGGGCGAGCAGTTGCCGCCCAATAGGCCGAAGCTCGACGAGACGGCTGCCGCCGTTCCGGCGGCCTGATCACAGGACGGACGGCAAGATGATCGCGCCGCGCGTCATGGTGGTAGAGGACGAGGAGCCGCTGGGCGTTCTCCTCCGCTACAATCTGGAATCCGAGGGCTACCAGGTCGAAGTGGTCGCCAGAGGTGACGAAGCCGAAATCCGGCTTCAGGAAAACGTACCGGATCTGCTGGTGCTCGACTGGATGGTGCCGGCGGTCTCCGGCATCGAACTCTGTCGTCGGCTGCGCATGCGGCCGGAAACCGAGCGTCTGCCGGTCATCATGCTGACGGCGCGCGGCGAGGAGAGTGACCGTGTGCGCGGCCTCTCCACCGGTGCGGACGACTATCTGGTCAAGCCGTTCTCGATGCCGGAGTTCATGGCACGCGTGAAGGCGCTGCTGCGCCGGGCGAAGCCGGAGGTGCTGTCTTCCGTGCTCAAGGTCGGCGACATCGTGCTCGACCGCGAGTCGCACCGGGTGTATCGCAAGAAGAGCGAGATCCGCCTCGGGCCGACGGAGTTCCGGCTGCTGGAATTCATGATGCGTCACCCCGGCCGGGTCTTCTCGCGCAGCCAGCTGCTCGACAATGTCTGGGGCGAGACGATCTACATCGATGAACGCACGGTGGACGTACATGTCGGTCGCCTGCGCAAGGCGGTCAACAACGGCCGCATGCCGGATGTGATCCGTACCATCCGCGGCTCGGGCTATGCCATCCGCGAGGATTAGCGCATGACCCCGAAAGTCGGAATCGATTTTCGGAAAGGCAGGGTGGCATGCGCCGGCCGTCATGCGCCGGACAAAAGAGTTGGAGCGTCCTTTGTGCGTCCACTAGGACGCGCGGCGCTTTAGAGCGTTTCTGTTTTTACGGAAGCGCTGAAACGCTCTAATTCTTTGTTTTTGCGCAATTCCGGACGGAAAACCGCTACACACTTTTCCTGGAATTGCTTTAACCGGCGGGCTCAGGCTTCCACAAGCTGAGGCGCCGAAGCTGTCGGGCCACCAAGCGCGAAGATCTCCTGATCAATGAAGGTCAACGCGCGCATGGCGCAGCCTTCGCGGATCAGCATCTGCTCGTTCGGCTCGATGTTGAACACGATCGAATTCGAATGCTGTCCGCCGGCAGTCTGAGCAATTGCGCGCCGCAGGGCCGGCTCAATCAGGTCGAAAGCTGTCGCCCCGATACCGACAAAGGTCACAGGTGCCGGATCGATGACGGCGAAAAGCGAACCGAGGCTATAGCCGAGAGCCGTGCCTGCCCGTTCATAGGCTTCGCGTTCCGGACCATCGCCCGCCCGCGCTTTTTCAGCCAGCATCCGCATTTCGTCGTCGGGAATATCCGCGGCAGGTTCGGTGTTCTCGTCCAGTCCCCGGGCGTTTCGCCAGATCGCGTAGTTGCCGGCATAGGCTTCGACGCAGCCATGGCGACCGCAGCGACACAATGCGCCATTCGGCCGGTGGATCATGTGTCCGAACTCGCCGCCGGACGACTGGGTGCCGATGAACAATTCGCCATTGAGCACGATGCCCATGCCGATACCGTGCGAAAGCACAACGGCAATGAAGTCGTCGCGGTAACGGTCCGTGCCGCGCCAGCGAAGAGCGACAGCCATCATGTTGCAGTCATTCTCGACGATAACAGGAATGCCGAAAGCGTTTTCCAGGATATCGGCGAAAGGAATCTCTCCATGTGGGGTGATCGGCGTCCACAACATGGTGCGCGCGTGTGAATCCGCCGTACCTTGAACGGCAAAGGCGATGCGCAGCACCTGATGGTTCTTAAGACTCTGGTCGTCGAGCCGCCGCCTGACGATTTCGACGCACTCGCCGATCAGCGCCTCTCGCGGCAGAGACAGAGTGTCCAGACGGCGTGTTTCCTCGGCCAGCACCTTGCCGGAATAGTCGACGGCTGCCGCCGTCACCAGGTTAAGCGACAGAACGACCGTCAGGACGGCCGCAGCGTTTGGGTCGAGTTGCAGTCCCACCTGTGGACGGCCACGTTTCGATGCCGTCGGTTCGCTGCGGCCTTCGCGCAGGATGCCTTCCGCTATGAGGTCGGATGAAATCGTCGAGATGGTCGAATGGCTGAGGCCAGTGATGGCGGTGATTTCGGTGCGGGAAGGCTCGCCGGAGCGACGCACGGCGGCAATCACCATTGCGCGGTTCCTGCGGCGCAAATCGTCGTGACGGATCCCGACAGTCATGTTCTTGCCGTTCCTCCCCCGCCGGCTTCGCGAGCGTTGAAGCCGTTGCGTCCGGTGGCTGTTCCGGATGCGCATCCATCGTGCATAGGTCGATGCGGGAACGAATGCAAAACCCGTTTCGCTTTCATTGTTTCGACGGAGCGCTCCTCCACAGATAGTGGCAGAACATGCAGCTCTCGTCATCATTATTTCGTGCTTCGAAAAAAATACTGTCAACGGCTTGAATCCCGTTGACAGAAAGCCATACCTGCGCGATTATTTTTTCGAAGCTCGAAAAAAAGCTTCTCCAACGGCCAACGCACACAAAAAGCGCGCCTTTGGGCGCGGGGAGGAAAAAATGAGGAAATTCACGGCCGCCATTCTGGCGGGTGCCGCCATGACGCTCGCGCTTTCGGCTGTCGCCGAGGCGAAAGACAAGGTCATTGGCGTGTCCTGGTCCAATTTCCAGGAAGAGCGCTGGAAGACCGACGAAGCCGCCATGAAGAAGGCGATCGAGGCCGCCGGCGACAAGTATATTTCCGCCGACGCGCAATCGAATCCGGGCAAGCAGCTCACCGACGTCGAAAGCCTGATCTCGCAGGGCGCCAACGCGCTCGTCATCCTGGCGCAGGACACCTCCGCCATTGGTCCGGCAGTGCAGAAGGCCGTCGACGAAGGCATTCCCGTCATCGCCTACGACCGTCTTATCGAAAACAAGGACGTCTTCTACCTGACCTTCGACAACAAGGAGGTCGGTCGCCTGCAGGCGAAGGGCGTGTTCGATGTGAAGCCGGAAGGCAATTACGTCTTCATCAAAGGTTCCAGCACAGATCCGAACGCCGATTTCTTGTTTTCGGGCGCAATGGAAGTGCTGAAGGCTGCCATCGATGCCGGCAAGATCAAGAATGTCGGCGAGGCCTACACCGATGGCTGGCTGCCGGCGAATGCCCAGAAGAACATGGAGCAGTTCCTGACCGCCAACGACAACAAGGTCGATGCCGTGGTGGCCGCGAATGACGGCACTGCCGGTGGTGCGATCGCTGCTTTGGCGGCGCAAGGTCTTGCCGGTTCGGTTCCGGTCTCCGGCCAGGATGGCGACCATGCCGCGCTGAACCGCATCGCGCTCGGCACGCAGACTGTTTCGGTGTTCAAGGATGCCCGCGACCTCGGCAAGAATGCCGCTGAAATCGCGGCGCAGCTCGCCGATGGCAAGAAGACGACCGACATCGCCAAGGTCACCGACTTCACCACTCCCGGCGGCAACAGCGTCAAGTCGGTGTTCCTGACACCGGTCGCGATCACCAAGGACAATCTCAACGTCGTCATCGACGCCGGCTGGGTCTCCAAGGATGTCGTCTGCCAGGGCGTGAAGGCCGGTTCCGTCAAGGCCTGCGACTAAGCACGTCTGCTGTAACGAAGGAGACCACGGCCTGAGTGCCGTGGTCTTTTGCAACGGCTCCCACCCCGGAGCCGACAAGTCCCTGTTAAATGGCATGCCAAAGGCGCCAAAGCGGCGCATGGTTAGAGCGTTTCGGCTCTTCGCGGAAACGCTCTAACTCTTTGTTTTTACGCAATTCCGAACGCAAGACCGCCGCGCACTTTTGCTGGAATTGTTCTAGGGAGGAATATCATGACTGATACGACCTCGAATGCGCCGGTCGATCGCGCCCGCGCAGCCGAACTGACATCACTCGGACGCTTCCTCAAGGCGACCGAACTCGACACCCGCATGCTTGGCATGGTTGCAGCCCTGCTGATCATCTGGGTCGGGTTGCACCTGCTTTCCGGCGGCCTGTTCCTGACGCCGCGCAATCTCTGGAACCTGTCGGTACAGACATCTTCCGTCGCCATCATGGCGACCGGCATGGTGCTGGTCATCGTCATGCGCAACATCGACCTGTCGGTCGGTTCTGTCGAAGGCGTGATCGGCATGGTAATGGGCGTTGCCCAGGCCGAGTTCCTGATCCGGGTGATGGGCATGCAGCTCGGCAATCCGTGGCTCTGGATCATCGCACTGGCCACCGGCATCGTGGTCGGCCTGGCAATCGGCGCGCTGCAGGGCTTCATCATCGCCTATCTGGAGGTGCCTGCCTTCATCGTCACGCTTGGCGGCCTGCTGATCTGGCGTGGCGTAGCCTGGTGGATCACCAGCGGCCGAACGGTGGCGCCGATGGATGCAACTTTTCAGCTCATGGGTGGTGGGCCGGCTGGCTCGATCGGATCGACATGGAGTTGGGTGCTCGGTCTTGTGGCATGCGCCGGGGTGGTCGCGATGCTGCTCAACGGCCGCGTGCAGCGCAAGCGCTTCAAGTTTCCCCTGCGCCCGGTCTGGGCGGAAGTCTTCCTGGCTGTCGTCTCCTGCGGGATCATCCTCGGTGCTGTGAAGATCGCCAATTCTTATCCCTGGCCCGTCGGGGTGGTGAACAAATATGCCGCCGCCAACAACATCACGGTTCCCGAGGGTGGTCTTTTCATTGCGCACGGAATCGCCATCCCAGTGCTGATGGCGATTGCAGTCGGGCTCATCATGACCTTCGTCACCAATCGTACGCGTTTCGGACGCTACGTCTTCGCCATCGGCGGCAATCCGGAAGCAGCCAATCTGGCCGGTATCAACACGCGCTGGGTGACCATGAAGGTGTTCATGATCATGGGCGTGCTGGCCGCGATCGCCGCGGCCATTTCATCGGCTCGCCTGAACGCTTCGACCAACTCGCTGGGCACGCTGGATGAATTGCTGGTGATTGCCGCAGCGGTCATCGGCGGAACCTCGCTCGCCGGCGGTTCGGGAACCATCATCGGCGCGATGCTGGGTGCCTTGCTGATGCAATCGCTGCAATCGGGCATGGTTCTGCTCGGCCTCGATACGCCGTTGCAGAACATCGTCGTGGGGCTGGTGCTGGTCGTCGCCGTCTGGCTCGACACCATGTACCGCAAGCGCGTCTAGAGCAATTCCCGCAAAAGAGTCAGAGTTTTTCGCGTTTCCGAAAAACCGGAAACGCTCCAGAAAAGGGCAGGACCATGGAACAGACCCAAACTCCGCTCGTGGAAATGAAGGACATCTCCATCGCTTTCGGCGGCATTCGCGCCGTGGATGGGGCCAGTTGCGATCTCTATCCTGGTGAAGTCGTGGCGCTGCTAGGTCACAACGGCGCCGGCAAATCGACGTTCATCAAGATCCTCTCGGGCGCTTACAAGCGCGATGCCGGCCAGATCTTCATCAACGGCCAAGAGGTTGCAATTTCCAATCCCCGCGAAGCCAAGAAATATGGCATCGAGACGATCTACCAGACGCTCGCTTTGGCCGACAATGTCGATGCCGCCGCCAATCTGTTCCTTGGCCGGGAAGTGATGACCAAATACGGCACGCTTGACGATGCGGCCATGGAGGCTGAGGCCCGCAAGGTGATGGGCCGCCTCAATCCACGCTTCCAGCGCTTCAAGGAGCCCGTGGTCAAACTGTCCGGCGGTCAGCGTCAGTCGGTGGCGATTGCCCGTGCCATCCTCTTCAATGCGCGGATCCTGATCATGGACGAACCGACGGCCGCCCTTGGCCCGCAGGAAACGGCACAGGTCGGCGAACTGGTCAAACAACTCAAGGCGGAAGGACTCGGCATCTTCCTGATCAGCCACGACATCCATGATGTGTTCGACCTGGCGGATCGTGTCTGCGTGATGAAGAACGGCCAGGTTGTCGGCACTGCCCGAACCCAGGATGTCACGAAGGATGAGGTGCTGGGCATGATCATTCTGGGCAAATGCCCGCCAGGTGCCATTCCGGGGCCCGGCGCACTCAAGGAAGCGGCTTGAACGTCCGGCCAGTCCGGGACGCTTCTGCGCCATTTGTCAGCAATGCCAGCCTGGGGGCTTGTCGCTACCAGGCTAACAAAGCATACCGCTTTCGGTTTGTTTCTCCGTAGTCTAAAAGACCACGGGGGCTCGTGCGGGCTAGCGGCTGATTTTGAAAAAGTATTTCCCGACGATTGCGTTTGTTGCCGTCGCCCTGGCCAGCCTTGTCCTGGCCGGATTCGCTTATTTTGCGTCGCGCGACGCAGCCCGAATCAAATTCGAGGCTGCGGCAGACGATGCTGTCAGCCGCATGGAAAGCCGACTCGACCTGCACATGTCGTTGCTGCGGGCGACGGAGGCATTCTTCAGCGCGCGTTCCGGTGAGGTATCGCGGGCGGAATTCGAAAATTTCTACAAGACGCTCGATGTCGACGGGAATCTCGCAGGTCTGCTTGGCCTGGGTTATCTCAAGCTGGTCAGGCCGGGTGAGGAGGCCGCCGCCGAGCAGGAGATACAGCGCAACTACGGGCTCAGCCGAACGATCGCTCCGGCCGCGGGCGTTCCCTGGCATGCGCCGGTGATGCTGCTCGAGCCGGCCGAAGAGGAAAGCAAGCGCTATCTCGGTTTCGATGTCGCTGCCGATCCAGCCTCGCGAACGGCCATGGAGCAGACCATGGCCGACAACAAGCTGCACACGAGCGGCCGGCGCATGCTCGACCCGCTGTCCAGTTGGAAAGACCAGGCGCCGGCGATGGTGACCGGGTTCGTGATATTCGCCAGGCTTGGCTCGCAGGATGCGGCGCATAGCGGGGATCCCGTGGCGGGCACGAGGGGGTTCCTCTATGCGATCTTCCGAGCGCGCGACTTGTTCGACGTCATTCTCGGCAAGGCGCCGCGACTGCCCGTCAACATCGAGGCCTACGACCAGTCGATCGATGCGAACAACCTGCTGTTTCGGTCGGAAGAACCGCCGGTGCATGGCTTCGGTCTCAAGACCGTGCGCATGATCGAGGTCGCTGGCCGGCCGTGGGCTATCGTGCTGCGGCCGACTGCCGAATTCACCGAACCGTCATCCCCTTTCGTTCCGGTGGTGCTCGGACTGTTCGGCCTGCTGCTTGCGGGCACGATCGCGATGATTGCGCGCTATCAGGAGCGGGCATTCGATGCGGCGTCGCAACTTCATGAGGCCACCGAAAAGAGCCTTCTGGAGAAGGATCTGATGCTGCAGGAGATGCGGCACCGGATCAAGAATTCCATAGCCCGGGTCCTGGCTATTTCGCGCCAGACGGCGGCGCATTCGGCCGACCTCAAGGATTTCTCCAATTCGTTCTCGGCAAGGCTTCAGTCGATGGCTGCCTCGCAGGACATGCTGACACGCTCGCGTCGCCAGCAGGCCGATCTTGGCGATCTCCTGCGTGTCGAACTCAGCCAGGTGTTTGGCAAGGACCTGCCCGACGACCTGCTTTCCGGTCCGCAGGTCATGCTGGATGAGACCATGACACAGGCTCTCGGGCTTACTTTCCATGAGCTCGCCACCAACGCGTTGAAATATGGCGAAGCCGGCAATTCGGTCGGTGCGCTGAAGGTGGATTGGAGACTGGAAGGCAAGGGACGCGAGCGGACCTTGGCATTCAACTGGATTGAAACAGGAAAGACCAAGCTGGAGGCTCCGTCCAAGACCGGTTTTGGCACGCGCCTGATCGACATGAACATCACGCGCGAGTTGCGCGGGACGATCGAGCGCGAGTTCCGCGAAGACGGTTTGCGGGTAAGGGTCCGGCTTCCCTATTCAAACTGAGATGGCCGCGGGGCGGCCTTGGCCAGACAAAAAAGAGGCCGGCAAAACCGGCCTCTTTCGTCTGAGCATTTTGTAACCACCTGGCGAGCGTTTCCGTGAAAAACGGAACCGCTCCAGTACCGCGCTGATCAGTTACAGCGACGGGTGTAGATACGACCGGTGTCCGGATCGCGATACTGGCAGTAGCCATTGCGAAGGTTGCGGACCAGCAGGCCCGAACCGGCGCCGATAGCCGCGCCGATCGCTGCGCCCTTCCAGCCGCCAACGGCGCCGCCAATGAGCGCTCCGGCCCCGGTACCTACGGAAACGTCCTGTTCGGTGGTCGTGCAAGCGCTGAGGGCAAGTACACCCACCAGAGCCAAAATAGTCTTACGCATCAATTCACTCCTCTCGCTTGAAGTCCCTCGCATTGCAGCGCGGCGTCCACTTCCAAGCGGTTCTTTAGCATGGCTAGATGGATTTTGTCTGCCCCCTCAGTCGCTTGGCTCGCAAGGTGGTCTTTTTCGAGGCAGGCGCGGGTGCGAATGGGAGCTTCAGCGAGGAGTCAAGCCAACAGGATCAAGGTCACGATCAGCGCCATCGCGCCGGCGATGACAAGCAAGACAGGTGCTGGTGTCAGGTTTCGGGATTTCGTTTCCGAGGTCGCGACCTCTTCGAAGTTGCCCAGCGAAAGGCGCGCTGCGCGCTCCAAACCCTGCATGTCGCTGGTCACCGCGATATCTCCCACTCCGAATCTGCGCGCCAGTCTATTCAGACGCCGGCAAAGTATCGGAAATCATGGTGAATATCGGGTTAAGGTTTGGATCAGTCCGCGGCGAAGTTGCCGGCGGGCACCACCAGATGGTACTCGACGCGGTCATCGGAGATTTCGAACGTGGCCATTCCATCGAGCGCGGCGGGTACCACCCGCTCCAGCGCCACCGAGCCGAAACGCTTCTGTTCCGGACCGCTGCAGGAAGGGAACCGTTCGTTCCAGCGCAGCCACAAAGCCGGCGGGTTCGCATCGAGATCCGCGAGCCCGGCGGTGACGTCGACTACAGCGTCCGATTGCGAGAGCGCGCCATAGCTCATTGAGTTGACGACGAGCTCGTGCACGGCAAGGCCGATATGGAGCGCCGCGTTCGGGTTGAGGAACGGGTCGACGCCTTCGAAACGCAGGCTGCGGGAAGGATCGGCACCGTAGCGTTCCATCTGGCCTTCGATCAATTCGCGCAGCCGCGCGCCGCGCCAGTTGGAAGACGTCACCAGATCTTGTGAGGAGGAAAGCGATTGCAGCCGGCCCCGGAAGCGGGTCAGAAAATCACCGATATCGCTCGAATAGCGGCCGGTTTGGCTGGCAATGCCCTGGATGATGGCCAGCAGGTTCTTGGAGCGGTGGCTGACCTCACGCAGCAGCGTCTTGAGCGTCTGCTCACGGCGCTTCTGCTCGGTCACTTCGATCCAGGTCGACACGATGCCCTGGATGGTGCCGTCGTCGTCCAGGTCGGCGTCGAGCCAGATGTCAAACCAGCGCACACCGTCTTCATGCGGCATGCTGACCTCGATACGCCCGGATTCCCCGGTTTCCAGCACATGGCGCTGGGCGGCTTCGATCCTCTCCAACTGCGCCGGAGGCAAGCCGCCGCCTTTTTTCTTCGGTACCAGCGGAGCCAGGATGTTGCGCGTCCAGACCTTGGTCAGCGACCGATCATGGTAAGCGACATAGATGCCGGTATGGCGCAGCGCGATGTTGAAGGCGCGTCGAATCTGCGCATCGCAACCGGGAGGCAGGTCATCCTGCGCGAGTCTCTCGGTCTGGTCGACTCGTGCCGCTGTCGCGGCCTCGGCAACCACCGTCTGAATGTTTTCGTTGGCCGGCAGGCTCATAGCGCGCTTTCCGCGATATTGGCTGCGGAGCCGTTCATGCCCGTTTGAAGATACCGGCGAGCAGAGAGATCACCAGGAACGCCAGGAAGATGAAGAACAGAATCTTGGCCAGACCCGCCGATGCTCCGGCTATGCCGCCGAATCCGAGAGCGCCGGCCACGATCGCCACGACCAGAAACACCAGCGCCCAGTAAAGCATGAACCGACTCCTTTGTTAGATGCGGCAGAACGTGCTGCCGCCCTTGTTTGTTCCGCTCTGGTGCGAAAAACACGATTGGAGCCGTCTTCGTCAAGCTGCAGCCTTAGCCTGGCGGTCAAAGAAGAGCGCCTGGCTGATTAGCGCCTTGACCATATCGGGGTTGAACGGCTTGGTGACGAGGAACGTCGGTTCCGGCCTTTCCCCGGTGAGCAAGCGCTCGGGGAAGGCGGTGATGAAGATGACCGGCACGGATGCCGTCCTCAAAATGTCGTTGACGGCATCGATGCCGGAACTGCCGTCGGCGAGCTGGATGTCCGCCAGCACCATCTTCGGCCGTGCCTTGGCGAAAAGGGCCACGGCTTCGGTCTGGGTGCGGGCGATGCCGACGACGCGATGGCCGAGGCTTTCCACCATCTCCTCGATGTCCATGGCGATCAACGGCTCGTCCTCGATGATGAGGATGTCGGTAGCGACCTGGCGGGAAATCTCGTTGCTCGCCTCGACGAGCAGCTCGGTGAAGCGATCTTCGGCGATGCCGAGGACTTCGGCGCCCTCAGCCTCGCTGAAACCTTCTACAGCCACCAGCAGGAAGGCCTGGCGCGGCAGTGGTGCGAGGGCATCGAGATTGGCGACCGCGCGTTCTTCCCAGCCGGTCGGCTCCTCGCCCTTGGGAACGCGGATTGCAACGGATGTGAAGAGTTTGGCGAAAATCTTGTAGAGCGCGATGCGATCCGAGGAGCTTTCCGGGAAGATGGATGTGTCTGCGATGATCGCCTCAAGCATCGTCGCCACCATGGCATCGCCGCTGTGTTGAGAACCGGAGACAGCGCGGGCGAACCTGCGCAGATAAGGAAGATGCGGCGCGATAGTGGCGGACAAACCCATGACAAACGGCTCCCTCGGATGGCGTCTCTGTGTTGTAACAGATAGAAGTATACATATACCCGGGACAACGAACGTTTCCGCCATGAAAAAGTTCCACCATGGCGGAACCATTGTCCAGGGGAGACGTTACGAGCCAACCAAGCGAATGGATAAATGGTAGCTTGTTGGATCAAGCCGAAAACAGCTCGGGGGACTGGACAAAAGGCGAATGAAGGACACCACCAAGACTGGCGCCGGCGTGCGCCAGGCCGGTTCTGCCGACACGCTCGGCGCCAATTCTGAAATCGGCCGCAAGCTCAAACAATATTATGATGGACTCGTCTCGGACGAAGTTCCGGATCGATTTGCCCAGTTGCTCGCGCAACTGGAACAGGTCGAACCAGGGCGCAAGAAGGACTGACGCATGTCCGCATCCGAGGGCTTTCGGACCGACCTGCTCGGCGCGATTCCAAGTCTGCGCGCCTTTGCGGTGTCGCTGACGCAGAATGCCGACCGCGCCGACGACCTTGTTCAGGAAACCCTGGTCAAGGCGTGGGACAAGCAGGACAGCTTCCAACTGGGCACCAATCTCAAGGCGTGGCTTTTCACCATCCTGCGCAACGAGTTCTATTCGCAGATGCGCAAGCGTGGCCGTGAGGTCCAGGACAGCGACGGCATCATGACGGCGCGGCTGGCCATTCATCCATCCCAGCACGGGCAGCTCGATCTCAAGGACTTCCGTGCTGCGCTCGAGCAACTGCCGGAAGATCAGCGCGAAGCGATCATCCTGATCGGCGCTTCCGGCTTTTCCTACGAGGAAGCAGCGGAAATCTGCGGCTGCGCGGTCGGCACCATCAAGAGCCGCGTCAGCCGGGCTCGCACCCGGCTTCAGGAAATCCTCCAGATTTCCGGCGATGAGGATTTCGGCCCGGATGCGATCTCTTCCCAGGTGACAGGATCATCCGTCCTCTAGACCTGCCGTCTTTGTGGCTGGACGGAGGTGTCAAAACCAACTTCAATGGAACCGGCCGTTTGCGAACGGGTTGAGGTGGTGCCGGGCACGCAGGCGCGGCAAGATGCAGGGAGTTCAGCATGGCCAAGACCACGGACAAGATCAGCGCAACCGCCCGGTCCGCAGAGGACCTCGAGGCCGACATCCGCCAGTTGCAGGCCGATATCGCGACCTTGACCAAGCAACTGGCCGAAACCGGCGAGTTGGGCTTCGGCGCCGCACGCCGGGCTGCCGCCCAGGGCGCGGAACATCTGCGTGAGCGAGGCGAGGCTGCGATGGAAAAGTTGCGCGGCAACGCGCATGACATCGAGGATCAAATCGCGGCCACGGTTCGTGAAAAGCCGATGACGGCCTTGGCCGTCGCCGCCGGCGTCGGTTTCCTTTTCGCGCTTCTGTCGCGGCGCTGAGTTCCGGCGGCTCGTGAAACCGCTGGCTTCACTCCTGATAAGCCTCGTCACCGGCGAAGCGGGTACTGCCGTCAGGCATGTTCGCGGCGCGGCGGTCGCGTATGGTCTGGCTCTGCTTGCCGCATTGACCGGGGTGGGTTTCCTGCTCCTTGCAGCTTATCTCTGGGCTGCAACGCGCTTCGGCGCGATCAACGCGGCGCTTGGCTTCGGGGCAGGGTTCTTGATGCTAGCCGGTCTCGTGCTGCTGGTCTACCGCATGGCTGCCAGAAAGCGCGCGCGCCGTCGTGCCGAGCGCCGCAAGAGTGACCTGACCGCACTTGCCATCGCCGCCGGGTTTGCTGCGTTGCCGGAGCTGCTTCGCAGCAAAGAGGGGCTCGGTGTGCTGCTCGGGCCGCTTGCGGCGTTTCTCGCCTATGCCGTCTACAGGGAGAATTCCGGCAAGCCCGACCCTACGGAAGGGGACGAGAAACCCAATCCGGACTCTTCGATGCAATCCTGATACCTATCTGTGAACGGTGATGATTTCATCGTTCACAATCAGAGCACAGTCCATTCTGTCTTCGCTGTCTTTGCCCGCACCGGCCGTACGCTCATATTGGCGTCGACAGTGGCCAAGGGGCCGCGCCGGAGAGAAAGGGCAAAATCATGCTCAATCAGATCAAAGGCCTGCATCACGTCACCTCGATGGCCGCCGATGCACGCCAGAACAATGATTTCTTCACGCACAAGCTTGGCCTGCGCAGGGTCAAGAAGACGGTCAATTTCGACGCGCCGGACGTCTATCATCTCTACTATGCAGACGAGTTCGGCACGCCGGGCTCGGTGATGACCTATTTCCCGTTCCCCAATATCGGCAAAGGTCGCCAGGGTGTGGGAGAAGTCGGAACCACAGTGTTCTCCGTGCCCGAAAACACGCTGCCTTACTGGCAGCAGCGTTTTGCGGAGCAGGGTGTCACCGATGTCGCGGCCGAAGAGACGTTTGGAGAAAAACGGCTGCAATTTTCAGGGCCGGACGGCGACGGTTTTGCGCTGGTCGAAGACAAGGCCGACAGGCGCGCTCCCTGGCTCAGCGGCGGGGTTTCCAGCGATGAGGCGATCCGCGGCTTCCATTCGGTGTCGATGCGGCTGAAGGACGGCGGTGCCACGGAAGAGCTGCTCAAGTTCATGGGCTATGAAGAAATCGACCGTGCCGGCAATGTCGCCAGGCTGGCGCTGAAAAATGGCAATGGTGCCAATGTGATCGACCTCGAAACCCTGCCGGCGGCTTCGTTTGCAGGGCTGGGAGCAGGGTCGGTGCATCATGTCGCCTTCGCAGTCGACGATCGCGCCGCGCAACTCGAAGTCCGCAAGGCACTGATGGACACCGGCTATCAGGTGACGCCGGTGATCGACCGGGATTATTTCTGGGCGATCTATTTCCGCACGCCTGGCGGGGTGCTGTTCGAAGTCGCGACCAATGAACCAGGTTTCGATCGGGACGAAGACACCGCACATCTTGGCGAAGCGTTGAAGCTGCCCGCGCAGCATCAGCATCTTCGACCTTATCTCGAAAAGCACCTGCAGCCGCTGGAAGGCTGAATCCGATACCCGTCGCCAGTTGTGTGGCGGGTATCATCTAGAAAATGGACAGGAGGGTAGAATGTCGAGCAATTCCTACATCCATGAGATTCTGCCGGGCATTTCCGGCGGCTCGATGTTGTTCGTGTTCCACGGCACAGGTGGAGATGAGCGCCAATTCCTGGCGCTCGGGCGGGATCTGGTGCCTACTGCAACGATCGTATCGCCGCGCGGCGACGTGTCGGAATTCGGAGCGGCACGGTTTTTTCGCCGCACCGGCGAAGGGGTCTACGATATGGACGACCTCGCCCGAGCGACCGCCAAGATGGCCGATTTCGTTCAGGCGCATGTCGAAGCGGCACAGCCGTCGGCGGTGCTGGGACTGGGCTACTCCAATGGCGCCAATATCCTGGCGTCCTTGATGTTCGAACAGCCTGAGCTGTTCGATGCGACCGTGCTGATGCATCCGCTGATCCCGTTTGCGCCGCAGATAAGAGGCAGTCTTGCCGATCATCGCGTGCTCATCAGCGCCGGCAGGCGCGATCCGATCTGCCCTCCGAACCTCACCAGCCGGCTCGATACCTATTTGCGTGCCGCGGGTGCCGATGTCACAGTGGAATGGCACGAGGGTGGCCACGAGGTGCGGCCGAACGAAATCGAAGCAGCAAGGCGGCTCTTCTCCGCCGAACCGGTGAAGGGAGCCTAGTCATGGCCGATGAGTTGCCTCAGATCGAACTTGAGGACCACGGCTCCAAAGGCCGCTACGTGTTGCGTGGCGCCGGCGGAGCGGAAGCCGAAATGACGTTCACCAAGATTGGTGAACACAAGATCATCATCGATCATACCGAAGTCCCCGACGCCTTTCGCGGGCAAGGTGCTGGCCTGAGGCTGGTGACGCGCGCGGTCGAAGATGCACGCGCGGCGCAAAAGAAGATCATCCCGCTTTGCCCATTTGCGGCAGCGCAGTTCCGGCGGCATGCCGAATGGGCCGATGTTCTTGCCACATGAATACCTTCGCCCGGCCGTCTCAACGATTTTTGACGTGGATTTGAGGTCTCCTTCGCGTAACAACTCGTCGTGTCGATGCGAATAACGTTGGAGCGGTGCCTGTGGCGGGCATGAATGAAGCCGAGCTTGCCCGATTGATGCGGGCGGCGACCGCAGGTGACGAGAAAGCCTATGCCGAGTTCCTGCGCGGAACCGCAGCGATCGTTCGCGGCTTTGCGCGGCGCAAGATCGTGCAAGGCGGCGTTGATCCCGAGGATGTCGTGCAGGAGACTTTGCTGGCCATTCATCTCAAGCGGCATACCTGGCGTCAGGATGCGCCGATCCTGCCGTGGATCTACGCCATTGCCCGCTTCAAGCTGATCGATGCGTTCCGCCGCCGCGGTCGCCGCATTGAGGTGGCTGTCGACGATTTTGCCGAAACGCTGGCCGAGCCGCAGCAGGAGACGGTCAGCGAACGCGACATCGGCCGTGCTCTCGATGGCTTGCCTGCGGGCCAGCGTTCGGTGGTTGCCTCGATTTCAGTCGATGGCAATTCAATCGGTGAGACGGCGCAAAAACTCGGCATGAACGAAACAGCAGTGCGGGTCGCGCTGCATCGTGGACTGGCGGCCATCGCCAAGCGGTTCGGGCGAGACTGAGATGAAGACGGACGAACTGATCAAGACACTGGGCGCGGATGCGAAGACGACGGCCATGCCACTTGGCAGGATGTGGCTTGCGGTGCTGGCATTTGCTGTGGTTGTGGCCGCTGCCATGTTTTTCATGACTATCGGCATGCGCCCCGATTTCATGCAGGCCGTACGGACGATCCGCTTCCTCTTCAAATTCGTCTTCACGCTCACCCTGGCTATCACTGCTTTCCTGATGTTGCGGATGCTGGCCATGCCGGGGGCGCCGGCGAGCCGATATGGGCGCTGGCTACTTGCTGCCCCGCTCCTCATGGCAATCGCCGTCGTGCTCGAACTGCTGGTGATGCCAGCGAGCGACTGGGGCAAGCGTCTCATCGGCAACAACATGATGGTTTGCCTGGGGTTCATCCCCTTGATCGGGCTCATCCCCCTTGCGGCGATCCTGATCGCATTGAAGCAGGCAGCGCCGACAAGGCCGGCATTGTCCGGAGCTGTCGCGGGAGTGTTGGCAGGCGCGCTGGCTGCAACGTTTTACGCGGCGCACTGCAGCGACGATTCACCGCTGTTCGTCGCGACATGGTACAGTCTGGGCATTGCCGCACTGGGAGCGGCCGGAGCGTTGACGGGTCGCTTCTTCCTGCGTTGGTAAAGCGGCAGATAAAACAGAAAAATCTTATAGATGCAGGTTTTTGCGAGTTTATCTCGCTGTGGCTCCAAAGGGAGGACGGGCCCTCTATGCAATCATTGCTTAAATGAGATACTTCATAGTGGTGGTGAAGGGATGCGCCTAACTAGGTAGATAACGTTGTGACGTTTCACCAGTACGAGGGACGTGGTCCGGGCAAGTATCTTTCGGCGATTGCGCTGGGCTTGGGTTTCTGGTTGGCGGCTGCGGTGTCGATCCTGCTGTCGCGAGTGGGCGATGGTGTTGCCACTGTCTGGCTAGCTTCCGCGCTCGCCTTCGTGATGCTGGCCAGGCGCCGGTTTGCTGCCAGCTGGATCGACTACGCAGCGATCGCGCTCGCCACCATGGCCTCCAACGTCGCCTTCGGTTCATCCTGGAAAATGGGCGTCCTGTTCGCGGTGATCAACGGCGGTCACACGGCACTGTCACTCTGGTTGGTTGAGCGCTTCGCCGGTGGCCTGCCCGTGAAATCCGATCCGCCGGCGCGCATATTCTCGCTCATCCTTTTTCTGACTGCCGTGGTCACCGATGCGATCACCGGCGTGGCTTTTGCCGGGGTCACATTTTTTCTGCATGGCTGGCCGGTTGTCCCTACCGCCTGGACGTTCCTGTCCGGGAATGCGTTGGGATTCGCGCTGCTTTTGCCATTCCTGATGTATGTGTCGCGGCGCGAAAGTGCGGCCGTGATCGAACCGCGCGCCCTGTTGCGGGTCGTCCTGATGGCTGCAATCTGCGCCGGCCTGGCTTATCTGGCACTCAGCCACAGCCGCTTCCCCTTCGCGCTGGCAATGCTGCCCCTGATGGTCATCGCGCCAAGATTGGCCCATCTCGAATTGGCGCTTGTTTGCTGCTTAACCGGCGCGACATGCGTTGCCGCGGCGATGGGCGGCTTCATGCCAGGGGTCAATGGCGGCGTTGAAATGTTAAGCGACGGCTTCCAGGTCTCGGTCGCCATCATCGTTTCCACACCGTTCCTGGTCGGCCTGTTCATCAAGCAGATCAGCGAAGACCACGCACGCATCGCCGATGCCGAGACGCGCTGGAATTTTGCGCTTGCCAGTGCCGGCCAGGGCGTCTGGGACGCCGACATGCGCAACAACACCGTTCAATATTCGAGCACCTGGAAACATATGCTCGGTTATGAAGAGCACGAACTGGGCAACGATCCAGATCTATGGCTCGAGCTTGCGCATCCGGACGATGTCCCTCGCATGGTTGCCGCTGATCGCGAACATATGGCAGGGCGCACGCTCGAATATAAACTCGAGTACCGCATGCGTCACAAAAGCGGCCGCTGGATCTGGATATCGGATCACGGCAAGGCGATCGAACGCGAACCTGATGGGCGTGTGGCCCGAGCGATCGGATCCGTAACAGACATCACGGAACGCAAGGAGGCCGAGGAGCGGTTGATCGTGTCGGCGGCGCTGCTTGCCGACGAGAAGGAACGGCTGCGTGTCATGCTGCAGTCGATCGGCGATGCCGTCATCGGCACCGACGCTGAAAACCGCGTCACTTTCATGAACCCAGTCGCGGAAAAGCTGACCGGCGCCACCAGCATGGCTGCCCTCGGCAAACCGCTGGGTTTCGTCTACCGCGCTGTCGACGAGGAAACCGGGCGGCGGCTCGATGAACCGCATCTGGCTGACAACAGGCTCGAACGGTCGGAGCAGAACAACCGGGCACTGCTTGCTCGAAGCGACGGTACGCGCTTCAGCATTCGCCAGGTGGTGTCGCCGATCCTGAACGAGCTGAATGAATTCAGCGGCTCGGTCATTGTCTTCCAGGACTTTACGGATGCGCGAACATTGCAGCGGCAACTTGCCCATGCAGCGACCCACGACGCACTGACTGGTCTCGCCAACCGGCCGAGTTTCATACGCACCGTCGAGGACCTTCTCGACAAGGCGAGGCAAGATTCCTCTCGCTACCAGTTGATGTTCATCGACCTGGATCATTTCAAGCCGGTCAACGACACCAGCGGGCATGCCGCCGGTGATGCGTTGTTGCGGCAGGTGGCCTCGACGATCAAGGCGGCTCTTGCGCCGACCGATATCGTTGCCAGGTTTGGTGGCGACGAATTTTCGGTGGCCCTGATGTCGCCGTTGCTCGCCGACGCGGAAAGATCGGTTCAGGCAGTGCTCGACGCAGTGAGTGCGCTGGAATTTTCGTGGGATGGCCAGACGCACCGCGTCTCTTCCAGCATTGGCCTGACGTCGATCGCAGCGGATTCCGGAGAGGCCAACGAGATCATCGCGAGAGCCGACGCAGCCTGTTACGCCGCCAAAGCGGCTGGACGCAATTGCGCGTTCGTGGCGCTGCCTGGTTCCGCGCCGGGGGCCGCCACTCCGATGGCACGGGTGGCGACGGGAACCTGAAATTTCGAAAGCGCAATCATGCCTGCGCGCCGCGATGGACGCACAAGGCCTGCTTGTTTCGCTTTAGCGTGTAGGCACGGGATGTTCGCCGCGATAGTCGTAAAAGCCGCGGCCGGATTTCCGGCCGAGCCAACCGGCCTCGACATATTTCACCAGCAGCGGGCAGGGGCGATATTTGGAGTCCGACAGGCCGTCGTGCAGCACCTGCATGATCGACAGGCAGGTGTCGAGGCCGATGAAGTCCGCGAGCTGCAGCGGCCCCATCGGGTGGTTGGCGCCGAGTTTCATGGCGGTGTCGATGGCCTCGACGGAGCCAACGCCCTCATAGAGCGTGTAGATGGCCTCGTTGATCATCGGCAACAGGATACGATTGACGATGAAGGCCGGGAAATCCTCGGAGACGGTGATCGTCTTGTCGAGCTGTTTCACATAGGCCTTGGCCAGTTCGAAGGTGTGGTCCTCGGTCGCGATGCCGCGCACCAGTTCGACCAGTTTCATGACCGGCACGGGATTCATGAAATGAATGCCGATGAACCGCTCCGGCCGATCAGTCTGGGCGGCAAGGCGGGTGATCGAGATCGAAGACGTGTTGGTAGCGAGCACGGCTGTCGGATTGAGCTGCGGGCAAAGCTGCGCGTAGATCTTGCGCTTGACCGTTTCATCTTCGGTGGCGGCTTCGATCACAAGGTCTGCAGCGGCGAGATCCGCCATGGCAGCAGCCGAGCCGATACGTGAGACGGCGTCCTTGCGCTCTTTCTCGTCCAGCTTGCCGGAAGCGACCTGGCGGGCGAGGTTGCCGCTGATCGTGGCAATGCCCTTTTCGATACGGTCGACGGAGACATCGTAGAGCAGGACGTTGTAGCCGGCCAATGCCGAGACATGGGCGATGCCGCCCCCCATCTGGCCCGCGCCGATAATGCCGATCGTTTCGATCTTGCCGGTCATTCTTTTTATCCCGCCAACGCTTCTTCTTGATTTTGTGCAATGCAAACTAAATGGCCGGGGTAGGTTTCGTCTACCCCGGCCATCATATTTAATACCGATCCAGAAAGAGCGTCAAAGCGCCTTTTGGAGTTCCGGCAGCACCTGGAAGAGGTCGCCGACGATACCATAATCGGCCACCTGGAAGATCGGCGCTTCCTCGTCCTTGTTGATGGCGACGATGACCTTGGAGTCCTTCATGCCCGCGAGGTGCTGGATGGCACCGGAAATGCCGCAGGCGATGTAGAGGTCCGGCGCCACCACCTTGCCGGTCTGGCCAACCTGCCAGTCGTTGGGGGCGTAGCCGGCATCGACCGCAGCACGGCTGGCGCCGACGGCGGCGCCGAGCTTGTCAGCCACGGGAAGGATGACTTCCTGGAACTTCTCCGCCGAACCGAGTGCGCGGCCGCCCGAAATGATGATCTTGGCCGAAGTCAGTTCCGGACGGTCACTCTCCGACAGTTTGTTCTCGACAAAGGTCGAAAGGCCGGGATTGGCGGCGGCAGACACTGTCTCGACCGAAGCCGAGCCACCTTCCGGCGTTGCCTGGAAAGAGGCGGTACGCACAGTGATGACCTTCTTGCTGTCAGTTGCCTGCACCGTCTGGATGGCGTTGCCGGCGTAGATCGGGCGCTTGAAGGTGTCGGCCGAAACCACTTCGATGATTTCCGAGACCTGAGCAACATCGAGCAGTGCAGCGACGCGCGGCGCGACGTTCTTGCCCGACGAGGTCGCTGCAGCGACGATGGTGTCGTAATTGCCGGCCAAGGAAACGACCAGCGCGGCGGTCGGCTCGGCGAGGCGTTCGGCCAACTCTTCGGCTTCAGCCAGCAGCACCTTGCGCACGCCCTTAAGCTTGGCTGCGGCGTCGGCTGCTGCCTTGGCGCCCTTGCCGGCAACCAGGACGTCGACATCGGAGCCGATCTTGAGGGCAGCCGAGAGCGCCTTGGCGGTCTGGTCGGAAAGCGAGGTGTTGTCGTGTTCGGCGATGAGGAGGATTGCCATGTTCTTGATCCCTTTCCGCTTCGCTTAAAGCACGCCGGCTTCGTTCTTGAGCTTGTCGACAAGCTCGGCCACCGTCTTGACCTTGACACCGGCCTTGCGGCCGCCCGGTTCCTCGGTCTTGATCACCTTGAGGCGCGGCTTGATGTCGGCGCCGAAATCGGCGGCAGTCTTTTCATCCAGCGGCTTCTTCTTTGCCTTCATGATGTTGGGCAGCGAAGCATAACGCGGCTGGTTGAGGCGCAGATCCACCGTCACGATGGTCGGCATTTTCAGTTCGACCGTCTGCAGGCCGCCGTCAACTTCACGGGTGATCCTGGCCTTGTCGCCAGCCAGTTCCACCTTCGAGGCGAAAGTGCCCTGCGACCAGCCGAGAAGGGCTGCCAGCATCTGGCCGGTCTGGTTGGAATCGTCGTCGATCGCCTGCTTGCCGAGAATGACCAGGCCAGGCTGTTCGGCGTCGACGACACCTTTCAGCACCTTGGCGACACCCAGCGGCTCGACGGCTTCGTCGGCCTTGACGAGGATGGCGCGGTCGGCGCCCATGGCGAGAGCGGTGCGGAGCGTCTCCTGCGCCTGCGCGGCGCCGATCGAGACCACGACGATCTCTTCGACCTTGCCCGCTTCCTTCAGGCGGATCGCCTCTTCGACCGCGATCTCGTCAAACGGGTTCATAGCCATCTTCACATTGGCGAGTTCCACGCCCGAACCGTCCGCTTTCACACGAACCTTCACATTCGCATCGACGACCCGCTTCACGGGCACCAGGACTTTCATCTGTCTCTCACCTCTCAAAGATGCATTCGGGGCGCTATAACAGTACCGGCCCGCTCAGGGTTGTCGAATGCCGACATTTCGGACGCAAATTCTGTAGTTCGCCCGCCAGCTTCGGCCGCCTGCACGGTGGCTGACAGGGCTGCCGCAGGCGCGCGGACCGTAGTTGCGGGCGCTATCCGCGTCAATATCGGCAAAAGGTCCAAATCGGTTGAAAACCGCACTGGCGTAACCGGAAAGGCAAGGCCCTATTGTCTGCCCCAGCGTGATGCCGGCTTCACTTCCGTTGGGGTAGGCAGGGGAGGCTGTACCGTCTCCGCCGACGTTGCGGTCGGAGCGGTTTCCTCCTCGTTCTCGAGCAGTGGGACGCCGCGACTGCGCAGCACCAGCACGAGGATGGCACCGGTGACGATGCCGCCAATATGGCAGGCCCAGGAGATCTGCTGGTCGCCGCCCATCCCAAACATGACGAACTGCAAAAGCACCCACAAGATCAGCACGATGTAGGCCGGTAATCTGAGTGGAATACGGGCAAAGGCCAGAACCCATACTTTCACACGCGGATAGAGGATCAGATAGGCTGCGACGACACCGGCTATTGCCCCAGAGGCGCCGATCAGCGGCTGTTCGGAGCCTGGTGCGACAAAGCCGTGGAAGAAGGCGCCGCCGGCCGCGCAGGCGAGATAGAAGATCAGATAGCGGACGTGACCGAGCGCGTCCTCGACATTGTCACCGAAAACCCAAAGGAACAGCATGTTGCCGCCAAGGTGCCAGATATCGGCATGGAGGAAAGAGTAGCTCAGATAGCTGAGCTGTTCGGGAATGACGACGAATTGCGGCGACAGTTCCGCGATGTCATGGACCACGGAAGGGATGAAACCATAGCTGAGCGTGGCGCCCGCCGCATAGTCGTCTCCGCCGACACGCGTCACCAGATAGATCGCGACGTTGAACAGGATCAGCGCGATATTGACGTAGGCGTAGCGGATGCGGCGCAGGTGATTGGAATCGTAAAGCGGAATGAACATGCGGCCGGTTTCCGCCCCTCTTCCACTGATGCCAAATCAGCGGTTCTTGCCGGGCACCCATAGCACGTCGGCGTTTCCGTTGTCATTGACCGTGCGCGCGGCCACGAACAGGAAGTCCGACAGGCGGTTGACGTATTTGAGTGCCTCGGCGCCAACCTTTTCATCCGGGTTTTGCGCCAGAGCCACCATGACGCGTTCGGCGCGGCGGGTGATCGCCCGGGCGAGATGCAGTGCAGCCGCCGCCGGAGTGCCGCCGTTAAGGATGAAGGATTTCAGTGGCTGCAGGTCCCTGTTGAGCAGATCGATGTCCGTCTCGACACGTTCGACCTGCGAGGCAATGATGCGCAGCGGTTCGTATTCCAGCGGCTTGCCATCGTCCGGCACGGAAAGGTCGGCGCCGAGATCGAACAGATCGTTTTGAACCCGGCCAAGCATCACGTCGATCGCAGGGTGGGCAACTGCAGTGTGCAGACGTGCCAAGCCGATGCAGGCATTGGCTTCGTCGACTGTGCCGCACGCCTCTATGCGCAGATCGGATTTCAGCCGCCTTGCCCCGGTCCCGAGCCCGGTGGTGCCGGCATCGCCGGTGCGGGTGTAGATCTTGTTGAGTTTGACCATGCGTGTCCTCCCGCCCGACCGCAGGTTTATTTGCGCGTGAAGTAGACCGCGAGCATGATGAAGACCAGTGCCAGGAACTGCAGCAAAACGCGCGCCTGCATGAGTTTGTTCGATGTGACCCCGGAGCCGCCGCGCAGCATGTTGATGAGGCCGCGGATCAGCACAGCGACCACGGCCACCATGACGACGATGGCGAGGGTTTTGAAAACAGTATCCATGGCGTGTTCCGTTCAAGCGCGCTTGGCAAGGATGCGGTAGAGCATGGAGGCCGGCAACAGGCGTTTCAGCGCGACCCCGATTCTGGCCAGCATCGTTACCACATAGTGCGGCCGGGGGCGTTGCGACAGAAGCGCATGGGTCAGCACTTTGTAGACGGCTTCCGGTCCAAGTTTGTAGGGCGAACGGATTCCGCCCTGCTCAAGGCGCCGCAATTGTGCCCGATAGGCGGTGCGATGCACCGAATTCTCATGATCGATATGTTTCAGGAACCAGGGCAGGCCATTGCTTGCGAACTTCGAGGCAATTGGCCCGGGTTCGATCAATGAGACATGGACGCCGCTGCCTTCCAGTTCCTGGCGCAGGCACAGCATCAATCCTTCCAGCGCGTGTTTGGACGCGGCATAGGCACCACGAAACGGCACTGGTGTAAGGCCTAGAATCGACGAGCAATGAACGATGCGGCCATGTCCCTGGGCACGCATCACAGGCACTATGCGGCGGGTAAGATCGTGCCAGCCGAACAGATTGGCTTCGAACTGTTCACGCAAGGCTTCGACCGGCAAGTCCTCGACGGCGCCGGGTTGGGCATAGGCACCGTTGTTGTAGAGCGCGTCGAGCCGGCCGCCGCTGCGTTCGAGCACAGTCTCAACCAGGCTTCTGATCGCTTCCGGCTCGCGATAGTCGAGATAGAACGCCTCGATGCCGTCGGCTTCCAGCGTCGCAATGTCCTGCGATTTGCGGGCCGTTGCGAAGACCCGCCAGCCGTCTGCCTTCAAGGCGCGTGCGCAATGGGCGCCAATGCCTGACGAGGCGCCGGTGACGATGATCGTACGGGGCGCCTGGGATGATGTACTGGAGGATGCGGCGAGGCTTGCCATTTGCCGCAATCACTTCCCATATTCGCCGCCTGGAAACAACTGGAGGAACAGTATCGTTGCTACGCACCATCGTCGCCTTTCGCCGCGTGCTCTACGATGCGGCCGGCCATTTCAACAATGACGACGGCTGGGCGATGGCCAGCCATCTGGCGATCACCTCGCTGATGGCGCTGTTTCCGTTCCTCATCTTTGCCACCTCGCTGGCAAGTTTCCTTGGCGCGCAAGCTTTCGTAGAGACGATCGTACCACTGCTGTTCGACACCTGGCCGGAGCAGATTGCGAAGCCGATTGCGCAGGAGGTTATCAACGTACTCACGGTCCGGAGAACGGACCTTCTGACCTACGGCGTGCTGCTTGCCGGTTTCTTCGCCTCCAATGGTATCGAGGCGGTGCGCACTTCCTTGAACAGGGCCTATCGCATGACGGAGACGCGCTCGATCTTCTTTCGTCGCACGCAGAGCATCATCTTCGTGCTGATCGCTGCCGTAGGCTTCCTGGCGATCAGTCTTCTGCTGGTTTTCGCGCCGCTGATCGCACGTCTGGCGGAGGCGCATTTCCATTGGATCGGCCCCTATATGGGCACGATCACGCTATGGCGCTTCGTCATCGCCTCGGCGGTCATCGTGTTCGCGCTTTTCGCCGTGCACATCTGGCTGCCGATGGGGCGGCGCAGCATCGTGTCGATCCTCCCAGGGATTGGCTTCACGCTGGTCGGCTGGCTGGTGGGGTCGACGATCTTCGCCTCCTACCTCGACCATTTCTCGTCCTATGTGACGACCTATGCCGGCCTTGCCTCGATCATGATCGCGGTGGTCTTCCTCTACATCGTCTCCGTGATCTTCATCCTGGGCGGAGAACTCAACGCCGCCATCAGCCGCTATGCTGAAGCACGCGCCCGCGTCGGCTGAGCCGTGGCCAGCCCGACGCCGAAGGTGGTGATGGCCATGCCGACGATCTGGACCAGGTTCAGATGTTCGTCGAACAGGATCCAGGCCATGACTGCGGTCACAGCCGGAACCAGGTAGAACAGCGAGGCGACCTTCGACATCGCGCCGTCACGGATCATCACCATCAACAGGAAGATGGCACCGACCGAAAGCACCAGCACGAGCCATGCCATGGCGAAGATGAAGTCGCCATTGACGGTGAAGACGCGGGTCTCAAGGGCAAAGCTGGCAATCGCCATGACGGCCGTGCCGCCGACATATTGCCAGAAGGTCGAGGCGACGAGGTTGCCGGATGATCCGAAACGTTTCTGCCAGACGGTGCCCGCGCTCATGGCTATGACCGAAATGATGGAGGCGGTGAGGGTAGCGGCTGTGACGCCGCCGCCCAAGGCACCGATCTTCGGCCACAAGACGGTTACGACGCCGATAAAGCCGATGGCCAGGCCCGCCCAATGTCGAGGCTGGATGTCCTCGCCAAGAAGCTTGCCCGCCATGACCGCGGTGATCAGCGGCTGCAGGCCGACGATCAGAGCCGAGATGCCGGCAGGCAGGCCACGATGGATCGCCCAGAACACAGCGCCGAGATAGATGCCGTGCATCAGAATTCCAGCGATGACGGCGTGCTGGGCCTGTGTGCGGTTTGGCCAGGGCGCCCTGAGGAGCACGACCAGGACGGCGAACAGAATAGCGGCGATGGCGAAGCGGATAGCCAGAAAGGTGAACGGCTCGGCCCACGGCATCGCATAGCGGGCACCGATGAAACCCGTCGCCCACAGCACGACGAATGTGGCGGGAATGAACCGCTTGAGCTCGTGCATGGATGACCAACCGCTTTCCGATGGAGAATGTGCCGCTCTAACCCTGTAGTTGGGCCGCGCAAAGCAAAAACCGCTTACTTTTAAAGTAACGCGAATTGAAGCTGCTGTTGGAGCGTGCCTATAGGCCAAGCATGTGGCGAATGCTCTCGGGCGTCGCGCCGGCGGCCCGCAATGTGGTCAGTCCGGTATCCTTGAGGCTCTTTGAGAGCTTGCGACCGTCCGGACCAACGATCAGTCGATGGTGGAAGTAGGCTGGTTGCGGCACGTCGAGCAGTTCCTGCAGCAATCTCTGCACCGCTGTGGCCTGGAACAGATCCTTACCACGCACGACATGGGAGATGCCTTGCAAGGCATCGTCCAGCACGACGGACAGATGGTAGCTGGTCGGAGTATCGCGACGCGCCAGGATAACGTCCCCCCAGTCCTGCGGTCTTGCCGGTACATCTCGCTTTGTCGACAGGCTCGTATCTTCGAATTCCGTCCAGGACAGATCAGCACCAACCCGCAACAATGCCGCTGCGACATCGAGCCGCCAGGCGAAAGGCGTCCCCTCGGCCATGCGTGCTTTACGCTCCCTCCGGGACAGGGCCTTGTCGACCGCCGGATAGAGCGGCGCACCATCCGGGTCGCGTGGCCAGTCGCGCCCGCGCCGTTCGCGTTCGCTGATGAAAGCGCGGATGTCGCCGCGGCTCATGAAAGCGGGATAGACGAGTTCGTCGGCGATCAGTCCCTCGAGCGCCGCCCGGTATTCGTCGAAATGCTCGGACTGGCGCCGTACCTGTTCTGTCCAGCCTATGCCAAGCCATTCGAGATCGCGGTAGATGCCGGCTTCGAATTCCGGTGTGCAGCGCGTGGTGTCGATGTCCTCGATGCGCAGCAGAAGTCGCGCACCGGTATTTTCCGCCAGTTTCTGGTTGAGCAGCGCCGAATAGGCGTGGCCAAGGTGCAGGTCGCCGTTCGGACTGGGGGCGAAACGAAATGTCAGGAGTGTCATCGACCGGCAGCAATCGGGTTTTGCAAGCGTTAGCCGGATTGCTACCTTGCCGGCCTTTCCGGGACAAGGAACATGCAGCGGATCACCTCTCTCAATGACATCGGCATGGGCTTGGATGCCTTGTGTGGCATCGATCCGCGCCTGGAAACGGTGCGTGCCTTTGCCGGCGACGTGCCTTTGCGTCTTTCGGAGCCGGGCTTTGCCAGCCTTGCTTCCATCATCGTCTCGCAACAGGTGTCGCGCGCCAGCGCCGATGCCATATTCGGCCGCTTGACCAGGCTGCTGGATCCGTTGACGCCCGAGGCTATTCTTGGTGCCGGCGAGGACGTCTTTCGCGAGGCTGGACTGTCACGACCCAAGCAGCGCGGACTGCTCGCCGTCGCGGCGGCGGTCGCGAATGGACTTGACCTGCATCATCTCTGCTCACTGGAAGCTGGCGAAGCAATTGCCGAGCTCACCGCTGTTCCGGGCATCGGTCCCTGGACGGCGGAATGCTACCTGCTGTTCGCAGCAGGTCATCCCGACGTGTTCCCGGCACGCGACGTCGCGCTGCAGAGCGCGGTCGGTCACGCGCTGTCGATCGACCCTCGTCCGCCTGAGAAAAAGCTCATCGTACTGGCCGAATCATGGGCGCCCTGGAGGGGCATCGCGGCGCGACTTTTCTGGTCCTACTACAGGGAATTGAAGGGCAGGGACGCCGCTCCACCCGTTTGAGCCGTAAAAAAGCTTAAAAATCATGCTCTTTTGAGGGGTGCCCGATACGGCTTTCCGCTTCACATCCCTGTCATGTCGGGCTTACAGTATCCGCGCCGTTCGGTTCGAGAACCAAGGAGGCAAACAACGTGACGGTTGCCGTATCTCCGGATGGGCTTCCCGCACTGGTGCTGAATGCGGATTATCGTCCGCTCAGCTATTACCCGCTGTCGCTCTGGTCCTGGCAGGACGCGATCAAGGCGGTGTTCCTCGATCGCGTCAACATCGTCGCCGAATACGAACACGCAGTCTCGTCGCCGAATTTCTCCATGAAACTGCCGTCGGTCGTCAGCCTCAAGGCCTATGTGAAACCGTCGCGATACCCGGCCTTCACGCGTTTCAACGTGTTCCTGCGCGATCGCTTCCAGTGCCAGTATTGCGGGACGCCAGAGGATCTCACCTTCGACCACGTCGTCCCGCGTCATCGCGGCGGTGCGACGACGTGGGAAAATGTGGTCGCCGCCTGCTCGCCCTGCAATCTGCGCAAGGGCGGCATGATGCCCTCCCAGGCCAAGATGTGGCCGCTGCAGAAACCCTATCAGCCGACCGTGCACGATCTGCACAACAACGGCCGTCTCTTCCCACCCAACCATCTGCATGAAAGCTGGATGGACTATCTCTACTGGGATGTGGAACTGGAGCCCTGAGGCTTTCTCCGTTTACGCGCGCTTAAAAGCTCCGCGGAAGGCGACCGCCGCCAGGATCAGGCTCGCAATGGCGTTCCAGCCGGCCAGCGACAGCCCGAGGATGCGCAAGGCGGCCTTGTCGCAGGACGGCGGTACGAACTTGTCAAGCGCATCGAGCACGCCATTGCCACCGGTGTCGACCGGAGCCGCGACGTTGGTGCAATCGGTCGGGCCGGGCCACCAGCCCCATTCGACGCCGGAATGGAATACGCCGAGATAGAGGCCGTAGACCATGAGCAGGCCGCCGACGATCAGCAGGGCGCGAGTGATCCATACAGGGAATTTGAAGACAGCTGCGAGGACCGCAAGCAGCATCAGCGGTGCGCCGATATAATAGGGGATGCGCTGTTCATAGCAGAGCTTGCAGGGGATGTAGCCACCTATGTACTGGAAGGCGAGCGCAGAACCGACGGTGGCGGCCATGGCCACGGTCAGGAACGCCGCGGTAAGCATCGGAGCGCGCTGGGTGGGCGTCGTCGCTTGGGACATCTGGTTTGCTCCTGGTGTCGGCGGTTTACAGACCGTTGTTGCTACGCAATTCCGGACGGAAAACCGCCCCACACTTTTCCTGGAATTGCTCTAGAGGGCGTATTTGGCGGCGAAATACAGCAGAATGAGGATAATTGCGGCGGCCCCGGCCAACAGACCGAGACGCTTTTCGATGAAGTCGCGGATCGGTTCGCCATAACGCCGCAAGAGCCAGGCCAGCAACAGGAAGCGGCCACCGCGAGCCACGATGGCGAGCACGATGAACAGCAGAAGGTTGACGCCGATGACACCGGACAGGATCGTCACCACTTTGATCGGCGGCAGATGCGCGGCTCCCGACGTGATCAGCATCAGGATGATGAAGCCGATGCCGGACGAGGTGCGAAGGGCCTCGAACTCATCGTATTTGCCGTAGAATTCGAGCACGGGCTTGGCGACGGCTTCATAGGCGTAGTGGCCGATGAACCAGCCGGCGACGCCGCCAAGGACGGAGGCGACGGTAGCGATAAGCGCGTAGCGGTAGGCGCGATCCGGGCGCGAGAGCGCCATAGGCAGGTAGAGCACGTCGGCCGGCACGAGGAAGACCGAGCTTTCGACGAACGCAATGAAGGCGAGCCACCACTCGGCCGATTTCCGCGCCGCCAGTGACAGCGTCCAGTCGTAAAGTCCGCGAAGCATGCAGCCCCCTTCTTGGTGAGCGTCATGCTCTAGAAAGAATTTCTTGGCCACACAATGGCGAGGCCTTCACGAAAGCGAAAGGTCGCACCGCCGTGGGCTCAAGTTTCTTGCGATTTCCGTCCGCCGCTGTGCTGCGCCAGTTGACGAACCGGTGCGCGACCGTATAGTCCGCGCCCATCTGGACCGCCCGGTCCGGGGCCCCTATGGCGGAATTGGTAGACGCGCTCGACTCAAAATCGAGTTCCGCAAGGAGTGCTGGTTCGATCCCGGCTAGGGGCACCATTTTTCTATCTCACGCCAGTTCGCTTCGCTCACGGCTCCGATGGGGCGGCCTGACGGCCGACGGACTGTCGTCCTTGCGAACCCTACGGGTTCGGCGCGCCTCCTTGAGAAACGCGGCGTGCCCATCTCACGCCAGTTCGCTTCGCTCACGGCTCTGATGGAGTGACTTGACGACCGGTGGCGGGGCGTTCTTGCGAACCCCTTGGGTTCGAAGCTGCGCTGGAGGACTGCAGAATATCAATCGGGCTGATTTTCCACCCCAACGAGCCCGCTTGCCTGGGTGGGGGTTGGGGGGTGTGGCAAGCGGGCTACGGTAACACGACGTGCCTTCGCCCTACCGTAGCGCCAATGTAACCTACTCAATTGGTCTTTAGAAATGAAAAGTTTAAAAACACATATATATCAATATGTTAGATAGAACTAAAGTGCGCATGAGGCGATAGACGGCGCCTTCGGGAGAGGTCGATGCTCAGGTCCGCGTTCAACCTCGGCTGAACAAGCTCCTCACCCTGTTGCGCAGCAGCCGGGCGAAGTTGCGGGTCTCGCGGTAAAGATGCAACTGTGAGGCGGCTTGCCTTGTCGCCTTGTCGGTGTCGGGCGCCAGGCCGATCACGAAGGTGCCGACCGGTCTCCGCTCCATCCACAGACGGCTCATCACCGGATGATCATGCACCGCGCACGAATCGGTCATCACGATGTTGGGATCATCGAGGTGCTGCTTGGTCACTTCGATCATCAGCAGCGTGCCCGGCGAAAACGAGCCCAGCGTCTCGTCATAGGCGGTCTTCCACGTATAGGCGTGCCCGGCCTCCACAAAGACGATGAGGCTGGCGATGGTACGGCCATCCAGTGTCAGCGAATGGATGCGGCACATGTCCTGTTCGGCCAGGCGGTGTACCGCCTCTCGCGCGAAAGCGGCACGGAAACGATCGATGGCCATGGCGGTGCGCTCGCGTCCCTTCCAGCCGGATGCTTCCAGTGTCAGGAAATTCTCGATCGCCTGCCGGATTTCTTCCGGCCCACGTGCCACTTCGTGCTGCAGGTTGCCGGTCTCGCCAAGCCGGCGTTTGAGGCGGCGAAACTCGCGGTAGTGATGCGAGCGCAGGGATTGCTTGAGATATGCCTCGCCATCGAGCCTGCTTTGCAGGAACGGACGCTGTGTTTCGCCCGTGATCACCAATGGCAGGTTGCGCGCTTCGGCAAGCGCCCGCAGCAGGCTGGCCATCGGCCCATCGAGGCGCATATCGGGAAAAGCAAAGACCTTAGGCAGCTTCAGATGCGGCCGGGACAGCATCGAGAAGAAGTCCTCGATGACGCCGATGGGATCGTCCCGATCGACCAGGGGAGTGCCGACGGGGCCGAACGGGCTCGCCCAGGTGCGCATGATGGGTGCCGCGAGCGGGATGCCCGGCCGTTCAACCGAAAAGGGCACAAGCAGGCGCAGGCGGCTGCGATGTTCGTTGCCGTCGCGGATCACGGCCAATCGCACTTCCTTGTCTTCCAGGCGGGGCATCGCAGGCGCCAGGAAGCGCGGATTGAAGAAAACATTGGGCTCGACAGTGCGATTGCAGAGATAGTCGAGCTCTTCGACCAGGTCGAAGCCGGCTGACGCCGGATAGACGGCAAGCGTCCGCTCCGGCCGGCTTGAAGCCAGCAGCTCGATCTCGGCGAGTTCGATGGCACTGGGCGCGACGCCGGCCAGGCCGGTCATCAGCGTTCCGGCTGGACCGCCGCTTGTTTCCTCGATCAGTGGGACGGCGGCCATCAGGCGGCTCCTCTGGCGGGGATGAAGATTACCATTGTGATGCCGAGTTTTCGCCAAACCGTAAACGACAGGGCAGCAGCCTCGAATACCATGGCAAGTGCTGTGGCCAGCGCAGCACCCCAGAGATGAAAGGTCGGGATCAGCATCACATTGAGCGCAACGTTAATGGCCAGCGTCAAGGCAAAAACGGCAGCACAGATGTTCTGGTGGCCGCTCATGGTGAGCAGGCTTTCGCAGGGGCCGACGGCGGCACGCGCAACGACACCGAAGACCAGGAGGAACAACAGCGGGTAGCCGCTGGTGAATTCGGGGCCGAACAGGACCAGCATCGGCTTGCCCAAAACAAGGACCACAAGCGCCATCAGCAGCGATGGCCAGAAGGTCCAGGAAACCGTTTCTCGCGCAAAGGTGGCGAGTTTTTCCCTGTCACCATGAGTGTAGTGGGCATAGCGCTGTGCGACGCCTGCCTTGACGGCGAAATAGACGAAATGCACCAGCGCCAGCGTCTTCACCGTGGCGAAGTAGACGGCGACGTCGTCCGGTTGCAGATAGAAACCGACCATCAGCACATCGGCATTGGTCAGCAGGAAAAAGAAGCTTTCCACCAGGAAGATCGGCAGTGACACGACGATCCAGTCGCGCAGATGGATGGCTGTAGGGCCGGAAGGTACGCGGGCGTCGGTGCGTGCGGTGATCTCGACCAACTGGAAGATGGTAGTGGCATAGGTGGCCACGATCGATGCAATCAACGCGGTACTGGCATCCGCCGGCATGCCAATCAACAGCGCTATCCCCATGCAGGACAGGATCGCGAGTGGGCGGACGATGTAGACGAGAGAGAGAGCTGAAATCGTCCAGGAGTGAGCGCGGGCGATGCCCTGCAGCAGATCCGACATCGCGATCATCGGCAGGCAAAAGATGCCGAGGATGAACGGCACCACATAGTAATTCTCGAGCCATCCCGAAAAAAGCCAGACCCCTGCGATGCCGACCAGCGCGATAATGGTCGAGGCGATCAATACGAAGAGCCGGCTGGCCAGCAGAATACCGCGCAGTTCGGCGAGTTTGCCGTGTTCGCGGAACTCAGGGATGAAGCGGATGACGGAGGTGTGGAAGCCAAGGCAGGACAGGTTGCCGACGATGACCATGGTGGTCCAGACCAGCACGAGAATGCCGTATTCGAAGGAACCCATCCAGCGGGCCATCAGCACCTGGCTGACAAAGGCGATGACCGCACTGATGACACGGATGACGAAGGCAATCAGCGAGATACGCCCTGCCTGCCCGCGTTCGTCAGATGAGAAGAGGACCGCGTCGATCTTGCCGAGCAAGGGCCGCGCGCGCAGCGCCAAGCGCTGCGGCAGAAGCCGCTCGGCTGTCGTGGCTGCAGAAAAGCGCACGCGATACTCCCGGTCCTCGCCTTGACCTTACTAGGTCTCGGCATGGCAGACTGTCTATGACGGACAGCTTAAAAAACGGTTCGGGAGGCTCGATGATCCATGAAGCCGAACGCAGGGCGATGCGCAAGGCGCATTCGATCGGGCCGAAGATGATCGCCTGACTGGAAGAAATCGGCATCGAGCGGCTGGCTGATCTGAAGGGGGCGGACGCTCGCGAGATTGCCATGCGCATCGACATCGTGCTCGGGCGCAGACAGCTGAACCGGCTCGGTATCGAGGCACTGCAAAACCTTATCGCCCTGGCAGAACGCACAGCCGGAATAGTCGCCGATTGTCGAGATTTGCATCGAATTGGCAGGCATCGTCAGGAGAATGATGCCGGTAAGGCGCTTAACGGCTGCCTGGGTTCCAATAACGTCGTTTCCACACTATTTTGCCGCGCGGGTGGCAGGCGCAAGATTCGGAAGGCTTCATGTTCGGCAGCGCCCGTTCAAAGCTCAAAGCCTGGATAGTTGGTGGGATCGGCACATTCGCGGCACTCGCCGTGGGTAGCGCCCTTGGCGTGTTCGATGCGCTTGAAAAGCCCGTCGTCGTACTCGCTCCGGGCCAGCCGGTCGAGACCGGCCCATGGGAGGTCAGGCCGTTGCGTGCCTACACGGTCGACAAAGGTGTCTACGGCCTGCCGCTGAAAGCCGGCGAAAAAGCCCTGGTCTTCGAGGCTGAGATGACCAACCGGACGGCGCTTTCGAGCAAGGACTATTTCACGACGTTCCAGTCGACGGGTGGTGCCGACGATAAACCTTATGTCGTGCTGGTGCGCGACTCGACGATGTCTCCGGCGCTGCAGCCCGGACTGTCGGAGCGCATGGCCTATGTCTGGGGATTGCCGGCGGATGCAACGTTGCCCGAGCGTTTCGTGATCCGCGTAAACGGCGAAATCTACAAGCGGCAAGACAATCTCTACGGCGCGCCTGGCTGGTACAACGAACATCTCATCGGCACCGTGGTAATGCCCGTCGGTGCCGGTCCCGATACGCCGGATGCCAAGCCATGAGGCGACGTATAGCCAATATCGGGGCGCTGCTGGTCGCCGCATTGTTTTGCTACGGCATGCAGACGACCATGCCGCACTACATTGATCTGGTCGGGCCGATTCCCGTCTACGGCAAGACCCTGCAGACGGTTTCGACGCGCACATTCGACGTTACGGTCGACAAGGTGGTCTTTGCCCGCACGGTGATGTTCAATCGGTTCGGCCAGAAAAAGCTGCTCACGACCGGTGGCGTATGGGCCATTGTGACGGCAAAGCTCGATGCAAGAGATCGTTCGGCCGTGGTCGCGGCCGCGACCTGGCGAGGGCCGGATGGTCTCAATTATCGGACGAGCGAACGCGCCTCGCTTGCAGCCGGTGCCTTGCCTGTCGCCCTGGATCCCGGCGTGGCGGGCAAGACACGGCTGGTGTTCGAGCTATTGCCCTCGCAGGTCTCCAGCGCGGTGTTGCTCATTTCCGGCAAATTGGGGGGGCCTTTGGATTCTGAGGCGCGTATCGCACTTGGAACCGTTACGGCCCAGATCAACGGTTTACCGGAAGGCACGATCGAAACCTATGAACTCGGCGACACTTTCTGAGGGTTGAAGCTTGAGCACCGCGGAGCAGCAAATTGAGCAGACAGGGGATTCGCGTACGCCGGCCGAAAGGCGCTGGTGGTTGCGCAGCCTGCTGGCGCTGATCGTGCTGGTCCCCGCAGCGCTTGCGGTGATGTCGTATGACAACATCAAGGAACTGCTGCACAACAAGGATCTTTTCGCCGAGGATGTTGCCTGGGGCAGCAAAGTGCGTTTCGGTGGCAGCGATTGGCAATTGACAGATTTGCGTGCAGCGCTCGGACGCGCCGATATTCCGCCGGAAGTGGTTCCGGTGCTGGTAGACTTCACGGTGACCGTCGGGCAGACCGATCTGCAGAATTTATGGCTGAGCTGCAGGATCATGCTCATCGACAGCGCAGACCGCCGCTGGCTGCCGACGGCTGCGGTATCGTTCAGGCAGACCGACGATGCCAAGACCTGCAACTCGGCGATCTTTTCCAACGCAAAGAACGGCGATGTGCTGAAGATCCGTGAAACCTTCCTGGTGCCGAAGGACGCGACCGCTACTATCCGTCCGGCGTTGGGCGTAGCCAGCGAGCGTCCGAACTTCCTGCTGTTCCAGCGGCCACAGTAAAATGTGCCGCCTGGCTTAGCCCGGCTGGCTGGCCGCTGCCGTCGATGCCCGCTTTGGCAGGGCGAAAGCACACTCCAGTACAGCAGCGAGCAGACATATGCGCAGCGGTTCAACCAGTATGCCCGTGGAGCTGTCCTGGAACGGACTGCCGAACAGGAACGTCACGCCGTTGGCGAACACTTGCCAGCTGTCGAGCTCATGCGGACCAATCAGCCGTGTCGTGCCCAGCCAGGCCCAGGCGGCGCCCCATTCGATCAGGCGGTAGCCGACGATCAGGACGATGATCAACAGCACGCCGGAACTCAAGGTCAGGCGGACGCCGTTGGCAACCGGCAGATAGCGTGAGCGGTAGCCGCTGATGAAATGTTCGACGAAGTCGCGCAGGAATTTCGGGATCGCCTTGTAGCGTTCACCGAGACGTTCGACTCGCTGGTGGGTGCGCATCAGTTCCTTGTCGTCTCGCACATCGTAACCATAGATAAGCGCTGCCATCGCCAGCCAGATAACCGGAACCAGCATATAGAAGAACAGGCTGACCAGCGTGGCTGAGGCGCCGGCAGGAGCCATTTCGACAGGCACCGTCGGCGTTGCCATGGCGTTGCCAACTGGCGTGACGATCCCGTCGATAGCGGCCTGAAAAAAGGAGCCGAGGTTGCGGCTCATCACCCAGGAGAGAATACTGTCCTTCCAGCGGCTGATGACGTAGATACCGATGAAGATCCAGTTGGTCTCGCAGATGACCACGATGATCTGCCAGGCCGAGGATGCACCACCGCGTTTCTGCATTTCCTTGGCGAGGCGCCGGATCAGCCAGGAAATGGCGACCGAAAACAACAACCAACGCGAATCCAGCACATCCAGCACGTTTCCGGACTCGCCAAATGGCGCCAGATCAAGGGCCGCTCGCGAATATCGCCGCACCGTGTCGCCAAGAAAACCCCAGGCGGCGTAATAGGCGAAGAACGGCAGCAGTGCGACGGTGACCATTTTGGCAAGGCGGGCACTGCCGCTTCCTTCGATCTCTCCTACCGCTCCGCCGCCGGCGGCGGCCTGAGCTGCGCGTACAGCAGGCAGGGCAGGCCGCAATGTCTGGAACATGGCGACCGTAACAACCAGTTGCGTAAGAGCAACCAGCGTCAGAAGCGCCAGCCCGGCCATGTGGTTTGCAATTGCCACATGGGTTGCCAGCCGCATGAACAGGCCACTGGCAACAATTCCAAGCAGCACCAATGCGACAAGCTGTGGCCAGAAACGCCAGAGCAGGCGCAGCGTCAGCCCGACCGGCCTTGCGATTTCAGCAAGCATATCAACCTCACGGCGCCCCAGCCGCGTTTTAGCAAAGTTTCAGAGAATGTCTTCCCTGTGCAGCTGTTGCTACGGCCGCCTGCTGACAGTCCTGTGGAGAGGCTGACCCTCTCAGAGCTATGCATCCGATCCGATCTCGAAAAGCTGATTGGACCAGGGGAACAAAAGCCGGCCGATCGCCATTGAAAATACGTCGGAAGCGAAGGGAACCAGCGCGGAGGAGCCACCATGAGAATCGCATTTGGAATTGCGCTGGCCGCCCTGGCAATCGGGCAGTCGGTTGGAAAATTATCGGCCGAACCCTTGAACACGATGGCTGACGTCGGCTTGGCGTTGCAGCATTGCTGGGAGCCGCCCTCCGGCGCGGCAAAGGGGGCGGTCACGCTGCAATTCAGCTTCAAGCGCGACGGCAGCTTGATTGGTCCCCCCAAGGCGACCAGCATCCGCGTGGACGGCGATGCCGACCAGCGCAAGCAACTGGTGCAGGCAGCAACAGACGCCGTTCAGAAATGCATGCCGCTGACCTTCACGCCGAAACTGGCGGACGGCATGGCAGGGACACTCTTCACCCTGCAACTGGCATCGCCAAAGCAGCAGTAGCGCTTGAGAATCGTGCGGCGGCGCCGGCGATCAGCCGAAGGCGCCGTGGCAGTGCTTGAACTTCTTGCCTGAGCCGCAGGGGCAGGCTTCGTTCCGGCCGACCTTGCCCCAGCTTGCCGGGTTCTGCGGGTCACGCTCTTCGGCGGGAACAACGCGCGCGTCTTCGAGGACGGCGACATCTGTGCCTTCGCCGAAGTCGTTCTCGCCGGTGCTGGCGTCGATATGCTGGCCAAACATCTCCGGAGCATCCGGCAACGGGGCATCAGCTGCCTCGCGCACCAGTTCCACGCGCATCAGCTGTGCGGTAACAGCCTGGCGGAGATTGCCGAGCATGGCCTGGAACAGCTCGAAGGCCTCGCCCTTGTATTCGTTGAGCGGGTCACGCTGGGCGTAACCGCGGAAGCCGACGACCGAGCGCAGATGGTCGAGGTTGACGATGTGTTCGCGCCACAGATGGTCGAGCGTCTGCAGGACGACGGACCGCTCGACATAGTTCATCACGTCCGGGCCGAAGCGGCCGGCGCGCTCGCTGGCGGCTTCGTCCGCGGCCTTGGTGATGCGTTCGCGGATATCGTCTTCGGCGATGCCCTCTTCCTTGACCCATTCCTCGATCGGCAGGTCGAGATTGAGATACTGCTGCACCTCCGCCTTGAGACCGGCGATATTCCACTGCTCGGCATAGGCATTTTCGGGAATGGCCTTGGCAACGATCTCGTCGATGACATCGTTACGCATCTCGGCGACCGTCTCGGAAAGGCTTCCGCCGTCCATCAGATCGATGCGCTGCTCGAACACCACCTTGCGCTGGTCGTTGGAGACGTCGTCATATTTGAGGAGGTTCTTGCGGATGTCGAAGTTGCGCGCCTCGACTTTCTTCTGCGCCTTCTCCAAAGCCTTGTTGATCCAGGGATGGATAATGGCCTCGTCCTCCTTGAGGCCGAGTTTCTGCAGCATGCCGTCCATGCGCTCGGAGCCGAAGATGCGCATGAGGTCGTCCTGCAGCGACAGGAAGAACTTCGAGCGGCCAGGATCGCCCTGACGGCCGGAGCGGCCGCGCAACTGATTGTCGATGCGGCGGCTTTCATGGCGTTCGGTGGCCAGCACATAGAGCCCGCCGGCAGCGAGTGCCTTCTCCTTGAGCTGCTTGACGTCCTCGCGAATGGCGTTTTCCCGCGCTTCGCGTTCCGGACCTGCAGGCATGTCGGCCAACTCCTCGGCAATGCGCATATCTGCGTTGCCGCCAAGCTGAATATCGGTGCCACGACCTGCCATGTTGGTGGCGATGGTGATGGCGCCAGGCTTGCCGGCCTGGGCGACGATCGAAGCTTCGCGCTCGTGGTGGCGGGCGTTGAGGACTTCGAAATCCTTGAAGCCGTCCTGGCGCAGGCGTTCTGCCAGTTGCTCGGATTTCTCGATCGAGGTCGTGCCAACCAGGGTCGGCTGCCCCTTGGCGTTCGCTTCGCGGATCTCCCTGACGATCGCCTTGTATTTTTCCTCGACCGTCCGGTAGACCTCGTCATCTTCATCGATGCGGCTGACCGGCAGGTTGGTCGGAATCTCGGTGACTTCGAGATTGTAGATGTTGCCGAACTCCTCCGCCTCGGTCAGCGCTGTGCCGGTCATGCCGGCGAGCTTCCCGTACATGCGGAAGTAGTTCTGGAAGGTAACGGAAGCCAGCGTCTGGTTCTCAGGCTGGATCTGCACGTGTTCCTTGGCTTCAAGCGCCTGGTGCAGGCCTTCCGAGTAGCGACGGCCAGGCATCATGCGTCCGGTGAATTCGTCGATGATGACGATCTCGCCGTTGCGGACGATGTAATCCTTGTCGCGCTGGAACAGGCGATGCGCCTTCAATGCATTGTTGACGTGGTGGACCATGGCGACGTTCTCGACGTCGTACAGCGACTCACCCTTCAGCAGGTCAGCGCTGCGCAGCATGTTCTCGACCTTTTCGGTGCCTTCCTCGGTGAAGATCGCCGTCTTCTGCTTCTCGTCGACCTCATAGTCGGCAGGCTGCAACTGCACGATGAAGGTATCGACGGTGTTGTACATATCCGAGCGGTCCTCGAGCGGACCGGAGATGATGAGCGGGGTGCGCGCCTCGTCGACGAGGATCGAATCGACTTCGTCGACGATCGCATAGTTGTGGCCGCGCTGAACCATCTGCGCGCGCTCATACTTCATGTTGTCGCGCAGATAGTCGAAACCGAGCTCATTGTTGGTGGCATAGGTGACGTCGCAGGCATAGGCAGCGCGACGCTCCTCGTCGGACAGGCCGTGTACGATGATGCCGACGCTGAGGCCGAGGAATTTATAGACGCGGCCCATCCATTCGGCGTCGCGCGATGCGAGGTAGTCATTGACGGTAACGACATGCACGCCGTTTCCGGAAAGAGCATTGAGATAGACGGGCAAGGTGCCAACCAGCGTCTTGCCTTCGCCCGTGCGCATTTCGGCGATGCCGCCATTGTGCAGGACCATGCCGCCGATCAACTGCACGTCGAAGGGCCGCATGCCCAGCACCCTTCGGGCCGCCTCGCGGGCGGTGGCGAAGGCGGGGATCAGCAGATCGTCCAGCGATGCGCCGTTGGCGATATCCTGCCGGAATTTTTCGGTACGGGCAGTGAGCTCCGCATCGGAGAGCGCGCGCATCTCGTTTTCCATGGCATTGATCGCTTCGACCCGGGGTCGGGTCGACTTGACTCGGCGGTCGTTGGAAGAGCCGAAAATCTTACGGGCGAGACCGCCGAGACTGACCATTCAATGGTCCTTTCGCTTGCAATCCAGGGCACGAGAGCGAACGCCGAGGCGTCCTACAATCCCGCTTGAACGGAAAAACACCAAAAAGCGCCCGGAAAACGGTTCTGGACGCCAAGTGGTTGGACAGATAAGAGGGGGCACAATCGATGTCAACGCTGCGTTACTGACCCGCGGAACGCCTAATTCTGCCACATTCCGGCTGATCAAAAGACCCAATCATCCTCATCGGAGCTCTTTCGCATGACCTTGTTGTTTCGCCGCGCGTCGCTAGCCAGCCTGGGTCTGGCCATCGGCCTGTCGGCTTTAGCCGTTTCGCCGCTCGCCGCCCAGGAAACCAAACCGGCGGATGCTGCCGCGGCTCCGGCGCCCGCGCCGGTCGATCCGAACGCGGTCATCGCGACCGTTGACGGCAAGCCGATTACCGAAGCGGATCTGACGCTTGCGGAGGGCGAACTGTCGCGTCAGTTCGCACAGCTTCCCGCCGAGCAGCGCCGCGCCGCGGCGCTTTCGGCCGCCATCGAGATCAAGGTTCTCTCGGCCAAGGCCATCGCCGATGGACTCGACAAGGATCCAGAATTCCAGCGTCGTGTCGCCTTCCTCCAGCAGCGTGCCCTGCACGGCGAGCTTGTCGAGAAGGAAGTGGTCGGCAAGATCACCGACGCGGAAATCCGTGCCCGCTACGACAAGGAAATCGCCGCGCAGCCACCAGTCAACGAAGTGCATGCCCGTCACATTCTCGTGAAGACCAAGGAAGAAGCGGACGCCATCGTCAAGAAACTCGACGCCGGCGAAGACTTCCAGAAGCTCGCCAACGAGAACACCAAGGACCCGAGCGGCAAGACCAATGGCGGCGATCTCGGTTTCTTCGGCCCGGGCCAGATGGTGCCTGAGTTCGAGAAGGCGGCCATGGCGCTGGAAGTCGGCAAATACACCAAGGAGCCGGTGCAGACGCAGTTCGGCTGGCATATCATCAAGCTTGAGGACAAGCGCCAGCAGCAGCCGCCGGCTTTCGATCAGGTCAAGGACCAGGCCAAGTCGGCTGTGATCCGCGACAAGTATTTCGAGGCCGTCAAGGAAGCACGCAAGGCTGCCAAGGTCGAGATCCCTGATGAGAATCTGCGCAAGGCCGTCGAAGCGGCTGAAGGCAGTGCCGCTAAATAACTCTCGCTGATCCGGCGAAACGGTTTTCAAGGAGCGGCGCCCGCAGGGGCGCCGCTCTTTTTGTTCCTGGGGCGGAGGCAGCTCCGCTGCCTATTGATGAAAACTACCGCTTGATGCCATGGACGATGATACGGACCGCGGCGCGGATCTTCTCCTCATCTTCGTCCAGGCGTCCGGTCAAAAGACGGACCCAGGCGTAAGACGACACCATATCCGCCACCTGCAGTGGGTCGACGTCGTCGCCGACCTCGCCGCGCACCTTGGCGCGCACCGTTATCTTGCCCTGTTCGACGCGTCGACTGGCTGCATAGGCCGAGAGCGCTTTTGCGGCATCCTCATCCGACTGCGCCTCGGCAATGATGGAACGGAAAATCGAACCTGAAGGGGTGTCGCGCCAGTGCGCGAGCAGACCCGTGAGGAATGCCACCAGGTCGCCTTCCAGGCCACCCGTATCCGGGTAGTCGAGATGTTTCTGGCGCTGATACACGTCGATCAGCAGTGCCGCCTTGCTTGGCCACCAGCGATATATGGTCGGCTTGCCGGCGCGGGCACGGCGTGCCACGGCCTCGATGGAAAAGCCGGCATAGCCGTCTTCTTCGAGCACGGCTTCGGCGGCGGCGAGGATGGCTTCTGCGCTGGCGGGGTTGCGTCGGGCGCCGATCGAACGGCGGGCTTTTCCTTCGCTTGCGGTCAACGCGTCACTCCTCGGAACTTTGCCGGCGATCATATAGCAACTCTTGACGAAACGAAACGGACCGTTCTATATATGCAACGAAACGTATCGTTCTTATAGGGGTTGTCATGATGTCCGCCACTTCACCTACCGTCACTCCATCCCGGTTTTCCCGCCATCGTTTCGCATTGCTCGTGCTCGCCGGCGTCTACCCGCTCATCACCGCGATCCTCTATTTGCTGGCACCGCTGACGGAAGAGTGGGAGATCTGGCAGCGCACGCTGGTCATCGCGCCAACCATGGTGTCGACCATGATCTGGGGGCTGATACCGACTGTTCACCGTGTGTTCGGCCGCTTCATCAATCCAGTCGTACGCTGAAACCGGCGCAGCAACGCGCGTCAGAAAACGCCTTGCGAAGCCTCGCGCTATCGGGCAAACGGAGCGGGCCCTTCCCGTTTCCCCGAACCGCCGAGGTTCCCTGATGTCTGCTACGATTTCCCCGCTCGCCCCGAAGAAATACCCCAAGATGCCGGCGATCGAGGGCGTGCGCATCGCGACCGCCGAAGCAGGCATCAAATACAAGAACCGCACCGACCTTCTGGCGATGGTGTTCGATCCGGGAACTGCCGTGGCCGGCGTGTTCACCCGCTCGAAATGCCCCTCGGCGCCGGTCGACCTGTGTCGGGAGAACCTCGGCCAGGGCAAGGCTCGTGTTCTGGTGGTCAATTCCGGCAACGCCAACGCCTTTACCGGAAAGAAAGGTCGCGAGACGACATCGATGACCGCGGCTGCCGCCGCCAAGGCTGTCGGCTGCGGCGCGGACGAGGTTTTCCTGGCTTCGACCGGCGTAATCGGTGAGCCGCTCGATCCCGGCAAGTACAGCCATCTCCTGGCTGGAATGGCCAAGGACGCGCGGCCGGATCAGTGGACTGAAGCCGCCAAAGCGATCATGACCACCGACACCTATCCGAAGGTGGTGACGGCTACGGTCAAGCTGGGCGACGTCGACGTGACCCTTAACGGCATAGCCAAGGGTGCCGGCATGATCGCGCCTGACATGGCGACCATGCTGTCATTCGTGGCGACCGATGCGCCGATCGCAGCCCAGGTGCTGCAGGATCTGCTCTCCAAGGGGACAGCCAAGACCTTCAACGCGGTAACAGTCGACAGCGATACCTCCACCAGCGATACGCTGCTTTTATTCGCGACCGGAGCTGCAGCCAAGCGTGGCGCGGCGGTGGTTACCGATGCCAAGGATGCGCGTCTCGGCGCCTTCCGCCGCGCCCTGAACAAGATGCTGAAAGCGCTCGCCATCCAGGTGGTGCGAGACGGCGAGGGGGCCCGCAAGCAGATCGAAGTGACGGTGACGGGCGCGAAGTCGGCGCGATCGGCCAAGCGCATCGCGCTGTCGATCGCCAATTCGCCGCTGGTGAAAACCGCGGTCGCCGGGGAGGATGCGAACTGGGGCAGGGTCGTCATGGCGGTCGGCAAGGCCGGCGAACCGGCCGATCGCGATCGACTGGCGATCTGGTTCGGCGACAATCGGCTCGCCGTCGATGGCGAGCGCGACACAGCCTATTCGGAAGTGGCGACCTCCGCCTATATGAAGCGCGACAGCATCGTCATTCGCGCGGACATCGGCATAGGCCGTGGCAAGGCGACCGTGTGGACCTGTGATCTCACCAAGGAATATGTTGCCATCAACGGCGACTACCGGAGCTGATTTGTCCAATCCGCAGCATCCTGCCACCGTTCTGGCGAAGGTCCGCCGCTACGAAGCGGCCGGTTTTCGCGCGTGGCCCGCGGCGGCGGCACATTATGACGGCACCTGGGTGGTGCGGCTGACGGCCGGCCATCCGGCCAAGCGGCTGAATTCGATCAATCCGCTCGACCCCAACGATGTCCATCAATTGCCTGAGCGTATTGCGCGCGCAGGCCGCCGCTTCGAAGCTTATGGGCGGCCGCTCACCTTCCGCGTCTCGCCGTTGGCCGGAGCAGCCCTGTCGCGGCATCTCGATGCCGAAGGGTGGTCGCGCTTCGGCGAATCGCTGGTCATGCGCATGCCGCTCGCGAAGGCGCCTGTCGACGATGTTCTCGACCAGATTCCGCTCAAGGACATCAGCCGTTTCGTTTCCGCCACGCTGAAAGTGCATGGTGCCGATGCTTCATTAAGGCCCGGCCTGTCGGAGATCATCGGTGCGATCCAGCCGGAGGCCGGACTGTTCGCGCTGGAGCGCGGCGACGAGGCAATGGCGACGCTGATCTGCGTGCATGACGGCGACCTTGCCGGGCTGTTCGAAATTGCCACCGACAAGACTGTGCGCAGGCAGGGATATGGTCGACAGCTGGTGTTGTCAGCCTTGAAATGGGCGCGGCTGCGTGGCGCTCGCGAAGCCTGGCTGCAGGTCGAAGCTGACAACGCGCCGGCGCTGGCGCTCTACCATGGGCTCGGCTTCGAGGAAGTCTATCGTTATCACTACAGGCAGCCGGCTTCCGCATGAACCCAGAACCGTCCAAGCCGAAGCGGCTGCTTCTGGTCGTTGCCTGCGCCCTGGTCGATGCCGACGGTCGTGTGCTGATTGCGCAGCGCCCGGAAGGCAAGCAACTCGCCGGCATGTGGGAATTCCCTGGCGGCAAGGTCGAGCCGGGCGAAACGCCGGAGGATTGCTTGGTGCGCGAACTCCACGAAGAACTCGGCATCGAGACGAAGACGGCTTGCCTGGCGCCACTGACTTTCGCCAGCCACAGCTACGATGATTTTCACCTGCTGATGCCGCTCTATGTCTGCCGCCGCTTCTGGGGCACTCCGGAGCCGAAGGAAGCGCAGGCGTTGAAGTGGGTCCGCCCCAAACAGATGCGCGACTATCCGATGCCGCCGGCGGATGCGCCACTCATCCCTTTCCTCATCGATCTACTCTGACCGCCACAATTAGCGTTAACAGAGGTTTAATCCACCCGTGAAAGAGTGGTCTCCGGGCTGCGGCGAAGGTGTCGCCTTGGGGTATGGGCATGAGCATTGATCGGGACTGGGCGGATATCCGCCCGCAACGTTCGCTGGGCATGATCGGCATGGGCGTGTTGAGGGTTACGCTGCTGTTTGGATCGGCAGCGGTGGCGCTTTCCATCCTGGGGGCTTCGTTTCTCGACAGTCGGCTGGGGCAACGGTTCGCGAGTGCTACTCCCCAGGCAGGGCTCGATATGATGAGCACCGGGTCGATCAGCCGGGTGAATACCTACACGGTGCGACGCAGCGTCCTGCAGCCGAGCCCCGATGCGGTCTGCATCATTCACAACAACGGGGTCCGCTCGGGCGCCTGCTAACACTTGCCCAGCCCAGACGAATTGGCTGAGCTGCTGTCCTGATCCGTTTTTTTGCTGCGGCCTAATCTTTTCCGAAAACCGTTCATTTTTGGAATTATTGTGCGTGATCGGATTCACAGTACTTTAAGGCTGGCGCGTTAATCTTTGTAAACCGGTCAACGCTAAAGGTAGCCCAAGTGAGGAAGGCGATCATGTCACGGCTACGGCTATTCTTGTCAGATAGGAACGGCGCAACAGCGATCGAGTATGCGCTGATTGCCAGTCTGATCGCGATGGCGGTTTTCGGAGGCGTCAGCAGCACTGGGGGACAAGTGGGCGTGAAGTGGGGTAACATCGCCACCAAGGTCGTCGACGCACTGTCCCTGAACGATTGACCTGCCCACGGCGCTTCACCGTCAGGGAAATGGCAGCCTGTTCTGTTTTGTCGGATTGACGCAATTCTAAAAGGAAGCTGCGGCTTTTAGGCCGCAGCTTTACTTGCCGTCCGGGTTCTCCAGGATCTTCGCCAGAGAAACGGTCGCCGATCCAGGTTTCAAAGGCTTCTGCTGCGAGCCATCGGGTGCCCAGCCGGAAAGCCAGATGATCGAGAAGCTCGCCCTCACGCGTCCATCCGGATCGGAAAAGCGCTCCGCATAAATTTCGGCCGATCGGGCAAGCAAGATGCGGCTCATCGGACGTCGGCTGCGGTCGATCAAGCTGTTGGTCTCGCCCATCGCCTTGAGATCGTTCATGAGACCGAATGGCGTGCTGTAACGCACCGTCACCGTCTCGACATCGGCCACAGGCAACGCCAGCCCTGCTCGCTGCAACAGGGCGCCTGCATCGCGAACGTCGGCAAAAGGGATCACACGCGGGCTCGCGCCGCCATGCAGTTCGGTCTCCGCCGCCAGCAGGCTTTCGCGCAGTTCACTCAGTGTGCCGGCACCGGCCATGGCGCCGAGGAAGAGGCCGTCGGGCTTCAGAGCGCGGCGGATCTGAGCGAACATGCCCGGAATGTCGTTCATCGACTGGAGGGCAAGGAGCGAGACGATGAGGTCGACGCTGCCGGGTTCACACGGGACCGTCTCGGGAGGGGCAATCACTCCCTTGCCTCCGGCAAGAAAGGCCGAATCGGCTTCGATGCGGACGATCTCGTCCGCCTTGTCGCTCGCCGTGAGGACACCGGCTGCCTGTCCGGTCTGACAGAACAGGGTCACGGCACGGTTGAACCGGCGCTCGACCGCGGCCAGCCGGTCGGCCAGATCATCGGCTGCGCGCTGCATCAGGAAATCCGCACCAGGCGTCAGCCGGGCAAGTGCCCGGCGCTTTCGCGTCAACGAGAGGGTGGTGTCGAACAAGGGCTGCAAAGACCGGGCCTGCTTCTGCTATGCTGGTAAATCTGTGGGCATCACGTGGCCGATCCGATGGCTGATATCAAGGGGCTAGCGCAGACAGCGTTGCAATGGCCGGCGCGGATGCTGTTTCCGCCGGTTTGTGCCGGCTGCCGCCGTCACGTGTCCCAGCCCGGTGTCTTATGCGGGGATTGCTGGCCAAAGCTCCGGTTGCTTGAGCGTCCCTGGTGCCCAGTGATGGGGACGCCGTTCACGCATGACATGGGAGAGGGTTTCCTGTCTGCGGAGGCGATCGCCGATCCGCCTCCCTTCGAGCGGGCACGCGCGGCGGCTGCTTATTCGGGCGTCGCCAGGCGGATGGTGCAGGCACTGAAATACAGCGATCGCACCGACCTCGCGCCATGGATGGCGAACTGGATGGCGCGCGCCGGTGCCGAATTGCTCAATGAGGCCGACGTGATCGTGCCGGTGCCGCTGCACTGGAGGCGGTTCTTTCGACGCAAATTCAACCAGTCTGCCGAACTCGGGCGCGCTCTTGCCGCCCGATCGGAACTGCGTTTCCTGCCGCAAGCCGTGCAAAGGGTAAAGATGACCCGCCAACAGGTGGGGCTGGAGCGCGCCGACAGAGAAGAAAATGTGCGGGCGGCGTTCCAGGTGCCGCAGAAGGCCGAGATCGACATCGCAGGCCGGCGGATCCTGGTGGTCGACGACGTCTATACCACCGGCGCCACCGTGAGGGCCGTCGCCAAAGCGTTGAAAAGAAAAGGCGCCAGTGCCGTCGACGTGCTCACTTTCGCGCGGGTCCTGCCGGGGGACTTTCGGGCAGACGAGTCCGAGACTATATAGGTTTCATGACAAGCTATGGTTTTGGGCAGGATTGTTGACCCATGGTCGACGTGACGATTTATACACGCATGATGTGCGGCTACTGCGCGGCCGCAAAGCGCCTTCTCGACAGAAAAGGCGTGACTTACATCGAGCACGACGCATCTTTCTCCCCGGAGTTGCGCCAGGAGATGATCCAGCGCGCCAATGGCCGCGCCACTTTCCCGCAGATTTTCGTCGGGGATGTCCATGTCGGCGGATGTGACGATCTGCACGCGCTGGACGCCGCCGGGCGATTCGATGCGTTGCTTGACGGTGCCGTGGCGCGCTGAACGTACGGACGATCGAGAGCGAGGACGAGACGATGGGTGTTTTCAAGGCGGCCGCCATTCAGATGCGCTCCGGCATTGATCCGGAGCGCAACGCGTCCGATATGGAGCGCCTCGTGCGCGAGGCCTCGGCGAAGGGCGCCACCTATGTGCAGACGCCTGAGATGACCGGCGCGCTGGTGCGCGACAAGGATGCCAAGCAGGCAATATTCACCAGCGAGGACAAGGACGTCGTCGTCGCCAGGGCGCGGCAGCTGGCCCGCGAGCTTGGCATCTATTTCCATATCGGCTCGACCGCCATTCTGCGGCCCGACGGCAAGCTGGCCAACCGCGCCCTGCTGATCGCGCCGGACGGCCAGACGCTCGCCTCCTACGACAAGATCCACATGTTCGACGTCGATCTCGACAATGGCGAAAGCTGGCGGGAATCATCCGCCTATGAAGCCGGCACCGAGGCCGGTGTCGTCGATCTCGCCGGGACAAAGCTTGGCTTCGCCATCTGCTACGATCTGCGTTTCCCGCAGCTCTTCCGCACCGAAGCGCTGGGAGGAGCCGCCGTGTTGTCGGTGCCTGCCGCCTTCACCCGCCAGACCGGCGAAGCGCATTGGCATGTGCTGCTCAGGGCACGCGCCATCGAAAATGGCGCCTTCGTCATCGCTGCAGCGCAGGGCGGCCTTCATGAAGACGGCCGTGAAACCTATGGCCATTCGCTGATCATCGACCCGTGGGGACGTATCCTTGCCGAGGCCGATCACAACGAGCCGGCGGTGATCGTGGCGGAAATCGATCCGGCACAGTCGGCTGCGGCGCGCGCCAAGATCCCCAACCTGAAGAACGCACGCGACTTTTCGTTGCGGCAGTTCGATGCCGAGCCGGCATCGCTCAGGGGAGCCGCATCTTGATCCGCTTTTCACTGGTGTGCGAGCGGGAACACGATTTCGAGGGCTGGTTCCGCTCCAATGACGATTTCGACAAACAGAAAAAGCGCGGTTTCGTCGAATGCCCGGCCTGTGGTTCGCACAAGGTGGAAAAGGCGTTGATGGCGCCAGCGGTTTCGACCAGCCGCAAGCAGGAAAAGATGGCACTGGCCATGGGCGAGCAGCAGCGCCAGGCGATGACGCAGCTGAAGGCGCTGGCCGACAAAATGCGCGAGAACTCGGACTATGTCGGCGATAAGTTTGCCGAGGAAGCGCGCAAGATCCATTTCGGAGAGGCTGACGCGCGCGGCATCTACGGCGAGGCGACGCTCGACGAGGCCCAGAGCCTGGCCGAGGACGGGGTCGAATTCATGCCGATCCCGTCCTTCCCGGACGATCGCAACTGATCGATCACAATTTCGATAGAGCGTTGGCGGCAGATGCCGCTGATGCTCAATCGTTTGCGTCCAGCCCTTTGATCAGTTTTTCGAGCAGATCGGCCAACTGATCCTGCTCTTTCTGCGTCAACGCGGAAAGAACCCGGTGCTCGTTGGCGACGTGGGCGGTCACCGCTTCATCGATGAGGGCGCGACCTTTCTCCGTCAGCTGTACGATGACACCGCGGCGATCCTGCGGATGTGGCGTGCGCGCGATCAACTCCGCTTTCTCCAGCCGGTCGAGCCGGTTGGTCATGGCGCCCGACGTCACCATCGTCGCTTCATAGAGCGCTGTCGGCGTCAGTGCAAAAGGCGGACCTGAGCGCCGTAGCGTCGCCAGGACATCGAACTCGCCATTCTGCAAGCCAAATTGAGCAAACAGCGGATTGAGCTTGTCGCGCGCCACCACGTGGGCGGCGTAACTGAGGCGACCGAACACCGCCATAGGGCGAACATCGAGATCCGGCCTTTCCTTCCGCCATTGCGCCACGGCATTCGCTGCACGATCCATCTATCTCACCATAAAGTATCTTGACACTAAGATTCTTTCTATTAAATGGTATGCCATCGATCAACAATCGCCAAGTGGCCTTGTCCACCAGGAGATCACAATGACCCAAGTCGCCGTTCTCGTCGGCAGCCTGCGCCAGGAGTCTTTCAGCCGTAAGGTTGCGAAGGCGGTGGCGGAACTCACACCGGCACTGTCCCTCGATTTCCTCGATATCGGTGCCGTGTCCTTCTTCAACGAAGATCTGGAAGCAAACCCACCTGCCGACTGGCAGGCGCTACGGCACCGCGTATCCTCTGCCGACGCAGTGCTCTTCGTCACGGCCGAATATGTGCGTTCGGTTCCAGGGGTCCTGAAGAACGCCATCGACATCTGTGCCCGTCCGCAGGGGCAGGGCGCCCTGGGCGGCAAGCCCGCCGCGGTCATCTCGACATCGCTCGGCGCGATAGGTGGTTTCGGCGCCAATCATCATCTCAGGCAATCGCTGACCTCGCTCGACATGAAGGTGCTTGGTCAGCCTGAGGCCTACATCGGCAACACGGGTGCACTCTTTGATACCGAAGGAAGGCTGGTCGACGAGCGGGCGCGGGCCTTCCTCGCGGCCTTCGGCGAAGCGTTCGAGACGTTCATTCACCGCCTGGCCCCGCAAGCCGAACAGCGACGGGTCGCCTGAGTCCGTAAAGGATATCGTCATCATGACAACGCTAACTGAAGAAAACCGCGCGGGCGCCTCGATGAAATCGATCTGGGACTCGGCCTTTGGCCTGCTTCTGATCACCGGCACCTTGCTGGGGCTGACATTGCCTCTCGGCAAGCTGGCGACGGCCAATGCCGTGCCCGCGATGTTGTGGGCGTTCATGACCTCGTTCGGGATCGGTGCCGTGCTGCTGCTTGTCCTGTTCTACCGGCGTCATCGCCTGGTGATGACGGGCCACAAACTGCGCTACTACATCGTTGCCGCGGCCATCTCTTTCGCCATCCCGAACTTCCTGATCTTCTCGGCGATTCCGCATCTTGGTGCCGGCTACACCGGTATCATGTTCACACTTTCGCCAGTGGTCACACTCACCCTGTCCATCCTTTTCCGCGTGCGTCGTCCCAACCTGCTCGGCGTGGTCGGCATCGTGGTCGGCTTTGCCGGAGCGCTCATGGTCGCATTGACCCGCGGCGAAGCGGGCCAGCCTGCGGACATATTCTGGGTGCTGATCGGCCTGCTGATCCCGGTCTTCCTCGCCGCCGGCAACATCTACCGCACCATAGACTGGCCGGCAGGCACCGATGCGATCGAACTGGCCGTCGGCAGCCACCTTGCGGCCGCGGCGATGTTGCTTGGCGGACTGCTCGTTTCCGGTCAGGCAGGATCGTTCGGCACACTGGTCGACATACCCTGGCTGGTGCTGGCGCAAGTGGTGACGGGAGCGGCAATGTTTGCCTTCTACTTCCGGCTTCAGGCTGTTGGCGGCCCCGTCTATCTCAGCCAGATCGGATATGTCGGCGCGGCCATCGCGCTGGTCTCGGGCACGCTATTCCTTGGTGAGCACTATCAGTGGCTGACCTGGGCTGGCGCAGCCATTATCGTGGCCGGCGTGTTCGTCACGACCAAGGCGCAGCGGCAAGCGGGCTGATCTGTCAGCGAGCGTTTCCGCTTCTGCGGAAACGCTCATATTCTTTGTTTCTGAACAATTTAGGACGAAAGCCGCAGTGCATTTCTGGCGGCTCTAGCCTTTGTCGTCCTCGCCGTTGCCGATCACCTCAGCCTGTGGGTGGCGCCTGCGGTGCGTGGCTGCAGCCCGGGCTGACTGCTCATAGATGCCCGTCATCAACTCCAGCGTGCGTGCCGCGTCCTCCAGCCTGTCTGCGAGGTCGGGCACGCGCGTTACCGCATCGATCAGCAGTGCTGAGCGGATGTCGGCGTAACGCTCCGTCACGCGGTGCCCCAAGGGCGTGACTTCATAGGTGACCCCGGCACGGCCGCTGCCCTGGCGCTTGACGAGTTCGGCCTTCACCAGCTTGCGCAGACTGTACTGGATGTTGGGGATGTCATCGCGATTGGTCATCTGGGCGAGGTCGCGAATGCTCTTGGGCCGGTCGTTCATGCGGATGATGTGCAGCAGCGCGTTCTCGGGACCGCTTGCCGAGAATTCGATCACCGTCTCGAGACATTCCGCCTGCCAGCGGCCGAAAGCCTCGTAGGAGCGCATCAGCGCATATTCGATTTCGGCGACGTCGATCTCCAGCGGGGTGCGGGCCAGGTGCCAGCCACGGTCGAGAAGGTCTCTCTGCTGATTCGATGTCTTGCTTTTCATCCACGTCTCCTCGCGTTGCGACCATGCACCAGCAACATGGTTGCGTCCACGAGGTTTTATGATGGACTTTCTATTATAAAATATAACAAATGGTGAGGATACAGACATGAACATGCTCAATGGCGGCGCGGCCGCTCAGCCATTCTTTCTCGGGACCTTCGCTTCCAATTGCTCGGGTGGCATGACCGTCAGCAAAGTGCCGGAACGATGGGTCAATTCCTGGGACAACAATCTTCGGCTGGCCCGGCTACTCGACGACGCAGGCATTGACTTCATGCTGCCGATCGCGCGCTGGATCGGGTATGGCGGCGAGACCAATTTCCACGGAAACGTGCTGGAGACGATCACCTGGGCGACCGGACTGCTGGCCCTGACTCGCAACATCACCCTCTTTGCCACGACGCATACGACGGCGAACCATCCCGTGGTCGTTGCCAAGCAGCTCGCGACCATCGACCAGATCGGTGCCGGCCGCATCGGGCTCAACATCGTCGCCGGCTGGAACAAGCCGGAATACGAAGCGCTGGGCCTGACGCTGCCCGATGATCACACCACGCGCTACGGCTACGCGCAGGACTGGTTCGATATTGTCCAGGCGCTGTGGAGCCGGACCGAGGCCTTCGACTGGGACGGGGCGTATTTCAAGCTGAAGAACGTGCTTGGCGATCCCCGGCCATCGTCGCCGCTGCCGATCCTCAACGCTGCCGGTTCGGATGAGGGACGCCGTTTCGCTGTTCGCAATGCCAACTTCCTGTTCACGCCGGCGATCGACCTGGCGCGCTCGAAGGACGAGATCCAGTCGCTCAAAGGCCTGGCTCTGCAGGTCGGCCGCAAGGTCGACGTGCTGACTTTCTCGCACGTGGTGTGCCGGCCGACTGAAAAGGAGGCCATGGACTATCTCGAGCATTTCGGTCGGACCAATGCCGATTGGGCTGCGGTCGACAATCTCGTGCGTCTGCAGTTCGCGCATGCACAATCATTTCCGCATGACCTCCTCGCTCTGATCCGGGACCGCATGGCGGCCGGTCATGGCGGCTTTCCGCTTACGGGCACGCCAGAGCAGGTCGCTGACGGCATCACCGCCCTGTACGAGGCCGGCTTCCGTGGCACGACACTGTCTTTCGTCGACTATGCGGATGAGTTTCCCTACTTCCGCGACAGCGTGCTTCCTATTCTTGAACAGCGCGGTATCCGTTTGGCGCCGACCGTCGCACGTTCAGCAGCATGAGCGATGCCATGACAATGTCCCTGGAGCCGGTCGATGCCGGTGCTTTCCGTTCGGCAATGCGGCTCATCGTCGGCAATGCCAGCATCATCACCGCCGGCGTCGGCGAGGACAGATCCGGCCTCGTTGTGATTTCGGTGGTTTCACTCTCGGCCGAGCCACCCAAGATCATTGCCTGCGTGAATCGCTCCTCCTCGACCTGGCCCGTCATCGAGCGACACGGCCATTTCGCGGTCAATTCGCTGGGGCCGCAGCATCAGAAGGTTGCCGAACGCTTTTCCGGCTTCGGTGGCGCGAAGGGTGTGGACCGTTATGCCGGTGCAGAATGGACGACGCTGAAAACCGGTGCTTCGGTTCTGGTCGACGCCGTAGCGTCGTTCGATTGCAGCGTTGATGAAATGATCGATCGTGGCACGCATTCGATCATCATCGGTTCCGTCGAAGCCGTGAGCACTCAGGATGCCGGTGAAGCGCTGGTCTATTGGCGCGGCGCCTACCGGTCGCTTCGAGCTGAGATCTGACAAAGACCGAATGCGATGGTCGGTGCCAAGCGGCTCCGGCCATCGGTGCATCAGGCGGCCTTTTCGGCGAGCACCATATAGTTGACGTCCATATCCTTGGATCGCTGCCAGCGATCGGCGAGTGGATTGTATATGACACCGGAACGGTCGGTTATCGCCAGGCCCGCGCCGCTCAAAGCGCGTTCGAGCTCTTCCGGTCGCACCAGCTTGCCGAATTTGTGCGTGCCGCGCGGCAACCAGCGCAGGACATATTCGGCGCCGATGATGGCGAGGCCGAGCGCCTTGAGTGTACGGTTGATCGTGGCGACGAACATGATGCCGCCGGGCTTCACCATCTCGCCGCATTTGCCGACGAACAGGTTGATGTCGGCGACATGCTCGACCACTTCCATGTTGAGCACGACATCGAACTTCTCGCCGGCATCGGCCAAATCCTCGGCCGTGGTGGCGCGATAGTCGACAGCCACACCGGCTTCCGCCGCATGCAGCTTGGCCACTTCGATGTTGGTGGTGGAAGCGTCCGCCCCGACCACTTCGGCGCCCAAGCGTGCCATCGGCTCGCACAACAGCCCGCCACCACAACCGATGTCCAGGATGCGCAAGCCTTCGAAGGGTTTGGCCGCACGCGCGTCACGGCCGAAACGGGTGGCGATCTGGTCGCGGATATAGGCCAGCCGCACAGGATTGAACTTGTGCAGAGGTCGGAATTTTCCGTTGGGGTTCCACCATTCGGCGGCAAGAGCTGAAAAGCGCTCGACTTCTCCGGCGTCGATGGTCGACCGTCGGGGCTCTGGCATGACTTTGTCTCCTTCGGGGAGAAGGAAGTCAGCAGAAGGGGACCGAATGTCAAGGCGCGTTTTTTCGGGCGCGTCACCACATCGCGGGGGGCGCTGGCCCGGAAGCTGTTGTTTTTCAAAGCCCAGCTTCGCTCAAAGCGTTTCGGCAAGAGCCTGCAAATTTCCCATGTACTTGCCCCAGCCGGCAGCAAGGAGACGCAACGTCGGCTCCGGCACCGTCCCGTCATGGGTCACGACGAGGCGGATGAAGCCGTCATGCTCGCGCAAGGAGAAAACAACCCGGCCAGCCGGTGCCTGTGTGGTGCAATCGAATGACCACACCATGCGATGCGGAGGTGTGACCTCCAGCACCTCAACCTCCGTCCAGCCCCGCCACCCGGCAACCGCCTCGCCAGTGATGCGGAAGCGATGGCCGGCGACCGGCCTGAAATCAACGGCGAAAAACCATCGTGCAATCAGCTCCGGTTCGACAAGGCAGGCCCATACAGTTGCAAGCGAAGCGCGGATATCGCGCTCAAAGGTCAGATCGATCGGCTTCAGCATCGAGTTTCTCCGCCAGTTCGACGAGACCGTCGAGCCTATCGCTCCAGAATGCCGAAAGCTGCGCAGCCCAGTCGGTGACAGTGGCAAGCGGGGCCGGGTTCAACCGGTAGAGACGCTGCCGCCCTGCGACGCGCCGCTGCACCAGGCCAGCGCGGTTCAACACTTGCAGATGCAACGAGACATTCGCGAGCGTCGCGCCGATTTCGGCCGTGAGGTCGGCGACGGAACGCTCGCGATTTCCGATACGCTCCAACAGGCGCCGGCGTGTCGGGTCGGCTATGGCTGCAAAGACGTCACCCTGGGTCGAGGTTCGTGCCATCGATTTCTCATTCAAGTATAAACTTGAATTTCAATCTGCATCGGCGATACGATGGCCGTCAAGCCATCTCTGGCTGTCGGTGCGGGGTAGGGATCAATCAGGAGATCGTGATGATTGCCTTGAACGGAGTAGTTCCTTGTCTGACCATAGATGGCGCAAAAGACGCCATCGCGTTCTACAAAACAGCCTTTGGCGCCGAGGAGGTGAGCCGCCAGGATGCCGAGGACGGCGAGCGGCTGATGCATGCACATATCCGGGTCAATGGTTCGGATGTCATGATGTGGGACCTTTTCCCCGAATTCGGCATGTCGACCGACAAACCGCATGGCGTGACGGTGCATCTCGAAGTCGATGACGCGGACCGTTGGTGGTCACGCGCTGTCGATGCGGGCGCCACCGTAACGATGCCGCTTGACAACGTGTTCTGGGGCAGCCGCTACGGTCAGCTGCGCGACCCGTTCGGGCACAGCTGGGCAATCGGCGGACCGCTGAAGGAGTAGTTTCCGCCTGGTCTTTCGAGGCAAGGGGAACGAGCCGAAGCGCAAGAGACTTGCGCCACGCTGCCACATCGGCCGCGTGCGCCTTGCGGAGGCCTTGTGTTTTGGCTAAGGAAGCCGCGCATTTTTGCGTCCCGGCCAGCCGGGACTTTCCTGTCCATCCCTGGCCATCAGGCCTGCATTCAAAGGCTTTCCGCTCCCATGGCGCGCATCGTGATGAAGTTCGGCGGGACCTCCGTCGCCGACCTCGACCGCATCCACAATGTGGCGCGTCACGTCAAACGCGAGGTCGAGGCGGGGCATGAAGTGGCGGTCGTCGTCTCGGCGATGTCGGGCAAGACCAATGAGCTTGTCGGCTGGGTGCAAGGCATGCCTAAAACCACCGGTGCCAACAGCCCGTTCTTCGATGCGCGCGAATATGATGCCATCGTCGCTTCCGGCGAGCAGGTTACGTCCGGCCTGCTGGCGATCGCACTGCAGTCGATGGGCATCAACGCGCGATCCTGGCATGGCTGGCAGATTCCGATCAAGACCGACGGGGCGCACGGCGCGGCGCGCATCACCGACATCGACGGCTCCTTCCTGATCCAGCGTTTCAAGGAAGGCCAGGTCGCGGTGATCGCGGGCTTCCAGGGCATCGCGCCCGACAACCGCATCTCGACGCTGGGCCGTGGTGGCTCCGACACCAGCGCCGTCGCGATTGCGGCTGCCGTGAAGGCCGACCGTTGCGACATCTACACCGATGTCGACGGCGTCTACACCACCGACCCGCGCATGGAACCCAAGGCCAGGCGGCTGGATCGCATTTCCTTCGAGGAAATGCTGGAGATGGCCTCGCTTGGCTCGAAGGTCCTTCAGGTGCGCTCGGTGGAGCTCGCCATGGTACACAAGGTGCGCACTTTCGTGCGATCGTCCTTCGACGATCCCGATGCGCCCGGCATGGGGGATTTGATCAATCCGCCCGGAACGCTCATTTGCGACGAGGATGAAATCGTGGAACAGCAGGTCGTCACCGGAATTGCCTACGCCAAGGACGAAGCGCAGATCTCGCTGCGGCGCGTCGCCGACCGGCCGGGTGTGGCCGGTGGCATTTTCGGCCCGCTGGCCGAAGCCAACATCAATGTCGACATGATCGTCCAGAACATCTCGGAAGACGGCAAGTCGACCGATATGACCTTCACCGTGCCGTCCGGCGATGTCGCCAAGGCACTTGCCGTGCTGGACAAGGTCAGGCAGACCGTCGGCTTCGATGCGCTCCAGCATGACGAAGGCATGTCCAAAGTTTCCGTCATCGGTATCGGCATGCGCAGCCATGCCGGCGTCGCGGCGACTGCTTTCCGGGCACTTGCCGAAAAAAGCATCAATATCCGCGCGATCACCACTTCCGAGATCAAGATTTCGATCCTGATCGACGGTCCTTACACGGAACTGGCTGTTCGCACTTTGCATTCCGTCTACGGTCTCGATAAGCAATAAGAGACCCGAGTCGGTTTTTGCGTCGGGCCGGTGCGCTGGGAACCGCACCGGCCCAAACGCCTTTGGAGAAGCCGCGATGCGTGAGACGGCCATCGGCCCGCGCGTTTTGTTGAAACGGCTCCGCGAGCTCATGCAGGAGCCGCTGGAGCCGCAGGATCGGCTTGACCGAATCGTGCGCGACATCGCCTCCAACATGGTGGCGGAAGTCTGCTCGCTCTACGTGCTGCGTGCCGACTCCGTGCTTGAACTCTATGCCACCGAAGGTCTCAACAAGAACGCCGTCCATCTGGCGCAATTGCGCCTCGGCCAGGGCCTCGTCGGCACGATCGCGGCGAGCGCGCGCCCGCTCAATCTTTCCAACGCGCAGGAACATCCCGCCTTCGCCTATCTGCCGGAGACCGGTGAAGAGATCTACCACGCCTTCCTGGGCGTGCCGGTGCTGAGGGCTGGCCGTACGCTTGGCGTGCTCGTCGTGCAGAACCGCACCAAGCGCGTCTATCGCGAAGATGAGGTCGAGGCGCTCGAAACCACTGCCATGGTGATCGCGGAGATGGTCGCCACTGGCGATCTTGCCCGGCTGTCCCGTCCCGGCATGGAGCTCGATCTCAGCCGGCCGGTTTCGTTCACCGGCGTATCGTTCAACGAGGGTGTCGGGCTCGGTCACGTCGTGCTGCATGAGCCGCGCATCGTCGTCACCAACCTGTTCAACGAAGACAGCGAGGAAGAAGTGCGGCGGCTCGAGGAGTCGCTCGGTTCGCTCAGACTTTCCATCGACGACATGCTGGAGCGGCGCGACGTCGCTTTCGAGGGCGAGCACCGCGAGGTGCTGGAAGCCTATCGCATGTTTGCCAATGACCGCGGCTGGGTGCGCCGCCTGGAGGAGGCGATCCGCAACGGCCTGACGGCGGAAGCTGCGGTCGAGAAGGTGCAGTCGGATATGCGTGCGCGCATGATCCACATGACCGATCCTTATCTGCGCGAACGGATGAGCGACTTCGACGACCTTGCCAACAGGCTGCTGCGCCAATTGATGGGGCGTGGGCCGGAAGACGTCGCCGCTTCGCTGCCGAAGGACGCCATTATCGTCGCCCGCTCCATGGGAGCGGCTGAACTGCTCGACTATCCACGCGACAAGACGCGCGGCCTCGTGCTGGAAGAGGGCGCCGCGACCAGCCACGTTGTCATCGTCGCGCGTGCCATGGGTATTCCGGTTGCCGGCCAGGTCAAGGGCGCGGTGTCGATGTCTGAGAACGGCGATGCGATCATCGTCGACGGCGACGAGGGTGCCATTCACCTGCGCCCGCAAGCGGATCTCGAAGCGGCTTACGCCGAGAAGGTGCGGTTTCGCGCCCGCCGCCAGGAGCTCTATCGGGAGCTACGCAAGCAGCCGTCGGTGACCCGGGATGGTGTCCAGGTCGATCTTTTGATGAACGCCGGCCTTGCCGTCGACCTGCCGCAGCTGACTGAGTCAGGGGCCGCAGGCATCGGCCTGTTCCGTACCGAGTTGCAGTTCATGGTGGCGGCAACTTTCCCGCGCGCCGAAGCGCAGGAAAAACTCTACCGAGATGTGCTGGAGGCAGCACGCGGCAAGCCTGTCACCTTCCGCACCATCGACATCGGCGGCGACAAGGTGTTGCCCTATTTCAAGAACGCGACCCAGGAAGAGAACCCTGCGCTCGGCTGGCGGGCGATCCGCCTGACGCTGGATCGGCCAGGCTTGTTGCGCACGCAGATCCGCGCGCTGCTCAAGGCTGCCGGCGGACGTGAACTCAAGCTGATGCTGCCGATGGTAACGGAACTCGGCGAGATTGCGCAGACACGCGAGATCATCGAACGCGAAGTGAGGCACCTGTCGCGCTTCGCCCACCATTTGCCGACCAGCCTGAAGCTGGGCGCGATGCTGGAAGTGCCATCGCTGCTGTTCCAGCTGGACGAGCTCATGAAAGCCGTCGATTTCGTCTCGGTCGGCTCCAACGACCTGTTCCAATTCGTGATGGCGGTTGACCGTGGCAACACGCAGTTGGCCGATCGCTTCGACCCGGTCTCGATCCCGTTCCTGCGCGTGCTGAAGCAGATCGCCGATGCCGGACACCGCAACAACACGCCGGTGACGCTTTGCGGCGAACTTGCCGGCAAGCCGATCTCGGCCATGGCCCTGATCGGCCTCGGATTCCGTTCCATCTCGATGTCGCCGGCGGCGATCGGCCCGGTCAAGGCGATGCTGACCGACCTGCCGCTGGAAGAACTGGAAGCCTTCTTCGCCGACAACCTCAACCAGCCTGCCACCGGTATGCCGATCCGGGCGTTGTTGCAGGCCTTCGCGGATGACCGCGGCATCCCTCTGTAAAAAGTCTTCGATACCTCATGATCAACCTACCCCGCGACCGCATGGACCAAGTCGTCAAGCGTTTCGATATGCTCGAAGCGCAGATGGCGGCTGGGCCCGCGCCGGACGCCTATGTGAAGATGGCGGCCGAGTATTCCGACATGCAGGAGCTGGTCGCCAAGATCCGGGCGCTGCGCACGGCCGAACGCGAGCAGGACGATCTCGAGGCGATGCTCGGCGACAAGGGCACCGACAGCGAAATGCGTGCGCTGGCCGAAGCCGACCTGCCAGAGGTGGAAAGCCGCATCGAATCCCTGCAGCAGGAAATCCAGATACTGCTGTTGCCCAAGGATGCCGCAGACGAACGCAACGCCATCCTGGAAATCCGGGCCGGCACCGGCGGCGACGAGGCTGCCCTGTTCGCAGGTGACCTGTTTCGCATGTATGAGCGCTATTCCGCGTCTAAGGGCTGGCGTTTCGAAGTCGTTTCAGCCAGCGATGGCGAAGTCGGGGGATTCAAGGAAATCATCGCTTCGGTTTCCGGCAGAGGCGTGTTCGCGCATATGAAGTTCGAGTCCGGCGTGCACCGTGTGCAGCGCGTGCCGGCGACGGAAGCGCAGGGACGCATCCACACTTCGGCGGCAACGGTAGCCGTGCTGCCGGAAGCCGAGGAAGTCGACATCGAGATCAAGGCGGAAGACATCCGCATCGATACGATGCGCGCGTCCGGTTCCGGCGGCCAGCACGTCAACACCACCGATTCGGCGGTGCGTATCACGCACCTGCCCACCGGCATCATGGTGGTGCAGGCGGAGAAGTCGCAGCATCAGAACAGGGCGCGTGCCATGCAGATCCTGCGGGCGCGGCTTTACGACCTCGAGCGCGGCCGCGCCGACGAGGAGCGTTCGGAATCGCGCAAGTCGCAGGTCGGCTCCGGCGACCGTTCCGAGCGCATCCGTACCTATAACTTCCCGCAGGGACGCCTGACCGATCATCGCATCAATCTCACCCTCTACAAGCTCGACAGGGTGATGGAGGGCGAACTGGATGAGGTCGTCAACGCACTGATCGCCGACCATCAGTCGAGGCTTCTGGCGGAGATGAAGGAAGGGTGAAGCCGTGACAGGCACGACCCTCACGGAACTCTTGGTTTCAGCGCGCAAGCGGCTGGCCGATGCCGGCATAGACAGTGCAGCGTTCGACGCACGGCTTCTGGTCGAGGATATTACCGGTACGACGCGCACCGAGGCGATCACGGATCCCAACCGCATCGTCAGCAGCGGCATACAGACGGCAGTCGATACGGCGCTGGTTCGCCGAATTGCTGGCGAACCGGTGCATCGCATCCTTGGCTACCGCGAATTTCACGGGCTGCGGCTTGGCCTTTCCGCCGAAACCCTGGAGCCACGTCCCGACACCGAGACGCTGGTAGACGCGATGTTGCCGCTGCTTGCCGAGATTGTCGAACGCAAGGGCGCATGCCGTGTCATCGACCTGGGCACCGGCACCGGCGCCATCGCGCTGGCGCTACTCGCGGCGGTTCCGCAGGCTCAGGCCATCGGCGTGGACATTTCCGAAGATGCATTGGCCACCGCGGCTCGCAACGCGCGCGATCTCGGTCTTTCCGAACGTTTCGTGACCATCAGATCAGATTGGTTCGAAGCAATTTCGGGTCGATTTGATGTAATCGTCTCCAACCCTCCCTATATATCAAGCGCAGAGATCGAAACGCTGCAGAAGGAGGTGCGCAGTTTCGATCCGTTGCGGGCGCTGGATGGCGGTGTCGATGGGCTCGACGCCTATCGGGTCATTGCCAGGGAAAGCGCCGGGCATCTGGAAGCCGGCGGCATGGTCGCCGTCGAAATCGGTAGCAGCCAGAAGGCAGAGGTTACCGGTATTTTCCTGGATGCGGGATTCCTCATGAAAACAGCGTTGCGCGATCTTGCTGGAAACGATCGCGTTCTACTGTTCACAGGCAGCGGAAAAGCTTGAAGGCGCGGCGAAAAACCGCTTGGCAAGGCTAAGGAATGCAGCTAGGGTCGATTTACCGGATGAGACGAAGCAGGCAGTGCTCTTAGCGATTCGGTTCCTTCGAAATAGCTGCCTTCTTGCGAAACGACGCCCAAGCTTCGTGCGGGAATCGTCCGGTAAGTGATGTAACCGGAACAGGATGATACGTGGCGCCAACGCAATCGATGCGGGCGAGCACCGGTGAAACAGCGAAACGGCAGGCTGCATGAGCGCCGCCGTATGCGAAGATTTTCAAGTTTTTGAAGCGAAGAGACCCTTATGAGGCCACAACAGCAGAATAGACGCATGCGCGGTCGCAACAATGGCGGCGGCGGCGGCAACAACAATAACAACAACAATAACCGCAAGGGGCCAAACCCGCTCAACCGCAATTACGAGAGCAACGGTCCGGATGTGAAGATCCGCGGTTCCGCCCAGCAGATCGCCGAGAAATATGCGACTCTCGCCCGTGATGCGATGAGCTCGGGCGATCGTGTGATGGCTGAGAATTATCTCCAGCATGCCGAACACTACAACCGCATCATTGCCGCCGCTCAGGCGCAGATGCCGATCCAGAATTTCCAGCAGAACCGTGACGATTTCGACGACGAGCTCGACGAAGAGCGCGATGAGTTCGACAACAGCGGAAATGCAGGCGAGGGACAGCAGCCAGCGGGCCACGGTTCCGGTCCGCAGCCGGTGATCGAAGGTACTCCCGCCGAGGTGGCGCTGAATTCCGAGAACGGCCGCGACAACAATGGCCGTGAAAACGGTTATCGCGACAACCGTGACAACAATGGCAGCCGCCATCGTCGGGATCGCCGTGACAACAACGGCTACGGCCAGAATGCGCAGCGTGGCGACCGTGGTCCGCGCGGTGAAAACGGTAACAGGCGTGAAGAGACACCCCAGGCCGCTGCCCCGGTGGATGTAGCCCCGGTCGTCGTGGCTGAAGAACCGGCACCGGTGACTGTTGCCGAACCGGCACCGCAGTTTGAAAGCTTCAATCCGGCTCAGCTCGCCGCTCACGCCGAGGCCCGCGAAGCGGAGACCGAAGTGGCGGCGCCGCGCAAGACCACCCGGCGCCCACGCAAGCCCAAGGCCGAGGCGGTTGAAGCCGCGGCTGCGGATAAGACGGAAGCGGCCGGCGCCGACAGCTGAGCATAGCTCCTTTTGAGATCATGGACGGCGGAGAGAAATCTCCGCCGTTTTTGTTTGGCTGGGTTATAGTCGCCTGGCAGACGGCAATGGATAAATTTCTGCCTCGATCGGCATCAATGCGTCTTGAGAGACAAGGGCTTGCGTCCCATATCACGGCTGAACAGGATCCGGCTCAGACGAGCGGGTCCGTCACCAAAGCTGATCCGGTGCCGCAAAGCGGGCCGGTGACGGAAGGAGACAATGATGAACCTTGAGAAGTATTCCGAGCGCGTACGCGGCTTTATCCAGTCCGCACAGCAATATGCGCTGAACCGCAATCACCAGCAGTTCACCCCAGAACATATCCTGAAGGCGCTGATCGATGACGACGAGGGTTTTGCCGCGTCGTTGATCGAGCGTGCCGGCGGACGCCCGCGCGATGTCGAAGTTGCCGTCGATGCGGCACTCAATGCGCAGCCGAAGGTCGAGGGCGGCAATGGCCAGCTCTATATGGCGCAGCCGCTGGCGAAGGTGTTCTCGACCGCCGAGGACCTTGCCAAGAAAGCCGGCGACAGCTTCGTGACGGTTGAGCGGCTGCTGCAGGCGCTGGCCATGGAGAAGTCGGCCAAGACCGCCGAGATTCTGTCCAAGGCCGGGGTCACGGCGCAGGCGCTCAATGCAACGATCAATGATATCCGCAAGGGCCGTACCGCGGACTCTGCGTCTGCCGAACAGGGCTATGACGCACTGAAGAAGTATGCTCGCGATCTCACCGCCGACGCGCGCGCCGGCAAGCTCGATCCGGTGATCGGTCGTGACGACGAGATCCGCCGCACCATCCAGGTGCTGTCGCGCCGCACCAAGAACAATCCGGTGCTGATCGGCGAGCCCGGCGTTGGCAAGACGGCGATCGCCGAGGGACTTGCGCTGCGTATCGTCAACGGCGACGTGCCGGAAAGCCTGAAGGACAAGCAACTGATGGCGCTCGACATGGGTGCGCTGATCGCCGGTGCGAAGTATCGCGGAGAGTTCGAGGAGCGGCTGAAGGCCGTGCTCAACGAAGTCACCTCGGCGGCCGGTGGCATCATCCTGTTCATCGACGAAATGCACACGCTGGTCGGCGCCGGCAAGGCGGATGGAGCGATGGACGCCTCCAATCTGCTGAAGCCCGCGCTGGCGCGTGGTGAATTGCACTGCGTCGGCGCAACGACGCTCGACGAGTACCGCAAGTACATCGAAAAGGACGCCGCCCTCGCGCGTCGTTTCCAGCCGGTCTTTGTCGAGGAACCGACGGTCGAGGACACGATTTCGATCCTGCGCGGCCTGAAGGAAAAATACGAGCAGCACCACAAGGTGCGCATCTCGGACTCTGCGCTGGTTTCTGCGGCCTCGCTGAGCAATCGCTACATCGCGGACCGCTTCTTGCCGGACAAGGCGATCGACCTTGTCGACGAAGCAGCCTCGCGTCTCCGGATGCAGGTCGATTCCAAACCGGAAGCGCTGGACGAGATCGACCGCCGCATCATGCAGCTGAAGATCGAGCGCGAAGCGCTGAAGGTCGAGAAGGACGAAGCGTCCAAGGATCGCCTGGTCCGGCTCGAAAAGGAGCTGACCGGGCTCGAGGAAGAGTCTGACGCTTTGACCGCGAAGTGGCAGGCCGAGAAGCAGAAGCTCGGGTTGGCGGCTGATCTGAAGAAGGATCTCGACGACGCCCGCAACGAATTGGCGATCGCGCAGCGCAAGGGCGAGTTCCAGCGCGCCGGCGAACTTGCCTATGGCAGGATCCCGGAGCTCGAAAAGCAGCTTGCCGAAGCCGAGGCTCGCGACGGCCAGGGCGGTGGCATGGTCGAGGAGGTGGTTACGCCGGATCATGTCGCCCAGATCGTCTCGCGCTGGACCGGCATTCCGGTCGACAAGATGCTGGCAGGCGAGCGCGAGAAGCTGCTGCGCATGGAAGACGAGATCGCAAAGCGCGTCGTCGGTCAGGGCGAGGCCGTGCAGGCTGTGTCCAAGGCCGTGCGGCGTGCCCGCGCCGGGCTGCAGGATCCGAACCGGCCGATAGGCTCGTTCATGTTCCTGGGGCCGACCGGCGTCGGCAAGACCGAACTCACCAAGGCACTTGCCTCGTTCCTGTTCGACGACGAGACAGCGATGGTGCGCATCGACATGTCGGAGTTCATGGAGAAGCATTCGGTTGCCCGTCTCATCGGCGCGCCTCCCGGCTATGTCGGCTATGAGGAGGGGGGTGCCTTGACCGAAGCCGTTCGGCGCCGGCCTTACCAAGTCGTGCTGTTCGACGAGATCGAGAAGGCGCACCCGGATGTCTTCAATGTGCTGTTGCAGGTGCTGGACGATGGGCGGCTGACCGATGGGCAGGGCCGTACGGTCGACTTCCGCAACACGCTGATCATCATGACGTCGAACCTCGGTGCGGAGTATCTGGTCGGGCTTGGCGAAGACCAGGATGTCGATGCCGTGCGCGATGAGGTGATGGCGGTGGTGAAGGCCTCGTTCCGTCCGGAGTTCCTCAACCGCGTCGATGAGGTGATCCTGTTCCACCGCCTGCGCCGCAAGGATATGGGCCAGATCGTCGAGATCCAGCTCAAGCGGCTGGAGAAGCTTCTGGTCGATCGCAAGATCACGCTCACCCTCGACAAGGATGCTGTCGAATGGTTGGCGGACAAGGGTTACGACCCGGCCTATGGCGCGCGGCCGCTGAAGCGAGTGATGCAGAAGGAATTGCAGGATCCGCTGGCGGAAAAGATCCTGATGGGCGATATCCTCGATGGCTCTACCGTCAAGGTGACCGCGGGATCGGACAGGTTGAATTTTCGTTCGAAGCCGACTGTGGTGGCCGAACAAGCCGCCTGACAATGGTTCTTTGGCCTGTTGTCGTTGAAAGGCGCGCCTCCGACAAGGAGGCGCGCCTTTTCGTATCGCGAGTAGGGTCTACTTCGCGAACCGTTTGGCGCCAGCCACACACAACACCACGCCGAGGGTTACGACCACCATGGCAGCGCTGACCTGCTCGTGCAGCAGGAAGGCCGCCAGGGCGAGACCGAAGAAGGGTTGCAGCAGTTGCAGTTGCCCGACGGCGGCGATACCGCCCTGCGCCAGCCCACGATACCAGAACACGAAGCCGACCAGCATGCTGAACAGAGACACATAGGCGAGGCTGACCCAGGCTGGCATGCCGACGCCGGCGAGGGAGGCCGGGAAGGTGGCGAAGGTCAGCACCAGCATCAGGGGCAGTGAAATCACCAGCGCCCAGCAAATCACCTGCCAGCCGCCCAGCCGACGCGACAGTTTTCCACCCTCCGCGTAACCCAGCCCGCAGACGACGATCGCCGCCAGCATCAAGGCGTCGCCGACCGGTGAGGCGGAAAGACCTCGCGAGAACGCAAATCCAGCAACCAGTGCGCTGCCGAGGCAGGAGAACACCCAGAAGGCGAGGCGGGGACGCTCGCCGCCGCGCAGCACGCCGAAGATCGCTGTTGCCAGCGGCAACAGGCCGATGAAAACGATCGAGTGCGCGGAAGTGACGTGCTCGAGCGCCAGTGCAGTCAGGAGCGGAAAGCCGACCACGACGCCGACCGCGACGATGGTGAGCGAGATCAAATCATCCCTGCTTGGTCGCTTCTCACGAAAGGCCAGCAAAAGGGCGAGACCGAGCAGTCCGGCGAGGGTGGCGCGAGTCACGGTCAGGAAGACCGGGCTGAAATCCATCACGGCCACGCGGGTTGCCGGCAGCGAGCCGCTGAAGATCAGCACCCCCAGAAAACCGTTGAACCATCCACTCGTCGTCTTGTCCACACGCAAACTCCTAGAGCAATTCCAGGAAAAGCGCGTAGCGGTTTTCCATCCGGAATTGCGTAAAAACAAAAAGTTAGAGCGTTTCCGCGTTTCCGAAAAACCGGAAACGCTCTAGCAATCAGGGCGTTCTTATCGACGGGAATTGGCTGGCTTCGCCAGATACACTGGGGTACAGTTCGATCAAACTGTTCTGGATACGGTGGCAATACAGATGGAAGGGCTCGCGGCCCCCCCGGGCAAAGACGCAACATTGATCGAGACGGTGATGGCGACAGTGCGGCAGCGCATCGGGGCTCGGCAACTGACGCCTGGCGCCAAGTTGCCCTCCGTGCGAGCCTTTGCCAGGACCATGCAGGTCTCCACCTCTACCGTGGTGGAAGCCTATGAACGCCTAGCGGCAGAAGGGGCGATCCGCTCACGGCCGGGCTCTGGTTTCTATGTATGCGGTCCGCTGGCACCGCTTTCGCTTGCCGAAGTCGGGCCGCGGCTTGACCGCGAGATCGACCCGCTTTGGATATCGCGGCAATCCCTGGAGGCTGGCGAAAGGGTCTTGAAACCCGGTTGCGGCTGGCTGCCTGCCGACTGGATGCCGCAGCAGGCTTTGCGTCGTGCATTGCGCGGCCTTGCGCATGCCAAGGATACGGTACTGGCTGACTACGGCACGCCGCTCGGGCTGGCGCCGTTGCGGCAACTGCTCGCACGCCGCATGGGCGAGCACGGCATCGAAGCTTCGCCGGACCAGATCGTGCTGACGGAATCTGGCACGCAATCGATCGACCTCTTGTGCCGCTTTCTCATCGAGCCCGGCGACACGGTATTTGTCGATGACCCTTGCTATTTCAACTTCCACGCGCTGTTGCGCGCGCACCGGGCCAACATCGTCAGCGTGCCCTACACGCCGACCGGGCCGGATCTCGATCTGTTTGGACAGGCGCTCGCCGAGCATCGGCCGCGCCTCTACATCACCAATTCCGCATTGCACAACCCAACCGGCGCGACGCTGTCGCCAGTCACAGCGCATCGCCTGCTCAAACTCGCCGACCAGTTCGACGTGACCATTGTCGAGGACGATATTTTTGCCGATTTCGAAACCGAGCCGGCGCCACGCCTGGCTGCCTTCGACGGGCTTTCGCGCGTGGTCCAAATCGGCAGTTTTTCCAAGACACTGTCGGCATCGGTGCGATGCGGTTTCATCGCAGCCCCACGCGATTGGGTCGAGCGCCTGACGGATCTCAAGATCTCGACCACTTTCGGCGGTGGCCACCTTTCGGCGGAGCTCGTGCTTTCGCAACTCAAGGACGGCAGCTACCGCAAACATGTCGAGGCGCTGCGGCAGCGCCTGTCAGTCTCCATGGCCGAAACATCGCGGCGGCTCGAGCCGTTGGGCATCAGACCCTGGATCGAGCCGCGTGCGGGCATGTTCCTGTGGTGCAGTCTGCCGGACGGGCTGGATGCTGCCGACGTCGCCCGGCGTGCGCTGGCCAACGGGGTGGTGCTGGCGCCAGGCAACGCCTTCAGCCTGTCCCGCACCGCGAATGGGTTCCTGCGCTTCAACGTTGCCCAGTCGCAGGACCCGAGGGTGTTCGAAGTGCTGGCCAGGGCCATGCGCCACGATGGGCTGTAGCTCGGATTCCAACTCGCCTCAGAGCGTTTCCGTTTTTCACGGAAACGCGGAAACGCTCCAAGTTTTGTTTCGGCCGCATTGTTGTAACGCCAAGTGATTCCACTTGGCTACAAAATGCTCAAGGCTGCGGCAGTCGCTGGCGATTTCCGATAAGCATCGAGACTCCATGGACCCGGGCCAGCGGCAAAAAGGTACAGAAACACAAAACAATAGACGATGGCGAGATTGCCGCCGTTGAGGATCGGGAAGATCGAATTCGGCGCGTGGCCGATCCAGTAGGCGAATGCCATCAGGCCGGAAATGACGAAGGCGACTGGCCGGGTAAACAAGCCGAGCAGGAGTAAGGCGCCGCCGATCAGTTCCAGGGTACCGGCAAACCACGGCAGGGAAAACATTGCAGGGACGCGCTCGAGTGCCGGGAAACCCAGCAACTTTCCTGTGCCGTACTGCAACAGGGTGAGGGCGCTGACGATCCGCAGGATACTGAGAAAGTGCGGTCGCAGTGCATCGACGTCGATCATGGGCTTCTCTCGTGTTCAACCCGGTACTGATAGCGGCAGCACCTGATAACAGGGCAATAAACTGTTCGAGATGTTAGCTCTTGCTGATCAGCAGTGACCCGCTCGGTCAGGACAAACGAAACGTGCCGCTGCGCAGGGCTTCAATCACGGTGGCAAGCGTCTGTTCGGGAGACTGGTCGCCAATGTTGATCGCGTGCGGTTCCAGTTCTCCCAATTCGGAAAGTTGCTGGTGCAAGGCGGCGATCGGTTCCGGATCCGTCAGAGTGTCGCCGCCGCGGTCGCGGCAACGGCGGATGGCCACGTCGAGCGGCGGGCGCAACACCACATAATGCAGAGGGATTTCGGGTGCTGTGAACGGCTGCAGGAACCAGGGGCCGACAATGCCGTCGACGATGACGAAGAAACCGCCTTTGGCGTAGCCTTGGGCTGCCTTGGCCAGGACATCGATCACCACAGCGTTCTGCCGGTGGGCTTCCGGCAGGTAGGGAGCGATGGCGCCATTCTTGATGAAATGCCAGAAATCGTCGGAATGAAGATGGACCTTTGCCGATCCGCCTTGGGCTGCCAGCGCCTTGGCGGTGGTGGTTTTTCCCGATCCCGGCGTGCCGGTCAGGACCAGAATCTCGCCTGCGAATTCCATCATGGCCGCCTCTAGCATGATGCGGGCGGCCGTCCAAGCTGGCCGCTGCCGGTATGCTCAATCCTGGATGTCGCCGCGGTGGACGATGTGCACCTTGTTGCCGTCGGGGTCGCGCAGATAGGCGCCGAAGTAGCCCTCGCCATAGTGCGGGCGAGGACCCGGTTTGCCCTCGTCCGTTCCTCCCGCCGCGACACCTGCCGCATAGGCTGTCGTGACGGCCTCCGGACCAGAGGCAAGGAACGCTACCATGGTGCCGTTACCGGCGTTCGCCGGCCTGCCATCGAGGGGAATGTAGGCATAGAAACGTGGCAAGGCACGATCCCGTCCGACCCAGCACGCGGACGCCGGGCCACCATCGGGAGTGACCGGGCGCCGGCGAAGGCCCAGCGGCAAAAGCACGGCGTCATAGAAGCGCGCTGCGCGATCGAGATCGCTGACGCCGACAGTCACATGACTGAACATGGATGTGTCCCTTGGTTGATCCGGTGTGCTCTTGTAGGTCGGACCGCCAGCCTCCGCCTGCACCAAGCCCCAGGTCCGCGAGATGCCAAAGATCCTGTGAACGGCGCGGCGCTCGATCGTTGTCGGCAATCAAGATCCTGTTCCTTACACGCCGTGGACGCGATAAAGCGCTGAGGGCACCGCCAATCGAACGGAGGCTGGTTTGACGCTCGACGAATATAACGGCTTCTGTGCTTCGCTGCCGGCGACCCATCACGTGGTGCAGTGGGGCGGTGCCCATGTCTGGAAGGTCGGCAGCAAGGTCTTTGCTATTGGTGGCTGGAGCCAACAGGCCGAGATACCTTTCTTCACCTTCAAATGCTCGGAGATGGCGTACGATATCCTGAAGGAACAGCCCGGCTGCCGGCCTGCGCCCTATCTCGCCTCACGTGGAATGAAGTGGATCCAGCGCGTGACTGCCGAGAGCTTGGATGACGCCGCACTGAGGGATTACCTGAGGGACAGCCATCGTCTTGCTGCACGCAATCTGACCAGGCGAGAGCGGCGGGAGCTCGGATTGGAACAATAACGCGATAGCGCTTTCGGCATCCCGCTCTTGCGAATCCGCCATGTTCATGCCCAGTTCATGGTTGAATCGTTAGGCGGATCATGGCCTCGCCGGAGACACGCTGCTCCCGGCCGATGGACCAGGTCGGTGACGGAACGCGCCGGAGAATTCTGACTATATGCTGCGCACGATGCTTTCGCTTTCAGCCCTGACACTTGGCGTGATGCTGGCTTTCGGCGCCCAGGCCGCATCTTCGCGGCAGCCGGCTGTGGACGGTGGCGTTCCTAGCAAGGCCGAGGGGGTCCAGGTCGCCCAGAACAGCGACTATCAGGTATTCTATGACGGCAAGGGCAATCGCGTCATCGTCGACCCCTACACCGGCAAGGTTATCGCGATCCAGCCGCCGCAGACGCGTTTCGACCGCCGCGCCCTGCGCCTCGAAAACCGGCAGCGGCAGGTCGAGCGTGCGCCTGACGACGACCGTTATTACCTGGACGACCCGGAGGACATGGCTCGCTTTCGCCGCCGCCAGATGGAGGACCGGCGCGCCTCCCAGTATCCGGAGGATGATGGCGGGTACTACGACAACCTGCCTCCTGAGGGCGGTATGGTCGAGGCCTTTCCTCCGGCGCCGGGACCGCGCGATCGGTATGGCGATCCCCTGCCAGCCAATCGTGACGGCATTCCCGCACCACAGCCGGTCGAGCGCCAGCCGTTGAAGGAAGCCTCGATCGACCCGGCGCAACCAACGTCGCCTGACAGTGCGATCGCGCCGACCGAACCGGCGACCGGAGGCAAGTCGACGATCAATCCTTCGCTGTCGCTCGGCGCACGTGAAGATATCGCCGCGTTGCAGGTGCTGCTCGACCGCGCCGGCTCTTCGCCAGGCGCCATCGACGGTCGCTTCGGCTCCAACATGGACAAGGCGCTGGCCGCTTATCGCGAGATCACCGGCACCAATCTGAAGTCGACCGATGTCGCAGCTATCAAGGCCGAACTCGAGAAAACCGGTGGTCCGGCTTTCGCTTCCTATTCGATAACCGCCGAAGATGCGGCTGGGCCCTATGTCGCGTCCATTCCGGAAGACTACAGCCAGAAGGCGACGCTGGAGCGCATGAGTTTCACGTCGGTGACCGAGGCACTCGCCGAGCGGTTCCACATGGATGAGGCCTATCTCAAGGCGATAAACCCGGGCGTCAATTTCAATCGGCCCGGCACGCTGGTGAAAGTGGTCAATTTCGGCAGGCTGGCGCAGACACCGGTCACGCACATCATCGCCGACAAGGGCCGCAAGCAGGTCCGGGCCTATGACGCCGCAGGCAAGCTGGTCGCTGCCTATCCGGCAACGATCGGCTCGTCCGATACGCCGTCACCCACCGGTACCCATGCCGTGTCGCGTGTGGCTTTCGATCCGAACTACACCTACAATCCCAAGATCAATTTCAAGCAGGGAGCCAACGACAAGGTGCTGACCATCCCGCCTGGGCCGAACGGCCCGGTCGGATCGATCTGGATCGCGCTCGACAAACCGACTTACGGTATCCACGGCACACCGGAGCCATCGAAGATCGGCAAGACCGAAAGCCATGGCTGCGTGCGTTTGACCAACTGGGATGCCGCGGAACTCGCCAGGCTGGTCAAGCCCGGCGTGCCGGTCGACTTCGTCGAGTAGCTCCTTGGCCGGGAATGCCCTGTTTTTGATTTGACGCAGCATTCCGTCCGAAAATCGATACCGAACGCAATCACACTGCGCTAAGCAAAGCCATGCAGGCGAGTGGTGATACAGGCATGGATGCCAGCGTTCTCGGCGGATTGGCTTCGAAGGAAACCTTCTGTCCGCAGCGCAGCCGACGTTATGTGCTGACCGCCGCCATTCTCGCTTCCGCACTGGGTTTCATTGACGGTTCCGTGCTTTCAATCGCCATGCCGGTGCTGCGCGCCAATCTTGGCGCGAGTCTTGTCGAGGCGCAGTGGATTTCCAATGCCTATGCGCTGACGCTGTCGGCGCTGATCCTGGCCGGCGGCGCTGCCGGAGACCGCTTTGGTCTGCGCCGCGCCTTCGTGGCGGGCATAGCGCTGTTCATTGCGGCGTCGATCGCCTGCGCACTCGCGCCGACTGCGCCGCTGCTCATCCTGTTTCGCGCGGTCCAGGGGATCGGCGCTGCTGTCATGGTGCCCGGCAGCCTTGCCATCATCGCCAAGGCCTATCCGAAGGCCGAGCGGGGCCGCGCCATCGGCATCTGGGCGGCCGCCTCGGCTCTGACCACCGCACTCGGCCCCGTCCTCGGCGGCATGGTCCTGTCCAGCTTCGGTGCAGGTGTCTGGCGCGCGATCTTCGCCATCAATCTGCCGCTCGGCGCGATCGCGATCTGGCTGCTGCTTGCCAAGGTGCCTGCCGATTCACCTGCCCAGCAAAAGGGATTGGATCTCGGGGGGGCGGCGCTGGCGACGCTGGCTTTTGGCGGCATGGCTTACGGCCTGACCGCGATGAGCGCGGAAGGCCGCGAGGGTTCGGCGATCGTCAACGGTCTGGTCATTCTGCTCGGCCTTGTTGCGCTGTCGGTCTTTCTGTTGTGGGAGAGCCGCCATCGCGAACCGATGGTCAATCTCAGGCTGTTTCGGATCGCTGCCTTCTCCGGCGCCAATGCGGCAACGTTCTTCCTGTATTTCGCGCTGTCGGCGGTGCTGTTCTACCTCCCCATGCTGCTGATCGCCGGCTGGGGTCTCAGCACGGCGGAGGCCGGCTTCATCTTCTTGCCACTGTCGGCGGCAATCGCACTGTTGTCCGGCCCGGTCGGTCGATGGTCCGATCGGACAGGCGCGCGCCTGCCGATAGCCCTCGGCAGTGTTGTGGTGGGGGTCGCGTTCGCAGGATTGGCCGTGTTGGCGGGAACGGATTTCCATGGCTTCTGGAGCGGGGTTTTCCCGCTCGCGACGCTGATGGGCTTGGGGATGGCGCTGGTCGTATCGCCCTTGTCGACCGCAATCATGACTTCGGTGGATGACAGGGATACCGGCGCGGCGTCCGGCATCAACAACGCGGTTGCGCGGATAGCCGGCCTGATGGCTGTTGCCGCGCTCGGCGCGGTGGTAGGTTTGGTCTACGCCGTCGCCGGCGGCGCCGAAAGTGGTGTCGAATTCGGCGTGTTGCCGCAAGCCGCGATCGATCCGGCGGCCGAAGCTGTGCGAGCCGCCGCGACAGGCCGCGCTTTCCAGGCCGTCGCGGCAATTTCGGCGGTCATGTGCTTCGTTGCCGCCATCACGGCGTGGCTGACGCAGCCGGCACGTCAGCCCGATGAAGCTATGGCAGGCCCGACAGACCATTAAATTTTTGGCAGTTACGGTAAGGATTGACTCATCGTCAGGCCAGGGTCGTGGTGATCGTCGATTAAAAAGGCGGCGCGCTTCTATTGATCGATATTTGCCAACGCTAGTGTGTTAAGATGCCGGCACACACACGGCGTGATCCTGTCGTCGAGTGGGGGGCGTGCATGTCGAAGAATGATCCGCGCTGGCCGGTGGATTCTTCCGAGATCGCAGCTGGCGACCAGCGATGGTTCGATCGGCGCACGCTGGTGCTTGCAGCCTTGTGGTTGTTGGTTGTGGCGGGGCTTTTTGTCTTCGCCGTGAAAGTCGATCTTTTCGACTGGCTCTATAAGATCACGCGCGCTCATGAGGACTGGCAACTGGACGAAATCCTTGCCTTGCTTCTGTGCGTCGGCGTCGGCTCGCTGGTTTTCCTGGCCATTCGGACACGGCAGCTCGGCCATGAGATCAAACGCCGCGAGGCCGCTGAACGGCTTGCCCATGATTCAGCCCGGCACGACCCGCTGACCGGCCTCGCGAACGGAAGGCGCTTTCGCGAAGCCCTGGCCCTGGCGATCGAAAATGCCAGGCGGTCGCAATCGAGCTGCGCGGTGCTGTTCATCGATCTCGATCGTTTCAAGCCGGTCAATGACACGCACGGGCATGCGGTCGGCGATGAAGTGCTGATCGATGTCGCGCAACAGATCGCCCAAGCCGTGCCGGCTGGAGCGACGGCAGCGCGGCTCGGCGGCGACGAATTCGGCGTCATAGTGCCGACTGTGCCCGGTCGCGAGGCCATGCTTTTCCTGTCGCAACGTCTGTCACGTGACATCAGCAAAGTTCGACAGGTCGGAGCCGCGCTGCTGGAAGTTGGAGCCACCGTCGGCATCGCGGTTTTCCCGGAAGATGGCTCCGACAGCAACGCGCTCATCAACGCCGCAGATCAGGCCATGTATGCGGCCAAGCCGTCGCGGCGCGGCATGCTCGGGCGCGGTGACGTCCAAAACGGCGCCATCGCCAACTGAACCGCTTACCGGTGTGTCGTTATTTACTGGTGGCGGCGCCGGCGCTGGCGACCTTGAGGCCCGTGCCGTTCTGTTGCTTCAGAAGGTCGTCAATACGTTCGCGCTCGCGCTTGAAGGCGACAAGGTCGTCGCCTTGGAGAACCTTGCCGGTGGGCAGACGCACACGCATCGGATCCACCTTGGTGCCGTTGACCATGAGTTCGTAGTGAAGGTGTGCGCCGGTCGAAAGACCGGTGGTGCCGACGTAACCGATCACCTGGCCCTGCCGGACGCGGGCACCGGGCTGGACGCCACGCGCGAAGGCGCTTTGATGGTTGTAGGATGTCTCGTAGCCGTTGGCATGACGGATGATCGTCTGCTTGCCATAGCCGGCAGCCCAGCCGGCTTTCTCGACAAGGCCGTTGCCGGCCGCGATGATCGGCGTGCCGGTGGGGGCGGCCCAATCGACGCCGGTATGCATCCTGACATAACCGAGGATCGGATGGCGGCGTGCGCCGAAGCCGGAACGGAAGGTGCCGTTGGGTACAGTCTTGCGCAGCAGGAACTGCTCGGCGCTGCGGCCATTCTCGTCGAAATAGTCGGTGCTGCCATCCTGCAGCTGGAAGCGGTAGAGCGTGCGTGCCATGCCGCCAATGGCGGCAGATACGTAAAGAAGTTCCGAATCCTCGGACGCCTGGTCGTCGCTGTCGGGCTGGGAGAACAGCACTTCGAGGCGATCGCTCGACGTCAACCGCGCCTGATAGTCGACATCGGAAGCCAGGATCTTGATGACCTGCTGGGCCATCTTGGTGGACAAGCCATAAGAATAGGCCGCGCGGTAGATGCCGTCATAGATGCTTGGCAGGTTGCCACGCACCACCACCGGCGGAGAATCGTCGAAGGCGGTCTGCAGTTCGGGATTGGGGTCGGGTTCCTCGGCCGGTACGAACTGGCCTCGGTCATCGAGTGCGATAGTGACGATATGGCGGGTCCGGTCATAGACGCCGGTACGCACCACCTTGGCGGCATCGCCGCGGACTTCGAGGCCGACGCGCAGCACGGTGCCCGCCTTCAGCGCCGTGGTGTTGAGCAGCTTGCCGATCGCCTCGGCCATGCCGAAGGCGTCGGAATTGGTATAGCCGGACTCGGAAAAGGCTTCCGCAATGTCGCGGTCCTTGGTGAAGGGGATGATGTCTTCGGCAAAGGTCAATGCCTCGGTCTCGGTTTCGGCACGGGGTGCCACCGAGACGTTCTCCGGCACGATCTTGACGTCGTAGGAGCCGGCGATCGACTGGGTGAGCTGGTCGCCGAAACGCTGCGGGTCGACATAATGAAGAGCCGCGACCTGGACCGCGCCGTCGCCGAGGCCGGCGCTGGCGCTGCGGACTACCTTCTCGACCTCGTCGGCCGAGAGATCGCTCTTTTCATCGAAGGCTGCGGTGGCGATCGGAAAGTCGATCGTCTTCAGGCTCATCTCGCTTTCGACCTTGGCGCCGTAGATCTGGCCGGCCGGCGCAGGGGCGGGATTGGACGAGTCTGAGCCATCGTCGCGGAAAACCTGGAGCGGATCGAAGGGCGGATAGGACTTGTTGGTGGTGTGGTTGGCGGCGAGCGCCATCTTCACCTGTACGAACGGCATGGTGTTGATGACGTCACGGTCGCCGACCTTGGTGACCATCGACACTTCCATGCGCCGCCGATCCTTGGCCTTGGCAATCTGGCGCGGCGCGACAAGACGCGTGGTCTTTGCTTCTTCGCCGGAGTCGCCGCCATCGGCCAGGCTGGCGAGTTCGGCGATTTCAGGCGGTGTCGCCAATTGCTGGCGTCCGTCGAGGGCCGCGACCAGGGCGACGCCCATCAGCACTGAAGAGGTGATGCCAGTGAGGAATGTACCGGACAGCCAGCGCGCCGACACCTCGCGGCGATCCGGCGGACCGCTGCGACCGTCCGCGATCAGCGGCGGTTCGTTGCCGAGTTCGGCTATGACCTCGTCCGTATCCTGCATTCAAAAAGGCGGTTTCTTCCCCAGGCGGGCTCTTCTCTGTTCTCTTGCAAGGCCATGACATTTGCCTGCCGCAGCCGACGAAGTCAACGAAAGCCCCGTACGTGTGCGGGAACTCCAGCCGTGCCCCGGCCTTCCGACGGGCCGCTTCTTACAAGAGGCGAATGAATGCCATGCGACACGGCTGCCTTCACCTCAACTGCTGTCTTCTTCCAATAAGGCGGCAATAGGGCTTTGGCCGTCCGAAGCGGATGACGGGGCAGGTGTTCCACCGGATTGTCGGGAGAAAGGCGAGCTCGGGCAAGAGTTCCGTGTGTACAGGGCGCCGCGCCGACGGAGGCATCACATCGGTTAGTCTGCGAACATTTGCCGGCATTTGACGAAGCGCGTCGTCAGGCTGACATGAGGAGAAGAACGAGGGCTGGGCCGATTGAAAAAAAATGCCAGAATTATTTGTCGCAAAAAATTCAAAAAAGCTCAGAATCATTGTTGACACTTCGAGCGCCACCCGACTATATACGCCTCATCAACGAGGGCGGTGCGCCGCTGGCGACAGCGAAGTTCGCTTCCGAAAGACCTCGAAGAGAAATTCAAGAGAGCCGCGTGAGCGACACTCTGGTGGCCTGGGAGCTGAGAAGCGAAGCAGGCCGTGACGCTGCGTTTG